>JAZDOK010000039.1:0-12085 GCA_043798715.1 bacterium
CGCGCAGATCATAAACAGGATGAAACCCAGCCATCCCGCCTCCCTTCCCTCCGGTACTTTCCGGCTGAGGAGGCTGCCCAGGCCGCTAAAGAGCAGAAGCGTGCCCAGGACGACGGCAAAGGAATAGACGGGATGCGAAAGAAAAAGCGACAGCTGCTGCAGAAAGAGAATCTCCACCAGCATGTAGGCCAGCCCCAGCGCCCCGAAATAGGCCAGTACGAAAAAGGTCCCCCGGGATCTCTCCTGGCTGTGATTGAGAGGAATAAAGATTGAGAGCGCCACGGCCGCCAGGAGAAAGAAGATTAAAAAGACCGTGGCCAGTTCGGTCATGCTGAAGTGAGCCGTGGTGACTGCGTCCAGAATGTTCCCTGGACGGAGCGTGAAGAAAAAAAACGGGCGATCGTCCGTCGGGCAGGAGATATCGTCGGGAGATTCCAAAAGCGCCTCTTCCCGCTCTCCCGAAGAGGCCAGACGCTCGATTTCCTTTTCCAGGGGAATACCCGGAAGATAGAGGGTGCTGAAACCATATTTTCCCGCGCGCTCTACCAGAGCGTTTATTTCTTTTTTAGTCAGGGGGGACATTTTAAAAGAGCAGTTGACGAAATCGACCAGGGGATTTGAGTCGTTACTGAAGGTCGCCAGGTGCTCCTTTATGGAGGCCAGGCCCCTGAATTCCGCCACCCGCCCAAGGAGCGCGGTCAGCCTTAGTGTCCTCGGGTGGCTCTTGTCGTCCCAGAAAGCGATATTGAGAATGCCGTCCGGTCTCAGGTGGGAGAGATACTCGCCGAATGATTCCAGCGTGAAAAGTCCGCACTCGGTTAGGGCCAGGGCGCCGGAGGCCATCGCCGCCCAGGTCTCCACCGAATTGAGCATGATGAGATCGTAGGTATCGGGATCGCTCCTAAGGAAGCTCCTGGCCTCCTGCGCGGCTATATGCACTCCGGGACGGCCGTAGAGATTTCCGGAGTAGTCCCGGTAGGCGCCCCCCATGATTTGGTTCACGATGATGGGATTTATGTCGGCGCCGGACACGACGGGACTGAGGTTTTGACGCGCCACCTCCACGTCCCTTCCCCCGCCGGGCCCGAAGATGAAAACCCTGGGTTTGTCAAGGATTTCGTAGGGAAGAGAGGTGATCTCGGCGTCGAGAAAGGAGCGCTTTTCGGCCGGGAGACTCGCGGGTACAATGGGAGCATAGGCAAAGGAGTCAATCAGGATTGCGGCCATGGGCGGGGGATTCCCCGGATTTTTTTTAAGAAACGAGCTGCTGAGAGCCCGATCCTGAGAGAAACCCTCCACTACCGCGACGTGAGAAAATGAATTCCATCTGCTGAAGGAGACGGGTCGGTCGAGAGATTTGGCATTGGCCATGGGGAAGATGTCCCGGAAGAGCGACAGTAGCAGAAGAACGCACATCAGGGTGGAAAAACCGAGGGCGGGCCATCTTATTTTTGCGGACAGAAGAAGCCAGCTTAAAGCCCCCAGGAGGGCCGTCAGGACGAGGCTCCCAAGGCCGCCGAAACCGTTAAGAGACGGAATGGCCAGAAGGCACCCCAGAGCCGATCCCGTCATGCTGACGCCATAGATGACGCCTATATGGCGGGAAAAGTGAGTCATGGAAAGAGCCAGAAAAAAGCCTCCGCACAGGAAAGGGATGAAAGAGATCAGGCAGACCAGAAGGAACGGAATTAAAAAGTGGGGCGAAAGGGGTGAAAACTGATATTCCAGGTTCACCCGCACGCGCTGAAGAAAAAAGACGGAGAGGAAGGCGAAAAGAGACAAGAAAGAGGCAAAACGCGCCATCTGCTCCCGGGCTTTTTCCGGGGGAAAACGCCCCTTGAAAACAAAGACGGCAACTCCGCTTGCAGCCATTCCCAGCAGGGCCACCGAGATGGCGCTCACGGCGGAGTAATAGAAGAACAGGACCGAAAAAATCCGGGTGTAGACCACCTCCAGGAGGAGGACAGCCGCACTCAGGATAAAAATGCTCCACAGAAGCCTTTTGTTCAATGCCCCCCCGGCCCGCCCTTTAAAAAATGTCTGCAATTTTATTCATTCTTCCTCCGGCCCCCTGTCTCCTGTGCTCCGTTACTAGAAAAAGTCTAAAAGGAGAAACTTTTCTGCCGAAGAAGTATCTAATGTTTTTATGAAAAATTTATCCATTTTTCTTATGGCCGTCTGCCTGGCTCTTCTCTTAGCGCAAAATATCGATGCTGCTGAAACCGGTGCTCCGGCGCCGGTTCTTTCCATCCAGGACTGCCTTAAAATCTCCTTTGATAAAAACCCCGAGCTCAAAACCTCTTACGAGCAGGAGATGAGCGCCGGGGCATCTCTCAATATGCAGCGAACCAACTACAATCCGAATGTAAATTTATCCGCGGCCTACGGCGGGAATACTTCAAACACTTCCGGCCAGGGCATCTTTGTTGAAAAAAAATATTACTCAGGCCTTTTATCCATGCAAATAACCGTTTTTGACTTCGGGAGAACCCGCTATGCCGTTCTGGCGGCAAAAGAGAATCTTTCCGCGGCGCATTATGATTTTCTGGCGAGTGTCAACAAAGTCATCCTGGGGGTAAAACAGGCTTATCTCCTCGTGCTCGGCGCGCAAAAACTTTTGGAGGTCGCCGAGGAGACCGGAAAAATTCAGCAAGCACACCTCCTGCAGGCGCAGAACTTTTACCGCGTGGGAATCCGCTCTAAAATCGAGGTCACCAAGGCCGAAGTGGATCTGGCCAACGCAAAACTAAACCTCATCAAGAGCAAAAACGTCCTGGCTCTCGCCCGGGTTCAGTTGAACAACTCAATAGGGCTGGGAGCGGATTCCTATCCTTATAAACTCGATGAAGGCGAATTGAACCCGGGAGTTCAGGGAGATTTCGGAGATGTGTACGCGCTTGCACTGAAAAACCGTCCCGATTACCACCGGATGACTGCACAGATGAAATCGCTGGAAGCCCAGTTAGGCAAAGTCCGCAGCAACTATAATCCCTCCCTGACGGGCAGCGCCTCTTATGGAAAGTCGGGAAGTGGAGATAATTCTTCCCTTTCGGACTCCTTCGGATACGGCCTTAATCTATCCGTCCCTGTCTTCAACCAGGGTCTGACCCCGGCCACGTTCAAAAAAACAGTCGCCGACATGAAAGCCCTGGGCTATCAGCAGGATACTCTTAAGAACACGATTTACAAAGAGGTGGAGAGCGCCTCCCTGAATGTCAAGGAATCCCGGGAGAAGATAGAGGTCCTTACCGAAGCTCTTAAACAGGCCAAGGAAAACTACGACTTAGCCCAGGGGAGGTACAACCTGGGCATCGGCACGAGCCTGGAATTCCAGGATGCCCTGCTCAGCTACACGCAGGCCAAGTCGGACCTGATCCAGGCACAGGTTCAGAACGGCGTCGACATAGCCGGCCTGGAGTATTACACCGGCATCCGGGTGGAGGGAAAAAACTGATGAAAAAATTTTTATGGCTGGCGGTTGTCCTGGCAATCGGACTTCTGCTTTTTATTTTTTATGCGGCCTTTCAGCGCAACAAAAAGGCGCTTCGTTTCGAGACCGAGGCGGTGACACGCGGCTCCGTCGTCGAAACAGTGGTTGCCAGCGGCACGCTCAAGGCCACCACCAGCGTGGACGTTGGAAGCCAGGTTTCCGGTATAATCCAGAAAGTCTACGTTGATTTCAACTCTCCGGTTAAAAAAGGCCAGCTCCTGGCGCGCATCGACCCTTCCACCTTTGCCTCCAAAGTCGGGCAGGCCGGCGCTTCGCTCGAAGGCGCCATGGCCGATCGCGACGCCTCCCAGAGCGACCGGAACCGGGCCGCCCTGTCACTTCAGGAATCGGACCTTTCCATCGCCAGCGCCTTCCAGAACCTTGAAACTTCCAAGCAGGACATCCTCAGCGCCGAAAGCGCCGTAAAAAGCGCGGAGGCCAACCTGGCCAAGGCCCGGTTTCAGAAGACGACGGACGAGAGTAATTTCAAGCGCTACAACGAGCTTTTTAAAAGCAACTATGTCTCCCTGAGCGACAAGGAGAATGCTGAAAATCAATTCGAGGCATCCAGTTCCGCTCTTGTAGCCGCAGAATCCGATCTTCAGACCAGGAAATCGGCGCTTCTTTCCTCCAAAGCCAGGGAAAAAATCGCCCGGGCCAATTATTCCACCGCCATTATTCAAAAAAACTCCGCCAAAGCCTCCCTTGACACATCGGCTGCAAAGTTTCAGGCGACGGGCGCGCAGGTGAAGCAGGCCGAGGCGACCCTCAGTAACACCCGGGTTGACCTTGGCAGGACTTATATCACTTCGCCGGTTGACGGGATGGTGATCAACAGGAATGTTGATGAGGGCCAGACCGTGGCGGCCTCCTTTCAGGCGCCGGTACTCTTCACCATCGCCAAGGACATGAAGACGATGCAGGTTTACACCAGCGTGGACGAGGCGGACATCGGCAAGGTGGCCAAGGGGCAGAGCGTTGAGTTCACCGTGGACGCCTATCCCCTGGAGACTTTTAACGGTTTCGTCAAGCAGGTGCGTTCCCAGCCAGTTATTTCGCAGAACGTGGTCACCTACTACGCCATCGTCGAAACGCCCAATCCCGATCAGAAATTAAAGCCCGGGATGACCGCCAACGTCACGATTTCCGTCAATAAAAAGGACTCCGTGCTCAGAATTCCGAATGGAGCTCTGCGCTTCCGGGCCGAATCCGTGGAAGGATTCCCCTTCCCTAAGGATTTCAAGAACCAACGGACCAAAGAGAAACAGAACCGGGCCCAGGTATGGAAACTCGTCCAGGAGAAACCCCTTCCGGCAAAAATCACCACCGGCATCTTCGACAATTCCTTCACGGAACTTCTAAAAGGAGACCTGAAGGAGGGGGATCTTCTGATCACCTCCACCACTCTCCCCGGTAAAGCCCCCGCTCAAAAACCCGGAATGAGAATGCACATTTAAAGAGGCGCCCTATGCTGAGAGTAGAAAATCTCATTAAAACTTACCTTATGGGCGAGACGACAGTCGAGGCCCTTCGCGGTGTAAATCTCTCCGTCAGGGAGGGAGAATTTGTGGCCATCATGGGACCTTCCGGCTCGGGAAAATCAACCTTCATGAACATGCTGGGCTGTCTTGATCGCCCCACCAGCGGGAAATATTACCTGGACGATATCGACACCTCCCTGATGGACAAAGACCTCCTCGCCGGAATCAGGAACGCCAAAATCGGCTTTATTTTCCAGGGCTTCAACCTCCTCTCCCGCTCGACGGCCTACGAGAACGTGGAGCTGCCTTTATACTACGGGCATGTCAGACAGCCCGAGGAAAGGCGCTCCCGCATAGAGGCGGCTCTCGAAGCCGTCGGCCTCCGCCGACGGGCCAGACACTTTCCCACCCAGCTTTCGGGCGGAGAGCAGCAACGGGTCGCCATCGCCCGGGCCCTGGTCAACAATCCCTCCCTCCTCCTCGCGGACGAGCCCACCGGCAATCTCGATTCCAAGACGAGCGGAGAAATCATGAGCCTCCTGGGCGATTTAAACAAAAACAAATCCCTCACCATTGTCCTGGTCACTCACGACCCCCACGTCGCGGAGTATGCCGGACGGATCGTCACCTTCCGGGACGGCCTGATCGTCGAGGACAAAGAGCGCGTTCCAGCATAAGGAGAGAGGAAAACGATGGATTTTTTCGTCGCCGTAAAAGCCGCCCTGACCGCCCTGAGCCGCAACAAGATGCGGACCTTTCTCACCATGCTCGGGGTCATCATCGGAGTCGCCGCCGTCATCGCCATGGTCTCCGTCGGCTCCGGGGCCAGTGTCGAAGTGGGAAAAAACATCTCCTCCATGGGCTCAAACACCATCTACATCTTTCCCGGCACCCAGAGCTCAGGCGGCGCCAAGGTCGGCTTCGGCAGCGGAAAGACCCTGACCCTGGAAGACGCCCAGGCCATCACCTCCGACTGCCCCTCGGTTGCCTACGCCACTCCCAGCTTAAGAACCATCTGCCAACTGGTCTATGGCAACCAGAACTGGTCCTCGACCACCTACGGGGTGAATGAAAGTTTTCCCGAAATCCGCAACTGGCCGACCGATGAGGGTACTTTTTTTTCCGCCCGGGACGTCGCGGCCGGCGCCAAGGTCTGCGTCATCGGGACCATCGTGAGAGACAACCTTTTTGGAGGCGAATCGCCCATCGGAAAGATGATCCGCATCAGAAACATCCCCTTCAAGGTGCTGGGAGTTCTCCGTGAAAAGGGGCCGTCGAGCTTCGAGGCGCAGGACGACACGGTCATCATTCCCTACACCACCGCCCAGTCGCGCCTGCAGAACGTCCGCTACATGGGGACCATCATCGCTTCGGCTCTGAGCAAGACACAGGTCCAATCCGCCGTTGATGAGATCACCCGCCTCCTCCGTCAGAAACACCACCTGCTCCCGAGCGAGGACAATGACTTCGTCCTCCGGACCCAGGCCGAATTGGCCCAGGTCGCCGGAGCCGCCACCCAGATCTTCACCATCCTCCTGGCCAGCATCGCCTCGGTCTCCCTCCTGGTGGGAGGCATCGGCATAATGAACATCATGCTCGTCTCCGTCACCGAGAGAGTGAGAGAAATTGGAATTCGCATGGCCATTGGAGCCCGTCAAAAAGATATTCTGTTCCAGTTCCTCTATGAAGCCATGGTCCTCTGCCTCATCGGGGGACTCCTGGGCATCCTCCTGGGCCTCCTCATCTCCTCCGTCATCACCCGCCTCGCCCACTGGCCGACCTCTGTCTCGCTGAATGCCATCTTCATCGCCTTTCTGTTCTCGGCGACCGTCGGAATCTTTTTCGGCCTCTACCCGGCCCTCAAGGCGTCCCGCCTCGATCCCATTGAGAGCCTCCGCCACGAATAAACCGGTCCGCACCAAATCCAAATGCCGGTAGAATTGCATTTAAGCGGAAATGCTTCAGCGAACAAAATATGTGTTCAGCAGGATTCTTGTTGAGTTATGGGGAAAATCTTGCACAGTAAGGAGGCGAACGCCGTGGCCACTAAATCAAAATCGCAAAAATCTCCTGTGAAGGATGATTTAAAAGATAATTCCGGACGGGTTAAAAGCCTGAAAAGGCCGGCTGATTTCTCCGAGAGCACCATTGAGTCTTCCGCCGCCATTGATGAGGCCCTCTCTCTGGCCAGCCAGGCGATCTCCAATTCCCAGGACGCCCTCAAGCTGGCTGACGGCAACCTCGCCCACATGGAGATGCTCGAAGATAAAATCACCCAACTTTTTGAAAAACTTGAAAAAACTTCTTCTTCCATCACCCGAAGCACGGGCATGGATGATAAAATCAAGAAACTTGAAAAAAAGGTGGAGTCCGAGCTCAAGGAATTCAACTCCACCTTCAGCGGCCTGGCCCGCGATGTAAAGAAGCTGGAGGGAACTTCCCCCGATGTAAAGCACCTGCCTGAGAAAATCAAAGGCATGCTCTCGAAACTGGAGAGGCAGATGTGCTCCGCCCAGGAGGAGATGAGCGCCAGCTTAAACGAGCGGGGGCGGCTTTTTGAAGAATCCCTGACGAAAATCCATGAAGATATGGAGAGGCTGAAGACCGGCTATAACGCCCTCAGCAACGTGGACGAAACGCTCCAGACAATAAACCGGATCACCGGCGAGGTCAAGGAATGCGCGGTCCTCTCCGAAGAGAGCGCCGAACGGGCCCGGATGTCCCTCAAGATCGTGGATAACCTGGAGGAAAAAGTCGCCCAAATTACCGGGGCGGTCGGTGGTCTCTCGGATGCGCCGGGCACCGTGGAGGTTATCCCCGACGTGAGCGAGATTAAATTCGATCTGGATGACCTCCTTCAGGTTATGCTGAAACACGAAGCCTCGGACCTGCACATCAAGGCCGGAGCACCACCCACCGTACGTCTCGACGGCGAACTCCTCCCGGTAGGCAACCAGGTGCTCACCGAAAAAGACTGCAGCCGCCTCATCCTTCCCATCCTGACGCCTCTTCAGCGGAAAAGCCTGGCCCAGATCCGGGAAGTTGATCTGGCCCATACGACTCAGAACGGCCGCTTCAGGGTGAACGCCTTTCTTCAGAAGGGGACCGTCAGCGCCGCCTTCCGGCTTCTTAAGCTGCAGATTCCCTCGATGGAGGAGATCAACCTGCCGCCACAGCTTAAGAAGCTGGTCACCCTCAACCATGGGCTCATCCTGGTTACGGGACCGGCCGGATCCGGCAAATCCACAACACTGGCGGCCATTATTGATCACATCAACACCCACCGGAAGCTGCATATCGTGACGATTGAAGACCCGATTGAATTCATGCACACCGACAAGCTGAGCCTGGTGACTCAACGCGAAATCGGGCTTGACACCTCCTCCTTCACAGAGGCTCTGAAACAGGCTCTCCGTCAGGATCCCAACGTCATCCTCATAGGAGAAATGCGCGATCCCGAGACGATCATGACCGCGGTCATCGCAGCCGAGACGGGCCATCTGGTCCTTTCCACTCTGCACACTCCGAATACCATTCAGGCGGTGGACCGGATCATCGACGTCTTCTCCGGCGATCAGCAGAAGCAGTTCCGCTTCCTCCTCGCCAATAACCTTCGGGGGGTCATTTCCCAGCGTCTCCTCAACAGGAAGGATGAAGCCGGAAGGATCCCGGCCGTCGAGGTGATGATGGTCACCCCGACCATCGCCAGCCTGATCCTTGAAGGAAAGACCAACGACATCTATCCGCACATGGTGCAGGGCGCCTCCGAGGGAATGCAGACATTCACGGCCTCCCTGACCAGTCTCTTTGAAGCGGGCCTCATCACGAAGGAGGAAGCCCTCTACCACGCAGAGCAGCCGACTGAATTCAGGCTGGGCATCGAGGGACATACCACCGGTGCGACTGCGACCATTCAGGATGAAAGCCTGATGAGCTGGTTGTAGTGTTGTGAAATCTTGAGCGGTATACCCGAAAATATTATGAAGATACGCGATCGGATCGAGCAAGCCGCCCGCCTTTCGGGGAGGCCGGCCGGGAACATCCTTCTGGTCGCGGTCACCAAGGGGGTGGAGCCCTCAAAGATAGAGGAGGCATACAGAGCCGGTCTGCGAGACTTCGGCGAGAACTACCTGGTGGAGGCGCGCACAAAAATGGCTCTCCTCCCCCGCGACATCCGGTGGCATTTCATCGGACACCTCCAGAAAAACAAGGCCCGCTCCGCGGCTCCCTTGTTCGAAACGATTCAGAGCGTGGACGATCCGGCCCTGGCCGGAAAGCTGAGCGCAACGGCCCTCACGAACGGCAAGAAAATTCGTATTTTCCTCGAAGTGAACATAGGCAACGAGGAGACAAAACACGGGATCCGCCCTGAAGGACTTCTCGACTTGGTGAAAAACCTGGAGACATGCCCGGGGCTGGAGACGGCCGGCCTCATGGCCATTCCCCCCTGGGGAAGCAACCCGGAGGACAGCCGCCCCTACTTCAGGAAGCTGAAAGGCCTGCTGGATCTGATTAAGAAACAGGGCTTTCCTTCCTGGAAAGGCTCCCTCCTCTCCATGGGCATGACGGATGATTTTGAGGTGGCCATCCAGGAAGGGGCGGACATCGTCAGAATAGGAAGAGGTATATTCGGTCCCCGAGGATAGAAAGGAGCTTTTTCATGCCTGGTTTGATCGAGCGTATGAAGAGATTTTTCACACTCACGGACGACGTTTATGATCAGGAAAACGAGCCCCCTCTGGATGAAGAGGAGGAAAGCGCCCAGAAGAAGGGAGGCAGGCACAAGGCCACGCTGATCAGCCTACCCTCCCCCAAGAAACAGGAAATCGTGGTCCTGGAGCCGCTCAGCCTGGACGAGGCCCGTCAGGTCGCAGATCAGTTGAAATCGAGGAAGTCCATAATCGTCAATGTCAAAAAAGCCGACAAGGAGATGGCCCGGCGGATCATAGATTTTCTGAGCGGCATCTGCTATGCCCTGGACGGTCACGTGCAGTTAATCGCCGAGACCATCTTTGTCTTTGCTCCCTCAAACGTGGGCATCGTCATGGGACCCAGAAAAAATAACGCCAGGCTTGAAGACTACGAAGAGCAGTCCTGATTAGTCCCTCTCGGAGGGTACGAAGGACCATTTATCAGTCAGGGGGATAGCTATGAAAATTACTCCGGTAGAAATACTGCACCAGAAATTCAACCGTTCCTTCCGCGGTTACAACGAAGAAGAAGTAGATGTCTTCATGGAACGCGTCCATGCCGGCTATGAGGAACTTTATCGTGAAAACAGCGAACTTCGGGAAAAGATGGAACACCTGACCGCCCAGATCAAGAGCTATCAGGACATCGAGGAGAGCCTTAAAAACACAATGCTCATGGCCCAGAAAAACGCCGAGGAGCTTTTGACCAACAAGCAGAGGGAAGCCGATTTGATTATGAAGAACGCTGCTTTCGAGTCCGAAAAAATCATTGCCGGCGCCCATTCCAGCACCAGGGAGCATCAGGAGGAATTCGCCCGCCTCAAGAACCAGAAGGAGCTTTTCCTGATGGAATATAAGATGCTGCTTAAATCCCACCTGGCCTTCATCGAGGAAGGCAAGTTCCCCCCTCCCCCGCGATCGGCGGAAGCTGCTGAAAAATCAAGCGGGAATGCGGTTGAAGCAGGAGAAAGCCTCCCTATGTCAATGTCCAGGGAAAATGTCACCCAAATTGTTCTAGGAAAATGTCACCCCCCTGAGTTTGATTTATGACAGAGCTGATGTCAGTTGTGGAATTTGTTCTCTCTTTTTGGGATTAATTTGTGTTCGTCTCCACGGATGGTCTGCTGCCGGTTTGTGAGCTTTCCTGGGCGTTAGCTGAAAGCCATATGTTGCCAGTTTTTCCGACTGCTTCACTTCAAGACTCTGTAAGTCATAGATTTTGTCGTGATAGGATGCTTGAACTGTTCCATCGCGGTGGAGGAGGAGAGTAATCTGGGCCTTCGGAACGAGCGGGACGACGGTTTTCGAAGTGTCCACCATTTGGTAAGTCCTTCCCTCATAACTGATTGTTGAGCCATTCGATGCCTGTCTTTTTTCATGTCGGCAAAGAATTTGCATCAGGACTTTTTTGGCTGGTGCCTTTCTAAAAGCCGTCTCCAACTCTTGCGGCGCGACAGAAAACTGCTTGTTGTGCTTCTCCACATAGTCAGGCAAGAAAGTGTTGGCTTCTTCCAGAGTCTTAACGCCTGCCAGGCGCATTTCTATGACTAGCCGGTCCTGAAAAGTGCCCCAGAGACGCTCAATCCTGCCTTTGGCCTGGGGACTCAAGGCCTTGCAATGGGATATGCCAAGTTCCTCCAAAGCTCGGCCCACCTGTGTCAGGGGCACGGTCTTTCCCGCCAACTCATCCTCGATGGAAAGTCTCCCTGATTTCGGCGAGACGAAGATCGTATGACGGTCGGAATAGATGGCCAGTGGTAGACCGTATCGTGCTGCCATCTGCTCTAGGACAGTAAAATATCCATCCGAGTCCTCTTCCTGGCGGAAGGTGGCTCCCAGCACTTTGCTGGAGGCATCATCAATAATTGCCACAAGGCACATGCTCCTTCCGCGCCCTTCCAACCAATCATGCGGGCTCCCGTCCACCTGGACCAGAATCCCAGACTGGGCCTTTCGGGGACGGGAAGGATGCCGCTTGGCCCTCCGGTGCTTTCTGGAACTAAAGATTCCCGCCGCTCTCCGTATTCTTCTGACTGATGAGCGGCTGAGCACGATGCCTTCCCGTTCCTCCAGTAGATCCCGAAAATGAGAGTCGTTCACTCCCTCATATTCCGGCAAAAGCGCTTGTTTGACGACTTCCTCCCGAACCTTCTCTTTGAGCGTATTCGCGGGCTTTCGCCCTCGATTCCCGTGGATAAACGCCTCCGATTGTTCCTGTTTCACTCCTTTCTTCAGGCGTTTCACCTGGCGCTCACTGAGACTCAGTAACCTTGCCGCCTCGCCAACCGTCAAATATCCCTCCTCTGCTTTTGAAATAACCTCGTACCTCCGAATCTCTCTCCTGGACATGGTCACCATTCTTTCTCTCATGGTGACATTTTCGCAGAACAGTTACAGGGTGACAATATCACAGAACAATAACA
>JAZDOK010000042.1:0-18289 GCA_043798715.1 bacterium
TGAACAAGGGAAAGTTCGTCCCTGCCTCGTTCTTCAGAATGATATCGGCAATCAATATAGCCCCGTCACCATCGTGGCCTGTCTCACTTCCGGAGAGGAAGCCGTTTTTGAGACCGAAGTTGAAGTGAAAGCTCCCGAGGGTGGATTGAAGAATGATTCTTTGATCCTATTGAACCAAATCCGCACGATTGACAAGGAGAGAATCCTGGCCATATGGGGGAAATTATCGCCGGAGACCCTTATAAAAGTGGACGAGGCGATAAAAGTCAGTCTGGGACTTTTCCCATTTTAGGAAGCCATTTAATCCCCAATAGCGCAACCAGGTGGGTGCTATAAAATTTCGGCGAACAGGGCGGAGGTTTTATTAACGTAGGCGGGCGATGACTGTGATAATTTTTCGAGAATTTTGGGAAAAAGGAATCCGGGGGAAATTACTGAATATTTTCTATGGGACGGGCAAGCCGGGAGTTGAGGATGGGCTCGGAGGATGCAAACTGTCAATTGTGTAGACCTGACCCCACTGACCTCTTGTAATTCTTCCAAGCCGACGGTCAGGGGGGCAAAGTCGGTGGCCAATTACAAAAAAGGAAGGCAATCATAACATTGAAAGAATGTGGCAATTCGGTTAGATTATGTGGGAATGAAATGATCCCAGCAAAATGGGAATGGGAAAGAACAAAAGTTATTTGCGTGTTTGCTACTTTTGGCGTCATCTCTGAAAAAATTGATATAACAAGAAAAATAATTAAGGAAACGAATTCTGAATTAGATCTGCCTTTCGAAGTGCTTAATGGCAATACTGAAAAACAAAATGATTTGCAATATATTGAAGCCCTTCTTGCGGAAAGCATAATTAAGATTAACAATATTGATTTTGGCAAATTGACAATCAATTTACGTAGTCTTAGGGAAAAGGGACTCCTGTTGTATGCAATAATAATATTGGTGGATTCTCAGAAATATGTTTTTCATAATCCTCCAGATGTTAAAAAAGAGCCTGCTATATACGGTCAAGCTACAGCTGAAGGATTAATAGTGATTCGCGATCAATATATTTCTGAAGCAACAATACATGAATATGGGCATATGGCTGGTCAGGAACATTGTGGTAAACAATGCGTGATGGGTTACATATGTAAGTATCCTAAATTCTGTCCTGATTGTACTGAATACATTAAAAACAACCTCGAATATTAATAGCTTGGTATTTATTGCCAGAGCTAATTTTTCGGAGTTATCTAAGGAGGCGACCGAAGGAAGGAAGGTTTGTTGTAACGAAACTATTGATTAGTACCGTTAGATCAGAATCACTTGCCATGAATCATCTGGAATTTCACACGAAAACCAGATCACAATCGGAGGATTAGGCGCAAGAAGTGAGGTGAACGCATGATATTCCCATTATTTTTCATAGTTCTAACTGTAGCCTCTCTGCCAGTTTTTCCAATATTCTTTGCTTTTATATATTCTTTAGCAGTTTTTCTATGGTTTTTCATGTTGGCAAATTTTATTGCCACACCTTTGGGTTTGAGGGGGATATATATAAAGATTTTTCGGTATGCAGTAGTTGCAATAGTTTCTTATTTTATAAATCCATATTTAATTATCCCAGCAACTTTAGGTATAATTTTATGGCATATATCTGAGACTTTAACTATAAGAAAACTAGAAAAATTTATTAATGATCCTACAACCGGGATACCTGTTAGGTCAGGGTGCCTCAAGGACGGCTCGGAGCTTATCTTGATTCCGGCGGGGGAGTTTACGATGGGTTCGCCGCAGGGAGAAGGGAGCGACAATGAACATCCACAGCACAATGTATATCTTGATGTCTACTACATCGGGAAGCACGAGGTAACGAACAAGCAGTTTGCGAAGTTTGTGCAGGAGACGGGGTATCAGGCACGATGGCCTTGGCGGGATTACTACAATTTACGGACGGCGGCTCATCCGGTGATCTCTGTCACCTGGAACGACGCGAAGGCCTACTGCGAGTGGGCAGGTTTGAGGCTACCCACGGAGGCAGAGTGGGAGAAGGCGGCGCGGGGGACTGATGGAAGGAATTATCCGTGGGGAAACGAGTGGGATGAAAGAAACTGTAACTGCTATCAAGGCCCGAAGCTTTCTAGGATTGCGAACATATCTCAGGGTCGTGGGACCCTTCCGGTGGGCTCCTTCCCTCTCGGAGCTTCTCCCTACGGCTGTTTGGATATGGCGGGGAATGTGGATGAGTGGTGCTCCGACTGGTATGGGGAGAAGTACTATGGCAATTCGCCGCAAAGAAATCCGCAGGGTCCCGGGAGCGGGAGTGACCGCGTTCTTCGCGGCGGCTCGTGGAACTGCTGCTTCAAAGACTTCTTTCGCGCCGCCTTCCGTAGTTACGGCGTCCCAAACTTCAGGAGCGAATACTGCGGCTTCCGCGTCGCGCGCTCTTAAGACTCATGACTCCTTGCACCTTTCCCCCGAGTTTTTTCCATGCCTGAATATTCCCTTTTCCGGGAAAGAAAAGGGGAGGAGGGGGTGTTTCCCTAAGAAAGGCGTTGCGGAGGCCGAGCGGGCATGGTGTCCCGCCGTTGGCGGGACGAGCGAGGCTGAGCACCGAATCGCAATTTTCACGCTGGGAAAATTGACGGTGTACTTTCGTGGGGAATACCCCCGACAGCCCCGAACCAGATAGGAAATTAAGTTAGAAGATCCATAAAAAGGGCGGAGAGTTTATTAACGGAGGCGTCTACTTCCAATGAAAGCGGGCGGTTGATTTCCAATGACACCGGCTGGATGCCGAGGAGGAAGACGTCCATCTTCAGGGTTTCCAGAAGGTAGTTGACCAGGATTCCCAGGGAGAGGACGTGAGTGCCGAAAGAAAGGCCGTCCAGGTCCTTAGTCTCAATGATGGCCGTCTCTCCCGGGCGCTTCCCAATGTCGGCGGCATCGAGAATGACGAGATGAGAAGGTTTGTATTTCTTGATCTGGCCGGTCAGGTTTTCGGGGGCCGTGCCGCCGAGTAAAATCCTGATTCGCCGGCCCGTGCGGCCCCGGAGGCTTTATTTTTTCAATTTAGAACTATAACGTAAAACAGTGCCATCACTTCCGACAGCAAAAATATCATCAGGACCGCTGCCCCATATAGCTTTAAGATCCTTGTTGGTGCCGGAAGACATAGTTGTCCATTTGTTCCCGTTGTAATGTAAAATGGTGCCGGATTCTCCCACTGCGAAAACATCCTTGGCATTACTGCCCCATATAGCATTAAGTTCCTTATTGATGCCGGAAGACATAGGTGTCCACTTACTACCGTTATAATGTAAAATAGTGCCATATCCCACCGCAAAGACATCGTTTGCTCCGCTGCCCCATATGGCAAGTATACGTATAAGGGTCTTGTAATTAGGGGTGTAGTAATTCTTAGTCGCCCATTTTTTGCCGTTATATTCTATAAGAGAGCTTTCGCCAGAAGAGATATATCCAATTGCAAACACATTTGTATGCCCGCTACCCCATATTTTGCCAAAGAGATCATTTGAATTGTAAGACATATTTGACCAGTAATTTCCATCATAATGTAAGATCCTAGCTGGCCCGTTTCGGTCGCCGCCCACTGCAAAGACATCGTTTGCTCCACTGCCCCATACGTCACAAAGAATAAATAATTTTTTAGAGGTGCCGTAAGTCATGGGGGTCCAGGTATGACCGTTATAGTGTAATATAATGCTGCCAGAACCAGCTTTGTAGCCTACCGCAAAGACATTGTTTGTTCCGCTGCCCCATACTCCATAAAGGCAAGTGGCATAGCTCTTCATGGGGGTCCAACTTTTGCCATTATAATGTAAAATAATGGAGCGAGCCTTCCGGTCTTCGCCTACCGCAAAGACATCGTTTGCGCCACTGCCCCATACGTCATATAGAGTATTACCCGGTAGCGAAAGCTCCTTTTGTAAAGTCCAGGTTCCGGTGACGGCTTTCTTTTGCCCTTGTTGCACAGGCGAAACCAACGGAATATCCTTTGCCTCCGCTAACTGAAATCCCCACCACACTAATAGAAATATAATAATTGCTGACATTATAAACCGCAAAGGGATATTTTTCATAAAATCACTCGCTTTTAATGAAAATAAAAATTAACTTTAGACGTTATAAGCCGAAATCCTGCGAAAAGGAGGAAAGAGTGCATTCGCCGAGTCATAACGGAGGCGAGCGATGACTGTGAAAATTTTTCGAGAGTTTTGGGTTAAAGGAGTCCGGGGAAAATTACTGAATACTTTGCTTAGGATGGCCGCGGAGATGGTGAAGAGGCGGGAATTTTCGGCTTGCATAAGCTGCTGGAGAAGATTGAAGGAAATTATCTAACGCGCAATCTCTGATTCTCGGCTCCCACTGTCCCTGAACTTTAGCTCCTTGTAAAACGAAAGCCCGGGCTGAAACATTTGCCTCTGAGACCGCGTAACTTGCTACGCGAAAATTTATTAAGGAGAAGTGATGAGAAGAATCTATCGAGTAGTAGCCCTGCTATTGCTAGCTTCTTTTCTTGTTATTTCATGTTCTATTGACCCGGAAAGAGTTGAGAGGCAAGTTGTAGAAAATATTAAAGCGGCACGCCTCATAACGATCATAGAAGCTGGTCGAAAACGCACTATAGCGGATCCAGTAGTAATTAAATATCTGGTGAGTATCATTTTAAAAGATCGCGAACGTGGAGGTCCACGTGTGTTTTGCAAGTGTTTTGAGGGGTGGGAGTACGATAAAAGAAACTGGCCGCGGGTCGAATTTGAAACCCCGGGAGGCGCGCGCGAAATTTTGTGGATGCCGAAGGGGGATTGTCAAATCTGGCCAGCAAGATTGCCAGTAGGATGGAGCGCCAACTTTGTTAATGTGATTTTTTTAGGAAAGAATATGAGGATAAGAAAGAGCGTTAATACAAGGTTGGATCTGGAAAAGATTAGGCGAAAAATTCAAAAAGTTGCTGACCGAAAAAAACAGGCAACGCATAAGATACCTATTGAGAAATTCCCTGCAGTAACTACAAACAAAAAAGACGATTCAGAGCTCATATTGATTCCGGCGGGAAAGTTTATAATGGGGAGCCACGAAGGGAGGGGGAGTAGTGATGAGTTTCCTCTGCATCGGGTGTACCTTCCTGCTTATTACATCGGTAAATATGAGGTGACTAACAAGCAGTTTGCACTGTTCGTAAAGGAGACCGGTTATCAAGCTGAAGGAGATTGGAAGCAATACTATAATTTGAGGACACGGGAGCACCCGGTGATAGGAGTGTCATGGAAAGATGCAATGGAGTATTGCCATTGGGCGGGACTGCGACTTCCGACGGAGGCGGAGTGGGAAAAAGCGGCCAGGGACAAGGATGAGATGCCCTATCCGTGGGGTAATAGGCCCTCTCCGTTGGGCAGTATCGGGCGGCCATGCAACAGCAGGAATGGTCCAAAGCTTTCCGGGATGGCTAATCTCTGGGAAGGACACGGGACACTTCCGGTAGGTTCGTGCCCTTCTGGTGCTTCACCATATGGATGTCTGGACATGGCGGGGAATGTTTGGGAGTGGTGCGCGGATTGGTATGATGAAAACTATTACAAGAATTCCCCTTATATCAATCCCCAGGGACCTGAGAATGGCTTTTGTCGCGTTTTGCGCGGCGGCTCTTGGTGCGATAACTATGATTATACCGATTACGACCCATTCCGCTGTGCCAACCGCTCTGGCTTCATCCCGGGAAGTTGGGGCAACGACAATGGCTTCCGGGCCGCCTGCGACCTCAATATCCCCTAGATTTGGTTTTCTTTTTGTTTTTAGATTTTGGCAGGAGGCGATAGGGGAGCTTGCCCCCACATCGCGTTAGATTTGACATAAATAATGGAGGCGAGCTAATATCTATCCCCGGCTGCGGGGAATGAGGACCAAGGGGTCTTGTTCTTTGTACGAAGAGCGCATATTAAAGCATTTTCGCATATCTCCGGCCTATTTGGAACTGAGATAACAGCGACTCATTTCCCGCCCCAAACTGCGTTTGAGCTCAAAGAGGGTGATGTCGTAGCAGAGGACGCCTTAGAGTTTTTCGAGGCGGACGATGACTGCGAGAATTTTTCGAGAGTTTGGGTTAAAGGAGTCCGGAGAAAATTACTGAATACTTTCTATTGTACGGGCAAGTCGGGTGTTAAACATGGTCGCGGAGGTGATGGAGGGACGAGAATTTTCGACGTGCCGACGAAAATATATGATTGCAAGACCTGATCCCATGATCGTGACCCCAATATCATTCGCGCCGCTAAAGCAACGCGACTGGTTAATATTTAACGGAGGTAACTTATGGCGCAGATATTTATATCGCATAGTAATAAAGACGATGAACTAGTTAATTTTTTTTCTAGGTCTGGCGTGGGGACAAAGGTACGTATAATATTCGAGGAGATTGAGAAAATTTGCAATGGTTGGATTACATCGGAAAAGATAAAGGCTGATATATTTAACTCCAACGCAATATTTGTTGTTTTGAGTAGTAATGTAGAGAATATTCAACATACAAGAGATTGGGTAGTCGCAGAGGCAGGGGCGGCGAGCAATAAAGATATATGGGTGTTTGAAAGGAACACCGATGTGGGAAAAATAACTATCGTAACTCCTTTTTTAAGACATTATGTTGTATTTGAGCCAAATGATAATTATTTAAGTTATGTGCACCAAATATTTGAATCTTATGACGACTCACACGTTCTTGGGACAGTTCTTTTGACAACCGGAATTGGTGCATTTCTAGGAAAAGGTGAGGGGGCTGTCGCTGGCGCAGCAGCAGGCTTAGCACTCTCTGACCGTTCCTCTATAAGACCAGTAGGGGTGCAAATAAGATGTGTTTACTGCTCGTCATCATATAATGTTCATCTCCCACAAGATATTAAAGCATTTAGATGCGCAGTATGTAATTCTAATTTAAGCTTAATATAAGTAAGATTATCCCGCTTAACTGCCAGCCGACGGCTGTCCATCGTAATATGTGAGGCCATACAATTTAGCTGGAGCGTTAGGCAGGACTAAGAGGAACGACTTGAAGGACTTTACAAAGCAAGTGCCGCAAGCCCTACTAAACATCGAAGAGAAGAACCGCTCTAATTTCTTCTCATGGCGCGGTCAAATAATCAGTGCAGGCACTAATTATCGGAAACCGACATGAGAACGCTATTCATAGATACAAACGTGTTGCTCCAGTGCCTGGATTTAGAAAATATTGCATGGCATCAATTCGCTAATGACCAGAATTTGCTACTATTAATCAGCCGACCTGTTCAGGAAGAGATTGACCGTATGAAGCAAGACGGGAACACTAGAAGGGCTCGTCGGTCTAGGAATGCCACGGCTTTTATCCGGCGAATGATATCTGCAGAAGACTCCAGGGTGGCCGTACGGGAATCGAATCCTCACGTGGAGGTAGGCTTTGCTCCACCAGTAATTATTAAAGAAACGAATTTCCCCTTTCTGGACTTGACTCGGCCTGACGATCGGATCATTGCCGAGGCGCTCATGTATAGAACAGAGCATATTGGCGAAGATGTTGCGATACTAACGCATGATACGCAACCCATATTGATGGCAAAAAACTGCGGGTTGTCGGTTTTTATAGTTCCGGATGAATGGTTGCTACCCCCAGAGCCTGACGCGCGAGACAAGAAGATTACTGAACTGGAGAGAAAGCTGAAGGATCTCGAACGTAGCTATCCTGAAATCCTGGTAGTTTCTAACAATGAGAAGGGAATCCCTAGCCAAGTCCTCAAATTGTCAGTGCAATGCTATGCAGGCATGTCGGATCAACAGATAGAAGAGCTGGTTGGTCTGGCAGCAAGGCGATATCCGCTTGTTACTGAATTCGATTTATCCAAACCCAAAATGAGAGCTCTCGGGCCTACTGGCCTGGGAACTAGACGCCGCTACGAACCGCCCAGCGAAGAAGAAATAAGAAAATACAAAATCGAACAATATCCAGAATGGGTTCAGCGGATACGAGATTTCTTCAAGACCTTACCGCCTCGGCTTGAGGATCTAAGTCGTCTCCTTCGATTTACCATTTCCATTAGTAACATCGGTAGCGCTCCAGCTGAAAACTTTCTCGTGGAGTTCAATGCCTATGGTGGAGTTCTCCTGGAACAAACCGGGGACGAGGACTCCATAGAAACTGCAGACGTCCAACAAATTAAGCTCCCTGAGCCGCCCAAACCTCCGGGAGGTAGATGGATCCAGGAGAAGAACGCATTCGAGTCGTTGATTGGAAACGCGAGAAGATACGATGCGTTTAGCACCTACTCGAACGACGACATTTTCAAGGGATTGCATGGGTTATATCCTATTCCAAAGCGTGTTCTAAAGCGTGACAAACATGCCTTCTACTGGAAGCCGGGGCGACCATCAATTCCCACAACATCATGGATTTTTGAATGCGACGAGTTCAGACATCAAGTTAATCCAGAGGTCTTTGATGTGACGCTACTTGTACCGCCTGGAGAGCAACTCGACAACTGCGTATTTAAGTGCCGGATTACTGCGAGAAATTTACGCGTTCCAATAGTTTATAAAATCCCGATCAAGATCAACTATATAAATATGGACATTGTTGCTACCGCTGGACGGTTCCTTGAGGAGTTAAAGATCTAGATGCCCAACCACAAAGTACATCGGACTCGCTGATGCTAGCCGCTGATTTTGGGCGTTCGCGCCGATGGATTGTACCTGACCATTACCGGCGACCCAATAGGGCAACCACGGGGGGATGCTTCTACAATATTTCCGCAAGCAGGGCTGACAGTTTATTCACTGAGGCACCCACTTCCAATGAAAGCGGCTGGTTTATTTCCAATGACTCCGGCTGGATGCCTAGGAGGAAGACGTCCATCTTCAGGGTTTCCAGAAGGTAGTTGACCAGGATTCCCAGGGAGAGGACGTGGGTGCCGAAGGAAAGGTTGTCAAGGTCTTTAGTCTCAAGGATTGCCGTCTCTCCCGGGCGCTTGCCCATGTCGGCGGCATCGAGAATGACGAGATGAGAAGGATTGAAACGCTTGATCTGGCCGGTCAGGTTTTCGGGGGCCGTGCCTCCGAGGAGAATCCTGACCCGCCTGTCCTTGCGGCCCCGGAGGCTCCTCTTTAAATTCTGAGCCAGTACCATCCCCGCGGCGTCATCGCCCCGAAGCTCGGAGCCGACGCCCAAAAGCAGGATTCGTCCGGCTTTATCAAGTCTCTTTTGGAGTCTCTCCCTTAGGTTCCGCACGCATGGTCACCGTAAGATTCTTTCTGTCAAGCTGGGCCAGCTCATATTCCGGCGTGGCCTCGAGGGCCTCCTTGTTGCAGGAATCCACACACTGTGCGCAATAGATGCAGCGGTCCAGGTGAAACACCGCCTCGAACTGCTTCTCTCCGACCTTGTTTATCTCGATGGCATTGGAGGGGCAGTCCTTCATGCAGAGCTTGCAGCCGACGCAGCGCTCCGGGTAAAAGAGGATGCGTCCCCGGAAGTGGGCGGGCATCGTCACCTTGTCCTTGGGGTAGGTAATTGTGGCCGGCTTTTTGCCAAAGTTGTGCAGCACTTCAGAGACCATCATGCCCGGTTTTTTCATTTCAGACCAGTACTCCCTTCAGGATCAGCGCGATGAGAAGCTGGATAAAGGCGGCCGGCGCCACGTACTTCCAGCAGAAGTTGACCATTTGATCTATGCGCAGGCGCGCAAAAATGGTGCGGAGAAGCGCCAGCATGGCGACTACCAGCACCACCTTGAGAAGGTAGAGCAAAAATCCGTAAACAGGCGGGAGTCCCAGGCCGAAGGGCAAAAAGACCACCGCCGCCAGGGAGGCACCCACCACCAGCTCGATGTCAATGGCCATCCGGAAGAAGGCCAGGAGGCGGCCGGTGTATTCGGTGAAACTTCCGGCCACGATCTCGGTCTCCGCCTCCGGGATGTCGAAGGGGACCTTCTCCAGCTTGCCGAGGAGGGCCACCAGGGCCACGGCAAATCCTATGAGATTGAAAAGCCAGTACCAGGGATGAACCGAGTAATACTGCGCCATTCCCTGAAGAGACCAGGTATTGGCCAGGAGCGCCGGCGATAGGACGGCCAGGAAGAGCGGCACTTCGTAAGCGAAAAGCTGGGTCAGGCAGCGCACGGCTCCGATCATCGAGTAGAGCGAGGACGAATACCAGCCTGCCAGGAAGAAGGTGAGGGTTGGGATGGTGAGAAGGTACATAACGACGATGAGATCCCCCTCGAAAGAAAACAAAGCCTTATGCGTCCACATGGGGATATAGAAGGAGGCGGTGATGACGGCGGTGATGGCGAAGAGCGGCATGAGCTTGAACATCCCGCGGTCCGCGTCATCCGGTATGATCTCCTCCTTACCGACCAGCTTGAAAAAATCGGCCAGCGGCTGAAACCAGGGAGGGCCTACCCGGTTCTGGAGGCGGGCGTAGATCTTCCGGTCAATGAATTCAGCGACCAGCCCGAAGAGACTCAAAAAGAAAACCCCCGGAAAAATTAAAAGATAGAAAAGCTGAGTCAGAATCAACACGTATGGGTCAGGATGTGTCAAAACAATTTGCACTCTATTTACGCCCCTTCAATTTTCTGTTTGCTTCAGCAAAATCTATTCCCCGTCCCTGGTGCCACCGGATGCTGTAGTCGTGGAGGCTCTCCCAGGAGAGCAAATCCTGCCGGCCGCTTGATAGATCATGGAGCCCGATCATCCGATCGGTGCATGAGAAGCAGGGGTCTATCGCGGCTACCACGATGGGCACGTCGGCCAGGTAGTTGTTCTCGAGCATTTTGGCAACGGACTGAAGGTTGGCCAGCGTCGGGGCCCGCACCTTGACACGGTAAGGCCGGTCACTGCCGTCCGCCTTCACATAGTGAACGTCCTCGCCCCTCGGCGCCTCGTAGCGGCTCAGGGCCTCGCCGGCCGGTATTTTTCTGGGGGCCTTGACGGCTATGGGGCCGTCAGGCAGTTTATCCAGCACCTGCCGGATTATTTTGTATGATTCCATGAGCTCGCCCGCCCGAACCAGCGTACGTCCGTAGACGTCGTTGTGATCGTCGGTGATGACCTTGAACTCCACCTCGCCGTAGGCCGCGGTGGGATCGTCCCGCCGCATGTCCCGATCCACTGAAGAGGCGCGGGCGGTTGGACCGACCGCGCCAAGTTTTACCGCATCCTCATGGGAAATGAAGCCGGCTCCGGAGAGCCGATTAATAAGGGTCGTCTCCTGGGTAGCCACCTCGATGTAGTATTTGGTGCGCTCCTCCAGGATGTCAACGGCCTTCCTTATCTGTCCGACCTGCTCGGGGGAGACGTCCCGGCGGACGCCGCCGAAGGTGTTCATCCCGTAGTTCACCCGGTTTCCCGTGAGAAGCGCCAGAATGTCCATCACGACTTCGCGATCTCTCCAGGAGTACATGAGAAGCGTGTCAAAGCCAATCTCGTGGCCGGCGACCCCGAGCCAGAGGAGGTGGCTGTGAATGCGTTCAAGCTCGCCTACCAGCGTGCGGATGTAGCGGGCCCGCGGAGGCACGGAAAGGCCGGCTATTTCCTCAACCGCATGAATGAAGGCGGTGGAATGCGAATGGGAACAGATCCCGCAGATGCGCTCCACCAGGTAGATGTCCTGGATATAGGTCCTGCCTTCGGCGGCTTTCTCAACACCCCGATGGTTATATCCGAGGCGGACTTCGACCGAGTAAATTTTTTCTCCCTCCAGCGTGATGTTGAAACTGGCCGGTTCCTTGAGTGCCGGGTGCTGAGGCCCGATGGGAATGGTGACTTTAGGCATTGAGGGTGGCCTCCTTTTCTTCAAGCATTTCCGGCTTCCAATCCTTCCGGAGAGGATACTGTCCCTGCGGCCAGTCATCCGGGAGGGGATAGTGCTTGCCCGGAGGCAGGCCTTCCACCTTCACCCCCAGCAAATCCTCAAGTTCCCGCTCGTAGATGGCGCCGCCGGGAAAATATCCGGTGATGGTCTTTATGACGGGATTTTTCTTCGGCACGGAGGACTTAAGGTTAAAGACCGTCCCGTCCTGGTGGGCCAGGTGATAGACAAAGCCATAGTTCTCGCCCTCGTCCAGGCCGGTGATGGTGCAGAGAATCTTAAAGCCCATCGCGTCATAGAGGCATTCGAAGACCTGGTGAAACTGCGCCGGATCCAGATAGTCGGTAAAAATCCGGCGCGGGCGGGTAATCCGCACTTTTTCTTTTAAAAATGGAAATTTATTTTCAAGTTCCGCCTTGAGGGCCTCCTCGTTCAGCATGCTCCCACCTCCACCGGGGTTTTCACCTTTTTGGATTCTGTTTTCTCCAGGCTCGAAAGGAGCTTGACCACTCCGTCTATGATGGCCTCGGGTCGGGCCGGACAGCCGGGGATGTAGGCCGAGACTGGAATCACGGCGTCAATGCCCCCCTCCACGTTATAACAGCCGCTGAATACGCCGCCCGAGCAGGAGCAGGTGCCGACCGCCACCACGAACTTGGGCTCGGCCATCTGCTCGTAGATACGAATGAGCCGCTTTTTTATCTGCCGGGTCACGGGGCCGGAGCAGATCAGGACGTCCGCATGCCGGGGAGTGCCCTTGAGCAGCACCCCGAAACGCTCCAGGTCGAAACGCGGCGTGAAGGAGGCCACGATCTCGATGTCGCAGGCGTTGCAGGCTCCCGTATTAAAATGGATAACCCACGGTGATTTAAGGCGGGCCCAGTGGACGACCCGATTAAGCAGATTCATTAATCATGACCTCCTGTACAGGATGGTTAGTGCGATGAGGGCGGCTATGATATAGAAGACCGCCATGAAGGAAGAGCGCATATATCCCGCCGGCGCCGTGGCCACTACCAGGGCCACCACGTGCATGATGGTGAAAAAGAAAGCGAACTGAAAAAACTGCCCGTATTCGGGGCGGACGTTGACGCTGGGGACATCTTCCCCGCAGGCGTAGGACTTCAGCTTTCCTGAAGTAGCCTTACCACTTTTTGCGGCCAATCTGGCGAAAAACCAGAGCTGGAGCCCCATTACAATAAAGATGAGGATGAAGGCGACCGGGGGAAGAAGCAAAAAAAAGCTCACAACTTGTCTCCTATCCTTTCAGATTTCTCAACTTGGTGACGTCGAGGGATTTGTTTACCCGGAAGACCCCGATAACGATTCCGGCGGCCACCGCGATGACCACCACCTCGATGACAATAAGAGTGACGACATAGGCCTGGGCCAGAGCGATGTGCCCCGTCGCAAAACCGGCCAGCACGATGAGCAGGGTTACCGCCTTGGTCAGAATTTCAAGGCCGATGAGCACCCGGATGAAGTTCCGGGTGACCATGATGCAGTATATGCCGGTCACGAAGAGTAGGATTATGAATATGATGAACTGCCAGAAGAAGGCCGGAATATTAGCGCTCATTTTCTTTTTTCTCCTTAAAGAGGATGACTACGCCGAAGACACCGGCCAGAATGATGGTGATCTGGCCCAGGATGTCCAGGAGGCGCGTGTTCCAGAGAACACTGCGGAAATCATTGTTCAGAGCTGCGGGAGGCAGATTGAAATCAAAGGCAAAGGGTACGAACTTCAGGGCCAGTCCGATCGCCAGCAGAATGAGCGGTAAAATCCAGGAAAACTTGATATGTTCACGCTCCCGCTCCTCCTCGACTTTTTCAGAAATCGGCTTGGTGAGACTGATCGTGCTCACGAAGACCACCGTGATAAGGCCGGCGCACACGGAGAGCTCAAAGACGGCGGCCATCGGGGCGCCGAGAAAAAACATGAGGATGGTCAGGACGGCGCTGGCCAAGGCCAGGCCGATCGCCGCCTTGAGCAGGGTCCGCGTCATGACGGCCCAGACGGAAGAAAGGAGCATGAGAAACAGTAGAATAAGGCATACCAGGTTCATCTTCATGCCGCAAAACCTCTTTCAGAATGATATATCATAAAATACTCCGGATCGGTAAAAGGATCGTATTGATGAAAAACGGGAAGAAGACTCCGATTCCGATCGTGATGAGAGACAGCAGGATGGCCGGAATAAGGAGCGACCAGCGCGCTTCCCGGAGCTGTTCAAAGCCCTGGGCCAGCTTTCCGAAGAAGACACGCCGCTGGAGGGAGAGGAAGTAGGCCAGGGTGATGACGCTGGCCAGAATGGCGATGACCGCATAGGTATAATCCCCCGCCTTCCAGAGCGCCAGGATGATGACCAGCTTGGACCAGAACCCGGCCAGGGGAGGAATCCCGGCGGTGGAGAGGCAGGCCACGGCGGAGGTAAAGCCCGTCACCGGCATCCTGGCCGCCAGCCCTCCCATGGTGTCCATGTCCCGGGAGCCGGTCTGTTCCTCAACGGCCGCAGCATTGACAAAGAGCTGGGACTTGAAGACCGCGTGGTTGAAGAGGTGAAAGACGGCGCCCGCAAAGCCCAGCTCAGTGCCCGTCCCCAAACCCAGAATAATGTAACCGACCTGGCTGATGGACGAATAAGCCAGCATCCGCTTGAAATCCTTCTGCTCCAGGGCCGCCAGGGCTCCGACCAGGATGGAGACTATACCCGCCAGCATAAGGATATTGTTCATGTCGCTGTTCGGCGGGAAGACGTCCTTGACCAGGCGCATCAGGGTATAGACGCCGGTGGTCTTGGTGATAATCCCGGCCAGAAGAATGGAGGCGGGCGCCGGCGCCGAGGAATAAGCGTCGGGCAGCCACCCGTGGAAGGGCACCAGCCCGCCCTTGATGAGGAGGCCCGCGATGAAGAGACAGAGCGCCACGTCAATCATCATGCTGTTGGGCGCCCCGTTTAAGGCCGCCCGCACCGTAATAAATGAGGTGTGTCCCCCGACCATGAAGAGGATGGCAATGGAGGAGAGCATCAGGACCGTGGCCACCGCCGAAAGGACGAGGTATTTGAAAGCCCCCTCAAGGCCGTCCCGATCGCGCCTGAGGGCGATCAGGATAAATGAGGAAACGGCGGTGATCTCAAGAAAGACGTAGAGGGAAAAGAGATCGGAGACCATGGCGATCCCGTTCATGCCGATCATCGCCAGGAGCAGGAGATTGATAAATATAAAACATTCGTCCTCGTCGGCTATCATACCCCGGCCGACCAGGAGCGCGGCAAAAGAGACCAGGCCGATCGCCAGGAGCACGACTAAGGAGAGATCGTCGGAGGCAGCCAGAGAGACGGGAAAGTATTTCACCAGCGGGCTTGTGAAATCCGCCCAGAATTCCCTCCCGGCGAAGGCCACCAGGGTGGACTGCCCGATTGTCAGAATCAGGGCCAGCCAGAAGGCCGCTTTTCTCATGATTTTTCCAAGCGGCAGATTCAGGATGAGGATGGCGATCAGGGGTATGATGACAAGAAGAGAAGGCACGCTGATTCCTCCAAAACGTTAGAAATAAAACATGAGTATGGACACCATTATATATACGAGCCCCAGGAGTGCCCAGAGCAGGTAAGTGGAATAATTGCCGCTGTGCAAAAAGCGGATGAGCCCGCCCAGGCCGTAGGCAATTCCCACGACCAGCCTCTCATAGATCCAGTCAATAAAGCGGTCTACTCCCCAGGCAATCTTTGAAATCCAATTCGTTATTCCCAGGCCGATGTCGTAGGGGTCAAAGGCGCGCTTTTCGGCCCGATCATAGATGCCCGAAAGGACGGGGGCATGATGTATATGGTCGGCGGCCCCGAGACCGCTTCCGCTCTTTTTGACGCCGTAAAGATGGTTAAAGAAGGCCCCCAGGATGACGAGGACGGTAATGCCGACTATGACCACGCTGTGCGGAAGGCCCGAGTAATCATGCCCTTCCATACGCATCCCCAGAATGGGCTGTATGAGATTTCTGAGCGGAATGGAGTTGTAGACGCCGAAGAGGATGCACAGGCCGGCGATGATAATCATGGGAAGGAGCATGGGCCAGGGGGCCTCCTTGACCTCCCGGCTCTTTTCGCTCTCCGGGCCGAGGTAGGCCGAATGCCCAAGTTTAAGGAAGGAGGCCGCGGTTAGGAACGAGCCGAGGGCGGCCGCGATGTAGTAGATCAAACCTCGCTCAAGAGCGCCGTCATAGACGAGTTCCTTGGAGAAAAACCCGTTAAAGGGCGGCACCCCGGAAATAGAGGCCGCGGCAACCACGAAGCAGATAAAGGTGATTGGCATCCTGCGGGCCAGGCCCCCCAGTTTTGAAAGATCGGTGGTCCCAGCCTGTTTCTCCACCGAGCCTCCCGTGAGAAAGAGGCAGGACTTGTACATGGCGTGGTTGATCATATGGAAGATGCCGCCGACTATTCCGATGGGAACGCAGGTGCCGATGCCGAGGATCATGTAGCCAACCTGGCTGATGGCGTGGTAGGAGAGGAGACGCTTGTAATCCGTCTGGATGAGGGCCATCATGACCGCCAGGAGTATGGTGATCGCCCCTATTATCATGAGGAGGGTGCTCAACCAACTGTTCTGGTCGAGCTTGAAAAGGTCGAGCGATATACGGGCCAGGAGGTAAATTCCCAGGAGTTTTTCCAGGGCCGCCGGAACGAAGGCCATGAAGGGCAGCGGGGCATCCACGGCCGCATCCGGTATCCAGCTGTGGAATGGCATTGAGCCGGCCTTTGAGATGGCCCCGATCATTAGAAATATGAAGGCCAGACTCCCCAGTCCGCCGAGGGGCAGGCTCATCTGAGACATGGTGAAGGTCCCGGCCAGGTGTCCCGCCAGGCCGATTCCGAACATCAGGCAGATATCGGTCACGCCCACTATAACAAAAGCTTTGACCGCGGTCTTGAAGGCTTCCTTTCGTCCGATGATGATGAAGCCGAAGAGCGTCAGAAGCAGGCCCTCCCAGAAAAATAGCATGGCCACCAGGTTGTCCGAGAGTACCGCCCCGTTGACCTGGGCCAGGGTGATGAGAAAGTAGGCGTAGTACTGGTTGGTGGCCTCTTTTTTGGCCATGAAGGAACTGGAGTAAAGAGCGATGAGAAAACCGAATCCGGCGGAGGCCAGCAGGATGAATGCGCTGAAGTGATAGAGGCGGAGGGACATGTCCATCCCGAAGCCGAACCAGGGGAGTGAGAGGGTCATATCTTGCCTGAAGAGAAAGACCGCCAAAACGAGATTGGCCAGGGACGCCAGGAGGGCCAGCGCCTCTTTTATTCCGCGCACCCGGCCCATCAGCAGGCAGAGGACACCCGCCGCCGCCGGGAGAAGAATCGGCCAGAGAAGAATTTTTTCCGTCATCTTACCACCATCCCAAGCATCTGCTGAACTGTTGACTGCACGAACTGAGCAGGATAATTAATCAAAAGGCCGGCCACGAGGGAGAGGACCGCCAGGGAGGCCACACTCCACACCATGGAGGGATAACCTTCCTTCCCGGAGACCGGAGTTTTCATCTCACCCATGAAAATGGCGTTGAAAATTCTGAAGAGGTAAATGATTGTCAGGAAGGCCCCGAAGACAAAAGTGAAGGTGACCCAGAGGTTACCCTGATTGACCGCCCCGGTGATCACCATGTATTTGCTGAAGAAGCCCCCGAAGGGGGGAATGCCCATGACCGAGAAGGCGCAAAGAAGGAAGGAGACGGCGGTCACCGGCATGACTTTGATGAGGCCGCCCATCTTTGTAATATCCTTGATGTGGGTCTTCTGCTCGACGATCCCGGCGCAGAGGAAGAGCCCTCCCTTGGCGAGACCATGCATGAGGATGTAGAGAATTCCGCCGGCGATTCCGATCTCATTTCCAACAGCCAGACCCAGGAAGATAAAGCCGATCTGGCTGATGGTCGAGTAGGCGATGATCCGCTTCATGTCGGTGTCCACCAGGGCCGCTCCGGCGGAGACCAGGGCGCTTATGGCGGCGATGACGGGTACGATGGTGAGCCAGACCTCGGCGGGCGGCATGGTGACCACGAAGAGACGGGCATAGGCATAGACTCCGATTTTGACCAAAACGGCGGCGTGAAGGAGAGCGGTGACGGGGGAGGGGGCTACGCCGGCGTCCGGAAGCCAGGTGTGGAGCGGGAGGGTGGCCGACTTTGAGAGGATGCCGAAGAGGATGAGCAGAACCGCCAGATTCGGGATTTTATTGTAGCGCAGGGCCTCCTTGATGACGGCCATATCGAAGGATCCGGTCTGTTGATAGACCATGATAAAACCAAGGAGCATCACCAGCGCGCCGAATACGGTCACCAGGAAAGCTTTGTCCGCCTTGAAGACAATTGATTTCTCCCTGAAGAAGCCGATCAGACGCCAGCAGGCTATGGTGGTTATTTCCCAGAAGAGGAACATTAAAATAAGGTTG
>JAZDOK010000055.1:0-19467 GCA_043798715.1 bacterium
GGAAAGCCTTGTCCGCGCGGAAGACGAAGGCCTTCTCCCTGAAGAAGCCGATCAGCCGCCAGCAGGCGATGGCGGTTGTTTCCCAGAAGAGGTACATTAAAATGAGATTGCCGGAATATACCAGACCCATCATCGAGCCCAGGAAGAGCACCACCATGAAGTAGTACTCGTTCTGATATTCGTAGTGGCTTATATAGCCGAAGGAATATAATACAATGATGGCGCCGACGAGGGAGGAGACCAGGGCCATGAAGACGGCCAGCTTGTCCGCCTGGAAGAAATTAGAGCCGATGAGGGAGGAATGGGTGACGAGCACGCTTCCCCCGGAGAGAACCACGGGCGCCAGGAACAGGGAGCCGACGAAGGAGACCAGGACGAACAGGAGTGCCAGAAGGTTGCGCAACTGAACAGAGATGTTCCCGATAAGAGGCAGAAGGCACGACCCAAGCGTCGGCACGAAGACGACCAGTAATAGTATCCATTCATTTTTCATAGCCAAGCCTCTCTCCTACGTCACAAAAATGCGGAATGACGTTTTCTCCGTTTATTAAATTTCTCCTTTTCGGATTAGACGATCTTTTGGAAGCATTTTATACAATGAAAAAGATCCCGTCAAGGCGGGTTTGGGAATTATGGGGACACCATTAGCCGCTTGTTTTTTCGAGGATCTCGCGGGCAAAGGCCCGCGTGCGCTCTATACCGAACACGTACGCCTGAGAAGGAAAATTCTCGGGAAGGCGAAACTATTTTCATTCAGGCCGGAATCATCCGGGTGGAATTTCTCAAAGAATGCTATAAAAAACAAGGGATTTTAGCTTAAGGAAATGCGGAACGGAAAATGGAGGAAACTCCTTCTCTTCGACATAGACGGAACCCTGTTGAAATCAGGCCACTCGCGGCACGGCTTGGCCTTTGAGCATGCAGTCAAAAGGTGCACCGGCCGTGATATACCCCTCAAGGCCGTAGACACCCTCGGTCAGATTGACAACAACATCATTCATCAGATGCTGTGCCTGGCGGGCCTCACGCCCGATGAAGCGGAGGCGGCCCTGGAAGAGATCCGCCGGATGATGGTGGAGGATTACCTTGAGAGTGAAATAGACATGCGCCCCCACGTGCTTCCGGGTGTCCACCCGACGCTTTCAACCCTCCAGATGCGGGGCGATTTTCTCATGGGACTTCTCACCGGCAATCTGGAGCCTATTGCCTGGCACAAACTCGCGAAAGCGGAACTCCGTCACTATTTCCGGATCGGCGGCTTCGGAAACGAAGGCCGGGAGCGCCGCGAACTGGTGGGAGTAGTCCGGGAGAAGTGCCGAAAAAATTTCGAACGGGATTTCAGGGAGAAAGAGATCATTATAATAGGGGATACTCCGAGGGATATCGAGTGCGGTCAAATAAACGGCGCTCTTACGATTGGTGTGGCTACCGGCAGTTTTTCAAAAGACCAGCTCCGTGAGGCCGGGGCAGACCTGGTTCTGGAGGATTTCTCCGAACTTCAGGACAGGGAAGAAACCGCTCTGTCCCTGGAGGACCTGCTTAATCAAGCAGGCTGAGATTCCGCAATAAATCGCTTAATTCCATCGGCCTGCTGAGAACGATTTTGGCCCCAGCCTCAAAGAGTTCCTCCGCCGGGCGGAAGCCCCAGAGAACTCCGACCGGGAACATCCCGGCGGAAACCGCAGTTTTCATGTCGGTATCCGTATCCCCCAGGTAGAAAAACTTTTCCGGGGCAATGCCGGTAATTTTTGCAACCTCGAAAGCCCCCGAGGCGTCGGGCTTCTTTGGCACAGATGGGCGGGCCCCCAGCACGGGATGAAACGGCCACCGGGAAAGAAACCTCTCAACTGTGGCCCGGGTGAACACATCCGGCTTGTTGGAAAGGATGGAAATCTGAAATTTACGCGAGACAAGCCAGTCCAGCATTTCCGGTATGCCTTCGTAGAAGTGAGTCTTGTCCGCCCAGTGCCGGGCGTATTCCTCCCGCACCGCCTCAAGGCATCCGGCAATCGTTGTCTCATCGAGTCCTCCCGTCGGAAGAGCCCTGCGCACCAGGATATCCATCCCGTCCCCGATGAAATATTTATATTTCTCCAGGCCGTGCTCAGGGAAACCTGAGCGGCAAAGCACCCGGTTCACCGAGTCGGCGATATCTTCAAGGGTGTCCAGCAGAGTGCCGTCAAGGTCAAAAAGAACCGCTCGAAAAGAAGTCATAAGGGCCTGCCCGTTAAACGCAGATCCGGCTGATGCCGGTTGACCAGATCCCGGATTTTCTGATAGGCATCCTCCGGATTCTCTATGTCGTTGACAAAGAACCCGCCCAGAGCGCTGCTCCTGGCGACCCCGGCTTTCTGGGCGGCAGCCAGGAACTGACCAACCCCGGTGAGGGAATTAAGAGCGCCGCTTTTGACAAGGATGGAAAGCGGTGCCGTGGAAAGGATGATTGTTCCCAGCCCCGACATCTTTTGAAAAACGCTCCTGGTGAGGGTGACTTCCTGGATGTTGCGATAGAGAATCGTCCTTAACTGCTTTCCGCCGAATCCCTCCGTAGATTCCAGCCTGTTGGAATAAAAACGGTACTCGGTGGCGGCATAGCTCCGGGTCTTGTACCAACAGGTCACGATTGGAATTCCAAAGAAAAAAAGGCATCCGAAAAAAACAAAGGGGGACCAGGGAGGCACCGGGAGGTGAAAAGCCTGGATGGGGAACGTTGAGAAACCACCGAAAAAGCCGGCGCCCCAGACGGTGAAGAAAAGCTGAAGCGGGAGGACCATGAGGAGCGTAGCCAGTGGCACGAACTTCGGCTTCAGTGAAAGCTCAAGCAGGCTTGAACCGAAGTCATCATCCGGACTGCTGTCGGGGGCCGAAGAAAAAGCGAGTTCAGCGCCGCAGCTGGAGCAGAACCTGGCATCCGATTCGAGTTCCTGTCCGCAGTTTTTGCAGAACATGAGGTGCTACTTCTTTTCAACCACGATGGTGCACTTGGTCACCAGGGCCGCTATGGCGCCGACCGCGGCCAGGACGGGCGCCACCAGCACCCCCACCGCTCCTAAGGTGAGCGGGAATTCCGCGATGGTCTCGTCTTTCTCGTTCTTGATGATGATCCTCCGGGCGTTCCCCTCGTGGATGATCTCCTTTACCTTGGCTAGAATATCATTCCCCGAGATTTTGAATTCCTCTCTTTTTTCCTGCGGATTGTTCTCCATGTTTTCTCCTTTCTTATCTTAGGTGACTATTCCTTCAGGGCTTTCAGAAGGTCGAGCTTCGTGATGATCCCTACAGCCTTTCTCTCCCGCACAACGGGTAGGAAGGAAACCCGGGAATTAAGAAAAATCCCGGCTGCCTCGGCGACTGAGTCTTCTTCATCCACTGTGGGGAAACGGCGATTCATGATCTCGCCCGCGGTCAAAGAGGCGGCCTTTTTCTGCTCTTCCCGGAACTCCTCCATTACCTCCAATATGTCCCGGCGGCTGATGAGGGGGAGGAAGTGTTCCGGAGAGGCGCATTTAACCAGGAGTTCATCCACGGTAACCATGCCCAGAAGTCGTTCCTCGTTGTCCACCACGGCCACGCCGATAACGGCCTTATCCAGCATGAGGTTCAGAACTTCCGAGATGGTTGCTTCCGGCCTTACTTTAAAGACCTCCGGGCGCATGATCTCGGCGGCTTTCATATCGAGGTTGAACATCGTTTCTCCTCTATTGCATGAATTTGAAAAAAATTATGAGGTAGAGCGAGGCCAGGGCGCAGGTTGTCACCGTGATGATGGTGCCTGTTCTGAGCCAGGTTTTTAAAGTGAGAGGCTCCCGGGTTTTTTCGCTCAACTCCAGGACAATAACATTGGCGGTGGAGCCGATGGGGCTCCCATTTCCTCCAAAACCCACTCCCAGAGCCAGGGCCCACCATAAGGGGGAGGCAGGTATTCCCTGGGATTCCAGTTGGTGCAGGATGGGAATCATTGCCATCGCAAACGGGATGTTGTCCACTATTGCCGAAAGAAATGCCGCCGCCCAGAGGAGGATGATAGAGGCCAAAAGCAGGTTTGAGGCGGCCAGGGACGCCACCTTTTCGGAGAAAGCGGTGAGGAGTCCCGAGGCTTCCAGCCCGCCCACCGCAACGAAGAGAGCCGCAAAAAACAGAAGGACCGCCCACTCAATCTCCCGGAGTATTTCGTTCAAGTCGGGTTTGACCCAGAGAAGAGCCGCTACGGCCCCCAGGAGAGCGACAAAGGAAGGTTTGAAGTGAAGGAGGTGGTGGATAAAGAAAAAGAGTATGACTACGGCAAGAACGATCAGGGTCTTTTTTAAAGCCGCCCCGTCCGATATCGCATCCCCGGGCTTCATTTTCAAAAGCGCCTTCAGGTTCTGAGGGCGCGTTTTCATCTCCCGCCGGTAAATCCAGAGAAGCAGGGGCACGGTGGCGGCCATGACGAGGAGGACAATCGGGGCCGTGTGCATCAGGAAGTCGTTGAAGGAAAAATGGGCGGCCGACGCAATAAGTATGTTGGGTGGATCTCCCACCAGGGTGGCCGTGCCCCCGATATTTGAAAGGAGCACCTCGGCCATCAGGAAAGGGACGGGAGACAGTCCAATCATGTCGGCGATGAAGATGGTTAGCGGCGCAATGAGAATGATGGTGGTGACATTATCCAAAAACATGGATACAAATGCGGAAAGCAGTCCCAGGAAGACCAGCAGCACCCAGGGCTTTCCCCTGGATTTCTGGGCCGTTATGATGGCGAGATACTGGAAAAATCCCGTATGGCGGAGGAGTGCCACCATTATCATCATGGCCAGCAGGAGGGCCAGGGTGGGAAGATCAATGGCCTGGAAAGCCTTTTCCTCCGAGTAAAAAGAAAAAAACTTCCCCGCCAGCACCATGAGGACGGCTCCGAGCAGCGCGGCCACGGTGCGATGGACCTTCTCCGAAAATATGAGGGCGAAGGTGAAGACGAAGATTAGGCCCGAGACCCACCAGTGCAATACCATGTTCAGGCTCCCTTCCCCTTCTTTTTTCCATGAGAGAGGGACAGTTTCCTGTTTTCCTCAAAAAGGGCTGTCAATCGCTGTTCCTCCCGGATCTCCTTTCCAGAGTTTACGTCAATGGCCAGGCAGGCGCCTCCGATCATGCTTGTTTCTATACGGCCTCGTGCCGGGGGGCGTTCCCTGAGATCCGGAGCGTCCAATATGCCGTTTTCGACGGCTCGTATAAGTGAGCGTGGACCGGCAAGATCTCCTATGGCCTCCAGGATCAACCGGGCTGAAGCCAGGAGGTCTTTTTTTCGTTTCTGCACACGTCGATCACCCGTAAGGTCTGGAAAATCCCGGATAGAGTTCCGCAGCATCCCCCTGATGATTCCGCAGCTTTCGATGACCTCTTCCGGACGGGCGACGTGGTCGCCTTCACTGAAGCCTACGACGTGAAGTATGTGCGGCCGGAGGGCCAGGCTCAGCAAGCCCGATGCGGCCAGTTGTCCCTTGGCAGTGTGCGGATCGGATGAAAAATGGGCCAGACCGGCCCGGACCTGAGTGAAAACTTTGAAATCCTTGTCTGACAGTGATTCGATCATTTCTTTCTTAGCCAGCATCTTGGCCAGGTCCATAACTGGAGATGTTCCTTTGGGCGTGTTGAACATGTACTGGGAAACATAGTGACGAGCGCCCAGCTCCTTTGCATTCCAGGCGGCAATGTAGGCCATGGCCACGGCCAGTGAATCATGAGCAGACCGGAGGCTCCACTGGTGAGATTCATTTATTTCAACGGGAATTTTCTTCTTCGCATACCAACTGATAACCGAGCGGTTTTCCCGAAGGGCTTCAAAAAGAGTCCTGCGGGAGCGGCCGTCAAGGATGCTGTACCAGAAAAGGGGTATGACTCCCCAGGCGTTTTTAATGTTTTCCACGCTCATCTCGGCCCATTCTGGGAGGTCGTTCGTTCCGCTGTAGCAGCGGAGCAGGGGATAATTACCGCAACGGGTGGCCTGGTAAATGCGCCTGAGGTCCTCTGCCGAACGCAGAGGCACTCCACCGGCTCCGTCCTGAGCCGGGTCCATTCGTTCTGGGTGAAAGAAGTGCTCCTGGGCGTTCTGATCGGGGCCGAGAGAGAGGACATCCAGAAGTCCGGCTTCTGCTATGAGGCGGGCACCCTGCACGGTCTCCTCCAGGGAAGGGAGGCCGAAATGATGGCGGAGAAGGGGCACTGGGTAAGATTTTTCAATCCGTTCCACCAGCGTGGACGGATAAGTTTCTACTTTTTTTTCGCCTTTTTCACCCCGGAGAAAATTTCGGATCTCCTCATCTGATTCGATACCGGAAAAAATTCGCGTGAAAAGTCCGCTCTTTCGGGCAGCCTCAGCTGTTGGGGGCGTTCCGCCGAAAAGCAGGGGAATGTTTCGCATGATTTTTGTTTTTAGACCTTCGGCCAGTTCCGAGAAGAGTCTCCCGGCGGAACCGGGTGAGAGGCGGTAGCTCACGGCGACCAAGTCAGGTCGTTCTTTCTCGATGGCTGAAAGAAGATTCGCGACGGGAACGGCAGGCCCCAGATAAAGCACTTCCCATCCCTCGTCCCGGCAGAGATCAAGAAAGCCGAGGAGGCCGGCCACGTGCACGCAGCTTCCCAGGGAAGCGCCGAGTATTTTCTTCATTTTTTCTCTCCTTCTCCGATCGCCAGGAGCCGGAGGTCCTTTATGGACAACCCCGAAATTCCGAGGCGCTCCACCGTCCGCCCCTCTTGCCGATAATCCACTCCATGGAGGACGGAGGCCAGGTGGATGAAAGTGTCCATCGTGGGAGTGGCAACTCCGAGCATTTTCCCCAGAGAGGCGATGGGCACCAGGCTCATGGGAACATCTTCGGTGACGTATCGAATATTCATGCTGGTTGGGGCCATGATTCCCCTGTAGCCCGGATTGGCCTGCATGGCGCTATAGAGGTCCTTTCCCGTTGCGTCGTAGGCCAGGTAAAGCCACTCGCGGGCCGAGGTGGCCTTGATTCCGACGGCGGCGGCTACAGCCATCCGTTCGGCGTCAAGCTTTTCCAGGATTACCGACACGGATCTGGTGACTCCCTGGACGTAGAATTGAAATTCGGAAATGTCCTCGATCCATCCGGTATTCAGAAGAGAGACTGCCGGATGAAAAATCGCTCCGATATTATCAAAACTTGTTTTGAAAACATTGTCCCCCGGTACGAACTGGGGAAAAGCCGGACGCACTGCAGCGAGGACTTCCGGAATACGGTAGGCCTTGATGGAGGCCACCGGTATCGAATTCTTGATGCGGAAAATTTTCGCCTGCCCGGGACCAATGGCTCTTGAGGCGTAGATGAAGGTCTGCGCCTCGGCGATCAAGACGTCGGCCATGCATCCATTTTCCCTGAGGACCTGCCTGAACTCGAGAGCTCCGAATGTCCGCCCCGGATTTAATATGACTACCTGCCCGTTAACCAGGTGCGGGGCGCATTGTTCGGCCATGAAACGGTGCGCGGTCGCCGGAACGACGACCATAACAACATCCACTTTATCCAGGATTTCGCCCATGTCTGAGGACGCCATTGATACCGGGCCGAAACCCTTGACTTCCCCTTCGATTTCGACCCCTCCGCGTGTCTGGATCGTCCAGATGCGTTCGGGGCTCCGATTATACATCCTGACATCGAATTCCATAATCCCGAGGTGACCCGCCATGGCCAGGCCGCCGTGGCCGGCTCCGAGCACCGCGAATACTGGCTTTTTTATGGCCTTCATCAGTGACCGCCTCCTTTCGTTCGACCCATCCAGGAAAGATTATCCAGACCCTTGAAATGTTCTCGGAAAAACCGGTAGTAAAGTAACTCTTCTTTCGAGGAGAGCTTCGTCCCGTCAGGGAGAAACATTTCCCTCTTGAAATCGGCGTCAGAGATCTTATCCTCAGCGTGCCGGGCCAGAAGTTCACCGACACCGGCACCCTCCCAGAACTTGACCTTTGTCCTGTTCAGGACATTATCCGGGAGAAGCCCTGCCATGGCCCGCCGCAGGATCCACTTTTCAACGCCATCTCTGAGTTTGAATTTTATCGGCAGGCGAAAGGCATAGTCCACTACGTCCGGGTCGGCAAACGGCAACCGCGGGAGCGTCCCGTGCGCAGAAGCGCAGCGATCCACCCGTTGGAAGGCGGTGTTATGGAGGCGACCGGTGATGTCGAGAAGCTCAAGCGGAAGTATGGATGGAGGAAGGTCCTTGAGGTAGAGATAGCCTGCAAAGAGTTCATCTCCAGCCTCTCCGGAGAAGACAGTCTCAATGTGCTCTGAGGCGAGGCGCCCCACCAGGTAGTTGACTAAGCTGGAACGCACCAGCAGTGCGTCGAAGGATTCGAGGGCGCCGATGACTTCGGGGAGAATTCGGATCAGATCCTCCTCTTTAAGAATCAGCTCATGGTGCTCCGAATGGATGTAACCGGCGACGGCCTTGGCGTATTCAAGATCGGGCGCTCCCTCGATGCCGACGGAAAAGGTATGGAGGCTCGGAACAAGCGGTCGCACCAAGGCAGCGACCGTGCTGGAATCGAGTCCTCCAGAAAGCCAGGCCCCCGTATTCTCCGCATTCAAACAGCGCTCCACTGCCGCGGAAAGCAGGGTACGAAGTTTCTCCGCAGCGACTTCGGGGGAGTCCTCGGTGGTTTTGAGAACTTGCAGTTGGAAATATGGCGTCGGCTGATCTTCGGCAAACTGTTGATGTCCAGGTGGAAACTCACGGATTTTCCGGGTGACAGGGAGAAGGGCCTTGACTTCGGAGGCAAAGCAGAGCATCCCATCTTCCATTTCCCCTAAATAAAGGGGGGCAGCACCCAGGGGGTCCCTCTTAAGGGAAAGTCTGCCTTCACGGACTTCGGACCTGGCAAAGCGCCCGCCGCCGCCTTCATCAGCGACACATCCCTCTTCCAGGTCTTCCAGGGTCCAATGTTCCTGATTTCGTTTCCAGGTTACTCCAAGAGTGGCCTCTTTGAATGATTTTACGGCCTGCCCAGCCGGTCCCCGGTGGGCGATGCGGTTCAGCATCTTTCTTACTTTTTCTTCCTGGTGAGCTTTGGCAATTCCGGCAATACCAGACATTTCCTTACTCCTTTCTTCCGGAAGAGGTGTCCTTTAAAAAGCAAACAGCCGGGAAATGCTCCCGGCCGGATGACATTTCCTCTCCCAAATGCCTGCGAGGTTAGCTGACGGGTTCGGGCTGAAAGAGCTGCCCTTCCTGGAGGACCAGGATTCACCCCTGAAACGGTTCCCCCGCTTCCCATAAGGGAATTCGGCATTATATTTTTTTCTGAAATTATTATAACATAGTGCGGGGGTCCTCGTCAAGAAAAAATCGGTAAAAGGCTTATGGGATGGGCGTTTACGACTATGCCGGAAGGTAATTTCTGAGTGGAGTCGAAAAGTTAAGTGATGCTCTGGTATATTCCTCTCCTTATTTTCATCGCCCGGATCTGCGACGTCTCGCTGGGGACGCTCCGGATTATTTTCATTATTCGGCAGAAAACGCTGATTGCGGCCTTGCTGGGTTTTTTCGAAGTGACTATCTGGGTGCTGGCCATCTCCGGCACCCTGAAGTACTTATCCAACCCGCTGGCCCTCATTGCGTATGCCGCTGGTTTTTCCACGGGAGTTGTGGCCGGCATTTTCCTTGAAAAGGCACTGATTCATCGTTTTCATTTTGTCCGAGCGATGAACATGGACCACGGAATCTGTATCGCAGCGCGATTGCGGGAAAAGGGCTACGCCGTCACGGAAGTGCCGGCCTGGGGCCGCTCGGGGGAGGTGGAGGTGTGCCTCATGACCATAGAAAGAAATGATGTTTCCCGTCTTCAGGAAGAAATTCTATCTTTTGCACCCGGCGCTTTCATCACGGTCGAAGATATCACGGACATTCGCGGCGGAGTGCAGAACCGCTTTTCCTCCATGCTTCCCCAGTGGCTGCGGATTCGCAAGTTCATTTAGGGTGCGGAAGTTGATAACTCAAATGAGAAGGCGACTGGCGTTGTTCCTGAAGAAGTTATCACGGGGCTTCCTCCTAACTCAAGAGCTTACTCACGAGGAAAAAGAGGGGGTCTTCTCCAGCGTCGTTTTTCTGTCGCATGCCACCAATGACTACTATTTTTTCATTCTGTGTTCGACTATCATCGCCACTTTCGGGCTGGTGACGGACAGTGCCGCCGTGATCATCGGGGCGATGGTCGTGGCGCCGCTGATGAATCCCATTCTCGGCATCGCCATGGGGGTGGTTCGGGGCGATCTTCCTTTGATCAACCGGAGTTTTCGAAATTTGCTCTTTGGAGTTCTGGTAGCTTTGGCGATTTCCTGGATTTCGGTTCGTTTTCTTCCTTATCTCCAAGTGACCCGGGAAATTCTGGCTCGAACCCAGCCGACGCTTTATGATCTCATCATCGCTCTGGCGGCCGGCGCCGCCGGGGCCTACGCTATCGCGAAAGCCCAGATGTTCATGGCTCTTCCAGGAGTGGCCATCGCGGTTTCCCTGATGCCTCCTCTGGCGACAACCGGAATCGGCCTGGCTCTCGGTAATCAATATATCTATCTCGGTAGTTTTCTTCTTTTCATTACGAACCTCGTCGGGATTCATCTTTCCGGGATTCTCGTCTTTGCCCTGCTCGGGTTCGTTTCGAAAGGGGCGGGTGAAGGCAGGAAAAATTTTCTGAAGCACCTCAGGCTTTCCATTCTTCTGGTTATTCTGCTCAGCCTTCCTCTCGGAGTCATGATGGAAAGAGTTTATCACAAGAACAAGACCGAATCAGTCATACGGCAAACCATTAACCAGGGAATCGGGCCTTTGCCTGAAAGTGAGCTGGCGAAGCTCCGCTGGCACGAGGAGAAGGGAAGAATAATTATCGTAGCCGTCGTTTACGCTCCGTCCGTTCCGGGAAGGGAGCTGGCGGAGGGGTTGAAGAAGACACTCGAAAAGAAATTGGGAAGTCCGGTCACCTTTTCTCTGGAGGTTCTTCCTTTCGTGCTGCACAAGATCTATTGAGCCTGCTCACCTTGTTCCTGGCCTGCTTCTTTGATGAGCCCCGGGAGTCGCCTCCCGTTCATCATGAGGAAGATAACGCCGAAGTCGGATAGAAACCTTAACGCAAGTCCTGAAGGAGATTTTCTGTCTTTAATCAAAGATTAGAAGGGAAGGCGGCGGCTTTGTTCTTTTAGAAAGGCAGGATGGATATGCTCCAGGAGTTTATAAGGCCCCGTACGGTGGCTGAGGCAGTAAAGGCCCATGACAAGCACCCGGATTATTTTTATATCGCCGGAGGCTCGGAGATTCTGGCCAGGGATTATCCGGCGACTCCTGAAAAAATTTCAGGATTAATTGATCTCTCCGGTCTGGGACTTAATCGGATCGTCTTTGAAGAGAAGTCTCTCCGCATAGACCCGGCCGTCACTTTGCAGGAGCTGGCCGATTCACCGGAGACTGAAAAGCCGCCTTTTGCCATACTGAGGGAGGCCGCCCTGAATGTCTCCAACCGCAACGTCCGGAACCGGGCCACTGTCGGCGGCAACATTGCCGCCTGCAAGTCCTGCTCAGACCTGATCCCCCCGCTCCTGGTGCTGGACGCGGAACTGGACGTTGCCATCACCTTCAGCAAACGGGCGCCCGTGCCGATTCTGGAATATGTCATTCGCGATGAAAAGGGCCTCATCACCGCCATCAGGGTTCCTGAAAAAGAAAATTTTTTTATGGGCATTCGTCGCTATACCCGGACCGCCAATGACCTGGCCCTGGTCAATGTCTGCCTGGGGCTTAAGCTTCAGGCAGGAAAGATCAAGGACGCCCGCCTGGCCATCGGCGGGGTGGCCGCAACCGTCATGCGCATACCGGAGGCCGAGCAATTCCTGATAGGCAGGGAGCTTACAGGAAGACTTCCGGAGCTGGCTCCAACTCTCCGCTCTTGTGTTGAAAAGTCGGTTCACCCTGTCGATGACCATCGGGGCAAGGCCTGGTTCAAGAGGGAACTGGCCGGAGGCCTCGCGGTGGAAGCTCTCTATGTGGCGTCCAGGAAAGGAGGTGTCCTGTGAACATCACGGTGAATCTTAACGGAAAGAAACGCACCTTTCACACCGAGCCCGGGGAGCGGGTGCTGAACCTGCTTCGCCGGAACGGCATCCTCTCGGTTAAAAACGGTTGCGACGGCTCCGGTACCTGCGGGGCCTGCTCCATCCTCCTGGATGGGAAACTGGTAAACTCCTGTCAGATCCTGGCCCCTCAGGTTGACGGGCATGATATAAAAACCTCTGAAAACCTGGCCCCTGCCAATCGCCTCCACCCGATTCAGGAGGCCTTCCTCGATGCCGGAATCGTGCAGTGCGGCTACTGCACCCCGGCCATGCTGAACGCGGCGGTGGATGTTCTCGCGCGGCGTCCCGAGCCGTCGGACGAGGAGATAAAGGATGCCTTCTCCGGTATCCTCTGCCGCTGCACCGGGTACCAGCAGCTCTTCGGTGCGATTCGTCTGGCCGCCGGGCGTCTTCGGGAGGGTGCGGCCTTTTGTACCCTGTCTTCCTCTTATCCGGAATTTCGGGACGACCTCCGCCTGGTCGGGAAGTCTACCCGAAAAGTTGACGGACCTCAGCTCGTAACCTCGGCCCCCAGTTTTGTGGAAGACATGGTGCGCCCGGGGAGCCTTTACGTCAAGATGTTGAGAAGTCCGCACGCGCACGCATTGATCGAGCGGATTGACATATCAGAGGCTGAGAAGATGGAAGGCGTGGAATTTATCCTCACCCATGAAAACGCCCCTGAGACTCTGTACAGCGGTGCCGGGCAGGGCTACCCGGAGCCTTCTCCGTATGACCGGCGTCTCATGAACAAAACCGTGCGCTTTGTCGGGGACCGGGTGGCCGCGGTGGCCGCGATATCGGAAGAGGCCGCACTTGCGGCTTTGGAAAAAATCAAGGTGGAATACCGGGAACTTCCGGCCATTTTATCCCTGGAGCAGGCCATGGAGGACCACTCCGTCCAGATTCACAAAGAGGATGAAACGCATTACTGTTTCCCCATAGGACAGGATCTGAAAAGAAACATCGCCGCTTCCAACTCCGGCGGGATCGGCGACCTGGAAAAAGGTTTCGCCGAGGCCGACATTTTGGTGGAAAGGACTTATAGGACGGGCCACGTGCAGTGCACCCCGCTTGAACCGCACGTCGTCTATACCCGCATGGATGGGGACCGCCTGGTAATTCATGCCTCCACGCAGGTTCCCTTTCATTTGCGGCGGATCGCGGCCGCGATAGTCGGTCTTCCGGAAAACAAGGTTCACGTCATAAAGGAAAGGGTGGGCGGCGGATTCGGCGCCAAGCAGGACATTGTCATCGAGGAGGTCGCGGCCTTCATCACGGTCAAGACCGGAAAGCCGGTCTTTTTCCGCCTGAATAGGGAAGAAGAATTCATAGCCGGCCGAACGCGCCACCCCATGACGATAACTATGAAGGTGGGGGCCAAAAGGGACGGGACGCTCACGGCGGTGGACATGCGCCTTCTGGCGGATACGGGGGCCTACGGCTCGCATTGCCTCACGGTGCCCATGAACGCCTGTTCCAAGTCCCTGCCTCTTCTTAAATGCCCCAACATGCGCTACCATGTCGAGGTCTATTACACCAACAATGTCGTGGCCGGCGCCTACCAGGGCTACGGGGCCCCGGCCGGCTCCTTTGCCGTGCAGATGGCCCTGGCGGAGACAGCGGAGGCACTGGGAATGAGCCAACTGGAGTTCATCAGGAAAAATCACGTGGAGAAGGGCTATCGCCTGGAAATTTTGAAGTGCCTAGGAGAAGGGCGGGAGGGCATCGCCCAGGAAGTTTCAAGCTGCGGCCTTTCGGAGTGTCTTAATCGGGGAGAAAAATCCATGCGCCTCGCAAAGAGGGAGGAGGGCATGGCCCCTTTCCTCATGGTAGGCAAGGGCTTCGCCATCATACAGCAGGGTTCGGGCCTGCCGGGGTTGGATGAGGCCAATGCCATCATCCAGATGCTGGGGGACGGCTCTTTCTTCCTCCTCATCGGAGGGGCCGATCTTGGTACTGGACTTGATACCATGGCGGTCAAAGTGGCGGCCGAGGTGCTCAAAGTGGGTCAGGAGAAAATTTCACTTAAATCCGGCGATACGGACGTGACTCCCTTCGACAAGGGCGCCTACGCCTCAAGCGGCACCTACTTTACCGGTTCGGCCGCCATGAACGCGGCCAGGGAGATGGAGCGAAAAATCCTGGAAGAAGCGGGGAAAATCCTCGGTGCCGAGCCCGCCGTGCTCCGCCTGGAGTATCCCGGGAAGGTAGTTGGCGGGCCGGAGGAGCTGAGCTACGCAAAGATTGCCCATGCCTCCATGAGCGGGACGGGGAGGGGACAGCTTGTGGCCACCGCCTCCTTCACTACCGAGGAGTCACCTATCCCCTACGGGGCGCACTTCGCCAAGGTCGAGGTGGACGAACTCACCGGCACGGTCAGGGTCCTGGCCTTCCACGGTTACCAGGACTGCGGGACACCCATCAACCCGGACCTGGCTCTCGGCCAGATGTATGGCGCTTTCCTGAAGAGCATAGGGCACAGCCTCTACGAAAAGATGATCTTTAATGAGAAGGGCCGGTGCCTCAATCCGAATTTCCTCGACTACAAGGTGCCCATGATCAAGGATCTGCCGGGGGACTTCAAGGCGGAAATGGTCTTTGTTGACGAAAAACTCGGTCCATTCGGAGGAAAGTCCATCTCCGAAATCGCCACCAACGGGGCGGCTCCGGCCATCGCGACGGCCATCCACGACGCCGTAGGCGTATGGCTGCGCGAATGGCCCTTCACCGCCGAAAAGGTTTTGGAGACCCTGCGCGAGAATAAAGATCACAAGTAATGGACGGTGGGTTTGCGGGAAAATGGATTTGATTGAAAGAGTCCATTATTTATGTTATAATTCCCCTAACTTATAATATTGTGGAGGAATCGGTAAAATGTGGAAATCCTCGTTATTAAAGCTGGACGGCCCGCTTTCATGTTCAATTCTTCTTGACAAGGCGTCCGGAAATCAGGGAGAGAAAGGCAGATTGAGCCTGGAAGAGTGGCAGAACCTGTTCCGCGAATTGAAGGCTTTTGTAACGGATCTCCACGTTTACTGCGAGAAACCGGAAGAGGATCTGGAGTATTTTTTCAACATTCTCCGGCTTATTGAAGCTCAGAACATTCGTTTTCACGTCCATTGCTCCGGGCTCTGGGATGAACCGCGGGAATTTCTCATGGCCATCAAGGAATTCTCCCACTTTCTTTACCTGTACCTTACGGTTTACGGGGCGGAGGCGGAATCTCACTCGAAGATCAGCGGCAATAACCGGTTTGACGAACTGGATGCCAACATCAAGCTGGCCAACCTCTATGCCTGTGATATGGTCGCTTCGTCCGAGCTTAACAAGAGCAATCTTCATGAACTTGAGGACATGATTCAGCATTACCAGAATATCGGCGTAAGAAGGGTTGAATTTGAGAGACGGGTTGCCGGCCCGAATCCGGAAACGGACCTGTCGGACAAGGAATTTGAAGACGCCCTCATCAGGGTTGACCAGATGGCCCAGGAAGGCTGGAGAACAGCGGTGGGAGGATGCTTCCCCCAGTGTTTTTGCAACGCGGTCAAGAGCGTCTGCCGCGGTGGAGGTGTCAACTTCTGTGCCATTGATTCCTCCGGCTTTGTCCGGCCCTGTCTTCACAGCGAACTTAAGGCCGGGCAGGTCACAAAAGGAGGTTTCGAACGAATTTGGAAAGGGAGGCTGATGAAAAAGTGGGGCGAGAATAATCCCTCGGAGTGTCGTGATTGCGACGCTTTCCGCTCGTATCTCTGTTTTGGGGGGTGCAAGTGCCTTTCCGAGAAACTGAACGTAGCCAGGGATCCTCTCATCAGAAAGCCTGTGAAACTGGATGATTTTAAAACCTCGCCTGAGATTAAACTGGACGGTTCCCTCTGCCCCCTTCCACGCTACGAAGTTCGTAAGGAATCCTTTGGTTTCATTTTAATGCATGATGGGCAGTTTATCCCGATCAAAAAAGGGGCCTCGGCTCTCCTTTCGGCCATGGATGGAGAAACCTCATTGAAGAAACTGGAGGGGCAGTTTGGGAAGGAAGTCGTCCCTCTGATCTTCAGCCTCTATCTCCGTAAATTTCTTGTCTTTCGAACGATAATGACGGAGCAGCCGCTCCAACCTCCTCCCGCTTCTCAGCAAAGGAGGCCCCAAGAGCAACGCAATATGCCCGGCGGGCCCCAAGAGCAATGCAATATGCCAAGGAGATAACAAAATGTACAGGATCGGCTTGGAAAAAGACAGGCGGGACGACCTGCCGGAAGAAAATAAAAAGCTTTTTCTGGCGGCTAAAGACAATCTCTTTGTCTCTCCCAGGGATTTAAAGGTGCTTGTCGTAGACGGAGAGACGGCCTCCTGGATGGTCATGCCGCAGTCGGAATTTTATTTCCTCCAGCAGTTGAGAAAACCTAAATTCATGGATCAGTTTATCAAGGAAAACGAATGGGTTTCACAGCGCCAGCTCATGGATCTCGTCGAGCAGTTCTACTCCAGGGGGCTGGTGGAAATAGACGCAAGATGCCTCCCGCACTGTGCCGATATGCAAAAGAAGCCTCAGGAGAGCATGTCGACGTTTTTTATCGAAGTGGACACGCAGAGAGAAAATGCGGCCAGCAAAGTGCTGGCTTTTGAGACAGTGCAGACCCTGGCGGAGCGGATCTTCAAGGATTTCCCGCAGGATGAATTTTTAATCGTTCTGTCCTCTACCAACCTTGGGAAACAATGGGACTACCTGGTGAAGATCATCATTCATTTCAACGAACTTGCGACTCAGAATAAAACCAGGCCGCATTATATCATTTCCGGCGGCATTTCTGAGGTCGGGAAAAATGAGCTTGAGTATGCCGTTAACCAGAAAGTTTCATTTATCCTGAGGGTCAGCGGCGTGGAGGAGCTTAAGACTGCCGACTCCGGAAAGATAATGGAGCTTTTTTCCGGTGAAAAAGCGAATTTCACCCTGGATGTCAGGATTTCGGATCCTGACGAGCTTAATGAGGCCTGTCAGCTTCTGAAAGAAAGAGAAATCCATCTGCCCCGCCTCAATTTCGCCGAGTATGATAATCTCCTGGATTCTGAAACGGGCCTACTGGTGCCAGGGCGGGTCGAGGAATTCAGCCGGAAATTTTCCGAGGTTTTCGGGCAGGCCATAGAGCATAACAAGGAAAGCAAACAGGTGTTTCTTTTCAGCGATCTCAATTTCATGATTGAATCCGCGATCGTGAGTGAGCGCCGGAGTATGTGTATGAAATCGCCCTGCGGAGCCGGTCTGTCCATCATGGCCTTTGATACTGATGGTTTCATCTATCCCTGTGACACTATGATAGGAATTCCGCAGTTGGCGCTGGGCAACATCAATGACATAAAAACGATTCCCGACGCCGTTCTTGCATCCCCCATCATTTCGGGGCTCCGGAACAGAAAGGTTGATTCCCTCTCAAAATGTTCGGTATGCCCCTGGAAGCATCTCTGCAGCAGCGGCTGTCCGACTCAGGCCTTCAAGGCCTTTGGAAATGTACTGAGGGAGGATCCTTTTTGCCGGTTTTATCAGGCGGCATATGAGGAAATCCTCTGGCGGCTTGCAGAAGAGCCTGCGACCATGAGCCTGCAGGATCTTCTGCCTCCTCCCTCCGGGGGCGCCGAGGAGCCTCGCGAGTCGTCTCCCCCGCAGGGAGAATGTCCTGTTGCAGAGAGAGGTTCCGGGGAACCCTTTCCTTCCCGCAGTTTTTGATGTATAATTAAAACGGTAGGGGATGTCATGACAGAGGAGGAAGAAAGAAGGGAAAGCGAAGGAGAAGGCGAAAGTTTTGGCCTTGAGAAGAAGGATATATCCACGGATGAGGAATATTTTGCCTTCCAGGAGAAGCTGTCTGAAGAGGAGAAGGCTGTTGGAGAATACGGGCAGGATCTTGCAGGCGAAGGAGGTGGTGCGGACAGGCATTCTCCGTATGTAGGATACGACCCTCCTAAGATTCTCATGTTTTTCCTGGTGTTTGCGTTTCTGGTTTATTACGCGGACCCGTTCTGGAGGGTCGAAGATCGCTCGAAGCCTCCATGGGCACAGAGAACGGCGGCGGAAAAGCCGCCCAGGCCGGTGAGGGATTCGGCGGAGATGCTGATGATAGAGGGTCGGGTTTTATTAAGCGATGACCTTAAACCGGAGCAGCGGGGAGGCGGGTACGTCTTCAGAGGATTTGGAATAATAGTGAAGTTTGAAAAGTCGCTTCCTTTCCCTCTGCGCTTTGAACCCGTGGTCACCAGGGATGGTTTTTTCAGGGAGACCGTCCCGTTGCCCAGGGAGTTCTCGGGGATTAGACGGATCGCAGGCCTTTATGCAGAAATGGATGGCTACAGGACCAGGGTCTTTTCGGATGTGGACGTGCATAGTGGCCTGGTCAAGGTGGGCGAAATAAAGATGGAGCGTGACACAACAAGGCGGGGGCGAAGTAAAGGCAGGTGTCTATAAATGGATGATTGGCGCACTTGGCTGGGGATTGGGAAGTTAAAACGAGGCAACGGAGGTGATAACGGGCGGGATGAAGTTCCGTCTTATCGCGTTTCGCTCTCTTCCCATACACATGCAGCCGACCTCTCTCCTTTGCCGAAAAAACTCCGGAAGAATGGAGAAAAAGCGGCGGCGACCAGGTGGCTGCTCAGCGAACCTGAATTTTCCGGTCTTGAAGTGCACCTCTCTCCTTCTCTCACTCAGAAACTGAGCGAGAGGGAAAACGGTCATGAAGTTTCAGATAAAGGCCTCTCAAAAGTTTTAGCTTCCGCCATTGGCTTTGTCGTCGGCGGATTCGGGCTTCTGGGGAATGCGGGCGAAAAACCCCAAGTTCCTTCCATGTTTTCTTTCAGCAACACCCCTCAGACACCTTCCTTTAATCTTCTGGCCCTTGAAACCGCCGGCAATTTGAACACGGAGAGCAGCCTGGCTGCGGCCACTGAATGTCCTCTGCGTCTGGCCTCCTTCCAGGGGCGGGATAAAGTCGCGGTGACCGATTGTCCCTGGCCCACCCACTGGAACTGGAACTGGACCTGGGGTGCGCAATGGGGCTGGGGTGCGCAATGGGGCTGGGGTGCTTCCTGGGGTTGGGGTGCTCAATGGGGCTGGGCCGCGCAATGGGGCTGGTCCTCAACGTGGTGGGGCTGGGCCGCGCAATGGGGCTGGGGTGCTCAATGGGGCTGGGGTGCCCAATGGGGCTGGGGTACGCAATGGCTCTGGGCCGCTCAATGGGGCTGGGCCGCGCAATGGAGCTGGGGTACGCAATGGGGCTGGGCCGCGCAATGGGGCTGGGCCGCACAATCGATATGGGCCACGCAATGGGGCTGGGCCGCGCACTGGGGCTGGGGTGCGCAATGGTCCTGGGGTACGCAATGGGGCTGG
>JAZDOK010000007.1:0-2111 GCA_043798715.1 bacterium
CGATGAAAATGGCCTTTGCCGTTGCGAGGCCGCAAATCGCCGACCCGGACTGGATGAAGGTGCAGCCCGCTTCGCTCCTCGATCGGTCTTTTTTGGAAGCGAGGGCCCGCACCATCCGGATGGGCCACGCGCAATTCCCCGTTCCGGCGATTCCCGCGGATGGCGGGACGGTCTATCTGACGGCCGCCGACCGGGAAGGGATGATGGTTTCCTACATCCAATCCAATTACCAAGGATTCGGGTCGGGGATTGTCATCCCCGGCACCGGGATCAGCTTCCATAACCGCGGTCGCGGTTTTACCCTGGAAGAAGGGCATCCGAATGGTGTCGCCGGGGGCAAGCGCCCTTATCACACGATCATTCCGGGATTCGTGATGAAAGAAGGAGCCCCTCTGATGAGTTTCGGCGTCATGGGCGCCCATATGCAGGCACAGGGTCATGTACAGATGATGGTTCGCATCATTGCGGGCGGTCAGAACCCCCAGGCTGCTGCGGATGCACCCCGATGGTATCTCACCGAAGATTCTCTTTTGGCGCTGGAGAAAGGTTTTGATCCTTCCGTCACAGAGGAACTCCGGAGACGGGGGCATCGCTTTGCGCCCGAGACACCGACATCCGTCTTTGGCGGTGCTCAACTCATCTACCGTTTGCAGGACGGCTACTGCGCCGCATCGGACCCGCGAAAAGACGGTCAGGCGGTCGGCTTTTAGGCTTGTTCTAAGGGAGGGCTTTCCCCCTATTCCCGCTTTCTCTGGTGACAGCGATGGCTTCAGGTTTTTTCAACGCAAGGAAAGAATGGGAAAAGGCAGTCAGGGAAGGACTTTCCGCCGCCTGGCCTATCTGCCTGGGTTATATCGCCATTGGGCTGGCGTTCGGTGTGATCGCCCGGAAGGCGGGACTCCGTCCTTTCGAGATCGGTCTGATGTCTCTCATCGTATACGCCGGAAGTTCGCAATTCATTGCAACCGCCATGCTCGGCACCGAAGCGGGTTTCCCCTCCATCGTCCTGACCACCTTCTCCATCAACCTCCGCCATCTCCTGATGAGTTCCTCCCTTTCTCTCTATCTGAGAATTCTCTCGGGCAGCCGGCTCTCCCTCTTTGCTTTTGGCGTGACGGACGAAAGCTTCGCCTTGAACATGAGCCGTTTCCAAGGTGGGAAGTGGGGATGGCGCCAGGCCCTGGTCGTCAACCATTTAACCAATCTGACCTGGATTGTGAGCACCGTAGCCGGCGGCATTGGAGGACAATTTATCCCCGCAGCCGCCTTTGGAATCGATTATGCCCTGACGGCGATGTTCATCGCTCTGCTTGTCTTTCAGCTCCGCGGGATTCACCACATCCTGGTAGCCCTCCTCTCAGGCCTCCTCGCGGTGATTCTTGCACTGGTGATTCCCGGTAACAGCCATATCCTGATCGCCGCGTTTCTCTCCGCCAGCGCCGGGCTTTTATTTGGGAAGGCAAGATGGCGCAGGAATGAGCCCGGAGGGAGTACATGAAAGGCGAGATCATCCCGATCATCATCGGCATGGGAATTGTGACCTATCTTCCCCGCTGGCTGCCACTTTTTTTCCTTACCCGTTACCCCCTCCCCCCTTGGCTGATCGAGTGGCTGGATTTCATCCCGGCGGCTATCCTGAGCGCCATTGTCCTGCCTTCCATTGTCACCACAGGCGAACCTCGACACCTCGATTGGGTCAAACCGGATCTCTGGGTGGCGTTTCCGACGCTGATTTTTGCGGTACAAACCAAATCGCTTGCCGGCACTGTCGTCATCGGTATGGTCCTTTACTGGCTTGCGTCCCAAGTTCATTTTTATCATTGACAAACGAAAGGGGTATTCTTATTTTGACAGGAGATGAAACAATAAAGGAGACGGGGCGTGAATACTCTGTATAAATGCAAAAAGAGAAGCAATTTTATTACTGAAATCTGTCAGGACGTCGCATGTGAGTGGCGGCTGAAGAATGAATCCTTTTTCAACTGCACCTGGGTCGCCTGTAACTTCGGCCCCTTTACTCTTGAAGAAGTGGGTGAGATGATGGGCGTGACTCGCGAAAGAATAAGACAAATCGAAGCAAAAGCGCTTAAGAAATTGCAACACAAAAAAAG
>JAZDOK010000073.1:0-10937 GCA_043798715.1 bacterium
GTCTCCTGCCATCGGCCCGGATGGGTCAATATATGTAAGCTCATGGGATAACAGGCTTTATGCCATAAATCCGGATGGAACAAAGAAGTGGCATTTCAGTGCAGGAGGCAGTATATGGTCATCTCCTGCCATCGGCCCGGATGGAACGCTCTATGTAGGCTCAGAGGATCATAATCTTTATGCCATAAATCCGAATGGGACAGAGAAATGGCAATTTGAAATGGGAAGTTGGGTGGATTCATCTCCTGCTATCGGTTCAGATGGAACAATCTATGCCGGCTCAGAGGATCATAAGCTCTATGCAGTAAATCCGAATGGAACCAAGAAATGGGAATTTGAAACCGGAGGCAGCATAAATTCATCTCCCGCCATCGGAGCGGATGGAACAATCTATGCCGGTTCATGGGATAAAAAGCTCTATGCGATAAATCCGGATGGGACCAGGAAGTGGGAATTTGAAACAGGAGACAGTATAAATTCATCTCCTGCCATCGGCTCGGATGGAACAATATATATAGGGTCGGGAGATTTTAAACTTTATGCAGTAAACCCTGATGGAACCAAGAAGTGGGAATTTGAAACAGAAGGTTATATAGACTCGTCTCCTGCGATTGGCATGGATGAAACTATCTATGTAGGCTCAGAAGATTATAAGCTTTATGCCATAAATCCGGATGGAACCAAGAAGTGGGAATTTGTGACGGGAGACAGCATATGGTCATCCCCCGCCATCAGCTCGGATGGAACCATCTATGTGGGCTCGGCGGATCATAAGCTCTATGCCATAAACCCGGATGGAACAAAGAGGTGGGAATTTGGAACAGATGGTTACATAGACTCATCCCCCTCCATCGGCCCGGATGGAACAGTATATGCGGGATCATCTAATCACAGGCTTTATGCAATATATGGTTCGGGAACTCTTGCCGACAGTCCATGGCCTATGTTTCATCATGATCTTCGCCACACCGGAAGAAAATAGCAAGAAATGGGTCAAAGTCGGTGGCCAATGACAAGGAAGGCTACTCCCTTGAGCGCGCCCTCTGCGGCAAAGAGGCCTTCAAGTAGGACGAGAATAGTTCCTACCTGACATTACGGGCGCAGCGAAAACCGATGTCGTTTTTTGCGGTTTTGGGGAGTTCATAATTTCGCGCGGCGCAGCGCAGGTTTCCGGGGAGCAAATTAAGCCAGGAGCCCCCGCGAAGCACACGATATGTGCCTTTTAACGGGCCCCTGGGATTTGTTTCGGGAGATCCGGCATAATAGGTCTCATTATACCAGTCGGCGCACCACTCGTAGGCATTGCCGGACATATTCATGCAGCCATAGAACGAGATGCCGGAGAAGAAGGAATCAACCGGCCGGGTGCCTTTGTGTCCCCCTGAGGGAAGGGATTCACCGGGAGTCCCGGAAAAACCATACCAATTGCACGCTGCCGGGTTCCATTTATCGCCCCAGGGATACATCTTTCCATTATCGCCGCGGGCCGCTTTTTCCCACTCGGCCTCCGTCGGCAGCCGCAATCCAGCCCAGCGGCAGTAGGTGTTGGCGTCATTCCAGGTGACATTGACTACAGGGTATTTGATGGTTTCCGGCGTGCAATACTGTCTCCAGTCGCCTTCGGCCTTATATCCCGACTCGCTCTCGAATCTTTCAAACTGGCCGTTGCTCACCTCGAAGACGCTGATTAAATAAGCGTCGAGCGTCACTTCATGCCCGGGTTTCTCACGCGACTCGCCGATTCCCGGGGGGCTCCCCATTATAAATTTTCCAGCCGGGACCTCGACGAGCCTGGAGCCGTCCCTGTCGTTGACGATTATTACACGTTCTCTTCCTATTGGTTTCCTGGACAAGAGTTTTCCTGTATGAGCTGAGGAAGATTGGCGATCTTTCGATGCAGGCGCATAATTTCTGAAAAATAAAAACCAGGAGGCCCCGAGAAAGACCAGCCCTGCTATAAAGATAAGAACATATTTCCCGGCAATGTTGCCCCTGCCGGGAGGCGGAGGGGTCACCGCAACCGATCCTTTTTTGGGTTCCTTTCCCGGCTCGATTTCGACCGGCGTGGTAATGGAGACGGGACTTTCTTCCGTGAAGGTTTTTATCTGGAGCAGGAAATTCCTGGCTTCCGAAATCTCCTCCAGCTTCCTTCCCCACTGTTCTTTCGTTTTCCCGGAAGAAATGGTAAAGGAGTGTTTTGCTTTCTCCGCCCCCCTGCGGAAGGCCTCCTCAATCTCCTCCCTGGAGGCGCCGAGGGGAACATTCAATAACTCGCAGGCCTCTTTGGTCGTAAACAGTATTTTCACGCGCTTACTCCGAGGCCCTGGTCCTGAAATCCTTGCCCAGCCAGGGGCGCAGGAGGATAAGGAGGACGGTTGAGCACATGGCTATGCAAGCGTAGTAAAACCACATGGTGGTGGTGCTCTGGAGGCCTTTTCCCGCTTCCGGACAGTAGTGCATGAGAAACCAGCCGGCGTAGAGGGCGGTTATTATCTTGGTTAGAAACCAGGGAAACTGGGCCACGCCCATATAGGCCCCCGTCCGGCCGGGGGGCGCTATTTCCGCGGCGTATTGGAGAAAACGCGGCTGCCACATGGCCTCCCCTACCGACATGATGACCAGGTAGGCCAGGAGGAGCCAGATGGAGGGAGCAATGGCCAGAAGGAAGGTGGGGGCCGCCATAACCAGGGTACCCAGGATCATCATCTTATAGACATTGGCCCTTCGGGTCATGGCCGCCACCATCGGGGTCAGGATGAAGATGAGAATTGGGTTCAGATTGACGAAAAATTCCATGTTTTTGCTTGCAAGCGGCCCCAGAGCCCGGTCCACGTACTGCGGCAGGGTGAGCCAATTATGAGCAAAGAGCGTCTGGACGGGGATGAGGACGAAGATAAAGGCGGCAAACTTCGGGTTGGCAAGCGGGTGGTTACAGATCCAATGCCAGACTTTTTCTGGCAAACCCTCGGGACTGGGCGGCGGGATGGATGCACGAGGGACCTCCGGCTTTTCATCAGGGGGCGATTCAATCCCCTTTTCCCTATTATAGCGGGCCACGGCCCCGATCGCCTCCGCCTCGGTCTTCCGGGAGAGAATGAAGAAGACGAAGAAGAGCCCCAGGACGGTCAGGCCGACATACACCCAGAACACGCCCTGAATTCCGTAGGCGTTTCGGACGGGCGGGGAGATGAGGCCGGGCAGGAAACCGCCAAGGTTCATGATGGCGTAGAGCATGGCGTATCCCATGGCCGAGGTGCGCTCGTCACAGAACTGTTTGACTCCCGAGTAAATCGCGGGCTGGTAGAGGCCGTAGCCCAGGATTATCCCGGAAAGTCCCGCCAGGGATGCCCAGAAGAGGGGCGACCAGGGGCCCTCTCCGTGCGGAAAGAAATAGCCGCTTCCCACCAGAAGCAGGCGGCCGGCCAGCATGGAGACGAGCGCGGTCAGCATGGCCCTCCTCACGCCCCACTTATCTGAGAGCCCGCCCAGGAAGAGCTGGGAGAGGGTGATGCCGCCGGTGAGAAAGCCCACCATCCAGTCGGCCTGCTGGTCATTCATGCCGAGAAACTTGTTAAAATAGATCGCCAGAAGCGTCAGCCAGCCGAAATATACCAGCCCCTCCAGGAGGTTGGATAAATTGATGGCCCAGAGCGCGCGGCTGGCGTGCATGAGGTCAATGAAGGGCTGGGTCATCTCTCTTAAGGGATGGATCTCGTTTTCAGCATTTGTTTTTTCTGGCTCGGCCATTGATGTCTCCTTCAGCGGTTGTTTTTTTATCCCTTCATGACGGCCACCGGACGCATCCGGGCGACTTTACGGGAAATTCCGGCGCCCTGGGCGGATTCCACCACCCCGGTCACGTCCTTGTAGGCCTCGGGCCCCTCCTCGGCCAGGGTCCCCAGACTGGCGGAGCGGACAATTATCCCCTGCCCCCGGAGGCGGGCCATGAGTTCGCGGGAGTCGGTCCTGCGTTTGGCCTCCCCGCGCGACAGGAGTCTCCCCGCTCCGTGACAGGTGCTCCCAAAAGTCTCCTGCATCGCCTTTTCGGTGCCGGAGAGGATATAAGAGCCCCTCCCCATGTCTCCCGGAACCAGGACCGCCTGCCCCACCGCCCGGTGGGCGGCCGGCACTTCGGGGTGTCCCGGCGGAAAAGAGCGGGTCGCGCCCTTGCGGTGGACGCACAGCATTTTCATTTTTCCCTCTATTTCATACTCCTCGATTTTGGCAATATTGTGGGCCACGTCATAGACCAGGGAGAGGCCCATCTTTTCGGCTGAGAGGCCGAAGACCTTTTCAAATGCGCCCCGGGTCCAGTGAGCGATGGCCTGGCGGTTGGCCCAGGCGTAATTGGCCGCGGCCGCCATGGCGGCCAGGTACTGTTCGCCCTCGGGGGAGCGGATGGGGGCGCAGCAGAGCTGGCGATCCGGAAGATGGATGCCGTATTTATTGACGGCCCGGTTCATCCGTTCGATAAAGTCGGTGCAGACCTGGTGTCCCAATCCGCGGGAGCCGGAGTGAATCATGACCGTGATTTGCCCGGGGAAAAGGCCGAAGGCCCCGGCCGCCACGGGATCATAGATCTCCTCTACGACCTGGACTTCCAGAAAATGGTTGCCCGCCCCCAGGGTTCCAAGCTGGCCGAGTCCCCGGGTTTTGGCCCGCTCGCTCACCTCGCCGGCCCGGGCCGACGGGAGGGCGCCCCCAGCCTCCGTAAATTCCAGATCCTCGTTCCACCCGTATCCCTCGCGGATCGCCCAGCGGGCGCCCTGTTCCAGGACGCGGTTGAGGTCGCGCTCTTGAAGGCGGATCCTCCCCTTCTCGCCCACCCCGCTGGGAACGGCCTGAAAGAGAGCATCAATGAGGCTTTCGAGGCGCCCCTCAATATCCGGCAGGGTGAGATTGCTCTTAAGAAGCCGCATTCCGCAGTTTATATCGTAGCCGACCCCTCCCGGTGAGACCACGCCGTCCTCCACCGCCATGGCCGCCACTCCTCCGATGGGGAACCCGTATCCCCAGTGGATGTCCGGCATGGCCATGGAAGTGCCGACGATACCCGGCAGAAAAGCCACGTTGGCCACCTGTTCTACGGCCTGATCCCGGCAGATGGACTCCATGAGAGCCTCGCCGGCGATGATCTTGCCCTCGACCCGCATGCCGTCCTTGTATGACCGCGGAAGCCTCCAGCGGAAGGCGTCCAGGCGCTCTACTTTCCCAAATTTTTCCGTCATCTCGTTTCGCCTCCTAGACGTCCAGGACGATCTCAGCCGTCCATGATTCTTCGTACTCGACCTTAAGACCGTGGTAGGTGACTCCCTTGACATAGGAGCGTATGACGTGCCGCGACGGGTCGTATTTTTCGCCCCGGGCTGTCGCTTCGATAAGGAACGCTCCTTCATCGAGGCGCCTGATCTCGATTTCGGAAAAAAGAAGCTGCCTGGCTTCAAACTGGTAGATTAGCTCGCTCAGAAAGGAGACCAGAAGGCTTTCCAGATCCGTCCCCGAAGCTGTGATCGAGTATGAATCGCAGGGGCGGACTTTTTCATAATCCGATAACAGGCTGAAAAGTCCCAGGGCGGCGTTTTTGAAAAGCTCCGCCGGACTCTCCCCGGAGGCCCTGAGGCGCACATCGGCGGTGTGATCCAGAATGAGAAACTTTTGCAGTTTTTTTCCATCCATAGAAAATTTTTCGCCTCACCTGAGACTCCCTGACCGGCTGGCAAAAGGAGTTCTTCTTTTGTCCATAGAATCCCTCCACTCCATCTATTGAAGGGGGGCAGGCGGATGGGATTTATCAAGAACCTTTCCATGGAACTCTCCGGTGAAATTGAATCCTATCTGAACGGTCAAGAGACGGGCGAGGATCTTCGCCGCTGGACCGAGGTCCACTGCGCCTCTCTCCCGGAAGAGCTGGATACGGCCCTCTTAAATGAGGCGGTAAGGACGATCCGGGAGAGTCCCGCCCGGACTGAGGAAGAAAGCCGTCTTTTTCAGCGTAAGCTGCACACCCTTGATGAGTGCCTGAGGGGTCGGCGTCCCTTCTGCCTCTGGCTGAACGTTAAGCGCGACCTGACTTTTTTCCCGGGGAGAGCGGAGAAGGACATCCTCGATATTCTGGATGAATTTCTGCGGGAAGAAAACCCGAGGCATCCTCTGGACTGCGAAAAAATACTGGACGGACTGGACTTTTCACAGCCGGAATCCCTTCTCTGCCAGGAGGCCGTCTTCGGCATGGCCGCCCTCCTTAGTCCTGAAAAGGTGCAGATGGGTCACTCATTTTTTGCCGCCAGCATGCCTTCCTCAGGCGAGAGAGTGCCGCTGACGGCCGGGACTGCCGAGGCCCGCCGCATACTCACCGAGAGATTGCACCTGATTAAAAGCGCTCTTTCAGGCCTTCTGCCCTATGCCGTCTTTTTGCGGCAGGCGGAGGGCAAAATATCCGCGTCACTCGCCTTTTTCGGGACTCCCGACCGGGAAGAGTCTCTTTACCGCACGATGAAAAACCGGTACACCTCCGACGGAACACAATTATAAGATTACGGGAAGGAAATAGTCTTGTCTAATATCCTCAAGGACATTATCGGAAGCAAGAGCCGCCACCTGGCGGGCAGGAAGATTGCGCTCTGCGTTACCGGCAGCGTCGCCGCTGTTGAAAGTCCCGGGATCGCCCGGGAACTGATGCGTCACGGGGCGGATGTCTATCCGGTCATGAGCCAGGCCTCAACGCGCCTTATCCACCCCGACCTCATGGAGTGGGCCAGCGGCAACGCCCCTGTTCTGGCGCTTACCGGGCGGACAGAGCACATCCAGTTGGCCGGAATGTGGGATGAAAAAGTGGATCTGGTGCTGGTCGCCCCGGCGACCGCCAACACCATCGGCAAAATCGCCTGCGGGATTGATGATACCCCGGTAACCACCGTCGTCTCAACGGCCATGGGAAGCGGCATTCCGATTCTTATCGCGCCGGGTATGCACGAGTCACTTCTGCTTCATCCGGCGGTCGCCGGTAACATCGCCCGCTTAAGGGCGATGGGAGTTGCGTTTGCCGAATCCAGGATGGAGGAGACCAAGGCCAAGATCGCCTCGATCGAGGAAATCGTGGACATGGTCCTCTTTATCCTCTCGGAAAAGAAATTGCAGGGGAAGAGAGTGATCTTAACCGCCGGTCCCACCGTCGAATATATTGACCCCGTCCGCACCCTCTCCAACAGAAGTTCCGGCAGGATGGGTGTCGCCCTGGCCCGGGAAGCCCGGCGCCTGGGAGGTTCGGTCACCCTGATCTACGGCCCGGGAACCGTCCCGCCTCCGCCGGGCGTCGATCTGCTCCGCGTCATCACCACGGAAGAGATGCTCCGCGCCTTAAAAGACGCTCTGGGCCGCAACCCTGAAACGAATTTTTTCATCGCCGCGGCCGCCGTAGCCGATTTCAGACCTGTTCGGAGCGAGAATAAAAAAATTTCCACCCGGTCGACCTCCGCCTTGACGCTTGAGCTTGAGCCCACTCCAAAACTCATAGAAGAGGTGAAGCGGTTGTCCCCCGGCGCTTTCCTGGCGGCATTCAAGGCAGTATACGCCGTAACGGAAGAAGAGATGCGAACAGCCTCGCTCGATCTCATTAAACGCACGGGCGCCGATCTCGTCGTCGCCAACGACGTTTCCAGGCCCGGCGCGGGATTTCAGGGGGAGACCAACGAAGTCACTCTGTTTACTCCCGGGAGACCGGCGTTCGCCATTCCTTCAGCCTCAAAGGATGAAATCGCGAAGGCCATCTGGAACTTCATCCTGGGGGCTTAAGACCACCCTCAGCGGCTGCAGATCCAGGAGGTAAAAGACGCCGGGATGTCGAAGGGATCACCATTGTGCTTCAGGTTCTACGAAGAATAGCCGGATATAAGGTCGTCCTGTTCGCCGTCCTGTGGACCCTTCTGCTTCTGGGCATCCCCTCTTTTGCCCAGGCTGGAGGAGACGCCCAATACTGGAACAACAGGGGAACCGAGTACTTCAAAATCGGAAAAATCACAGAGGCGATTGATTCCTTCAAGAAATCCATCGCCCTTAATCCCAACAGCGATGTCCCTCACGGCAATCTCGGCCTCATCTACTTCCAGTTCAAGGCCTACAACGACGCCCTGGCCGAGTACCAGACCGCCTCAAGACTGAATCCCGGGAACAGCCTCTATCATTTCAAGATGGGCCAGCTCTTTTTTGAAAAAAAATCATACACCAAGGCCATCCCGGCTTTTGAGAAGTCTCTGGCCATCAGGCCGACAAACGACGAGGCAAATTATTGTCTAAGCCAGATTTACACCCTTATGAACAAGCCGGATGCGGCTTTGGCCGAACTCAAGAAGGCTTTCAAGCTCAAGCCGAACGAGATGAAATACCACCTGGCTGTCGGAGATATCTATCTGAAAAAAGGAAGGTTGGTCGAGGCTCTCAGCGAATTTTCCAGAGTCAGGGATAACCCGGGCACCAATTCCGAACTCAAGCAGAAGGCTTCCCAGAAGATCGAGAGGATAGGGAAGGCCATCCGCGACAAGAAGCTCAGAGGCCTCCTCTTCGTTGTCGTTATTCTTTTGGGGGGCGCTCTTCTGGCGTGGGTTTTACACCTGATGATCCACCGGAGACAGGTTCAGCTGGAACTTAAGGCCCTGGCCCGCGCCAAGATGGACACCGACACCTTAAATGGAGTCGCCAATTATGCGCTCCAACAATTGATGATTTTGACCCAAATGCCCCGGGGAGCGGTGTTTTTCGCAGAGAATGATTTCACCCTGCTCAGGCCTTATGCCTCGGCCGGCATCCCGTCTTCGCAACTTGGTTCCCTTGAAATGGCGCAAGGCCAACTTCCGGAGTGGTTTCAACGGATCGGGGGACAGCCGTTTGCGGTCGCCAGCGAGAGGATGGAGGCCGCTTTCAATGAAGTATTTCCTGACTCCGGAAATTTCCTGGAGGAAATGCACATCAAGATCGGGGTCCCCTTTATCAGAAACAACAAACTGTATGGGGTGGCCTACATAGGCTGCAAAAAACTTTCTCCACGCCTCGCCAGGGTATTTGAAAAGAACCTGGCCCTAATCATACAGACCATGGTTGAGGTGGCCGAATCAATTGAAAACATCCGTCTTTATCTGCTGTCGGTCACGGACGAACTGACCCAGGTCTATAACAAACGCTATTTCCGGGAAACCATCAAAAATATGGCCCAGAAGGCAATCCTGACTGGAAGCCCTTTTTCGCTTTTGCTCCTGGATATTGACAACTTCAGCAAAATCAATGATACCTATGGGCGACTCCAGGGAGACGTTGTACTGAAACGGCTCACGGGAAGAATCAAGCCGATTCTCAGAGAGAACCTGGATTCCCTGTCGAGGTTTGGAGGAGAAGAGTTCGCCATTCTTCTCCCTTCAATGGATATCGAGAGGACCGTTGCTCTGGCCGAGGAAATCTGCCGGACGGTGGCCGAGATGCAACTTCCCCACCCGATTCCTTCCGTCACGGTAAGCCTCGGAGTGGCAGCATTTCCCGCTCATGCCAGGACGCCCGAGGAACTCTTCGCCAGGGCGGATGAAGCCCTTTTCGTTTCGAAAAACAGCGGAAAAAATAAAGTCACCATCTCCTCCGGGATGAGTGCGGGGAAATCTCCGGCCTTCATCGGGGAAACTCTGAGGGAGGAGGAAAGCGCCCCTTCCGCCGTCAAACCATGGACCATTTCCACCAGGGATCTTGTCCCCCCGGAGCAAGGGGGTTCTGCTTCCGCTCCTCCGGAAGTCATCTTCGGAGAAGCTCCTATATCCCAGCCAATCCCGGCGCAGCCAAAGCCGGAGCCGTCTTCTCAGATTATTTCACCCTGGTCGGCCCCTCGTCCCACTGGACCGGACCAGGAACTCTCGCTTCCGGTCGCGTCGTGGGATCGCGGGCCGGCAAAAAAGCCCGCTGATGATGAAAATGGAACCCGAACCATTCCACTGGCGCCCGGTTCGCCGTGGGAGCAATCTCCTCAATCGCCGGCGCCACCGACTTCGGCCTGGGGACAGTCACAGACCGCCGCCCCCCAGCCTATTCCGATCACGCCACCATCGCCCTGGGAACAGCCCCAGCAGGCGCCGACTCCAACAGTTACCCAGTCACCCATGCAACCCTGGGGCCTCCCCGGGTCCGGTATACCCCCGCCGCCTCCGCCGGCTCCGCCATTAGGAACCAAGAGCCCGCAGAAAAAACCGGCTTTACCGGTCGGATGGGGTCCTGTCCCGTCTTCTCCCGCCGCTTCAGCCCCGGAAGAGCCGGCGAAGACGATCCCGTCTGTCTCTCCATGGGAGACGCCTGCCCCTCAGGAGCGAATGGAACCTTTGGAACCCGTTCCAGTGCCTTCTTCTTTCCAGATTCCTATGGCACCCAAGGCTCCCTTGATTCCTTCGACGGAGCCTTCAGCGGTGGCAGGTTACTTCAGCAGAGACTATTTCGAACGTGCTCTGGGGGATGAACTGCGCAGATCATACCAGGATCAGAAGCCCTGTTCAGTGATCTTTTTCGCAATCGATGAAATCCGGAAAATCCGCTTTGATAATCCGGACACAGCCCAGGCACTGATTACTCAGGTAACCGAACAGATCGGATTCTTCCTTAAGGAAGGCGCCGACATCCCGGCCTGTTATGGAGAGGATACGTTTGCGATAATTCTGCCCCGGACTTCCTCCTCCATCGCCTGCAACCTGGCGGAGCAGATCCGGGAGACCGTAGCGATTCTGACCTATGGCCCCACGGATGAACACGTGAGCGTCAGCCTCGGAATAAGCACGTATCCGGATCTGAGCTCGAATCCTGATGAAATCACCAGGCAGGCCCGCTCCGCCATGGAGAGGGCGCAGGCCGAGGGAAAGAACAAGACCGTCCTTTATGCCCCGGAGTAGAGGCGTGACGAACCAGGGCCAGGGCGACGC
>JAZDOK010000082.1:0-19876 GCA_043798715.1 bacterium
ATCCAACCCTACTGTTAATCCTACTGTCATTCCTACGGTTAAAGCGACGCCTATTCCGACGTTTAATCCGACTCCCAAGGCTACGGTGAAACCGACGCCTAAGCCCACGCCAATACCGACGCTGAAACCTACACCTAAGCCCACGCCAATACCGACGGTGAAACCTACGCCCAAGCCCACACCTAAGCCTACACCAATACCGACGCTTAAGCCTACACCCAAGCCGACGGTGAAACCTACGCCTAAGCCCACACCTAAGCCGACACCAATACCGACGCTGAAGCCTACACCCAAGCCGACGGTGAAACCTACACCCAAGCCGACGGTGAAACCTACGCCCAAGCCGACGGTGAAACCTACGCCCAAGGCTACGCTGAAACCGACGCCTAAGCCCACGCCAATACCCACGCTGAAACCTACACCTAAGCCGACACCTAAGCCGACACCCAAGCCTACGGTGAAGCCGACGCCTAAGCCCACACCTAAGCCGACACCCAAGCCGACGGTGAAACCGACGCCTAAGCCTACACCTAAGCCGACACCCAAGGCTACGCTGAAACCTACGCCTAAACCTACACCCAAGCCGACGCTGAAACCGACGCCTAAGCCCACGCCTAAACCCACGGTGAAGCCTACGCCTAAGCCCACGCCTAAACCCACGGTGAAACCTACGCCTAAGCCTACACCCAAGCCGACGGTGAAACCTACGCCTAAGCCCACGCCAATACCCACGCCTAAACCTACACCCAAGCCGACGCTGAAACCTACACCTAAGCCCACGCCAATACCGACGCTTAAACCTACGCCTAAGCCCACGCCTAAACCCACGGTGAAGCCGACGCCTAAGCCTACACCCAAGCCGACGGTGAAACCTACGCCAATACCGACACTGAAGCCGACGCCTAAGCCCACGCCAATACCGACGCTTAAGCCTACACCCAAGCCTACGGTGAAACCTACGCCCAAGCCCACGCTGAAGCCTACGCCTAAACCTACACCCAAGCCTACGGTGAAACCTACTCCTAAGTCCACGCCAATACCGACGCTTAAGCCTACACCCAAGCCTACGGTGAAACCTACGCCTAAGCCCACGCCCAAGCCTACGGTGAAACCTACACCTAAGCTGAGCACAACTCCGAAGCCTACAGCTTCGCCTAAATCCATACTGAAGCCTAAAGCCATTCCCTCACCAAGGCCTATTGTGACGCCCAAATCTGTCGCCTCGCCAAAGCCGAGTGCGATGCCTAAGACTGTCGCTACACCCAAAATAAGTCCTTCGCCCAAAGCAACGGCTACACCGATGGAGACGCCGGCACTGAAACCTACGCCTAAGCCGACGCCCAAGCCCGCCAATTTGTCCAGAGATGCCCAGCAGCTTGTCGAAAAAGGCAAATCCTACTTCAAGAGTGAAAGCTACAAAGATGCCATGGCCGCCTTTACTAAGGCAGTAAAATTGGATCCGAATAATGCAGAGGCCCACCTGGGTCTTGGTATCATCCATCTGATTTTCAAGGATAAATCTTCCGCCCAGAAGGAATACGGAATACTTAAAACACTGAGCAAGGAAAGAGCAGACGCACTCTCCCTTTTGATCGAAAAACTTGATGCTCGAACATCGCCAAAGCCGACCAGACCTCCTTTGACGGCGCAAGACGCACAGAGACTCATTGAAAGAGGCAAGGATTATTTCCAGAACGACAGATATCCGGAAGCTATAAATGCCTTTAAGCAGGCCAATCGAATTACTCCGAAGGCCGAAGCTTACCTGGGACTTGCCCTTATTTACAGTATAACCGGTCGATATCAGGATTCAATTTATGCCTATCAAGCCGCCATTCAGTTAAAACCGGAGGATGCCCTTTCCTACACCGGCTTATGCTGCGCATACGAACAACTCGGTCGATATCAGGACTCCATTAACGCTTCCAAAGAGGCCATCAGCTTGAAGCCTGATTTCGCTGAAGCGCACTTCTATCTGGGCAAGGCCTATACCAAGCTGGGTCAGTTCCAACAAGCCATTGAACCACTGAAAAATGCCATCCGCTTCAAGCCGGATCTTGTAGAAGCATATATCAAGCTGGGCGTGTCCTACGCCAAGCTTGGCCTGCACCAGGAATCTGTAAAAACTTTCAAGCAGGCTGCCGCTCTCAAGCCGAGTGATCCTGATATTCACCTGAACCTGGGAATTGAATACTTGAAGCTTTTCAACAAGGTTTCAGCCATCCAGGAGTATGAAATGCTCAAGAAACTGGATACGGGAAAAGCCGGCAAGCTGTTCAGCTACATCAGCATCGCCAAAGACGAGAAGTATTATATTGCAAAGGGAAAAGCCTATTTCAAGAGCAACCGCTACCAGGATGCGGTTGATGCCTTCAAGACGGCGATTGCCATAAATCCCAACGATCCTGATGCCCACATGAGTCTGGCCATAGTGTATTCCATGCTGAAGGATAAAGCTGCTGCTTTAAGTGAATATGAGATCTATAGAAAACTTAATGCGGAACAAAACTCCAAACTCCTCAATCTTATTGAGAATCTGAAAAAACCTGAGAAGAAAACAGCTTCGTCTCAGCCAATTGAGCTTAAGGGTTTTCCGACCCCGATTCCGGCGACCATCAGAATACCCGCCGGTCTCAAAGACGCAACAAAATATGTCGAAAGAGGGAAGGCCTACTTCGTTAACAACCGTTACGACGACGCCATTGAGGCTTTCAAACAGGCAATCCGTCTCTCACCTAATAATCCCGATGCCCATCTTGGCCTCGGAGTTGTTTACGCCATCGTAAAGGATCGTCCCTCAGCGGTGAAAGAGTATGACGTACTCCGAAACATTGACAGCACAAAAGCTGCCAAGCTCTATAATCTCATCTCAAAACTGCAATCTCCCGAGGAACAGAGAACTTATTCGCCGCCGCCGGCTGAGCGGGAAGAGCCTAAAGTATCGCCCTGGGAGCAGCAACCTGCTCCATCTATTGCCCAGCCACCGTCTTCGGACGCTAGAACCTTTGTAGAAGATGGAAAATCTTTCTTTAAGATCAACCGCCACCAGGATGCCATTTCAGCGTTCAAGCGGGCTCTGGCCGTCAAGCCCGACGAGGAAGAGGCTTATATGGGCCTGGGCCTGGTATACAGCGTCCTTGGGCGCAACCAGGAATCTGTTGATGCCTATAAAGCGGCAATCCGCATCAACCCGAATGACGCCCTGGCCTACACGGGCTTAGGCTGGGTTTATGGCTTGCTTGGCCGCTCCCAGGACTCCATTGATGCCCTGAGAATAGCCATTTATTTGAAACCTGATTTCGCCGAAGCTCATTTTTACCTGGGTACAACTTACGAGAAAGCCGGGCGTTTCCAGGAGGCGATTGAATCTTACAAACAGGCGATTCGTCTCAAACCTGGTTTCACGATGGCCTATCTGAATCTTGGAAACACATATGAGAAACTCGGCAACAGTCTTGAAGCCATCGAAGCCTTCAAACAGGCCGTCATCCTGAAGCCCGACGATGCCGATGTTCAGTTGAAACTGGGCACGATGTATGCGAAAGCCGGCGACAAAAACCTGGCCTTGAGCGTCTACAAATCCCTCAAGATTTTGAATGCCGAAAAAGCCGGCAAACTCTACAATATCATCAATGGGAAGCAGGAAAAGCCAAGTAAACGTAAGCCGGTTATTCCTTCTCCCACTCCCGAACCGATGGAGACTTACAACTCTTCCATGACATCCTCCGAAAATGCCACGAGCGGCCAAGGCGACAGGAGTTACATCGAAAAAGGCAACTATTACATTAAGAATGAACTGTACCAGGATGCGATAAATGTCTATAAAGAAGCAACTTCCCAAAATCCCAGAGATGCGGAAGCCTACTTGCTTCTCGGTACAGTTTATGACCGGCTGGCCCGTTACCAGGCCTCTGTAGACGCCTACAAAGAGGCTATTAACATCAAACCCGACTACTCGTCGGCCTACGTCAATCTCGGCATCACCTACAGCAAGCTGGGCCTCGATGAAGAAGCAATCGGCACGTTGGAAAAAGCCATCGGTTTAAAACCAGAAACCACCAAAGATCAGCTTTCCCTGGCTGATGCTCACCTGACCCTGGGCAAGCTCTATGCCAACCAGGGGCGTTATCGTAAAGCTATTGATTCTTATAAACAGACTGTTGCTATTAAGCCTGACCACGCCGATGCCTATCTTTACCTGGGCATTGCTTACAATGAAATCGGCTATAAAAAAGAGGCCGTCCTGGCTTTCAACCAGGTGATCCGGATTAATCCAAACAGCGCCGAAGCGCACATGAATCTCGGCATCGTCTCCCTGTCAATGGGCAATGAAGCGGGAGCACGAAATGAATACGAAGCCCTTGCAAGAATAGACAACGAGCAGGCCGAGAGGCTGCTCCGACTCATAAATAAACAGTTCCCACCCTCCCTGGACAGATAGGGCAGGAACTTTTCCCGCATCCTGTCTTCGCCTTTGGCTTGATCCCGGCGTCCCCGCTGCAGAGGGACTCCTTGTTCTGCTATCTGAGTTGAGAGAGGATATCCGCCAGTTTCTGATTCCCTTCTGCAGGTGGCTTCCAGGCCACCTGAATGGCCTCGACTTCCTGACTCCTGAGAGATTCATAGAAAGTCTCCAGGCCCAGATTGATAACCCGCAGGGGCTTTTCAAGAATTAATTGCGGTTCGTTCGTCAGCATATGCTTATTACCTCAGTTTCTCCAGCGCCGCGATACGTTTTTTACAGAATTTCACCAGGGAATCCATCTTCTCTGTCTCTCTGAGACGCTCCGGAGTCCAGCGATAAGTATGTGCCTTGTAAATGGCTTCAACCAGGCTTTTCTCCACGTTTTTCCAGACTTTGGAGCGAGCGTCCCTTAATGTTTCCCTGGATTCATAATCCTTCTCCGGCCAACGCTCCAGAACCGCCTCTCGGAGTGTCATACCCGTTTCCGAGAGCTTTTTCCAGTAGGAGATGACGTCTTCCAGATGTACCAGGCACTCAAAGGAGCGGGAGCCGACGTCGTAGATGGTGCAGCGTTCGAGGGGGTAAGACAGCTTATCATATTGAGACAACTCAAATTCGGGGGCCAGCAGAGCCGGAGACCTCAGGAGGTCCGTTCCCGGCAGGGCGACTCTGAGACTGGATTCCGAATCTGCCAGACCGAACCGCCCCTCAAGATAAAAGACATAGGTGTGCTGATACTTCTTGAAATTCGCTCTGAAAAGAGCATCGTACTTGGACATTATTTCCTCGGCACGACGGCAGCCAACGGTGAAAAGAACGAAATTCTGCATCTCGATGTTCTGCTCTTTAAAAGTTTCCAGGATGATGCCCAGTCCGTTGTCGAGCGTAGTACCTGTGGCCACGATATCCCCAAGGAATACACTGGCATTGTCCTTAAAGGCCAGCTTCCTGTACTGGTCCAGCTTTATGTACCATAGCCCCGATTTCCTGTAACGCTGAGACGTTATGAATGAGGAAGACTGTTTCTTAAAGTCATACGCCTGGTACAGAAGGTCCGCCAGCCGGAAATTAAGCCCTCCTCTTAAAAAGTGAAGCACGCTGACTTCGCTGTCCTTTAGTTTCTTGAAAGGGACCTCCTGCGGCATATTCCTGAGGGCCCGCAGAAGTCCCCGGCAGAGATTGGCGATAAATGGGTAGCCCATCACCTCGGGAGAATTGCAAATGGCTCTTGTTTCAGGGGTTGAGATGAGATAACGCCGGATACCCTCTCCCTCAATTCGATAAATGGAAAGCAGTTCATCCCCTCCGACCCTTCTTATCGCTTCCATCAACGCCGTCCTCCTCTCATCTGATAGTTTCCATGAAAGCCGAGGCGCACCTGGCGGCGGAAGCATTGGTGAAAGCCACCAGGACCCCGGCCTCCTCAAGAATCTCTTTCTGTCTTCGGAAATCCTGCGGGTCCTCGTCGAGGCCGCAGAGCGCCGCCAGAAAAACAAGGTGCCTCCCCCGGGCCAGCTCCCTCGCCTTTTCAACTGCGCCAGCCAGCGGTTCCGCCGGATTGGGATGAACGCCGTAGCCAAGCACCACATCCAGCAGTATCAGCGCGACCTCGGGATCCTGTGCTTCCTTGAGAATCCGTTCGCACCGAAGGGTGTAGTCAATCATGGGATGGGGAACTCCGACGGTGAATTCGTCATCCCCGAGATCTATGACACAGTTGCCCAGGGATTTTTTACTGTCCGGCAATTTGAGAGACGGCTTAAGAGGCACATTTGAATAAACGTCCCCCAGGCTTTTCGAGAGCAGAATCTGTGTTTCATCACAGAGAGTCCCTCCCGAGTAGAGCCCCCTCAGAAATTTCTGACCTGAGGAAATCCGGGCTTTCTCGGCCAGAACCCGCTCAAGAAGATCTTCCCCCGGGATAAGATCTGCAGAATTTTTTACGCCGGCCAAGTCAGCGGCAAGCAGCGCTCCCTCTTCGAGGGTCTCAGCGACCGCAAGTTTTCTGAACCTGGCCTTGTCTGGATTCCCTCTCAGAAAATTGATGACGACCGGCTTGGTAAGACGCGATGCTCGCTCCAGAATTTTTTCCTCCACGTCCGGGGAGGGAGGCTTTGATATGATCAGAATAACCGAAGTCGCCGGATCCTTTTCCAGGATGTCCAGGCCCATCAGGGTCGTTATCCCGCCAATGGCGGACGAAAGGTCCCTCCCTCCGGTCCCGATGGCATGCGAGATTCCCGCACCGACCCGGCTTAGAATACAGGTGGCCTCCTGAATGCCCGTTCCGGCAGCACCGACAATGCCGACGCTTCCTCTTCTAACTTTATTGGCAAAACACAGAGCGATGTTCTGAATGATGGCGGTACCACAATCGGGCCCCATGACAAGCAGGTTCCGCTCCCGGGCCCGCTCCTTGATGAGACGTTCCTGTTCAAGAGGCACGTTATCGCTGAATATCATGAGGTGGCATCCGAGCGAGATAGCTTTCAATGCCTCATCCTTCACGTACGGCCCGGGAATGGAGATGATCGCCAGGTTGGCGCCATTCAGCATGTCCGCCGCCGAGTGGAGGGTTCTCGGCCGGTAGCCTTCATCCGCCTTCTGCCTGCTTTCGAGAGAGGAAAGCATTCCCTCAATTTCTTTCAAAGCACCGCTCAGGGCGGCCTCGTCTTCGGCCTTCACGGCCACGACTACATCGTTAGGGGAGGCGCCGGTCCCCGCCTCCGCCAGTAATCCGGCCTCCCGCAGAATGGCAAGATTATTCGGCGTTCCCATCATGCATGAAGTGCTTATCACCCCTGCAAAGCGGCTTGCCCGCGCAGAAATCTGCATTAGAAGCACCGAATCGAGATACCTCGAACGAATGATCACGTTTTTCAGAAGCATTAAGCGGCCTCCTTAAGGGAAATCAGCAACCCCTCGCGCAGCCCGAAAAAAATATCCCGGCCGGAGCTGGCGCCATGATGGACAAGGTGACTGATCCAGGCCAAAACAGAGCTGTCATCTCCTGAAAATAATGCGCCGAGAATCTTCAAAACGGGCTCAGAAAACCGGCCTTCAGCAGCGTGAGCCAGGTAGTTCCAGCTTACCAGGGATGTTTTTTCACGATAGTCCGGCAGAAGTGCGCACAACAATTCGACATTCCGCCTGGCGGGAACCGCGTCTTCTCCGCCCGCGATCCCCCGTGTCCATAAGGCAGCCAGGAAGCCGAGGAACATATCGTCCCCGGAAGGCGTCAGGCCCGGCCCCAGGCCTATTAAACCGCCGCAGGCCCGCCGAATGGCAGCTTCACCTGTATGGGCGGCAACGGCATCGCATAGATTTTCAAGGGCCCGGACAGCCCCGGGAAAAACCTGACAGGAAAAACCTCTGAGAAGTTGCGCCTGATAACCATAATTCCCCTGGGAAATTCCCCCTGAAAAGAAAGAAGCCAGGTCACTCTTCCAGTGCCTGGCTTCTCCCGCATCTAGCTGGAAGGATCTGCGTTCGCCTTCCCGCATGCCCAGAGAAAAAAAGGTTTCTCCGGACGGGAGCTTGACCGAAACACCCCCCGGCCCGTTGAAGGCGTCCTCCCTGAGGAGACAGACCAGCCTCTTATGCCTATCCATCAAGTTGAGGCATCCGGCATACACACGATAAACTTCTGCCTCCAGAACATCATCTTGGAGGCAGGATTGCGCATACTCATCAATTGCCTGAACTTTGAAACGATACATCAAAGGGTAATTGTATGTTTTTCAAATAATTCCTGCCTGGGAGAATGTTAACAAATTTTTAACATATTAAGGGCTGTCATATGTTAAAATATGAATAGTGGAAATGATTTGGAGGTGCTGCCAATGGAAATAAACAGAACTTCATTATCAGGCGATATTCCCCGCTCCTCCCTTGGTCCGCCCAGGATTCTAAGAGAGCAGACCATCGCTGATTCCCCCACGGAAGCCATCAGAGACGTAGTAGTTAAATCGGAACAAGAGGGAATATTTTCTCCCGACATGGCCTCCATCAAGAAGAGCCGGGCCAGCGGCCAGACGTCCGGTTTGAACAAGACTAATGATAGCGCCTACTTCCCTGAGTCAAAGCCTTTCCCAAGCCAAAGATATCTCACGGTCGGAGAAGCCTATAAACAACATGCCGGCAACAGGCCTCAGATATTGGATCACGGCACTTTTGTCAAGTTTTTGCCGCCCGATCTGAAACCTCCGTGTCATCAGCTTTTCATTATCAGGATGGATTCGGGACCGGAAGTGAAAGTCGCCCATAATTCAGACGTTGCCGACACTCTCCCCAATTCGGTCAAACCCGGTGACAAGCTGGAGTTGAAGGGAGAATATATCTATGAACCCAATGGCGGCGTAGTCCACTGGACCCACCACGCCGATGGGGGTTCTCACGAGCCCGGATATATCTTAGTTGAGAAGACCGGCCAGAAGTACGACTGAAGAACAGGTAAAACGGAGTTTAAAGGCCGGGGATGAGCATCCCCGGCCTTTTTTGTATTTTGAAAGAAAGGACCCCGCTTTTGCGGGGTCCTAAAATCATCGAGCTTAAAATCCAAGCTGCCTTACTTGACGGGAAAAGCTTTCTCATCATCCGCGTTTTTCGGACGGACCGGGGGCTTGTATCCATGAGAGGGCTTCTGGCCGGGTTTCGGCTTGCCGGTAAACTTCATCATGGCGTCATCCCAGCTCGTATCCTTGGCAAAAGCGAGGGATTTGTAATCATATTCGTCGTACCCTCCTTTGCTCGTCGGCGAGTAAACTGAAATGCCGTGAGAATTCTGCATTCCCTCTCCCACGTGTTCTTCGCTGATGATGCAATCTTCAATAGATTGGATCAGCTTATCGGCGGCTGCCGTGAGTTTCGGATCCTGGAGCCTCTTGTCCTTTTTGATGTTCAAGGCGATGTCATAGGCATCCCGCATCTCAGAGTACGGAGACGTCTCCATGCCCACCGTGTAATGCTGCGATTTTTCGATGTCTTCCCTGATATATTCTTTGAGCCCGGAATCTTTTATGCCGAGAAGTGCGGTGCCCATTTCATCAAAAGATTTGGCCAGACCGTCCATCTTGGAGAGGTCAATGGCCGACATAGTCAGGGTGGATTCAGGGGCCTTGGCGCACTCCTCAATAATCATACGGGCGACATCCTCCGGTTTTAAACCGGCCAGTTTCATTACGGGGCAAACACCAAGGGCTTCAGCAGTAGCCGTCAGTTTCTGGAGACGATTAACAATCTTCTCGGATGCCAGAATGGGACCGTATGGCCAGCCGGTTCCTCCAATCATCTCCTCCGAGGCCAGAAGGATCCCGGCGGTATCTTTCAACTCATACGCGACTTCGGCCTGCCCCATGAGGCAGGCGTCATAGCCCAGGATTACCTGGTCCTTTGAGACGCCGGATTCCTTTTCGGCTCCAATCAGCGCATCCCGCATCTGAGGCACCGACATGAAGGAATCATTGGTCGCATCCTGAAGCGCGCCGGTGAAACCTCCTCCATGATCGTTCATTATAACAAGGTAATGTTCAGCCGGAAAATTCTTCATCCCCCAAGCCAGGAAATCCTTGAGCGCCGCCGGCTTGCCCATGTCCGTCGGTCCGAGCTCCTTAAGGACCGGCGAGTTGATATTCTTTGAGTCCTTGTCCTTTAAAACCAGATAACGAGCCGCGTCTTTTACGCCTTTGAATCCGGTGGCGTTGGGTCCGCGATCCAACTGGGCCAACAGATATACGTCTTTTGAAGATCCGACCTTTTCCATATCAACCAGATTATTAGTCACATACTCCTCGAGGTCGTTGTCGCCGGCCATATAAGTGAGAATAGTCCACTTGGCTTTGGGAGCGGGCATCTGGGGAACCTCTGTCAGAGGGCGAGAAGCAACCTTTTTGCACTTCCCCTGACTGTCAATTACATATTCCAGGGTTATGGGGGTCGTGGGGCCTGAAGTTTTCTTTGAAGACGCGGAATCCGCCGGCACTCCGGCAAGTTCCGTCTGCGCCTGATCCGCAGCCATTTCACGCCTGGCACTGGATGAAATCTGCAACTGCTCACCGGAAGGACTCCCGGCAGGTTTCTCAGGAGCAGACTGGATCCGTGGAGGGATAGACTGAGCCCTTGAAGCAGTGTTGATTTTGTCGATTTCCATCTGTTGTACTCTCCCTCTAGCCGCCTGGGGTTATTATAGCATAATATCAATATTAACTCTACTGCCGCATGTTAACAAATTGTAAACTTTTTCCCTGGGATTGAGGAAGCTAAAAGAGGAAAAATCCGCCCGAGGAAGAAGACCTCAATCTCCATCAGAATACGAGCGGCGCCTTTACGATGGAAAAAGAGACGAAAACAGCCGTTTATTCATCAGAGATTTTGAAAGGAGCCTGGTTTCATGAGCAAAGTAAAGTTTTACGGTCATTCATGCGTCGCCATCCAGAACGACGATAAGACCGTGCTAATCGATCCGTTCCTGGACGGGAACCCACTGGTGCATTACTTCCCGGTGGATCTTAAACCATCTGTAATTCTGGTGACCCACGGGCACGACGATCACCTCGGAGACGCCGTCAGGCTCTCCAAAGCCGGCGGGGTCCCCATAGTGGCGACCCCTGAGCTGGCCCATTACTGCGAGAAAAGAGGAGCCAAGACCATTGCAGCTCACTTCGGCGGCACCGTAAAATTTGATTTCTGCACGGTCAAGATCGTGCCCGCCTGGCACAGTTCCTCGACGATAAGCAAAGAAACCGGAGAAACCATTTATCTGGGCCAACCTTCGGGATTCGTTATCACGATGGACAGGCAGACTTTCTATCATGCCGGCGATACCTGCGTCTTCGGGGATATGGCTCTGATCGCTGAAATAACGCCGATAGACGTCGCCTTCCTGCCGATCGGGGGCCTTTTTACCATGGACACGACCGAGGCGATGAAAGCCATTGAGCTCATCAAGCCCAAAGCCGTCATTCCCATCCATTTCAATACCTACACCAATATTTCCGCCAACCCCGATGACATCCGCAACAAGCTCAGAGATAAAATGTCCCCCATAGAATTCAACATCCTGCGCCCCGGCGCAGAATACCACGTTCCCCCGCTTTGATGAAACCGGCCGTTCGGCAATAAAAAAGAGGGGCGTTGAAAACAAGCTCCTCTTTTTTTATTGGGTCTTTTTTCCCTTAAACGATGGCAGCCGCCAGAACGATTGAAAAGAACTTGCTCTCTTCCGTGTCGGCCCTGGAGGTCAGCACCACGGGCGCCCTGGCTCCAATTATGATTCCGGCGGCCTTGACCCCGGCGAAATATACCAGAGCCTTGTAGAGGATATTTCCGGCTTCGATCTGGGGGAGCAGAAGAATGTCCGCATCCCCGGCCACGGGGCTCTGGATGCCCTTTTCCTCGGCCGCTCTTCTGGAAATGGAATTATCAAAAGCCAGGGGGCCGTCCACAATCGCATTTTTGATCTGCTTGCGGTCGGCCATCTTGGACAGGATAGCCGCATCCAGCGTGGCGGGCATCTTGGGATTAACTTCCTCCACGGACGCGACAATGGCCACCTTGGGTTTTTCAATGCCGATGTTAACGGCCACGTCTATGGCGTTTTGAAGGATGCACTTTTTTTCTTCGAGCGTGGGAGCGATGTTCATGGCGCAGTCGCTGAGAATGAGGAGCTTATGATAGGCAGGCACTTCCAGGAGGAAGACATGGCTCAGGAGTTTTCCGGTCCTCAGGCCTACATCTTTGTCCAGAACGGCCTTAAGGAGGACATCGGTGTGCAGAAGCCCTTTCATTACGATGTCCGCCTGGCCGGTTTTCACCAGTTTCACCGTCTCAATGGCCGCCTGTGCGGCGTCAGGAGCATCCACTATCATTATCCCGGAAAGATCCCAGCCGATTCCGGAGGCGATCGCTTTTATTTTGTCCAACGAACCCACCAGGATCGGCTCGGCGATTTTCTCGTCCCGGGCCCTTTTAACGGCTTTCAGAGCGGATTCTTCCTCGGCGACCGCCAGCGCAACCTTTTTGAGCCCCTTTTTGCGGGCATGTGCCACCAGATCCTCGAAGTTTAACATGCACTCACTCCTTTTTCGATTTATGCTTGAAAGCGACCAGCTTGACCTCCTTGCGAACCGTATCTACAAGGGCGTAATTCCCGCTTTTCAGAGATCCGGGGTTTACCACCAGGGTATTTCCCACGTATTCCTGCCCCTGGGCCTTGTGGGCATGACCGCAGAAGGCAATGTATGGGTTATGGGCCGCAATGATATCGTTTACGGCCCTGTGCCCGATGTGCTCCCCTTCACTCAGATCCACGTGATTGCCGATCGGCGGAGAGTGGAAGAGAAATATTTTTTCCTTTTTGATATGCCTGACGGGCTCAAAAGAAAAACGGGCCTCCCAGGCCGGATACTGAAGGACCAGCGCGGATTCCCGGGAGCCGTCGGTTATTTCTCCCCCGAATCCGGCAAAGAGGTATTTATCGATGATCTCAAAGCTGTGGTGAACCAGTCTGACATGAGGGGAGGGGCACCCCGGGGGCAGGACGTTCTTGAAGTAAGCCGATTCGGGCGCATCCATGTTGCCTGGGATGGTCACCAGTGGGATGCCGAGGTTCCCGATTTGCCCGTAGAAAAGTTGTGAGAATTTCTCGTCTTCCTCCAGCCGCCCACCTCCCCGGCAGAGGTCTCCGGTCAGGACGACGACGTCTACACCGGATTTTTTGACGGCACTCGCGACATCCTCCAGGTATTGTGAGCTTCCATGTATGTCAGAGACGGCCAGGATCAGCATATATTTCAACCTCCCGGGAAAACTGCAAGTGCAGGGAAATATTCTAGACGTTTCCCCAATTCCCCTGTTCGAGAATCCGGAGCGTTTGGGCCGCCGTCTCCCTCCAGGAAAAAAGCGCCGCGTGCTTCAAGCCGCGCTCTTTCAAGGTGGTCCTCAGGCCGTCGTTTTCGATTATTTCTCTGAGCGCCTCCCGGATCCGGTCGGCCTCCGGCGCCTCCACAAAAAGAGCCGTGTCCCCCACCACTTCTTCTAAAGCCGCCTGCCTGGAGGTGATGATCGGGCACCCGCAGGCCATCGCCTCCAGCGGGGGCAGACCGAAACCCTCATACGAAGACAGGTAAATAAAGGCAAAGGCGGCATTCATGAGATCCGCCAGGTCTTCATCCGGCACGAATTCGCGGTAAATAACCCCGGGCGGCAGGTTTTTCTCAAAATCCAGCGGCGGATTGAAGAAATTCTGGCCGATGAGGAAGAGCTGGAAATTTTGAAAGAGGTCGCCCGACTCTCTGAAAGCCTCGACGAGTTCCAGGATATGCCTCTTGTGGCTGATGGAGCCTACATAGAGAAGAAACTTTTCCCGGATTCCAAAACGACGCCGGAGCGCTACCGGATCGAACGGTTTTACTCTGAAGATGGGATCCGGGGCCAATGGAACGATCTGGGTTTTTGCAACGGCTTCAGGGTAAAATTTTGAAATCTCCCCTCTTGCAAAAGAAGAATCCGTGAGGATCCTCCCGGCACGCTGAATGGCGGAGGGCACGGCTTCGTTGAGGTAAGCCAATTGAATTTCTGTAAAGTCACGGGGGCGGGCCAGGTGGACCAGGTCGTGGACGGTGATTACCGATGGGACGGCCAAGGGGGAAGGCAGGAAGAATAGCGGAGAAAAAAAGACATCCGGCGGATTTTCCATAAGCTCCGCCTCAAAGATATCCCGCTGGCCCTCCCCGATGAAACGAAGTTCCCTGGGAAAAAACGGCCGCTCCTGAAGAAAGCTTTCGAGAGGAGTTTTTGAAATCCGGTACAAAAAGAATTCATGCCCTGAAGCGCTATCTTTCCACTCGCGCAGGAGGTTGAAGAGGTAGCGCCCGATGCCCGTCCTTTTTTCATCCAGTGAACGGGCGTCAATGCCGATTTTAAGATGCGAAATACTCATCTTGTTGAAGTGTTCTTTCTTCAGCCGGAATTTTCCCCCTGGAATGATTTATTGCGAAACCGCAGATTACGCAGAAAGAAAGGGAGAGGGGATACCCCCGACATCCCCCGTACCGGGTAACACTTATCGAATGTGAATGGGAGGAAACCGCCGCCTTCTTTTTGAACTCTAACTATGGACTGTTACTTAACGAGGTGCTGAAGCTATGGAGAAGATCATCCCTATCCTGATATTTATTCTGGGGCTCGGCCTGGGTTTTGGAGCGGCTTTCCTGCTCCTCCGCCAGAAGATCGAGCAGGCCCGCCAGCAGGCCCTGTCCGAGGGCAAAGTTGAAAGTGCAACTTTAAGTGAGCGGCTTCGGGCCAGGGAAGATCAGGGACAGGACCTTTCCCGGAGGCTGGAGGGCACTGACGAGGAGAAAAGGGAACTCCAGAAGGAAAACACCGCCCTGAAAAACCAGCTCTCCGAGATGACTGCACGCCTGGAGGAGGAGCGCAAGGCGGCACTCAAAGAGCAGGAAATCCTGAAAGACGCGCAGGTCAGGCTCTCCGATGCCTTCAAGGCACTCTCCTCGGATGCTTTAAAATCCAACAACCAGCAGTTTCTCGAACTGGCCCGGGCCACCCTGGAAAAATTCCAGGAGGGGGCCAAAAGCGACCTGGAATCGCGTCAGAAGGCCATCGAAGAACTATTGAAGCCCCTTCGGGAGACCCTGGGCAAGACGGAAAAAGAGCTCCGGGAGATGGAAAATTCCCGTCTGGCGGCCTACTCCACCCTGACCGAACAGATAAAATCGATGTCGTCAACCCAGATGCAGCTTCAGAGTGAAACCGCAAACCTGGTCAAGGCTTTGCGCAAGCCGGATGTAAGGGGCCGCTGGGGGGAGATCCAGCTCCATCGCGTCGTCGAGATGGCCGGGATGATCGAGTACTGCGACTTCGTCCAGCAGGAATCTATACAGGTAGAGGACAAAAAAATCCGCCCGGATATGATAATTCACCTGCCGAATGACCGAAAAATCGTGGTGGATTCAAAAACCCCGCTCTCAGCCTACCTGGAGGCCCTTGAAGCCCCGGACGAAGAGACGCGAAATACAAAATTAAAAGAGCATGCAAAGCAAATCAGGGACCACATCTCCAAACTTGGTGCCAAAGCCTACTGGGATCAATTAGTAATGACGCCCGAATTCGTAGTGCTCTTCCTCCCGGGGGAGTCTTTCTTCAGCGCGGCCCTGCAGGGAGATCCGTCCCTCATCGAGGACAGCGTCTCCCAGAGGGTGATCCTGGCCACTCCGACCACCCTGATCGCCCTCCTCAAGGCCGTCTCCTACGGCTGGAGACAGGAGAAGATCGCCGAAAACGCCCAGGTCATCAGCGATCTCGGGAAGGAACTCTACGACCGGCTCTGCACGGCCTCCGAGCATCTGGTCAAAGTAGGCAATGCTCTCAAAGGAGCTACAGGGGCCTACAATGACGCCATCGGTTCTCTTGAAACGCGTGTTCTGGTTACAGCCAGAAGATTTAAAGAACTTGGCGGCGGCGGCAAAAAAGAAATTCCCCCCCTTGAGCCCCTGGAAAACACGCCCCGCGCTCTCCATACGCCGGATTGGACTTCCTCCGGCGAAAAGGAAACCTGAGCCTGCGATTTTCAGCTCTCTACGTGTGTTTTTCAAATCACCTGACGCCTTCTGCCTTCGCTTGATCCGGCGTATCGAACAGACGGACGCCTTGTCAGCGGGGTGATCCTGTGCTATAATTAGCTTCGGGTCACAAACGAAGAGGAAAGAGGTGAACCACCGATGTTGACTCCGGACCTGTTCTGGAAGATATTCCGCTCGACGGGCTCGGTGGAGGCCTACCTGATGTACAAGCGGTTAAAAGTATAGTTTTCTGGAGAAGAGGAGTTGCTGAAAGTTAATGACAACGCCTGAATTCTACTGGAAGGTTTTTGAGAAGACCGGTTCGCCCAGTGCGTATCTTGTCCTGAAGGAAAACGAAAAAGAGGGCGAAGAGCAGAAGTAGCGCCGGTTCTGTTTAAATAGGGTCGCTTTGAGTCTCATGTGGTTTCCCACTGAGGCTGTTTTTGTTTTCACCAGGCATCTCCGCCAGATCGCTTGATTTCACATCCTTCGTCTTGACCAGTCTTTCATTTCTTCGTATTCCCTCCATGGAACTTTAAAATCCAGCCAACGCAGGACAATGATGGAGAAAGGGAGAATGATTTTGCAACATTATGCAATGCAGGGGCGACGCATGCGTCGCTCCTGTGGAGGAAGGTATGGGAATGGAAGACTCCTCATTGGAGAAAATGATTGAAGAGACGATCTCCGGGGCGTCCGACCTTAAGGCGCTCGAAGACGTCCGCATCCGCTTTCTGGGTAAAAAAGGAGAACTGACTCAGCAACTGAGGAACCTGGGGAGCCTGCCTCCGGAGGCCCGGCGGGATGAAGGACAGAAGCTCAACCTGATCAAGGAACGCGCCGAATCACTCCTCGCCGGGCGTTTAGAGGAATTCAAAAAACAGGAAGTTGAGGCGCGCCTTGAGAAGGAGCGACTCGACGTGACTCTGCCCGGAGTCCGCTTCGCGGCAGGCAAAATTCATCCCATCACCCGCATCACTCGTGAGATTAAGAATTTTTTCGTCGGCATGGGCTTTGAAGTGGCTGAAGGCCCCGAAGTCGAGTCCGAGTATTATAATTTCGAGGCGCTGAACATTCCTCCGGATCATCCCTCCCGGGAGATGTGGGATTCCTTCTACCTTGGGGACGGCCTGCTCCTCAGAAGCCACACCTCGCCGGTGCAGGTGCGGGTCATGGAGAAACGCCGGCCGCCGCTCCGGGTTATCGTACCGGGCAGATGCTACCGGAGGGACGCGGTGGATGCCTCTCATTCCTGGATGTTCCACCAGGTTGAGGGATTCATGGTGGACCGCAAAGTCACGTTCTCTGATTTAAAAGGGGTTCTATCCGCTTTTGCCGAGCGGATGTTCGGGGAGGGCCGAAAGACCAGTTTCAATCCCAGTTATTTCCCCTTCACCGAGCCCAGCGCCGAGATGGCCATAGACTGCTTCGTCTGCTCCGGCAAGGACTGTTCGGTCTGCAAGCAGAGCGGGTGGATTGAGATCCTGGGGGCGGGGATGATCCATCCGTCCGTGCTACAGGCGGTGGGCTACGACCCGGAGGAATTTTCGGGCTTTGCCTTCGGGATGGGCATCGAGCGGATAGCCATGAAGAAATACGGCATCAATGACATCCGCCTCTTCTTTGAAAATGACGTGCGGTTCTTAAAACAATTTTAGGAGGATTATAAGTTGCTGGTTCCGCTCAGTTGGTTAAGAGATTTTGTGCACATAGATATTTCTCCGGATGAATTGGCAAAGAAACTCTCCGGAGCCGGAGTCCCGGTGGAACAGGTGGAGGTGCGGAATCGAGGGATCCGGGGCGTCGTCGCCGGAAAGATCACCTCTCTCATCCGCCATCCTCAGGCCGATAAGCTCATGGTGGCCCAGGTGGATACAGGGAAAGAGACGCTCCAGATAATTACCGGAGCCTCCAACGTCCGCGAGGGGGACCTCATCCCGCTGGCACTCGATGGAGCGGTCCTGGCCGGCGGACAAAAAATAAAGGCGACCAAGCTCCGGGGACTTCCCTCCGCCGGGATGATGTGCTCAGCCGTCGAGCTGGACCTGGACTTGAAGGACTTGCCTGAAGATCAGCGGACGGGCGTGATGATCCTGCCTCCCTCAACGGAAGTGGGGCTCGACGTCGCCAGAGCCTTTGGACATGAGGATGTGGTCTTTCACCTGGAAACCTTTGCCAACCGCCCGGATCACCTCAGCATAGCCGGGATCGCCCGCGAGGTGGCCGGCCTGCTGGGTGAAAAAATAAATATGCCTCCGCCTTTTATTGAAGAGGAAGGCATGCTTTCCAACAACCTTTGCCCCGGGATGGTGAGCGTGTCTATTGAAGCTCCGCAGGCCTGTTCGCGTTATATCGCCAGAGTTATTGAGAATATCGCCGTAGGTCCGTCACCCCTGTGGATGCAGGGGCGGCTGATAGCGGCCGGCGTGCGGGTCATCAATAACATCGTGGATACAACCAATTACATTATGCTGGAGACCGGGCAACCGCTCCACGCTTTTGACTATGACCTGATCGAAGGCCATTCGATCAGGGTCCGCTGGGCCGGAGAGGGTGAGAAGATTCTATGCCTGGACGGGGAAGAGCGTTCACTCTCAAATTGGATGCTGGTCATAGCCGACGAAAAACGTCCTGTCGCTCTGGCGGGAGTCATGGGAGGACTTGAGAGCGAAGTTTCGGAAAAAACCCGGACGGTGCTGCTGGAGGCGGCCATCTTCAACCCGGCAACCATTCGCAGGACTTCCCAGTTCCTTGCCTTGAAAAGCGAGTCTTCGAAGCGTTTTGAGAAGGGACTGGACTTCCACGGGGCCGCTCTCGGCTCTGAGCGGGCGACGACCCTGATGCTTGAAATGGGCGGCCGGGCGGCCCGCGGGTGCGTGGATGTCGGTCCTCCCCAGCCTCGACAAACCGAGATCGTCCTGCGCCCCGCACGCCTCAACGCCCTTCTGGGTACCGGCATTCCCCCGGCGGAGATACATCGCCTCCTCCAGGGAATGGGCTTCGGAGTTTCCGAGGCGGGTTCCTGTTTTACCGTTTCCGTGCCATCCTCCCGGGCCGATCTGAAACTGGAGGTTGACCTCATCGAGGAAGTGGCCCGCCTTCATGGCTATGACAATATACCCAGCACGCTCCCGGAGGGACGGACTCTGGCCGGAAGGACAACGCTTCGCGATGAGGAAGAAGAACGGGCCCGGGACATCCTCTCCCGGATCGGCCTCTACGAGGCGATGACGATGGGATTGGGGAGCCCCGCAGGTTTCGAGCGTCTTAAAGTCGGGGAAAACGCCCTGACGGTTAAGAACCCGCTTGTAGAAGATCAGCGGGTGCTCAGGCCGACTCTGTGGGCCCATCACCTGGAGGTCGTGTCCCGTAACGCCCGGCTTAAGAATCCCGGCGTCTGGATGTACGAGATCGCCAGAGTCTATGGACAGGCGCCGGAATTCCCGATTGAAAAGCGCCAACTTTGCATTACTCTGGCCGGGGAGCGCAACGGGATGCCCCTTAACTTCTTCATGCTCAAGGGAATTCTGGAGGCGCTGTTTGAAGAACTGGGCCTTAAGGTTTTCTTTGCACCGGCATCCCACCCTTCCCTTCACCCGGGGATAACGGCCTCCATTCGGGTGGGCGCTCAGGAAGTCGGGATCTGCGGGATGCTCCATCCGCTTATCGCATCTGAAACGGAACTTCCGGAGGGAGTCTTCCTGGCGGAGATGAATTTTGATCTTATGACTGCAGCCTCCCCGGGAGTAGTTGAGTACCAGCCGCTTCCAAAGCATCCGGCGGTGGTCCGGGATCTGGCCCTGGTGGTCCCGGAGGAAGTCCTTTCAGGGGATAT
>JAZDOK010000100.1:0-275597 GCA_043798715.1 bacterium
CGGGTTCGATTCTCGACGGGAACGGAGCGGCGGTTAACTTCACCGGCGGGACGCTCACGCTTAATGCTCAAAGCAACATCGGCGTTTCGGGGAATCCTTTGGAGATGTCGGTCGGCACGCTGAATGCGACGGCTTCCACCGGCTCCATGTACCTCGCCGAGGCCAACTCAGTGGTGTTGGGGACGTTCGTGGCCGGAACGGACATCACGTTCACAAACGCTACCGGCAACATGTACGTGTTCGCGGTGGCCTTCGGCGACGGAGGGACGGCCACCCTCACCTCGACGGCCGGTTCGATCTACGACGGGAACGGTGCTATGCTCAACATCACGAGCGGGACGCTCACGCTTAATGCTTATTACAGCATCGGCACTGCGGGGGATCCTTTGGAGACCACGGTCGGCACCCTCAATGCCACAGCCACAGCTTTAACCGGTTCCATATACCTCGCCGAGACCGATGACATTACGGTGAACGCGGTGACCTTCGGTTCCTACGGAACAGCCTCCCTCACTTCGACGGCCGGGTCGATTCTGGACGGGAACGGTGCGACGTTGAACTTCACCGGCGGGACTCTCACGCTTAACGCTCAAGGCAGCATTGGCGCTTCGTCGAATCCTCTGGAGACGTCGGTCGCCACGCTCAATGCGACAGCGACCACCGGCTCCATGTACCTTGCCGAGGCCAATGCGGTGACGCTGGGGACGATCGCGGCCGGAACGGCCACCCTCACCTCGACGGCCGGTTCGATTCTCGACGGGAACGGTGCGGCGTTGAACTTCACTGGCGGGACGCTCACGCTTAACGCTCAAGGCAGTATCGGCTCTCCGACGGATCCTTTGGAGACGTCGGTCAGCACCCTCAATGCCACAGCCTCCACCGGCTCCATGTACTTCGCCGAGAGCGACGCGGTGACGTTGAGCACGATCGCGGCCGGAACGGACATCACAATTACGAATACTACCGGCGACATGACGGTAAATGCGGTGACCTTCGGTTCTGGAGGAACGGCCATATTAACCTCGACGGCGGGTTCGATTCTCGACGGGAACGGAGAGACGCTCAACTTTACGGGCGGGACGCTCACGCTTAATGCTCAAGGCAGCATCGGATCTTCGGGGGATCCTTTGGAGACTTCGGTCAGCACCCTCAACGCAACAGCGAGCAATGGCTCCATTTACCTTGCCGAGAGCGACGCAGTGACGTTGGGCACGATAGCGGCCGGAACAGATATCGCATTGACGAACGCCACAGGCGACATGACTGTGGGCATGGTGACGTTCGGTTCCGGAGGAACTGCTGCGTTCACCTCGATGTCCGGCTCGATTCTGGATGGGAACGCGGAGGCAGTCAACTTTACCGGCGGGACACTCGATCTTGTGGCTCTGAACGACATCGGTTCCCCCGACGATTACATCGATCTTACCGTGACCAGTTATACAGCGACGGCGACGTACGGTAACGTCTACATCAACTTGATCCCGTAAGCTTTAATTTTAGAAGAATAAAAGTCGCTGAGATTGGCAGGGGAGACGGATTTCCGCCTTCTACGGGCGGCCCATGCAAAACTGGTTGCCGCCATTAAGATACCATCCCGGTGGACCTGAACTGGCAGATCTTTTCAAGAGATTTAAAAGAAAAATCATTAAAGGGAAAATCTTGTAAAATCAAGGGTTTTATGTTATAATTCTTCTAGTTTTGTTGACTCTTTATGACTATGATTAAACAAAGGAGCGTTGCCCGGATACCGGGCTTTTTGTGTTTCTTTGTGCCCAATTATTTAACATGTGCATCTCCCTGCCGATGCACGAAGCGTGCGAGGCTGCGCGACCGCAGTCTTTGAACATGGTAAATGGAAACTTTGATCTATAAAAATCAGCTGTCAAAGCATCCTAAGTACATCGAATAATCAGGAGGTCTCAGGGTGAAGAAGAGGACGAACAAAACGATTATCCTGGCGGTTCTGGTATTGATCCTGGTGATGTGGGGGCTTTCCCCGCAGGCCGCGCAGGCCGAGCCCCAGGGAGGAACGGTGACAACGGGAAGCGCCGCCATTGATCAGGCGATGCCCGGCGTCACCAACATCACCCAGTTCACCGACCGGGTGATCATCAACTGGGAGCGGTACGGCATCGGCTTAAACGAGCTGGTGCGCTACCTACAGCCGAATGAATTGTCGGCGGCCTTAAATCGGGTGACAGGGATTGATCCCTCGGTCATCCTCGGTTCTCTTCAGGCCAACGGGCGGATCTTCATCATCAACCCCAACGGCATTCTCTTCGGCCCGCAGTCGAGGGTGGACGTGGGGGGCCTGATGGCCTCCACCCTCAACATGAAGGACCAGGACTTCCTGGACGGCAATTACGCATTGCTCCAGGATCCGGCAAAGGCGCTGTCGTTCGTGGTGAATAAGGGGCAGATCAAAGCCGCCGACGGCGGCTTTGTCGTTCTGGTGGCACCGCTGGTTTCCAACGAGGGGACGATTGTGGCCAACCTGGGCCACGTGGTTCTGGGCGGCGCCTCTCAGGCGACGGTGAACTTCGACGGGCAGGGGCTGGTGAACTTCTCCCTCCCGGCCAATAATGGCCCCGCCGTCGGCGGGGATGTGGTGATGAGCACCGATGCCTGCGCGGACGTCCTCAGGGACGTGGTGAATCACCAGGGTCTGGTGGAAGCCGGGCAGGTCATAGAGCAGGACGGCCAAGTGGTGCTGGTGCACGCCGAGGGCACGGCGGTAAATAGCGGGAGCATCCAGGCCAACGGCGCTCCCGGGCGGGATGCAGGAACGGTCACGGTTCATTCGACGCAGGCGACGGTCCTGACTCCTTCATCGAACATTGAGGCCCGTGGAATCGGTGAGAATTCCAACGGCGGATTGATAGAGACCTCGACGCATGGCAACATAGTCTTAAACGGCAAGGTGGATGCCTCCGCGGAAAATGGCCGGGGAGGCACCTGGCTTCTGGACCCGTCCAATGTGACAATTACCGATGCCACCAACAATATGACGGGTGACCCTGATTGGATTCCCGGCGATCCATATACTTCCTGCACCGTATCTGCGGCTGCCGTCACCACTGCCCTGGACTTGGGCACCAGCGTTACTGTTGGTACCGCCAGTGGCCTGAGTGAAGACGGTGACATCACGGTAAGCTCGGCTATTACCGCCACGGGTACCGGAAGCCTTACCCTGACGGCCGCCGCCGGCACCGGAGATGTTTTTATAAACGCGCCGATAATACTGGCTGGCGGCAGCTTCACTTCATCCGGCGTTGATTTCACCAGCAATGCAGTGGGCACCATCACCACCGGCGGCGGGGACGTCACCCTCAGTCACACCGGGGCGGCGACGATTGGCGCTGCCATCAACACCGACACAGGCGCCATAACCATCCAGGGAGCCGCGATTGCTCTGGGGGCCAATGTGCAGTCCACCGGCGCTATTACGCTCAGTCCTTCTTCCGCTGATTCCTCCATCGGTATCGGAACCGGGGCGACCGGCGACTTCGCTCTGGATGACACGGCCATCGGCCACTTACAAAGTGGTTTTTCAGGACTCACCATCGGCCGCTATGACGGGAGCGGCGCTATTGACATGCGATACGCCTTCGACCTCCCTGAGGGTGTAGACCTGAATATCTTGGGCGGCAGCATCACGGTCAACAGTCCCATCATCAGCGGAAATGACATTACTCTCAACGCTTCGAGCGGCAGCCTTACGATCAGGCAGTCCATTTACAGCGGAAACAGCGTCAGCCTGTATGCCGCGAATGGAGTAGACATTGGCGAATTCAAGCAAGAAGTTGAAATAGAAGGTGAGAATATAAGTATATGGAGTACCACGGGGGCCGTCACCGTTGGGTCAGTGAGCGGTGGGACCGATGGGTCTGTACAAATATGGAGCGGAGGCTGGGGGGAAGGGGAGGACGGAGGACCTGTCTCCGTCGGTTCAGCGACCGGTAGGGATGTAAGCGTATGGAGCAACACGGGGTCCGTCACCGTTGGGTCAGGGACTGCCAGTGGAATGCTGCAAATATGGAGCGGATCGGGGGAGAAGGAAGGGGGGGCTGTCACCGTTGGGTCAGCGACCGGTGGGAATATAGCTATATGGAGCAACATGGGACCCGTCACCGTTAGTTCAGCGACCTCCTCTGACGCCCCTATACAGATATGGAACACTTCGGGTTCCGTCAACGTTGATTCGGCGTCCGGACCGAATGTATCTATATGGAGCGGAGGCTGGGGGGAAGGGGAGGACGGAGGACCCGTTACCGTTGAGTCAGCGGCTGGAAGCGTGACGCTGCAAATATGGAGTGATACGGGGTCCGTTGACGTTGATTCGGCGAGCGGTGGGAGTGTAGCTATATGGAACGAAGGGGCCGTCTCCGTCGTTTCTGCGACTGCCGGGGGATCCTTCGACTCCCACGGCGCGAGCTTCACCGGCAGCGGCCTGATAACTGCCGGAGACAACGTGGGTTTACACTTCACAAGCGGCATATCGGCCTTCACCGCGACTCCTTCCATCTCCGCCTCAACGGTTCAAGGAAATATCGTCATTACAAACACGGGAGATGTATCAGTCAGCGATCTTATCGCCAACAACGGCGATATCAGCTTCTCCTGTACCGGAAATATTTCCCTTGCCGGCGATGTGAGCGGAACGAATGTCTATCTCTCGTCCTGGGGGACAATTCTGAAGCACCCCGACTGTGCAGAATGGCCCTCGATAACGGCCTCAAACCTGACTATTGAGGCGGGCGGCTCGGTTTGTCTTAACGGCCCCAACAACGATGTTTCCACCATCACGGCCGAGGTGGAGTACGATTTTTCATTTAACAACAGCACTGACCTGGAAGTTCTCGGGATAGATTCATCCCTTGGCATTGTGACTCTAACGGTGGCGGGCGTCCTTGACCTCCGGGGTCCCGTAAATGCCGGCACCGTCAATCTGACTGCCGGCGATGGCATCGTTCAGAACCAGAGCGGCTTGATTACCGCGGGCAATCTCATCCTCAACGGCGGCGCCATGAGTCTTAATCAGGCCAACAGCGTTGGCACTTTGTCGGCGAATGTCACCGGATCTCTCGAATTTACTGCTGCCGGTGGCCTGACGGTGGGCGGCATTACTTCAAACGGGGCCGTCACCCTGACCAGCCCGTCGAGCACCACCCTGCAGGCGGATATAACGACAGGCGGAGGAGATATAGAGATCGCCGGAGGCGGGGACATCATCATCGACGCGGCGTCGATCACACTTAACACCGTCGCGTCTCCTGTAAGCGGAGCGATTAACCTGCACAACTCCTCCATCTACGCCACGGCTCCCGGCTGCGACCTCACCCTCGAAACGGGCGTTATTAATGTCGGGGGAAACATCACGCTGGGCGCCGTGGGCAATGGCGGCGGAGCTCATAGCTTCCTGCACGACATCGTCATCGACGCCGCGTCGGGAGACACGAACGGCATCGTAACCCTGAACGGGGACATCCTTTCGGATGAAGACGGCTCCGGCAACCCGGGTTCCATTGCAATCGGCGGGGACATCCGCCTGGCCGGGAATGTCACCCTCGATACCCAGCAGAGCGGGAATGCCGCCGCCGGTTTGGTGAGTCTGACGGGCTTGCTCGGCGCGCAGATTTCGGCGATCTCCCCCGGTTACTCTCTTACGATCAATACCTCGACCGCCGGTGCCGACATGAACGGCGGCAACGTTACCATTAATGTCCCGCTTGGCAGCAGCGGAGGTTCCTATGTCCAGAACCTATCCGTCAACACCACGGGCAACGGCAGCGGGACGAGCGGGACACTCGCCACCCGGGCGGTTCATACGGAGGGATCTCAGGCCTACGATGCGGGCCATTTTACAATGGGCGGTGATTTCACCGCCACCGACAATAACATCACCATCCGGACGGATGATGCCTCTGACGCTTTCTCCCTGACTCACAACCTCTCCGCCGGGACGGGCACGGTCACCCTCGATGCCGCCGCCGGCGCCTCCCAGCGTGACGGGGGTGCCGACATCCATGCCGAAACCCTCTCGCTCCTGGGAACGGGCAATTTCACTTTCAGCGGTTCCGAAGTGAACAACCATGTGGAGACGCTCACAGTCAATACCATAGGAACGGATGTAAACAGAGTTTATTACCTTGATTCCGGCGCGATCACGGTGGGCTCCGTTTCAACCGGCGAAGGCGAACTTTCCGTCTATTCCGGCGGAGCCATCACTCTCACGGGAGATATCTACGCCGGCTATGTGGATCTTGCACCTTCGAGCGGCGGGATGACCCAGCCGTCCGGCCATATCGTCTCCCCGGTGCTGGACTTGCACGGAGCCGGAACTTTCTCTATCAATAATCCAGCCAACAATGTCGTAGACCTGGCTGCCAACATCACGGGCTCCCTGTCTTATACGGACGCCGACAGTTTAGGAATCAACGAAATCACCACCAACGGCGGGGATGCCTCGATTTCTGCAGTTGGTATTACTCACAACGGCTCGGTCAATACAACCTCCGGCGGAACTGCCGGGAACTATACGGCCAACGCAGGTGCCGGCAGCTACGAGATAGGCTCCGGGTACGCCATCAACACTGATGACTCCACAGCCGACGGCAACATCACCATCACGGCGGACGACATGGCATTGGCCGGCACTATGAATGCCGGGAGCGGAATGGCCTCAGTTCTCACGTTCACGGAAGGCCGCCCCATTGACCTCGGCACGGAGACGGCCGGTCAATTGAGCCTGACGGACCCGGAACTTGCTGCGATAACGGCCGGAACTCTACAGATCGGCAGCACGAGCAGCGGAACCATCATAGTTAGCACCGCCATTATTCCTATAAATACGGCCGCTCTCTGCCTCATCACGAGCGGAGGGATATTCCAGACCCCCGACGGCGCCACGGTCACAGTGAGCTCTCTCTCCCTCTCCGCCGGACACGGGGTCGGTACTTCTTGGAATCCCTTCGATACAGCGGTTTCCGTCCTTGAAGTTACGAACACCGCGGACGGCGTCATCAACATAAGCAATACCGGCGACCTGGGACTCAACCTGATTGACAACGGGAGCCGGGATGTATTCCTGGCGGCGACCGGCCATATTTTTGACAACAATCTTTCCGAGATGAACATCGTTGGTGGCACGGTGACTCTCAGCGCGACTGAAGGTATCGGGACCTACGGCGCTGGCGGCGCGATCGAGACAAATATCGCCGGGCTCATCGCCGATTCGAATACAACCACCTCGGCGACGGCGGGTCATATTTGTATTAACGAACTGGATTCCATCACCCTCACTCATGTAAACACCCACAATGCGATGGAATCCTTCAACGTCAATATTACGGCCGGTGGCGATATGACATTGGGGGAGGTCATCTCTCAAGGGAGCTGGAGCGTTCGCCTTACCTCCACGGCGGGCGCCATTCTGGATGGGAACGCAGGAACGAACAACATAGACTGCTTCGACCTTCGCCTTGTCGCTGCCACCGGCATCGGCTCGACGGACGCCCTCGAGATAACCGGCAGCATCCTTGAGGCTGAAAACATGGGAATCGGCGATATCGGGATCATAAGCAGCAGCGGTCTTGTTCTTCAGCACAGCGGCGGCCCGACTGCCAACGCCGTTTACAATAACGGCGGGGCGATAAACATTACATCTACTGGAGCCAGCATCAATATTTATGACCCCATTACGACGAACGGCGGCTCCGTTGCATTAAATGCCAATTGGAGCATCTATCAGGCCGCAAACGGAGACATTGACACGACCTCGGCCGTGGATTCCGGCTCCTATACGGCCGTAACAGGAGCTCTCTGCAGCTATGACATGGCAGCGGGCGCTGCCGTCAACACGAGCAGCGTGTCCGGGACGGCTGGGAACATCTCCATCTCCACGGACAGCATCGGACTTAACTCCTGCATCCTCAATGCGGGGAGCGGCGATATCGCCCTTCAGCCGGTCACACTAGGCCGGACAATAGGCCTCGGCACCGGCGGCGGGGAATTCAACCTGGACAACACCGAGCTTCCCTACATCTCCTCCGCCGGCACGGTAACGATTGGCAAAGACGATGCGGGCATTATTTATGCCGAAATTGATTCCTCATCGGTCACCCTTAATTTCACCAGGCTCTCTCTTCTGACGGCCGGGAACATTGAGGACGGCATCAATGACTACGGGATAACCGTCGGCACCCTTTCCCTTAGGACTTATGGATCGGGCGGTATCGGCGTTGATGATGCCCTCAATATTAATGTGGACTACCTCACCGTGACGACCGCGGGCGGGAGTGTGGACATCACAGAGATGAACTCCCTGACGGTCAACGGCGCAACGACGAACGGCGGCGCCTTCACCCTTGCGACCAGCAGCAGCCCGGGCGCTATTACGGTGGACGGCGAGATCAATACTTACGGCTTCCCGAGCGGCACCGAAGGCGACATCTCCCTCACCGCCGCAGACTCCATTACCCTCAATGCCGATCTGTACGCCGGAAACTGGTCGTACAGCAATCGCATCACCCTCTCTCCGGGAAATAACGGCGGCGTTTCCCAGAGTGCCGGCTGCACCATCAGTGGGGGTGAACTCCACCTCGACGGCTCCGGCGAGTTCTCTCTGACGCAGACTGAAAACAACGTCTTCTCCCTTTTTGGAAACGTCACTTCGGGCAACGTCTCCTTCACCAACAACACGAGCCTCACGATGGAAGCTTTCACGATGCCGGGGGGGACGCTGAACGTGACCGCGGCTGAGTCCATCCTCCTGCACGACAGCGTGGATGTCACCATCGGCACTGTCAATCTGACCGCCACCGGCGGGATTACCCTGGTTGGCGGAGGACGGGTGACGGCGATGTCCCTCTCCCTGAATGCCGGAACGGGAGGGGTAAACCAGCAAAACTATGAAATCTCTGTGAGCAGTCTTTATCTGAGCGGATCAGGGGACTTTTCTCTCACCGGAACCAACACGGTGGACAATTTCTCCGCCAGTGTTGACGGACCGCTCAACTTCAGTGCCTCATCGTCCTCACAGGCGCTTAATATTGGAAACGTGTCCACCAATGGGCGCGGGATCAATCTCTCCGACGGCGGATCTTTCGGCATGTCAATCACTGGGGACATCAACGGGGCCGGGGCCAGTGTCTATCTCTTTTCCGCCAGCGGTATTAGCGAAAACGGCGGCATGATTTCGGCCAATGTTTTGACCATAGACGGAGGCGGAAGCGTCAGCCTCACCGGGTCCAACCATGTGACCACCCTCCATGTGACCACCCTCACTGACATCGCCTTTTACGATGCTGATGAACTCACTGTGGTCGGCATCCAGGTGAACAATACAGGAGGCGTGACGCTCAACGTGGGCGGGAATCTCTTCCTCAACGGCGACGTCGGAACGTCCGGGAACACCGGCGATGTAAGCCTGACCGCCGGGAATGGGATCTCGGGCGGAGGTGTCTATGGAAGCACGCTCAGCCTCTCCGGTACCGGGAATGTCACTCTCTCGGGAAATATGGTTTCCATTTCCTCCCATGTCAACGGAGATTTGAACTACACCGACCAGGACAGTCTCGATATCGTCGCGATTGAGTCGTATGAGCACAACGTCACCCTGATCACCGGTATGAATCCCGGGGATACGATGAATATCAACGGGAGCATCAACGCCGGCTCCTACTCGGTCAATCTATATTCCAACAGCGGTATCACCCAGAACGGCGGAACAATCACTGCCGGGAGCCTCTGTGTGAATGAGGTTTTTGGCGGCTGGTCGGGTGATTACAACCTCACGGCCTCAAACAACGTGAGTTCCTTCTCGGCGAGCCTTCCATGGTCCAACTCTCTTTCCTTTACCAATTCGGGTGCTCTCACCACCGGGGAGATCTCAATCGGCTGGACTTCGGGCGCCTCCATCAATCTGAATATCAACGGCCTTTTGACCTTAAACGGCTCCATCTCGACCAATCCGGGCATGGGATCTACCTCCGTTTATATTGCCGCCGCCGGAATTACCGAGAATGAGGGAGGGGTTATCAGCACCGGGGACCTTTATATCACGGGGACCGGAACTTTCAGCCTCACTCAGCCCAACTCGGTCAGCCGTCTGGCCGCCGACGTCAACGGCCCCTTCACCTTCTACAGCGGGTGGGACCTGCAGGTGGACCAGGTGAATACATTCAGCGGTATCGAGACCGATGGGAGCCCGGTGGAACTTAATGCAGCAGGAACTATCAACCTTTATCAGCAGGTAAACGCCGGCGAAGCTCAGGTGACCCTTGCATTCGTCAACGGGATCAACCAGGGGAGTGGTATCATCACGGCCGGAAGCCTCCTTTTAAGCGGAGGAAATAATTCTTATAGCGCCATTCTCTCTCAATCCAACGTCGTGGGCACTCTGGCTGCCGCCATCTTCTGCCCGCTCGATTACGACGGCAGCGGCACTCTTATCGTCGGCCTGGTGGGAACGTCACATGGAGTTGCGACGAACGGTTCATATATTGACATCAATGTAACCGGCGCCCTTACGGTGAATGAGCCCATCAATTCGGGAGCCGGTACAATCAGCCTCAGCACCGGCGGCGACCTCACCGGGCCGGGCGGCGTTGTATCCTCCACCTCTCTCTTTATAAACGCGTACGGCAATGTGGGAGTGGATTCCGTAAATCCTCTCCTAACTGAGACCCCGTTCATGGATGTGGAGAATCGCCTGACCGGGGCCGGGATATACATAGAGAATGAAGGAGATCTTACCCTGCAGAATAATGGCGGATCAACCTATCCGGATGCCGTTTACACCAGTAACGGTCCGGTTTCGATCTCCGCTCATTCCTACATCACCATTGACGACCCCATCACGACCGGCGGCGGCTCCCTCACCCTTGAGGCCACCTCCGGGATAACCCAGAATTATCGGGGCAGCATTATGACCGGCACCGGCGCCTACACGGCCAACGCCGACTCCGACGGCGACAGTGCCGGCACCTACACGATGAACGGCGGGGATGACCAGGACGCGAACATCCTCACCCTGGGCGGGGATATCAACATCACCGCTGCCGCCATCGTGATTGACACCACCACCGGCACCAATACCTACACGCCCACCATCAACGCCGACACGGGATCCGTCACCCTCCAGCCCTCTACTGAGGGGACGACGATCGGCCTGGGGAACGGCATGGGGGTCTTCAACCTCGACAATGCTGAGCTGGACACCATCATCGCCACCGGCACGGTGACAATCGGACGAGACAACGCCGGGAGAATCGAGGCGGATGAAGTAGCTCCGGCCAACTTCAGCCGTCTTAGTCTCATAACCGGCAGGAACATTACAGGCGTTTCCGGCAATACCGCCGTCAACGCCGGCACCCTCACCCTCTCGGCCGCCACCGGCATCAGCCTTCTCACCGAGGTTTCAAATCTTGACGCCGCAAACTCGACCAGCGGCGCCATCGCCATCGCCAACACCGGATCCCTCGTCCTAACGGGAAGCGGCGGAATTGGTTCCAACGCCATTTCCAACGCCGGCGGCGGGCCTGTTTCCATCACCGTGGACGCCGGAAGCACCATCACGATAAGCAGTCCCGTTCTCACCAACGACGGGGATCTCGCCATCAATGCCGATAACCTTGTCGTCTCCGCCAACGTCAACTCGGGCTCCGGCGACATACTCATCCAGCCGGTCACGGCCGGCCGCTCGATCGGGCTGGGAACCGGCGGCGGGGAACTCGACATTTCGCAGGAGGAGATTGACAATTTTTACGCCGCCGGAACGGTGACCATTGGAAGAAACGACGCCCTGGCCTCTGCGGACATCAAAGTCGATAATTTTGCTCCCGCCCACTTCACCGCCCTGGTTCTCCTCACCGGCGGCCGTATCAACAACGGCGGAAGCGATACGGGAATCACCATCTCCGACCTGACCCTGAGCGCCGGTTCGAGCATCGGGGACACGGATCCTTTCAACGTCACGGTGGAGACCCTTTCAGCCACCGCGAACGGTAATATTGATATAATGGAAGGGGACGATCTGGGTTCTTTTTATCTCAACGCCGGAGTTAATAACGTATATTTAGTGGCCAATGGTTCCATTGAGGACAGCGACCCCGACAAGGACATTATCGGCAATAAGGTGGGCCTGACCGCCTCCAACATCGGCACGGCAGAGCACCCCATTGATACTTTGATCAATATGCTGGGCGCCCAGGCCTCGTCCGGATCCGTTTATCTTGACAACGGGACCCAGGCCATCAGTCTGGACAACGTCCTGGCCGGCGCCGGAAATATTGAAATTGCTGCGGGAAGCATGTCGGTTAGTTCCCTGACGGCCTCAGACACCATCATCCTCACTGCCACCGACGGTTTGACCCAGACCGACGGCTTCATCATCGCCGGCTCCCTCCTTTTGGCCGGCTCGGGCACCTTTTCTCTCTCTCAGCCCAATCCGGTAGGAAACCTGGCCGCCGACATCGGCGGGCAGCTTTCCTTCACGGCGAGCGGGGATCTCATCGTCGGCACCGTCGGCGAAACGGACGGCATCGTAACCCATAATCACGATGTCGCCTTGACGGTCGCCGGCGTCCTTACCTTAAGCCAGCTTATCAACGCTGGTAGCGGCACCGTCACACTCAATGCCGGCGGCGGAATTATCGGCTCAGGTTTTATGACGGGGAGTACCCTTCAGCTTACATCCAACACCGGCTTCGGCTCCGAGGGGAGTCCCCTTTATACATCGGCCTCGATATTGGCTCTCACCGAGACGAGCGGCAGCGGCATCTATGTGGAGAACAACGGGAACCTGATTCTGCACGGGATTAATTCAGCAGGCGGGGTAGTGTATATCAGGGTGCACTCCTCAATCACTATTGATGACCCCATCTACACTCACGGCGCGCCGCTCACTCTTGATGCCGAAGACGGTATTTTCCAGAACGCCCTTATCGATACGACTGATGCCACCGCTCATACCGCCGGAAGCTACACCGCCCATGCGGGAACCGAATACGCGATGGGCGCCTATTCCATCAATACAGATGTTGTATTTACAAGCGGCACCATTCTCCTTGAAGCAAACACCATGACCATTGATCCCTCAGCCGCTATTCAAGCCGGAACGTCCAATGTGACCCTTCAGCCCTTCAGCGCCGGGCAAAGCATCAGCCTGGGAGATGGAGGCGGATTCTTCAGCCTCTCCAATGAAGAGTTGAACACCATCACCACCAGCGGAACGGTGACCATCGGGCGGAACGACGCCGGGTCCATCGTAGCGAATCTCGTCGTCCCGGAACATTTCAGCAGTCTCTCCCTCATCACCGACGGCAACATCACCGACGTTTCTACCCACTCAGCCATCACGATTGCCACTCTTTCGCTTTCAGCGGGCGGTACCATCGGGAATATCTCGGAGCACTTCCATGTATCCAGCGTGACCGATCTGACGGCAACCACAACGAGCAACGGGAACATCTTCATTTATGACACCGCCAGCACCGAACTCTTCTTCATCAATGCCGGCACCGGGAATGTCGTCTTTACCGTGGCGGGTGATATGGATGACACAGTTAGCGGCGATCTCGACATCACCGCCACCAGCGCCACACTCACCGGGAATACAATCGGATCGACTACGGATATCGGTGTGGATGTGAGCGAGATCACGGCCGCCTCGCGTTCGAACGGAAACATTTACCTTTACAACGAGTGGAGCAGCTTCGCGGCGTTGAGCATCAATGCCGGGACAGGGGAGGTCAACCTCTATGCCATATCGATTGCCGACAGCGACGACTCTGCCGACATCACGGCCGGCACTCTCAATATCTCCGCAGAAGAAGGTATTGGCACTGAGGACAACCACATCGCCCTTTCGGGGGTCACCTCCATAGACGCTTACAACAACACGGCCACCGGCGGCATCTATCTCACCGATGCCGTCGGAGACCTTCTCGCCATAAACACAGTCGAAACCGGCGGCGGGCCGGTCGTTATCTCCACGGACGGATCCCTGGCTTTAAGCGGCAGTATTGTGAGCAGCGGTGGCGCCGTCTTCCTCACTGCGGGCGGAGCCGATAATACGCTCACGATTGCGGGGGATGTGACCGGGACTGGGGGGGTCACCTACGTGGCCGACAGTATGAATCTGTCTGGTGCGACCAACGCCGGAAGCGGAATTGCCTCCCTCTGCCCGTTTACGGCAGGCCGCTCGATTGACCTCGGAACGGAGACGGTCGGAAGCCTGAGCCTCACCAACGACGAGCTTAATACCATCACGGCGGGCACTCTATTGGTTGGGGGCGCGAACACGGGGGAAATAACGGTGAGCGCGGCGGTTAACCCCATCGGTATCGTAAATCTCACCCTGGCGGCCAATCCCGATACCGGATCCATCTACGTAAACGCGCCAATAACACTGGCTGGCGGCAGCTTCACCTCATCCGGCTCTGACTTCACCAACACCGGGGCAGGCGCCATAACCACTACCAGCGGCACACCAGGCGGCGCCGGCGGGGAGGTCTTTATCAACAACACAGGCATAGTCACCATCGGCGCTGCAATTAATACGATCGGGGCCGACCATGTCAGCGGCACCGGCTACGATCCCGGCGGTGCCGGCGGTGCGGTTACTATCCCGGCTGCTGATGAGGTGAATGTGACGATCAGTGGTGCTATTACGGCGAGCGGCGGCAGCGGCACCATGGGCTTCAGCGAAAGCTACGGCGGCGCCGGCGGGGCGGTCAACATCACAGCTGCGGGGAACGTGACGATCAGCGGCCCCATTACATCACTTGGCGGCACCGGCGGCTTTTACGGCGGCCTCGGCGGCTTCGGAGGGGCAGTCAGTATTTCTGCTTCGGGGAATGTGGAAATCAGCAGTGCCATTATGACGATCGGCGGCCAGTCCCGGTATGTCAACGGAGGCAACGGCGGAGCGGTCGGCATTTCGGCTGCGGAGTCTGTGACGCTCACCGGTGCCATTACAACGATCGGCGGCGAAAATCTATTGAGCGGCGATGTCAGCATAACCGGCGGCAACGGCGGAACGGTCAGCATCGCGGCGACTTCGGGTGCCGTAACACTCGGCGGGGCCATTGATTCGAGCGGCGGTCCTGGCGGCTCCACCCCCGGCGCCGGCGGCGGCGTGGGTATCTCTGGAACAAGCATCACGAGCGATATTATTGGCTCCATCACCACCGGTGGCGGCGCCGTCAATCTATCCGCCCGGGATGGGATCACCCAGAATGCCGACATCACGACCGGAGGCGGCGCATACACTGCCAATGCCGACTCCGACGAGGATAATATCGGCACCTACACCATGAACGGCGGAGACGGTCAGGGCGCCGACATTCTCAGCTCCGACGGACTGGTGGATCTGACGGCCGCCGACATCGTCTTCTTCTGGGACGGGGCGGGGATAGATTTTACACCGCCTTCCATCGTCACCGGGATCGGGGGCGTCTTCCTGGATCCTTCGGCGGCCGGTCGAACGATCGGCCTGGGCGAAGGAGCCGGGGACTTCAGTGTGACCAACGGCGAGCTGAATACCATCTTCACGAGTGCTCCGGTCGGCATCGGGCGGGGCGACTCGGGGAACATGCAGGTGAATGGAGTCGCCCCGGCTCATTTCACGAACCTCTACCTTTGGAGCGGGGGCAGCATCACCGACGTCCCCGGAAATACGGCGATCACCATCCCCACCCTTTTTATGGGAACCTATGAGACCGGTACTATCGGGACCAGTACTGAAGACTTCCACGTCTCCGGCGTATCCGACCTTTCAGCGCACACCTCCACCAATAATACGGATATATATATTCATGACGGCACTGACCTCCCGGATTTCGTCATTGATGCCGGAACCGGGAATGTATCCCTCATCGTCACAGGCGCCTTGGATAATACAGCAGGTGCGACCAACATCACGGCCACGGCCGCCACCCTGACGGCCAATTCCATCGGAAATAACGATGATGTCTTTACCTCCGTAGACAGCCTGACGGTGACGACTACAGCCGCTCTTGGAGATTATATCAGTAATGACCGGAGCCTCACGGCCCTGAATATTAATGTCGGGAGCGGGGTTCTTGTTCTTTCTGTCGACGGCTCCATCACGGACTCGGACACCTCTGAAGATATCACCGCCGGCTCCCTCAACCTTTCGGCGATGAGCGGCATCGGCACAGAGACCCACCCGATCGGCCTCTCGGGAGTCACCTCTCTTCAGGTCTATAACAATACAGAGGCAGGCGGTATTTATTTCGCCGACACAGTCGGCGGTACGCTCACCGTGAGCACGCTCTGGAGTTACGGGGGCCCGATCTCCCTGGAAACGGCCGGGCCGCTCACGGTGGGAGGGAACATTGACGCCACGAACGACCCATATCAGATCGATCCGCAGAGCTCCGGCCATGTGACCTTGAATGCCGGGGGCAACCTGTTCACCATGAATTCAGGCGCTCATATTTATACCAACGGGACCACCACCCCGGGTAATGTCACCATCACGGCGGATGATTTTGAACTCGACGGCTCATCGGCCATGAGCGCCGGGGACGGAGAAGTCCTTTTCCTGCCATACTACGACGGCTTAACCCATCTGACCGTGGACATCGGCTCCCCTGTTCACGGCACCGGCGCTATCTCTTTCACCCAGGCCGATGTGGACACTGTGAGGGCCGGCCTTCTCGTAATCGGCGATTCCAATACCGGTGACATCGTCATTGGGACGATTGAGCCTGCGTATACCTCCGGTCTCGGTTTCACAACCGGCGGTTCAGTCAGTCAGGTCGGCGGGGGTACAATCGCGGTATCGAACTTAGTCATCTTGTCGGCAGGTACGGTATTTTTACCTGAGGCTAATGAAGTTAATATACTGGCGGCCTCTGTGAGTGGAGGTGGCCATGCCTTCACTTTCTACAATGGCTCAAACGTCATGGAGATCGGCTTGGTGGGCGGCGTGTCCGGCATCACGACGAATAATGGGGCCATCACGTTAACTTCCGGCGATCTGACGGTCAACCAGCCGATTAACGCCAGATCCGGCGTAGTATCGTTTGTCCCAAACACCGGAAATTCGATTGGCCTCGGTCTTGATACCGGTTACGACTACAATATTTCCTCGGCGGAAATGGATAGAGTAACGGCAGGCATATTCCGGATAGGCGCCCTTGACAGCGCGGATATGACAATCGACGGGCCGATCAACCCTGCTGGCACTCCAATCCTCTCCCTTCTTTCCGGAGGAGCAGTCAGTCAAAGCGACGGGGCTACCATCACCGTATCTAACCTGGCTATTCAATCGGCGGGCGCTGTGCTTCTGCCTCAAGTCAACGAGGTGGATGTCCTTGCGGCCATTATAAGCGGAGACGGCAATTCGTTCGCCTTATACAATGCCGGTCCGCTTTCCATGGGCACAGTGGATGCAGTATCCGGCATCACGACTAACAACGCAAATATTAATGTGGGAATCGTCACCGGCAACCTGACTCTACCTGAATTAAGCGACATCAATGCCGGAACTTCGGTGGCGACTTTTATCAGCGGTGGCGCAGGAAGCATATTGACGATCGCCGGTACTGTCACCAGCACGGGTGGAGCCTTCTACCGGGCTGACGACATGGCCCTCACGGGCGAGACAAATGCAGGGGCGGGCACGATTTATCTTGTAACATTTACAGAGGACCGTCCAATCAGCCTGGGAGCTGAGACGCCCGGCGCACTTGGTCTTACATCCTCCGAGCTTGACACGTTGAATGCCGGAATTATCTGGGTCGGGACCTCTGCGGCGTCAGGATATATCACAATCAATGGGGCGATAGCTCCTGCAGGGACCGACACGCTGATGCTCCGCTCGGGCGGAACGGTCACTCAGACGTCTGCTTCCACTGTCACCGTCACCAATCTGGCCGTCCAGGCGGTTGGAGCTGTGACTCTTGCTGATGGCGGCAACGATGTCGGTACTCTGGCCGTTACCATAAGCGATGAGGGCAATAATCTCATTTACACGGATGCAAACACGCTAACAATTGGCGGAGTGAGCTCTCTGAGCGGCCTTGTTACGAACAACGGATCTATCTCCATTGTGACGGGTGGTATTCTTTCACTGGATGCCGATGTGAGTGCCGGTGCGGGCACGGTGGCATTCAATACCGCCACGGGCGGAGTTACTCAAAGCAGCGGAGCTCTTACGGTTTCCGGCCTTCTCCTTCTGGGCACCGGGAACATCTCTCTTGATAGCGCGACAAATGACGTGGAGACGATCGCAGCCGACTCTACGGGCGACATCAGCTACACCGACGCAAGCGACCTCACCGTCGGCACGGTCTCCGGCGTTGAGGGGATTGACTCACATGGCGGGGCCGTGACCCTCTCCGTTCCCAACGGGACACTGACTTTCGAACAGCCTCTCACAACCCCTTCCGCCGTCATCACCGTGAGCGGCGCCATCACCAACACCGGCGGTCTTCTGGATCTTATCAACGCCGATTCTCTCAGCCTTTCGGCCGCCTCCATCGGCACCTTCGATGCCCCCCTTACCACCCATGCCACCACCCTTCAGCTCGTTTCAAACGGAGGCGGCATTTATGTGGATAACCACGGAGATCTCGAACTTTCCGACATCGGGGGTGCGGGCTGGTCCGTCCGGAGCAACGGCGGGGAGGTGGTCATCTCGGTCCATTCCCGGATCGACATCAACGACCCCATCTACACCCTGGGCGATCCGCTCACCCTGACGGCCACCGAGGGGATCTACCAGCACGCCGACATTGATACGACGAGTGGCGGAGGCACCGCCGGAAGCTATTCCGCTTATGCCGAGACCGAGTACTCGATGGACGCCGGAACCTCGATTTTCACGGATGATCTCGGTGGCGACGGCAGCATTCTTCTTGAGGCGGACACGATGACTATCAATACCGGTGCCTCGATCACCGCCGGATCCGCCAATATCACACTCCGGCCCTCCAGCGCCGGGCAAAGCATCAGCCTGGGAGATGGAGGCGGATTCTTCAGCCTCTCCAATGAAGAGTTGAATACCATCACCACCACCGGCACGGTGACCATCGGGCGTGACAACGCCGGGCCCATCGTGGCGAATCTCGTCGTCCCGGAACACTTCAGCAGTCTCTCCCTCATCACCGGCAGCAACATCACCGACGTTTCTACCCACTCAGCCATCACGATTGCCACTCTTTCGCTTTCGGCGGGCGGTACTATCGGGAACATCTCGGAGCACTTCCATGTGTCCGGCGTGACCAATCTGACGGCGACCACCACGAACAACGGCAATATTTACATCAATGGTGCCGGCAATATTGACGATTTTGTCATCAACGCCGGCACCGGGAACGTGTACCTCACCGTAAGCGGCTACCTGGACAATCTATCCGGGGCTCCAATGAATCTTACCGCCACCGCCGCCTCAATAACGGCTACATCCATCGGACCCAATAATTTCGTAAATACTTCCGTAGCTGACCTGTCGGCGGATACATCGGGCAGCAATGGAGAAATGTATATTGAGAATTACTTGGATTTAACGGCGATCAACCTCAACGCCGGGACTTCCTATATTGCGCTCGGGGTCGACGGCTCCCTCACTGATCTCGACGGTGATGCCGACATCACCGCCGGATACCTCGAGATCTGTGCCTGGAACGGCATAGGGAGCGGGGTAAACCCCATAGCTCTTTCCGGAGTGACCATTCTTGACATCAGCAACTACGATGCGAGCGACGTTTATTTTAGCGACACCGGTTCCGCTTCCCTATCCGTGATCTGTTGTTTCACGGGCTCTCACGAGTATCAGGGTAGTCAGGTCTTCATCGAAACGGACGGGGCACTGACGGTTGACGGCGGGATCTATACCTATGCCGGCGACCTCACCCTGACTGCCGCCGGCATCACGGTGAACTACACGATCAACACCACCGATGATCCAACTCAGACCGATCCGCAGAACGCAGGAAGCATCATCTTTAATTGCGGTGATAATCCGTTTTCCATGCTCAGCGGCGCCGCCATTTATACCAACGGGGCCACAATTCCCGGCAACGTGACGATCACGGCCAATAATTTCGAATTGGACGCCAGCTCCGCCATCACCGCCGGGGACGGAGAGGTTCTCCTCCGCCCCTATTATAATGGAAGCACTCATCTTACGGTGGACATCGGGGAGCCCACCGGCGGAAGCGGGGCCATATCAATTACCCAGGCCGAGGTGGACACCGTGAGGGCCGGCCTCCTCACCATCGGCGACGAAAATACCGGCAGTATCGTCGTCGGCTCGATCTCCCCCGCACACATCAATACTCTAAGCCTCATCACCGGCGGCTCCATCAACCAGGAGGCCGGCGGCTCAGGGATCACCATTGATACTCTTTCCCTATCGGCCGTGACAGGGATCGGTATCGGCACACCCGATCCCCTCCATACGACTCTCAACAACCTCTCGGCTTTTACCACCGGTGCAGGAGCCATGATCTATATCGTGAACACAGGGGATGCCTCCCATGACGGCCTGGTGGTGGACAATGCCTCGACAGTCAGCGGCAACATCGTGATCGATCATACTTACGGCGTCCTCACGGCCGTCTCGCTCACCTCGGGAAGCGGGGACGTCAACCTGACCACCCATGCCAGCGCCTCGGCGGCCAACGGGATCGAGGTGGACTCGCTCACGGGGAACGGTGGCATGGTCCTTCTGAATTCAGCCGGCGACATCACAGAGTACAATCCCGACTCGGGCGTGGATCTTGCGGCCAATCTCATTTCTCTTGTGGCCGCAGGCGATATCGGTACCGGCGAGGCGATCGAAATTTCAGCCGGGATCGTGTCTGCCGAGACCACAACCGGCTCCATTCATCTTGTGAGCGACCGGGCTTCCGGCGTCTCCATCTCCCACCTCGATGCCGGATCCGGCATCATCTTCGGGCAGGCGGGAGGAGGGAACCTCTCCATTAATACGATGTCGGCCGGGGGCAATATCCAAGTGACGACCTCCGATGCGTTGGCTCTGACCGGCACGGTCGAGACCACGAATGGCGGCTTCCTCACGCTGACGAACGGCGGGTTGCTCACGATCGCGGCCGGCGCCGATATGACCCTTGAAGGCGCCTTCCTGCAGGACGGCGCGGGAGTGGCCCAGACATCCGGAGACATTTCGGCCCCTTCCATCTCCTTCCAGAGCGCGGTGATCTTGACGGGTGACGTCACCTTCACCGGCGAGAGCAGTTTTGAAAGTCCCCTGGACGGCGCTTTTGACCTCACCCTCGATGGGAATGCGACCTTCTACGACAACGTGGGGGCGACGACGCCAATCGGAAGCGGAATCGGATCGGCCGTCACCATTTTGAGCGGGAACACTTACTTTAACGGAACCATCGAGACGGCGAGCGGGATCACAAGCGGCTCGGACGCTTATTTCAGCGGTGATGTAACCATCGGCGCCGGGGATACGGCGACGAACCTTTCCAACGGCGTGGAATTTGACGCCCCCCTCACTTTCCTTCTCGGCCGTAGCGCCACTCTGGGCGATGTCTGGCTGGGGCGCGACGCCACGATCCGCACGACGGCCAACGACGGAAGCCTCACCTTTGCCACTATAGAGGGCGGATATCCCGACGGATGCAACCTGATTCTGGAAACTAACGGCTCCGGCACGATCACCGTGACAGGAAGCGTGGGTGCTCCCGGCAATCCGCACTATCCCATCGGCACCGGTACCGGCGCGGCCCTTACCATCCTGCACGGCGCAGCGGATTTCCAAGGCACGGTCGAAACCCATGGCGGCCTGGATATACGGGACGATGTCACTTTCCGTGGCAATGTGACCATTCTGGAAGGAGACACCGCCAGCACCTTCACCTCTGATGTCACTTTCGCGGGCCTTTCGAACTTCAATTCCGAAAACGCCGTCACCTTCGGTGATAATCCGCTTGCCGATCGTCTCAACCTGAACAGCGGGCCGGTAAATATCACCATAACCTCCACCTCTGAAAGCGCGAACCTAACCTTCAACTCCATGATTGACGGCAACGTGGCTCTCACCCTTGACTCGGAAAACGCCGCGGCCCGTTTCAACGGAGTCGTCGGCGGGGATATTCCTATCGCGAGTATCACCACTTCGGATCATGGCGGACACACCGAGATCGGCGCCGATATCGAAACTCAGGGCGGGACGATGACCTTCAACGATCCGGTGGTTTTGACCGCCTCGGTGACCCTTACCGATACCGGCGGAACGGGGATCACTTTCAATAACTGGGTGGATGGAGCTTTCAATCTCACCCTTATTGCCGGCGGCTGCGGGATCATCCAATTCAACGAGGATGTCGGCGCCTGGACGCCTATTGGAACCGGAACCGGCGCGGCGATTACGATCAACAGCGGGACGACGACCTTCGTTGACTCACTCTTAACGAACAGCGGGCTCCACATCATGTCAGATGTCGATTTTCAATGTGAGGCCTACATCTCTACCATGACTGAAGGTACGGTTATGGGAGACACGGATACGGTTCTCTCGGGAGCAGTCATCACGCTGGCCGGCTATTTTGGATCGGGCCGGAACGTGACTTTTGCCGAAGGCGGCGGTCAGATCAGGCTCAACAACGAGACCAACATTCGAACCGTGGCCAATGACGGGAGCCTCATCTTTAATGGCCCGGTGGACGGAAGTTACAACCTCATCCTGGGAGCGCATGGCACCGGGACCATTACCTTCAACGAAGCCGTGGGCTTCAGCATCCCGATAGGCTCCGGTTCAGGCGCAGCATTGACCATCGGGAGCGGCGCGACCACTTTCAATGGCACGCTTACGACCAACAGCGGGATCAGCATCGAACCTGATGTCACCTTCCGGGGCGACGTCAATCTGGACTACATCAACCGCACCGGGGACACCGGCACCAACTTCAATGGCAACGTCACCTTCGACGGCCTGACCACCTTTAATGTCGCCGGTCGCACTTCTTTTGGAGATGATATTCTCAATGATCGGGTGACGCTCTCCGGCTCGGATGTCAACATCAACGTCGCGGCTAATGCCGGAACAAGCGGCCTGACAGACTTCAACGCCCGGATTGACGGCGCGCAGGCGCTGACAATTGATACCACTCCGGGCTCCGAGAGTGTCTACTTCAACGGGATGGTCGGCTCGGAGGCTCCGCTCACCTCCCTGCACGTCATCACCGGCAACGAAATCTACCTTCAGAATGTGACCACGACCGGCTCCCAGCTTTACGAACACGGATTCACCTGGGCTCACGGAAATCTCATCTCCACTGAAAGCGGCTCTATCAACCTGAACAGCACCAGTTTATGGCTTACGAACAGCATCCGGATAGCGACGGCCGGTGGGAGTGGCAACAACATACTTCTAGGAACCGTGAACGGGACTTGGGCTCTTACCTTGGACGCCGGTCTCGGGGCGATCACCCTGAGCGCCGCCGTCGGCGGAACGGATCACCTGGCGAGCCTCTCCGCCACCGGAAGCACGATCAGTCTTCCCAGGATTTGGACAGAAGGCAACCAGGAATACAACGGCGACGTGACCATGAACGGCGATCTCAGAACTTACAACAGCGGCTCCATCACCGTCACCGGAGACACGACTCTCGGCGCCGACGGGTATTGGGTGAACGCGACTAACTTCGGAGCCCAGCCCGGGAACGACGTCACCTTCGACGGCGCCATCAGCGGCCCCTACAACCTCAGGATCTACGCGGGGGTTGGCGATATCAACATCACCGGCGCAATTAACGTCTTCTGCGTTCATCTTTACACCGCTCATGACGTTGATTTGCAGTCGTTTTCTTCGACGGCCCCTAATGGGACTTTCACTCAGTATGCCGGAACGGGCACAACCACCTTGAGCGGGGCCATCACTGCGGGGGGCGGGGTTAATGTGACCACGTCCGCTATTCGCATCGTGGGTAGTGGCAGCCTGTCAGCGGTGGGATCGGGCATGGGTCTTATCGCCAACAACGGCTCGATCGAGAGCGCGACAGGCGCCGTAATTGCCACGGGTGATTACCTGAGACTGCACGCCACGGCGGGCATCGGAACAACCGCTCCGATACGCACCGCGGTGAGCCAGCTGGATGCCGAGAACACCGACGCTTCCGGTATTTTCGTTGATAACGCCGGCGACCTGGAGCTCCATAACCTCGGCGGCACTTATCCGGATGCGATCTGCAGCCAGGGCGGGCCGGTCGAGATCACCGTCCACTCGGCCATCGCCCTCACCAATTCCGACTCCATCCACACCAACGGCGGAGATCTTACGCTCACGGCCACAACTGGAATCATCCAGGATCCAAACAGCCATATTGGCACGACCGCCGGGGCGGGAGTTCCCGCCGGTAACTATACGGCAAGCGCCGGATCGGGCTCCGCCTATATAATGGATTCGGGCGCGGCCATCGTCACCAACGATTCGGGCGATGCTGACGGCAACGTCTCCATCACGGCCGAGGACGTGAGTTTCGATACCTCCGCGAGCCCCTCGTCAATCAACGCCGGAGATGCTGACGTGACAATCATGACTGCGAGCGCCGGCGAAACAATCGGACTCGGCGGCGGGTCGTGCGATCTGGAACTTTCGAACGAGGAGCTCAACACCATCGCCGCTGCCGGTATCGTCACGATTGGAGACTCTGCGGCCGGGGAGATCGTCATCGGCGCCATCGCGCCCGCCAGCTTCAGCTCCCTGAGTCTCATAACCGGCGGGGCCATCAACGACGACGGAGTCACAGCGCCTCCGGCCATCACCATCGCCAACCTCACGCTCACGGCCGCGCAAGGGATAGGCACGAATACTTCATTCAATATCGCCTCTTCCACTATTTCCGCTCACTCCACCGAGGGGGACATCAGCCTTGTCAATGTCAACGCCAACCCAGTGATCGTCACCTCTCTGACCACGGGCACCGGGGACATCTCTTTTGAGCAGAACGGCCTGGGAGCACTTGAGATCCAGAATCTGGCGGCCGGCGGAAACATCCACATTACTACCGCCGGGGCTCTTGCCCTCACCACTCACAACGTGACTACCACCGGCGGCGGTATTCTTATCCTGACAAACGGCGGGCTTCTTGCCATAGCCGCAGCCGCAGCCATGAATCTCGATGGGTATTTCCTTCAAAACGGCGCTGGAGTGGTACAAACCGCTGGGAACATCACCACGACGAATGATAATATCACCTTTGCGACGGCAACGACACTTATGGGGAGTGTCGCTCTTTCGACGGGTGCCGGTGCCGGCGGCGGGAACATCACCTTCAACGGAACGCTCGGCGGACCGCATAACCTGACTTTGGAAGCAGGGAACGACGGCTCCATCGTCTTCAATAATGCCGTGGGTGCTGCTGCGCCCATCGGCACCGGCACCGGCGCGAGCATCACGATCGAAAGCGGCGCTGCCACCTTTGGAAGCACACTCATGACCAACAGCGGGCTCGACATCAGGGATGACGTCACTTTCTGTGAAGATGTGACCATCGGCGCCGGGGACACGTCAAGTAACTTTGATGGAAATGTGACCCTGGACGGTCTTATTTTCCGGGCGGGCCGGAGCGTCACCTTCGGAAGCGACGCCCTGGATGCAATCACCCTTTCAACCTCGCCCGTCAGCATTTCAACCACCGCCAATGACGGGGACATCGTCTTTAACGGCACCGTGGACGGCGCCCAGAAGCTCACCCTCAACGCAATTGGTGCCGGGACGATTACCTTCAACGCCGACGTGGGCGCTACGGAGCCCATCGGAACCGGGGCAGACTGGGCTATAATACTTAACGGCACGATTAACGGTGCCCAGAACCTCTTTGGAACCACTTTCTTTAACGCCGCTCTCAACACTGCGGACGGAGTCTTAAGTTGGTCGGATGTCACTTTCCGGAGAAACGTAAGCATCGGCACAGCCGGCTGCGAATATCCCGCCCTTCTTCTGGGGAATGTCACTTTCGACGGCCTTTCGACCTTCCATGCCCAGTTAAATGCCTCTTTCGGCGATGGAGGCCAGAGATACTGGCCGGACCCGACTCAACTCACCCTCCTCCAAGGGCCGGTCACCATCGAAACAGCCACCGGCGGCGGCGGCCATATCCAGTTCGATTCGTGGGTGGACGGGGCACAGAATCTCACTTTGAACAGCCCGGGCGCAATCCTTTTCAACTTTGAGGTGGGAAGTACGACCCCGCTCGGAAGCGGCACCGGCGCGGCTCTCACCATCAACTCGCCGGGCACCACAATTTTCGCCGCAAGCGTGATGACGGCCTCAGGAATAGTCCAGGTCAATGGCGCCGGGGACTTTGATTTCCAGCGCGACGTGGAGATCGAAGCTGGAGATACGGCAAGTAATTTCCCGGGCAGTGTCACCTTCGGCGGACTTGAAAGATTCGTTTCGCACGGAGCCGTCACTTTCGGGAGCGACGCCTCTGACTCCCTCTTCATCCATGGCGACTTCGGCCCGGTTACAATTCAGATCTCAACCCTCACCGTGAACGCCGCCGTGAACGGCAACGGGGCAAATCTCACGAATCTCACCCTCGATACAGTGAACGCCGCCACTTTCAATGCGGCGGTCTTCAACCTGGGCGACGGGGATGGCCCGGCACTTACCATCCTTCACGGCGCGACGACCTTTAACGGGACATTAACGACGAACAATCCCATTGTAGTTACTCCGGACGTGACTTTCCGGGGCAACGTCACTATAGGAAACTACGGCGCCATAAACGGATATAACACGCCCCCCACTACCTTCGACGGAAGCGTCACCTTCGACGGGCTTTCCACCTTTACCGCCTGCGGGGATATCATATTCGGGACCGATGCGACCGACCATGTGAATCTTTTGGCCGGTCCGGTCACAATCACGACCCTCTCCGGTGAAGGTTTATATCCGCAGTACACTGATTATCCACCATCTCCGAGAGTCGAACAGTTTATCCTCGATCACCCCGATTGGTTCCCGCAGTACGCCACTCACCCTGATTGGTATACCCATGAACCGGACAGTTATCCACAGTACGCCGACTCGGGCCCCGGAAACGTCACTTTTAACGCACTGGTGAATGGCGGGCAGGCCCTCTCCGTAGATGCGACGGAGGGCTGCGGTACGATTTCGTTTAATTCAGCGGTCGGCTCGGGCGCTTCTCTGGCCTCATTCGATCTCACGACGGGGAACGAAATTCATCTCAATGCCGTGAGGACGACGGGCGGGCAGACCTACCACAACGGGACGGTCTATCTTTCCGGAAATCTTGAATCTACCGGAGGCGGGACCATTCAGGCCGACCAGGATGTTCAACTGACCTCGGATGTGACGATCATCTCCCTCGGAGGCACCCTCGATTTCTTCAGTATAAACGGCGATGGCGGTGTCGGCGACCCGTGGGATCTCGTCATGAATGCCGGAGGCGGCGCCATCACTTTCGGCACCGACGTGGGCGGGGGCAGCTACCGTATCGGCAACGTAACGATGACGGCCGGAACCCTCAACCTCTGGAATGTCTATACCTATGGTTCCCAGCTTTATACCGGGGCTCTGAACCTTTATACCCCGGCTAATCTTGAATCAAATACAGCCGGTACCATCACCCTCAACGGCCCGATCACCCTCCTTCACGATGTGAATATTTCGACAGCCGGGAATGACGGAGATGATATCCTCATCAATGGAACAATTGACGGACCAGATGACTCGAACTTTTACGGTCTCAGCGTCAGTGCAGGTGATAGCGGTAATGTCAATCTTGAGTGGACTATCGGCGGGATCCATCCGCTTTCCTACCTGAGTGTTTACGGACACACCGTAAGCATTCCGGCCGTTACCACGAATGGCGTTCAGGAATATACCGGCCTCAACGCCGTCGTCCTGGGCGGGAATCTGACGACTCTGAACAACGGCATAGTAACGATTGACGGCCCGGTGACTCTGAACGGCAGTCTCGCCATCTCCACTGTCAATCTGCCAACAAATACGGGAGGCGACATTACTTTCACCGGGACGATTGACGGGGCTCGGGCGCTGATTTTAAACGCTGGAGCGGGAAACATCGCTGTTAACGGTGCTGTGGGTCAGGCTGGAGCCGGAAATGAGCTTGCGAGCCTGGCGGCGGCCGGCGCTGCCATCAATCTCCGGGCGGTGACGACGACCGGAGCACAGAGTTATACAGGAGCGACTACGCTGAATGGAGCTTTGACTTCCACTGGTGCCGGCAACGCCATAACGATAACAGGTGCCGCTACCCTGGCGGGAGCCAGCAGCGTGATCACTGCCGGCGGGGCGAACGGGGACATCACCTTTACGGGCACCATTAATGGCGCCCAGACGTTGAACCTTAACGCCGGGAGCGGCGATATTATTATCGGTGGTGCCGTCGGAGGGACAAACAATCTGGCCAGCCTCACAGCTACGGGAGACACGATCAGTCTCCCGTCAGTCAGGACCGACGGCAATCAGGATTATACAGGCATGACGACACTCAATGGCGATCTGAGAACTTTCAACAGCGGCTCAATCAGTATCAGCGGCGACACAATACTTGGCGCAGATGAAGTATGGGTGGATACGACTAATTTTGAGGCGCAGCCTGGTGCCGACATCACCTTTGACGGTGCTGTTGACACTCCGGCGCTGGCATTCAGAAACTTGAGAATCTACGCCGGGAGCGGCGATGTCCAGGCGACGGGCGCCATGTCTATGTTCTGTCTGCACCTTTACAGCGCCCGCGACGTGGATTTGCAATCGTTTACTTCGACTGCGGTGAACGGGAGCTTCACCCAGTACGATGGAACTGGCACGACCACCTTCAACGGAGCCGTCATTGCAAATGGCGGGATCATTGCGACCAACAATGCCATTCGCATCGCGAACGGCGGAAGTCTGACATCGGAGGGCATCACCCTGGTCGCTAACAACGGCTCGATCGAGAGTTCGACGGGGGCCTTGGTCGCCACGAGCGGCACACTGATGCTGCACGCTACAAACGGGATCGGCACGACGGCTCCAATTCTCACCGCCGCGAGCGTCCTCGATGCCGAGAACACCGGTGCCTCGGGAATTTTTGTTGATAACAACGGCGACCTGGAACTCCGGAACCTCGGAGGAACCTCCGCATCTATTTACAGCCAGGGCGGTCCGGTTGAGATCAACGCTCAATCCGCCATCACTATAACCAACCCCATCCGCTCCAACGGTGGGGATGTGACCTTAAATGCGGAAGACGGCATCACCCATATCAATCCGGATGGCGACGTGGACACCACCGGCCTGCTTGGAGTTCCCGCCGGAGACTACACCGCCAACGCCGATTCCGATGCCGATGGATTTGGTATCTACACCATGCAGGCCAATACCTCCATCCTGACGAACGACCCGAACGACGCGGACGGCAGCGTCTCCATCACTGCGGCTCAGATCCAGCTTCTTTCCGGCTCTTCGATCGATACCGGCGGCGGCACTCTCGAGCTCCACCTCACCGTCTCCGACTATACAATTGGCCTGGGGACGGTCGTCCCCGACTATGACCTCTATTTCGCCGATCTTAACTTCATATACAGCACCGGCACGGTTACTATCGGCGACACCGGGTCCTCCCTTATCGACATCGGTACTCTTGCGCCGACCAACTTTGCCTCACTGGCTCTGATCACTTCAGGTCCCATCAACCTGGAGGCCGGCGGCGCCGGGATCACAATTGACACATTGTCGCTTTCTTCCGGCACCGGTATCGGAGTCACCGGAACCTTCAACACCAACATTTCAACCCTTGTCCTGGCCGAGGCGACGACGAGCGGCGGGATTGATATTATCAATGCCGGCAGCCTGACGGTGACCGACATGCGTACGACGGACGGCGACATCAACCTCTCGGTCACAGGCACCCTGGTTGCCCTGTCGCTCAACGCCCAGGGAGCGGCTGGAGGCAATGCCAATATCTATGCGACCGCCGATGTAAGTGTCGGTCTCATCCAGGCTTCATCCTCTCTGGACCTTTCCTCTGATGCCTCAATCGAGGAATACAATCCCGATGTGGATGCCGACCTCATCTCGCCGGAAATCTACCTGAACGCTGGCGGAGCAATTGGAGCAGCGGACTTCATCGAGACCCAGTCAGTTTCAATTGCGGATCTTGACACTGGCGACGGTGCTGTCAACATACATAACACCAGCGGTTATGCTGTCGAAGTGGGGTCATCTGCGGTGCAGATAAACAACGGGGACCTTACTTTCATTCAGACCGGTGCGGGATCGCTCACGATGCTGCAGATGCAGGTAGACGGCAACATTCAAATAACCACGGACAATGCATTGACTTTTATGAGCACGGTCGAAACGTACAGTGACGGCACCATGACCGTGACCAACGGCGGCCTTCTGACCATAGATGCCAATGCCGATTTCACGCTGTTCGGCGCTTTCATCCAGAACGGAGCAGGGTCCGTGCAGACGGCAGGTGACATTACGGCCGGCGACGTGAGTGTCGGCGGCATCGAATTCGGCTCCTCCGTGACCCTGACGGGCGATGTGAACATGGCTTCATATGTGGGAGACATAAGCTTCCTCGGCACGGTTGACGGGAATCAATATCTGGGAGTGGACACGACTGCCGGAGGGGGAGACGTCGTCTTTAACGGGGATGTCGGCTCCCTGGTTTCCCTGAACAGCATCGAAGTGAGATCAGGCAACGACATCTACGTCCAGGGCGCCCAAACCGACAACGGCCAGACTTTCCGCAGCACGACCGGCACCGTATATTTGAACGGCAACCTCACCACCGGGGACGCCGACATAGAGCTGTTTACCACGGCCGCCGTCCTCACCAACGACGTGACCCTCACGGACAACACTCCCGACGCCGGGACGGGGATTGACATCGAATGCCCGGTGGACGGAGACGGGAACGGCCCGTGGAACCTCGTTCTGAACAACGCCAACGGTTATGTCTACTGCAACGGGAATATCGGCGCGAACGGAACCGGAACCTATATCTATCCGAACAGCCTGACCATTACCGGAAACACGATCTGCCTCCAGGCCGTCAACACCTACGGCAACCAGACCTACACCGGCGCGCTGACGCTGAACAACTCTCTCTACACGGATGACGGCGGGTCGGTTTCCATTATCGGCAACACGACTCTGGCCAACGACGTCTCTGTGGACACCACCAACAACGGGGGCGACATCACCTTCGATGGGACGGTTGATGGAGCTTTCAACCTGACTCTCTCTTCGGGCGGCACCATCGACCTGAACGACGTGGTCGGCGGGACGGCTGCTCTTGCCGCTATCGAGGCATCCGGGAACGACATTTGGATTCAGGCGGCGGTGACGACGACCGGCTACCAGGATTATTCCACTAGTAACCTCCTCTACCTCTACGGCGACCTGACCACCGATGGAGGATCCGTCTCGGTCGGCGGAAGCACCTACATCTGCGCGAATGTGACGGTGGCGACAGCCGACGGGGACATAAACTTTGACTCGATTGACGGCGACATGATCAGCCCGTGGACCCTCATCCTTGATGCCGCTGCTGGAAACGTCTACATGAACGGAGATGTCGGGAACGACTATGACTCCCTGTATTCGCTAACCATCACCGGCGCCACGATCAGCCTCAACTACGTAGACACCTATTCTGACCAGGTTTATAACGGCGATACAACATTGAACGACTACCTCCTCAAAACGGATGAAGGCGGCTCAATCATCATCAATGGCGCCACGACTCTGGCGGCCTCCCTCACGGTGTGCACCGACAGCGACGGCGTGAACATCACCTTCAACGGCACGCTCGATGGCGATGGGAATGGTCCCTGGGACCTCACCCTGGAATCCGGGACCGGGGCGGTAGCCATATATGGTGCGGTCGGCGAGAACAATGAATACCTGGGATCACTCACCATCACCGGGAGCACCATCGGCCTTCAGAACGTTAACACCAGCGGTGGGAACCAAGTCTACAACGGCGACGTGACGCTGCATGGCGACATGTATTTTGCGGACGGCGGCGGTGCAATCACGGTAAACGGCACGACGACGCTGGCCTCCGACCTGGAATTCGACGCCTCCAACGGAGCCGGTGACGTCACCCTGAACGGGACGGTGGACGGGGCATACTACCTGTCTATCTCTTCAGGCGGTACGGCTTACCTGAACTACACGGTCGGTGGCGGTATTCCTCCTACCAGCGTTGCATTCTGGGGCGATAACATCTCCCTCCAGGCGGTGACGACGACGGGGGATCAGGATTACTCCGTGGGTTACTACTCGGGGAGCGGCACGGCGTACCTGGGCGGGGACCTGACCACCAGTGGAGGGTCCGTCACGGTCAGCGGCAGCACCTACATCTGCGCGAGCTTGACGGTGGCGACATCCGGCGGGGCGATTAACTTTAATTCAATTGACGGTGATGCAATAGGTACTTACGATCTCATTCTTAATGCCGGGGCCGGAATCGTCTTCATCAACGGGGATGTCGGAAATGCCAATGACTGCCTGGGTTCTCTCACGGTGACCGGAGACGCCGTCAACCTGATGGACGTGGGGACCTATTTCAACCAGACCTACACCGCCGCAGTCGGTTTTATCTTATTATGCGGAGATGATTACGCGACCTTCGATGATGGCACGATATCGTTTAACGGGCCGGTGTTCTTGGCCAACGACCTGACGGTGAGGACAGCGGGGTGGGATTCGATCGGAGCCGATATCACCTTTGCCGGCGGGCTGGACGGCGGCCGGAACTTGACGATAGATCCCGGAACGGATGGGAATGTTTACTTTAACGGCGACGTGGGAGGCGCGGCTGCCATCGGGACAGCTATAGGAGCGGCCATCACCATCTCCAGGGGCGTTTCGGTCACCTTCGACGGCACGCTGAGGACCAGCAGCGGTATCAGCATCGCGCCGGATGTCACTTTCCGGGGCGACGTCGATCTGGACTTCGCCACCCAGTTGGGAGACACCGCGACCATCTTCTTCGGCAACGTGACCTTCGACGGTCTGACGACATTTAATGTCGCCGGCCGCACCTCCTTCGGGGATAATATCCTGAACGACCACATGACATCGGCCTCCTCCGATGTCAGCATAAACGTGGCCGGCAATTTAGGGACCCCCGGCATGCTGGACATCACGGCCATGATTGACGGTGCCTACGCGCTTTCTATCGATACCACCGCCGGTTCAGAGAGCGCCTACCTCAACGGCTCCATCGGCTCAGCGGATGCGCTGACATCACTTCATGTGGTGACAGGCAACGAAATCTACCTCAGGGATGTAACTACCACCGGAAACCAGCTTTACGAGAACGGCACGATCTGGGCCAGTGGTAATATTGAATCCACTACTGGCGGCCCCATTGACTTGAGCAGCACTGCGCTCATGCTCCAGCAGAGCATCAATATCAGCACGGCCGGGCTCGCCGGCGGCGACGACATCCTTCTGGGCACAGTTGACAGCAGCGGTGGCCCGTGGGATCTCACTCTGGACGCGGGCGCTGGGGCAATCTTCGCCAGCGGCAGCATCGGGAGCAGCAGTTTGCTCAATTCTCTCACGGCCACTGCCGACTCGATCGGTGTGGCCGAAGTCAATACGAACACCGACCAGAGCTACACCACCAATAGCATCAGCTTCAATAGCGGAACAGGCTCCATCATCGGCCTGGGCGACATTCTTATCCAGCCCGTGACGGATGCCGTCTCCATTGGGATCGGGAGCGGCGCTGCGGGGACGCTCTTAATAGATGAAACGGCCCTGGCCGAAAGCTGGAACAGCATCACCATCGGGCGGGCCGACGGTCAGCACGACATCGTCATCAACGCATGCACCTTCTCCGATCCGGTCACCATCCAGACAGCCCTGGGCGGTTCGATATCGGTGGACGGCACGATCACGGGCACGGATAACGCCTCCATCACTCTGGACGGATCCGGCGCCACCACCACCCTGAACGCCGACATCGTCACCGAGGGACAGCCCGTTACCATCAGCGACAGCGTCATCCTGGGGACGCCGGCTCTGATCACCCTCGACACGACGGCTGCCGGGACTTACACGGTCGGCGCCGGCATCGAAATCTCCGGTACGATTGTGGATGACTTGAATCCCAGCGGTCTCTCGCTGGTGGGCGGCGAAGTTGGCAGCATCACCTTGGGCGGCTCGGTTGGCCTGGGAACGTCTCCGCTCAGCCTCGAAATCACCGGAATGGACATCTCCCTCCAGTCGGTGGCGACCACAGGCCTGCAATATTATTACAACAGCGGGTATGTCTATCTCAACGGCGGCAGCCTTACAACATCCGGCGGAAGCGTCACGATAACCGGCAATGCCCGGCTCTCCATGGATGTGACCGTTTCGACATCAGGCGGGAATGTTACCCTGACCAACGTGGACAGCGACGGCTCGGGCCCGTGGGATCTCACGGTGGCCGCCGGTGCCGGTGCTGTGGCGCTCGGCGATATGGGCTGGAATGATAACTATCTCAACAACCTGACGGTGACGGGGAGCACGATCGGCATCAGCAGAGCGAATACATACGGCGACCAGAGTTATACCGGCGCCGTGACCTTGAACGGGACTCAATACAACACAACCGGCGGCGGCGCGTTCATAATTCACGGCAATACGATTCTCGGGACCGATGTCGTGGTAAACACCGCTCTTGTCGGCGGCGCCGACATCACTTTCAACGGGACGGTCACGGCCGTCGGGACTGCGAGCCTCTATCTTTACGCCGGAAACGGCGATGTCTCCATAACGGGTACGGTCATCTGCGGCTCCCTCGGGATCGAGAGCGCCCACGACGTGGACCTCTCCGGCTTCAATTCAGCCTATGGAATGCTTTTCCAGAACGCCGGAAGCGGGACGACCACTTTCCACGGAGCCGCGAGTGCGGCCAACGGTGTCAGCATCACGGCCGGGGCCATTCGCTTTGAAAACGACGGGAGCCTCACGGCGGCCGGCCCCTACTCCACTTCCATCGTTCTTGTTGCCCAGAACGGATCCATCGAGAGCACGACCTCTGCTGTGGTGTTGAGCGGCGGGAACCTTTCGATGCAGGCGACGGGCGGGATCGGCACAACGGCTGTGCTTCTCACCGCTGTCGCCGGCCTCGATGCCGAGAATACCGACTCATCCGGAATCTTCCTTGATAACACCGGCAGCCTCAACCTCCGGAACCTCGGCGGCTCCTTGCCGGAGGCCGTTTACAGCCAGGGCGGGACGGTTTCTGTCAGTGCCCACTCGGCCATCACCATCGCCGACCCCATCGCCACGCACGGCGGAGATCTTAATTTGACGGCCACGGAGGGAATCACCCAGACGGCTCACAATGGAAACATCGATACGACTTCCGGAATAAACGCCGGGAATTACACGGCGAATGCCGGTGCCGGTTCCTACGAGATGCAGGATGGCACGAGCATTACGACCGATGATGCCGGCTCGGCCGGCAGCGTCAGCCTCACCTCGGCCGATATTTGGATCAGCACGACGCCGGGGAATGAGGCCACCCTCAACGCCGGAGACTGTATCGCGACCCTGGCTCCGAATGCGGGTCTTACGGTGGGATTTGGCGCGGATGCCGGGTACGACTACAACCTCTCGGCCGGAGAGCTCAACCGGGTGACGGCCTCCGCCATTCGGGTCGGCTCCCTGGACAGCAGCGACTTCACCGTCGCCGGAGCGGTTAATCCGGCACACACAAATGTACTTTCTATTCTTTCGGGAGGAAGTGTATCTCAGACCGGCAGTTCCACGATCACGGTAGGTTCCCTGGCGGTCCGGTCCATGGAAGAAGTGATTCTGACTGAGAACAACGCGGTCGGAACTCTGGCGGGCGTCGTCTCCATTATCGGAAGCTCCTTCTTCTATACAAATGCCGGTTCACTTTCCATCGGGACGGTGGATGGAGTCGAGGGCCTTTCCACGGCTGATGGGTGGATCTCAGTCAGGACGGTGAACGGTGACCTCGCGGTTCTTGAGACGCCGGCAGCCTCAGACATTGATGCCGGGGACGCGATGACCTGGCTTTCGGCCGGTGGGGCGGAACGCACCCTCACTTTAAATGCGGGTTCACAGGTTTCCGCCACAGGCGGAATCACCTATGTTGCCGATCACATGACCCTGGCCGGGATGACCGATGCCGGCGCTTATGACGCCAACCTTCACCCATGGTCGGTCGGTCGGACGGTCAGTATTCACCTGGGCGGGACGGATGCTCCCAATGTTCTCGGTCTTTCTTCAGATGAACTTAATACGATAACGGCTCGCGCCATAAGGATCGGAGATCCCGGAAGCAGTGACATTACAGTTGTTTCCGCGATCGCTCCTTTACGCACGGATGTCTTGTCTTTAATGTCCGGAGGCTCTGTAACTCAAAATTCCGGAGCGGCGATCACAATTGCGAACCTGGCAATTCAGATCTCCGGCCCGGTGACCCTGATGGAGGCCAGAAATGAAGTGGGCACCCTCGCGGGCCATGTGAGCTTCTCCGGTTCCACCTTCTCATTTGCCGGTGCAAATTCACTTATGATTGACGATGTGGACGGAGTGGGCGGGCTCTCCACGACAGATGGAGACATCAATCTTACCTCCGGCGACCTTTCGATCTCCCGGGCGATCTCTGCCGGAAACGGCATCGTCTCCCTCATCCCGAACCCGGGTCTTACAATCGGGTTGGGCGTTGATTCCGGATACGACTACAACCTCTCAGCGGGGGAACTTGACCTGGTAACGGCAGGCATCTTGCGGGTCGGCTCTTTTAACTCCGGAAGCCTGACGATTGCAGGAGCCATCGCTCCGGCGAACACGGCGGTGCTCTCCCTTCTCTCGGGAGGAACTGTCAGTGAGACGGCCGGCTCGACCATCGCGGTCTCCTCCCTGGCGGTTCAGTCGGCCGGGGCGGCGACCCTCCTTGAGGTAAACCCGGTTAATACCCTGGCGGCGAACGTGATGGGAGCCGGGGAGCCCTTCTCCTTCCGAAGCGCCGGGGCGCTCACCTTAGGCACGGTGGACGGCGTCTCAGGAATCACGACGAACGGCGGTACCATAACCCTCATCATCGGCGGGGGAACGACCCTCGTCATCGCGGACGATATTTTCACGAACGGATCGGATCTTTTGCTTTCAGCCGCGGCGGGAATCCACCAGACGACCGGAAGCATTGACACGACTGCGGATCCCGGCACTCCTTCAGGAAATTACATCGCCGATGCCGGATTCGGTGCGGGCGGAGAATACGCGATGGATGCGGGGACGCACATTATTACAACGGCCGGCGGTCCTGACGACGGGTACATCCTGATTACGGCGGATGTCATCACGCTTTCTCCGGGGGCATCCATCTCCGGAAACAACGTGGCGCTTCTTCCCGCTACAAACGTGGCGGACGTGGACCTGGGTTCCCCGGCCGGGGGAACGGCCCTCTTCAGCCTGACTCAGGGAGAGCTTTCCGCCATCACGGCCCTGGGAGGGCTCTTCATCGGCGGGGATGGTGGGGCGTCTCCGACGGTTACGGCGGGGGATCTCCTCATCGGCTCGGTCGCCTTCAACCCGGCCAATGTCTCCTCGCTGACCCTGCTGTCAAACGGCTCGATCAACGACGACGGAAACTTCTCCCCCGCCCTTTCGGTGAGATATCTCATCCTTACGGCCGCATCTGGAATCGGGAACGGCCCGGGCGGGGCTCTTAACATGGACGTCGAGGCGGCCGACGCCGAGGTAAGCGGCACGGGCTCAATCAACTTTCACGAGAACGGCGATCTGCTTCTTAACGCCCGGACTTTTGACGGCAACATAACGGTCTACGCCGCCGGGGCCCTTACGGCGGATGAGGTGGCGGCCGGCGGCGCCGCAAGCGACATCTCCCTGGAAGCGGGTGGAAATCTCACGATCAATTTCGTCGAGGCCTCGAACTCCATTGATGTGACCTCCTTGGGAGGTTCCATCTCCTTCATCGGCGCCCTGGACGGTGGCTTCAATATGGCTCTTTCCGCCGCCGGCTCCATCACTTTTGCGGAAAATGTCGGGGAGACGGCACCCATCGGCTCGGGAAGCGGCTATGCCCTCGACATCGGAAGCGGGGCGACGGAGTTCGCAGGAACGCTGACGACGGCCTCCGGGATCAACATCGCCTCCGACGTCATTTTCCGCGGGGACGTAATGATCGGAGCGGGGGACGTGAGCACCGACCTCACCGGGAATGTGACTCTGGACGGTCTGACCCTGCACTCGGGCGGGGATGTCAACCTGGGAGACAACGCGGACGATGACACGGTCACCCTTTCGGGCGGCCCGGTGTGCATCGAGACCGTCATCGTGGCCGGAAGCGCCACCCTTACGGTCAACGCCGCCGTTGAGGGCGCCCAGGATCTCATTCTTAACACGGAGGATGCCGCGACCTTCAACGGCGATGTCGGCTCGACAACGCCGATCGGGGACGGGACCGGCGCGGCTCTCACCATCAACTCGGCGGGTGCGACGGTGTTTGCGGGGATGTTGGCGACGGCGTCCGGCGTGACGCAGGCGAACGGTGCGGGTCTGGTGACGTTCCGGAATGATGTCGATATTGCCTCCGGCGACACGGCGAGCACCTTCAACGCTAATGTGACTTTGGACGGCTTGACTTTCACCTCCGGCGGAGACGTGACCTTCGGGAGCGCCGGGACTGATGTCCTGACTGTTTCCGGCGCTCCCGTCACTGTTGATACTTCTTCCTACAATGCAAGCCAGATTTACAATGCTTCAGTCACGAGCGGCCGGAGTTTGACACTGGCGGCCGGGAATGGAACAGTTACCACCAATTCTACGGTCGCTATGGCGGCGAACAGCCTTTCCATCACGGCGGACGGGATGGACTTCGCGGGAGGTGCCAACAGCATAACCGGGAGCGGGACAATCCTACTTCGTCCGTCTGCCGGCAACGTTTCAATTAACATCGGATTGTCTCCATTCGCACTCGGGACCCTGGACATCAGTGAAACGGACATTGCGGCTCTGGCTGACGGTCACGCGGGGATCACCATCGGCTGGGATAACGGGCAGCACACCATCCTTGTTGAGGAGTGCACCTTCCGGGATCCTCTCCTCATTCAGACGCCTCTCGGCGGCTCCATCACCGTGGAGGGGACGCTCACCGGAGCCGGCGACGCCTCCATCACCCTTTCCGGTTCGGGCGCGACCACCATGTTGAGCGCGGACATCGTGACGGCCGGCAATTCCATTACGATCAATGACAGCGTGCTTCTTGGAGCTCCGGCCCTCATCACGCTCGATACCACAAACGGCGGGGCCGTTCCGGCGGGGGCAGCCGTCAGCATTCTCTCGCCGGGGACCATTGACGACACGGATGCTCCCTCGGGCCTCCTCATTTCAGCCGGGACGGTCGGGGACGTGACCGTGGCGGGGGCCATCGGCTCAGCGGCTCCGATTACACATCTTGCCATCACGGGCCATGCGATTGATGTTCATCAGGTGACGACTCTCGGGCCGGTCGCCTTGACGGCGGGTTCACTCCTTACAGTGAATGACCCGATTTCGACCAACGGCGGAGATCTGACTCTTACGGCTGTCGGGATCACCCAGAACGAATGCGGCGACATTGACACGACGGCCGGAGCGGGAGTTCCCGCCGGGAACTACACGGCCGACGCGGGTGCCGGAACATATTCGATGGCCTCCGGCGCGGTCATTTTCACCGGCGATGCCGATGGATCCGGCGACGCAATGATTACGGCGGACGAGATCGCACTTGATATATCCGGTGCTCCGGCGGCGATCGATGCCGGGACGGGTATCGTGAGCTTGGTTCCGAACGCGGACCGGACGGTGGGGGTCGGCCTGGATGCAGGTTTTGATTTCAACGTCTCCTCGGCCGAGATCGATCTGGTGACGGCCGGCGTCCTTCGCATCGGGAGCCTGGCTGCGGGGGATCTCACCGTGAACGCACCGATCGCCCCGGCCGGAACGAGCGTCCTCTCGTTCTTGAGCGGCGGCGGGATGGCTCAGGATTCCGACGCCCACCTCACCGTAGGGAGCCTGGCCGTCCAGGCCGGGTGGGACGCGAACTTTGACGAGGAGAACCAGGTGGATGTTATCTCGGCCCGGATTGTCGGCTCCGAGAACGGCTTTTTATTCATCGACGCCTCCAGCCTTACGGTCGGGACGGTGGACGGAGTGGACGGGATCGCCACCGAGAACGGTCCGATCGCTTTCCTGACAATAGGCGGAGACCTTCTCATCACTGATACGCCTGCCTTAAACGACGTGGATGCGGGTGCCGGAGGGCTTGCGGCCGCCGTCTTCGGCGCGGGCACTTTCACGGTTGAGGGCAGCGTGCGTGCAACCGACGGGATCTACTACATGGCCGATGAAATGCATCTTCTCGGGCCGACGAACGCTGGCTCGGCTTTTGTGGTCCTCGGACCCTTCACGCCTGGCCGGGATATAGATCTCGGCACCCACACGCCTGGAACGCTGGGCCTGACGGATGCCGAACTTGATACCATCACCGCCTCCGTCCTGGGTGTCGAGGGTCAAGGCAACATCGCGGTGACGGCTCCAATCAGCCCGGCCCATGTCACCTGCCTCTTCTTCGACGGATTCGAAGGCACCGTGACGCAGGCAGCCGGGGCTACGATCACGGTTCCAGGACTTGCAATATTTTCGGATGGTGCGGTTACCTTGAATGAAGCGAATGCGGTGGGCACTCTGGCGGTTGACGTGTCCGCGCCGGGGGCCTCCGTCTCCTTCACTAACGAGGCGGATCTTGTCATCGGCACGGTTGAGGACCTAGACGGCATCGTGGCCTGCGACGGGGACGTTACGGTGACGGTAGCAAACGGGAATCTTACAGTGGACGATACTCCGATGACCGACGATGTGTATGCGGGGGCCGGCATCGTGACTCTCGCGGCCGGGGGCGCCGGCCACATATTGACGGTGACGGGTACGGTGGCCGGAACGAACGGCGTGATCTTCCTTGGAGACGACATGGTTCTGACGGGCGACGCGAATGCCGGCGAGAACGCAGCCGTCATCCGCCAGATAACGAACGGGCGTCCCATTGACCTCGGAGGAGAGACGGCCGGAAGCCTCTCTCTGACGGACGCGGAACTTGACACTCTCACGGCGGGGATCGTGAGGATCGGGAACGAAAACAGCGGCGCGATCTCGGTGGTGGGCGCGATCAATCCTTTGAATACGGCCGTCCTTTCGCTGATTACGGGCGAGACGGTGACTCAGACGGGCGGAAGCACGATTACGGTGACCTCGCTCGCCATCCAATCAGCGGGAGCGGTCACTCTGACGGGGGCCAACGTGGTGGCGACGCTGGCGGCGAACGTGACGGGCGGCGGAAATTCCTTCTCCTTCACGGACGCCACCGGTCTCACGGTTGGTACGGTGGACGCTTTGGCCGGAATCAGGACGAACAACGGGGCGGTTAATTTAAATGCCGGCGCGGACCTGACGGTGAACGCCGTGAGTGCCGGATCCGCCACCGCCTTCCTGCAGGCGGGCGCAGGCTCGATTCTGGACGGGAACGGAGGCGACCTTAACCTCACGGCCGGAACGGCGACACTGAACGCGGGGTCCGGCATCGGCTCCACGGGCGATCCCCTGGAGACGCAGGTTTCGACTCTCACGGCGACGGCTGCCTCCGGTGGAATTAACCTGGTGGAGACGGATGCCGTGACCTTGACGGCTACGGCGACGCAGAATATAAATATAAGAAACATAGCCGGCAGCATGACGATCAATACCATTTCTTTCGGGGCGGCGGCGACGGCCGCGCTCACCGCCTCGGCCGGTTCGATCCTGGATGGAAACGCCGCTGCCGTCAACCTGACGGGAGGGACGGCGAGCCTTTCTGCGACGGGCGACACCGGTTCTTCCGGAGATCCGCTTGAGACGAGCGTCGGCACTCTTTCTGCGACGGCGTCTTCAGGCTCTGTCTTTGTGATGGAGACGGATGACGTGACGCTGGGGACGGTCTCGGCGGGCGGGGACATCGTCATCTCCACTACGACCGGGGATATGACGGCGAATGAGGTTTCGGCCGTAAATGCCGTGAGCCTCTCCTCCGGCGGCTCCATTCTCGACGGGAACGCCGGAGCGGAAAATATAAGAACCGGAACGGCCAACCTTTTCGCGGCCGGCGCGATCGGCGCTTCCGGCGATTCGCTTGAGACGGCGGTTGGAACCCTGAATGCGGCGGCGGTCGGCTCCGTCTTCATCGCGGAGACGGATGCCGTCACGCTCGGAAACGTCACCGCCGGAGGAAACGTGACGGTAATAAACGCAGCCGGGGAGATGACGGTGAACCTCGTGGCGGCCGGGGCTTCCGGAACGGCCGGGCTCACCGCCCTGGCCGGTTCGATCCTGGATGGAAACGCCGCTGCCGTCAACATCACGGGAGGTACGGCGAGCCTCTCGGCGGCCGCCTCCATCGGCGCCTCCTCCGACTCCCTTGAGACGGCGGTTGGAACAATTAATGCCACGGCGACCTCGGGCTCCATATTCATCCTGGAGGCCGATGCCGTTACTCTGGGCGCCATCTCGGCCGGACAGACCGCCGGCATTGCCAACGGAAGCGGCGACATGACGGTGAACGAGGTATCGGCGTCAGCGGCAGCTCTGGCTTCGGAGGGTTCCATCCTGGATGGGAATGGCGGATTTACGAACATCACGGCCCGGATGGCCCAACTTGCTGCTCGCGGGAGTATCGGCGCTTCAGGCGATCCCCTCGAGACCGGCGTGGAGGCCTTGAGCGGAGCGGCCGATTCCGGTTCCCTATATATCCTCAACTCCGGCGCCTTGAGGTTATTGGCTGCCGCGGGCGGGGACGTGATCGCGGGCACTCTTTCCGGGGACCTGGTGATAGGAGGGGTGACGACCGGAGGGCAGGCCGTCCTTTCGGCCGACTTGGGCTCCCTGGTGGACGAGCGCGTCGGGGAGAGCGGCATCGTAGCCGCGGCGACTATCCTCACGGCGGCTCAGAACATCGGCGCGGCCGATGACCCGCTTGTGACCGCGGTCGGCACTCTTTCTGCCTCGGCCTCCTCCGGCTCGATCTTTATCATGGAGGCCGACGATCTGAGTCTGGGACTGGTGTCAGCCGGCGGAAGCGTGAATGTCATCAACGCGAGCGGGGACATGACGGTGAATACGGTGACGGCGGGGACTTTAGAAACAGCGGACCTGACCTCGTCGACCGGCTCCATCCTGGACGGTAATGCCGGTTCGTTTAATATCTCTGCCGGGACGGCGAACCTGGCGGCTGCAACCAACATCGGCGCCTCGGACGACGCGCTCGATACGACGGTGGGCACGCTCAATGCAACGGCGGGGAGCGGCTCCATATACATAAATGAGGCCGATGCCATCACCCTTGGGAACGTGACGGCCGGCAACGAGGTTTACGTCGGCAGCATCGCCGGAGACATGACCGTCAACACGGTCAATGCCGGAGTCGCCGTTAACCTTGCTACGTCCGGCTCCATCCTGGACGGGAACGCCGGTGCAGACAACATCTCGTCCGTGACGGCTAACCTTTCCGCCGGCACCGATATCGGCTCGGTGGCAGATGCGCTCGATACGGATGTGGAGACGCTTAACGCGACGGCGACGACGGGCTCAATATTGATTGATGAGCGGGACGCTATCCTGCTGAACAACTTATCTGCTTCTCAGGAGGTGAACGTGACGACCCATTCCGGCGGCAACATTACGGTTAACCTGGTCTCCGCCGATGTCGTCACTCTGACTGTTATGGATGCGCCCAAAGCCCCGGATACCGGAGCCATCCTGGCGGTGGCCGGAAGCGCTCTCAACATCATCGCCCGGGTGGCGAATCTGTCGGCCCGGACGGATATCGGGGCGGCGGACAATCCTATCAGAGTCCAGTTCCAGAACCTGAGCGCTATTGCCGACGCGTCAAGCATCTACATCAATAACTCTTCGGCGACCCTGATTCTTCAGAATATCGTAGCCACCGGTTTTGTTAATCTGACCAGCCTGGGCGACCTGGTTCTTAATTCCGTGAGCGCTCAGAATGCTTCGATTGTGGCTACGGGCGGCTCCGTCCTGGGTGCAGCGGGCACATCCGGCAATCTCTCAGTCAGCGGGAATGCCTTTGTCATGGCGGGAGTCGGGGTTGTCGGGAATGTGGGCCGGCCTCTGCCGGTGAACGTCGCCGGGACCCTGACGGTCTCCGCTCCGAATCCTCAGCCCGGCATTGTTGCGGTGGCCCTCTCGGGGACCATCGGGAACCTGGTGCTGGTGAACGTGAACGGTCCGGTGGAAGTGAACGGCCGGAGCGGGCTTATCGATCCCTATGCCCTGCTGCGGGCACTGAGCAACATGGACAATCCGTTCATCGCCAACGTGCCCGATTTCTACTCCAGAAATCTTATCTTCATCGTCAATCCGGAAGATGAAAAGGAGCAGCGCGCCGGCCTGATTACGGATGCGACAAAATAAAGCCCGACTCTTCCTCCAGGCGGCGGTCCGAAAAGCTGGAGCGAAGAAAAAGAAATGGTTTCCGGACTATTTCAAAGCCACGGGGCAGGGGATGGAAGGGCGCCCCTCGGCGCACTTAAAGCCGGCTTCCAGCGCCTTGATGTTTGTCTTGGCCGTTCCGGGCGGAGCCTTTGACTCAATAGCTCGCAGGAGTTCCTCCTTCGATACAACGGCAGTCAGCCGTGCGATGGCTCCCAGGGCCGCTATGGTGGCGGTTATTTCCTTCCCTGAGGCCTCCCTGGCGATATCGGTTAGCGGCAGTCTAATGGCGTTTTCGTCGGCATCCCTGACGTTGGTGGAATCAACGATAATCTTCCCGCCCTCTTTTACGCTGTCGCGGTACTTGTTGTAGGAGTCCTGCGCCATGGCCAGAAACAGGTCCGGTTTTTCGACTTTCGGAAAATCAATTTCCCCGTCGCTGATTATGATATCGGATTTGCTGGGCGCCCCTCTGGCCAGCGGCGCATAGGCCTGGGTCTGAACCGCGTTTTTTCCGGCGAAGACCGCAGCCGCCTCGGCCAGGATCAGTCCGCCCAGCAGGAGGCCCTGGCCGCCCATTCCGGCCAGCCTTATTTCGTAGCGGTAACTCATATTGCTTTTGCCCTCTCTACAATTTTCGCATATTCTTCCAGGAAACCGGGAGAGTCCCGCTCCACCAGAATCCCCCGTTCCACTTTCTTCGGGGCCATGTCCACGGCGCAGGCCTGGTTCAAATCTTCCGGCTTTATGACCGTGGTGTTTTCCTTCATCCACTTGAGCATATCCACGGCGGAGCCCTTCTTGTTCAGCCGGCCATAATAGGTGGCGCACTGGCTGAATACCTCCACCATCGAAAATCCCTTTTTCGAGAGGGCCCGGGCGATGAAACGCTCCATCTCCAGTACGTGAAAGACGGTCGAGCGGGCCACGAAGGAGGCCCCGGCGTCAACCGCCAGGCGGGAGATATCGAAGGGCTGGTCGACGTTTCCGAAGGGCGCGGTGGTGGCCAGGTCTCCGGAGGGGGTGGTGGGGGAGGCCTGTCCGCCGGTCATGCCGTAAATTCTGTTGTTGACGACGATGGCCGTGAGATCGATATTGCGGCGGGCGCTGTGGATGAAGTGGTTGCCGCCGATGGCGATGGCGTCGCCGTCGCCCATCACTACTATGACTTTCATGCCGGGCTTGGCCAGTTTAAGGCCGGTGGCGAAGGCGAGTGCCCTCCCATGGGTGGTGTGAAGGGTGCAAAAATCAACGTAGACCGGCATCCGACCGGAACAGCCGATGCCGGAGACCATGGCCACGTTGCTCTTATCCAGCCCCAGGGCCCGGACTCCCCGGATGATGGCCCCCAGGATGGTTCCCAGTCCGCAGCCCGGGCACCAGACGGAGGGAAATTTTTTGTTGCCCCTGAGGTAGCTGTGAACGTGCAAGGGCATTTTATTTTTAATCATTTAGACCTCCATCGCCTCGATGATTTCATGCGGGTAGATGATTTCACAGTCGAGCTTGTTGACGCCTTTTATGACGCACTTTCCTCCGGATGCCCGCTGCACTTCCAGAATCATCTGGCCGTGGTTCATCTCGGGGACCAGGATGAGCCTGACCCGGGAGGCGATTTCCTGCACCGCTTTTTCCGGGAAAGGCCATATCGTCTTGAGCTTCATTAACCCGACTTTCTTCCCCATCTGGCGGGCTTGTTTCTGAGCCGCCAGGGACGAGCGGGCGCTGATACCAAACGAGATGACGGCAATTTCGGCGTCCTCCATATCGCGCATATCGTAGAGGAGAATATCGTCCAGGTTGTCATCTATTTTTTTGAAGAGTCGGTTGAACCAGGGGACTATCTCGTCGGCCCGCATGGTCGGGAAGCCGGAGATATCGTGGAAAAGTCCCGTGATGTGGAAACGATAGCCTTCGCCGAAGGCGGCCAGGGGCGGAACCAGGCTCTCCACGTTTTCGTAGGGGAAGTATTCGTTCGGCGGGCAGGTGGGTTTGAGACGGTCAATGACTTTTATGTCCCCCGGCGAGGGGACGACGACCCGCTCCCGCATGTGACCGATCACTTCATCCATGAGAAGAATGACGGGGATACGGTATTTTTCGGAAAAATTAAAGGCCCGGATGGTGAGCTCCAGGGTTTCCGCGATGGAGGAGGGGCAGAGGGCGATGATGGGGTGGTCTCCATGGGTTCCCCACCGGGCCTGCATCATGTCTCCCTGCGCGGGGGAAGTCGGCGCGCCCGTGCTGGGCCCCGCCCGCTGGACATTGACCACCACGCAGGGAATTTCGGCCTCCACCGCGTAGCCGATGTTTTCCTGCATGAGGGAAAATCCCGGACCGCTGGTGGCGGTCATCGCCTTTTTTCCGCCGATGGAGGCGCCGATGATGGCGGCCATGCTGGCGATTTCATCTTCCATCTGTATGAAAAACCGGCCCTCTTTCGGGAGGCGCTCGGAGAGGATCTCCGCAATTTCCGTGGAGGGCGTGATGGGATAGCCGGCATAGAATCCTAATCCGGCGATCAGGGCGCCCTCGACGCAGGCTTCGTTCCCGCTTAAAAACTTGACCTCAGGCACTATTCCACCTCCACAGAGAGCTCCTCAGGTTCCAGGAGCGTAATCGCAAAATCCGGACATATATGCTCGCACATTCCGCACAGAACACAGCGGTCGGGATAAGTAAGATCCGCGTGTCCGTTGGCATCAACGGTGAGGGCGTCCTTGGGACATATGGACACGCAGAGGCCGCATCCCTTGCACCAGCCCTTGATGACCAGGACCCGCTCCTCGCCCAGTTCCGTGGCCCGCTCAAGCGCCACCGCCACTTCGTCGGGGGTGTGTCCCTCGGCCAGAAAGTGCTCCCACTCTTCCAGGGGGGAGCCCTTCGGCGGCAGGTACCGTTTTTTCGGGGGTTTACCCGAGGGCGTATATTTTTTTTCCTTCGGCATACAGGTCTCCTCCATAAATATCGTTCACAACCCAGACCGGAAAATTCTCGACTTCCAGTTTCAGCACCGCCTCGGCTCCCAAATCTTCATAGGCTATGAGATCCGCCTTTTTGACACAGCGGGAGAGAAGAGCCCCCGCTCCGCCAAGGGTCGCAAAATAAACTGCTTTGTATTTCTGGATGGCCTCCCGGACCTCCTTGTTGCGATGGCCTTTTCCGATCATTCCCCTGAGGCCCGCCGCCAGGAGCCTGGGAGTGAAGGCATCAAGCCTCCCGCTGGTGGTGGGGCCCGCGGAGCCGATAGCCCGACCGGGTGGAGCCGGGGATGGCCCCATGTAGTAGATGACGGCGCCGCTTAGAGGAAATGGAAGAGGATCTTTTCGATCCAGGGCGGCTATGATGCGCTGGTGTGCCGCATCCCGTGCCGAGTAGATCGTACCGCTCAAAAGAAGGTAGTCTCCGCTCCTCAAGCGGGCCACTTTTTCATCGTCTAAAGGAAGGGACAGATTCACTTCGTCCTCACGGGAGTTGCTGCTTTACCTGCTTTTGAAGCGGGAGGCCGGACGAATGAAAAACTCTTTATGATTGCAATGAACTCATTCTGTGCCATCAGATTATCAGCCTCGGAGGCCGCAATGCAGGTGATATCAAAAAGATTGGGGTGTTCCGCCCGCAGGATAAGAGCCCGGGTGCAGAAGACCGCTTTTTTTTGAAGATTATTGTAGGAATACCGGAAATAGACGCGATCTGAAAGTGCTCTGACCGGCTCCCGCTCCCGGTAACCTTCCAGGAGCCTGGCCTTTGCCTCGATCAGAAAAGCCAGATCGCGAATGTCGGGGGCCGGGTAGGCGACGTCCGCGGTGATCCGAACTTGTGCCCTCGAATCGCGAAGGAAGCGGCTCTGAAAGGTGGCCACCTCCGGGTAGTGCGTCAGGTTGAAGGAGGGAGAAGGTTTCCCGCCGATTTTCCAGGTGAGAGGGACTTTGATCTGGAAATGAAAGGCCTTGCTGGTGTAGGTTTTATAAGCTGTATTATCAGCGGAAGCCGCCAGGCATACGGAGAATGTGAGAAACACCGCCGTGAGGCACCGGAGCAGGTTCTTAACCGTTGTCTTGTTCATCTTCATCTCTCCCCGCTTAGAGGATGGCCTCCTTGTGCCGGGCCGCGTGGCACTGCAGATTGACCGCCACCGGCAGGCTGGCGATGTGACATGGAAACTCTTCGATGTGCACGGCCAGGGCCGTCATTCTTCCTCCGAAGCCTTGGGGGCCGATGCCCAAGGCATTGACCCGCTCCAGGATTTCATTTTCCAGCTCCGCGATTGCGGGGTTTAAGCTTTTCAGGCCCACCTTTCGGAGAATGGCTCTTTTGGCCAGGAGCATGGCTTTTTCAGCGGTCCCGCCGATTCCCACGCCCACAATGACGGGGGGACATGGGTTGGAACCGGCCCGCTCCACCGCCTGCACGACGAATTCGACGACTCCCCGCGCGCCCAGGGAAGGGGCGAGGAGGCCCAGGGCGCTCATGTTCTCACTGCCGCCCCCCTTGGGGAGGATCGTTATTTTTAAATGATCGCCGGGAACGATTTCGGTATGAATGACGGCCGGGGTGTTATCTTTAGTGTTTTTGCGTTCGAATAACGGATCATCCACCACGGATTTTCTCAAGTATCGGCCGACATATGCCTTTCGAACCCCTTCCTGGACGGCTCTTTCGAGATCTCCCCCGGTGAGGCGGACCTCCTGTCCCACTTCGAGAAAGACCACGGCCAGGCCGCAGTCCTGGCAGATGGGGAGGGATTCTTCGCCGGCGATCCTGGCGTTTTCCAGGAGGGCTCCAATGACTTCCCGCCCGATGGGGGAAGGCTCCTTCTTAAAACACGAGGATAGTGCTTCTTCCACGTCACCGGGAAGAATGAAGTTCGCTTCAGCGCAGAGCCCGGCCACGGCATCGGTGATCCGGGCGCATTCAATTGTTCGCATGTCAGCTCCGTCTAAAGAGCTTTTTTCTTTTCGCAAAGTTCGATGAGAACGCCGTGTGCTCCCCCGGGATGGATGAAGGCTATTCTCTTGCCTCCGGCACCGCTTCTCGGCGTCTGATCGATGAGGCGGACCGAGCGGCTCTTTAGATCTTCCAGCGACTTCTCGATGTCCGTAACTTCAAGGGCCAGGTGATGGATGCCCTCTCCTTTTTTGCCGAGAAAATTCGCAATGGGACTTTCGGGGGACGTCGGCTCCAGGAGTTCCACTGTCGATTCGCCGATGGCCAGGGAGGCCGTCTTTACTTTCTGTTCGGGGACTTCCTCGCGGTGGATCCCACCTTCTCCCAGAAGAGGGCCGAAAAATTCCAGGGCCTTTTCCAGATCCTGGACCGCAATTCCTATGTGATCTATCTGCTTGGCCATAAAAATGCTCCTTAAAGCGTGACGGATTCCCGGTATTCTCCGAAGACTCCCCGGAGGAGGTTGCAGATTTCACCCAGGGTGGCATAGACTTTGACTGCTTTGAGAATTGGCCCCATCAGGTTTTCTTCTCCCCCGGCCGCCCGGCGGAGTTCATCGAGTGCCGTAATAACGGCGCTCTCGTCTCTTCGGGCCTTAAGGGCCGAAAGGCGCTTTTTCTGGGCCTCTTCCTCGTCCGGATTAACCGGCCGTCCGGCGGCTCTCTCCTCCCCGCTCATCACGAAGTCGTTCACGCCGACCACGATATCTTCTTTGGATTCCACTTTCTTCTGGGAGGAATAGGCGCTGTTCTGGATTTCCCTCTGGAGGTGGCCCTCCTCGATGGCCCGGAGCACTCCTCCCCATTCCTTGATTCTCTGGAGGTATTCCCGGGCCTTTTCCTCCAGGCGTAAGGTCAGGCTTTCGACGGCATAGGAGCCGCCCAGGGGATCCACCGTGTCGCAGACGCCGCTTTCATTGGCGATGATTTGCTGGGTTCGGAGGGCGATTCTTACCGCCTCTTCCGTGGGCAGGCAGAGGGCCTCATCGTAGGAATTGGTGTGCAGGCTCTGGGTGCCGCCGAGCACCGCCGCCAGCGCCTGCAGGGTGACCCGCACGATATTGTTGAGCGGCTGCTGGGCGGTCAGAGTGCAGCCCGCCGTCTGGGTATGGAAACGGAGGGCCATGGAGCGGGGATTTTTGGCTCCCGCCTCCTGCATGAGCTGGGCCCAGAGACGCCGGGCGGCCCGGAACTTGGCCACTTCCTCCAGCAGGTTGTTGTGGGCGTTGAAGAAGAAGGAGATGCGGGGGGCGAAGGAATCTATATCCAGCCCCCGGGCCAGGACCGCCTCCACGTAGGCCATTCCATCGGCCAGAGTGAAGGACAGCTCCTGGGCGGCGGTGGAGCCCGCCTCCCGGATGTGGTAGCCGCTCACGCTTATGGGGTTCCAGCGGGGGAGATTTTTAGAGGTGTACTCGATTAAGTCCACCGTCAGGCGCATGCTGGGAGCGGGCGGAAAGATATAGGTGCCGCGGGCGATGTACTCTTTTAATATATCGTTCTGGACGGTTCCGTCCAGCTTTAAAAGATCGGCGCCCTGCTTTTCGGCCACGCTCGCGTACATCGCCAGAAGGATGCAGGCCGGCGCGTTGATGGTCATGGAGGTGGAGACCTTCTGGAGGGGAATGCCGTCAAAGAGGGTCTCCATGTCCGCGAGGGAATCTATGGGGACGCCGACTTTCCCGACTTCGCCCAGGACGATGGGGTCGTCGGAGTCATAGCCCATCTGTGTCGGAAGGTCAAAGGCCACCGAGAGGCCGGTCTGGCCCTGTTCCAGGAGGTACTTGAAGCGCTCGTTGGTCTCCCGGGCGCTGGCAAACCCCGCGTACTGACGCATCGTCCAGAAGCGCCCCCGGTACATGGAGGGCTGAACGCCGCGGGTGAAGGGGATCTCCCCCGGGAAGCCCAGGTCTTTGAGGTAATCCAGGCCCTGAAGGTCATCCGGGGTGGCCAGGCGCGGTACTTCCTGGCCCGACGAGGTTTCAAAGCGGGTCTTCCGCTCCGGGGCGCGTTCGCTCGCCTTCTTGAGAGGCCCTTCCTCCCAGGCTGTTTTTTTCTCGGAAATAGAACTTTCTTGTGTAATCATAATGCTGTTCTATTCCATAAAAATTAAGTTTTCCCTTGTCCGGTTTAGCCCCCGACCAAGGGCTTACGATTCCGATGCAAAAGCCGCCGTATTCAGCACCTATGATACGCGACGGGCACACGAAACTTAATCCTGCTAACAATTTAAATCAGCAGTGCAGTCCTCATCGCGTCCGCTGGATTGACTGATTATCTGTAGACGGTCTATAATTTCTTGAATCATTTACTTCTATTCTCCACCCTGTAACTCTCTCAGCAAGTGCTAAATTGTGTTGATTGCGCCAGGAGTTATTGGCGGTTGTATTCTTATAGATAGTAATCGTTGCTATATTTTGAGCCTCATCGAGTTTTATTGATTCTAGATCATTAGATTTGAGAGGGTATAAACAATTAGCAACTTGTCTTTCAGGTTTGTCACACCATTCATGAAAGTGAATCCATTCACCAGTTTCTTCTTTAATTGATCTTATTACTGCATGATCAGCCCCACTACATATATCAGATGCCCGCTTTCTCGGAGGAACAGCATTTGCCCATCTAACGATAGCTTTCGTTCCAACTCCTTTTATTCTGGCTATCCTAACAATCTCTATTTCACAATTGCTAATCTCTGATATCTTCTCCTCAAGCTTTTTTTTCATTTCATCTTCTGGAGTAAGCATCATTTCAGATCGCTTTGGCCCTTTAATTTTAATGAGCCAGCCTGTTAATTCACTCGCAAGGATAAGACTGTTATTCTGATATCCAAGAGCTGTTTTGCAAGCATCATCGGTATTTAAAGCTACGGTTGCAATTAGGTTCTCTTCGTCAATCTCAATTAAGTTAACGTCTCCCGCGTTAATTAGATGGAGTGCATTCGTAATGTACTCCTTGATGCCCGAGGCCCAAGGGATAACTACCACAAACTTCTCTTTTAGTCGCTCTTTGATTTCGTTTAAACGTTGCCCACCGGTGCCCACACATTTTATTGCTGCCTTTCTGCCATCTGCAGTTTCTGACGACATTCTAACAGCAACCTTGCAGCCATTTCCTCTTTTCCTGGCTATTGAGACAAGTTCAACCTCACCATTCTTAACTTCTGGAACAATATCTTCAAACGCTATTTTAACTTCTTCTTGCAACTGGCGTCGTTGTGTTAAATAACTAAAATTCGACTGGCACACTAACATGATTGCCTTAGTTTGCCTTCTCACGAGATAGTCGTAACGGCGAAGTACAGAAACAAAAATTCCCTCAATCGATTTCTTCATTTCAACTACTGCTCTCACACATTCATCACTCATTCCAGTTACGTAGATAGACTCGTATCCTTCTTCCACGCATCGGGAAATACGTTTTATATATGGCTCTATCCCAAAGGCTGTTAGCTTGTCACGTCGGGCAATCAATACTACAGCTACATTAACTTTTAAACCCTTAATGTGCAAAGGGACATCCTCTTCCGGCCTTTTGTTAGCTATTGTCTGAAGAAACTTTGCAAAGATGCGTAGCTCTTGCTTAACGGCTGTGGTGGGGATAGTTCCCAACAGTTTTTCGCCCGTTGCCTTGACCTCTGTCAAAAAAACACGTGTAAAGAAGCCCACTGAATCCAGATCTTCCAGGAGTTGAAGATCCTTGCTTAGATTAGAATCGCCGCTGATAGCCGGATTAAGTACGGTATCAATAAAATAATCGTACGCATTGGTATCACGGCGTGCAGAAAAAATACCAGCAGCGACTTTGAACTCACAACCTGCCCTAAGCGTAACGTCGAGAAAACTTCTTGCCTTAGGCAATAACCCGACTTTCAAGAACATCAACGTCGCATCCACAATATTCTTACTTTGATTCTTATAGGATTTCAAACAGACGACAACTTTTCCGTCTTTTATAAAGGAATCCTTATTTTCAGTCTTAACCCACTCAATTTTTAAGGGATGAGGAAAAACGTTTGGTGAATCCTTATTGATATTTTCACAAATGCTATTTACCGTATCTTGAATAGATGACGCTACAGTATAACTGTCGATTCTCCTAGATAGTTTTGGAATGCCTGAGGAAATGAAATATAAAAATTTGTAAAATAGTGCCATCCAGCGCTCGAATTTGTCTGGATTCAAGAAAAGAAATATCACAATTACGGAAGCTGGTGTGATCCCGATAATTAAAAGCAACGCTTTAATTAAGGAATCACTCATCTTTGCTTTCTTCGTCCAATCGCAGTTTTTCAAGGCAGGAGGGGCGAGAGCATAATAGATAAATTTCATTTTGTTTTGGGTAAAAAGCACTCAAATTATCTAGCGTAATTTCAATATCACATATGACGCAGTGGAGTTGTTTTAGTTCAAGTTTTTCCAAAAGACCGAGTGAGGATAGATAGTCCCTTAAATCATTTTCATGGACTGCTTTTATCTTTTCTCTCTTAGTCCACCACTCTTTTTGCATTGTTGCCTTCTTTCAGATAACAATCATTAGACGGAAAGGTGTCAAACCTGTTTCAAAGGTGAATTCAAGCTTTTTGCCCGGTTCTCCTTCCGCTTTGAACGAGGGAAAAATTTCCCGGATGTTACTCACTCTCCCGCCCCGTTGCCAGCGAGCCGTATTTACTGGCGTACAAAGATCGAATCCCGATCTTTTTCATATTACGTTGATATGCTTGAAATATAAAACAGCTGAGAGAATATTTGTTAAAGAGGGTGCATACATATCAAAAAAAGACTTTCCGCTCGGTGAAATTATCTTTTCCGACAAGTCGAAATGATGCCCCGTAAAGTTACGCACAATTAACAAGCAATATGTTCTGCGAATTTCAGGACTTTTGGCATTATTGAGAATAGCCTCTAGATTATTCACAAATTCCTGCAGACTATTGGCGTTTGCATTTAGGCCGGATTGAGGATAGCCGATGTTCTGATTAGAAAGAGCATTGTTCAAAAGTTTAGCCAACATACATTGAGAGCCAGATTTGATAGTGGCATCTGCGATTTGTTTTTTTCTTAACAAAGCTTCCGTAAGAAGACATAAATCTTTTAATCCAGAATAAAGACGCCCCCACGTGTAAACATTCGGAACCAAGTCGTTCAGTTGCAAATTATCCTTTAGCGTCCAGATTGTTCCCTCAAGGAACACGCGGTTTTGTAAGTCCATTTCCACGAAGAGTTTTTTAATAAAAGCTTTATCTACTAAAAAATTCAAGGATGCATCTGAATTGCTATTGAAACCAGTCAGATAATCAACGATGATAGGTTGCTCAAACTGTTCCCACAAACGTGTATTTAAGATGCCATGAGGTTCTGAAACAAATGGTCGGTCTTCTTCATCGGCCATTAATAAATTAGCAATCCCAGCATCAAGTTTGCCGATAGCCATTTGTGCGATTCCTAGATTGGCATATACCATCCCTTTGTTAAAACGCTTATGGTTTTGATGTTCATAGTTTAAGATCTCACGCAGAAGTGTTTTGAAATAAAGTTCAGCTACCCAATGCAATCCTCCCCAAAATAATTGTTCACCACGCTGTGCCAATTCTACAAAATAGGCATTTTTTTCCTCGTATGGCCTGTTAGGATCAAAAGATGGGTGACTTGCCATATTTGCTCTAAGCAAAGCCAAGCCTTCTTGTATCAAACCCTGAATATCTATTTTGTTAGTTCGATCTGTATCCAGAAGTTTTCTCGTTTCTACGACACTCGGGACATCATACTTAATTTTATCTCTGTGCGACATACACTCTTACCTGGATTTCACCGACTGATTGACTTAGATCTTGCTCTAATCCTTTTGGATTTGATATTTGTTCTTCAGGATCATAAACAAAGCAGAGCAGAGTTTTGCAATCTGGGTGAACACGATACCTAAGTATGTCAATTGCCAACTGGTCACCGATTTCCTTTATGCCAAGTTTCGATCTGGTTTTCTTCACTTCTATAACAATCTTCTCCGCTTTAAGCAGAAAATCCATTCGCGAACTGCCGCCAGCATAACTTGGAGTCCATTCCTCAGATCGTATGTCATCAAAGTTAATTTTTAGCAGGGCATGAAGTAGATCTTGAACATCATATTCGTCAGTGACTTCGAGTGTTGGACGCTTCATGTAACGTTGTTTCAATTGACGTGCCACTGCATGAAACTTGTCAATCAACTTCTTTATCGTCGCGACCTGGTCGTCTGAAGTGCATTTTCTAGCGACCGAAACATCTTCCGGGTATAGTTCTAAGCGGTCATAAATGGATTTCAATTTCTTTAAATAACTTCCAGTAGTAATATCATCTCCATCACAAGAGATGAAACCCTTCCCGGTGAACTCATCTGACAATTCATCCGTTGAAAAGAGTCGGCGCAAAAGCTCTGCTGTGAATTCGTACCATCGCCGAGCCTCTTCATTTTCATTAACGGATGCATTTGGAACAGTGTTAGCCTTTTCTATCTGCAGCAACACTCGATTGTAGGCTTCGTCTCGTGGCACGACCAAACAGGTTCTTTCTTGACTTCTTTCTTGATTTGAACTTCTTTTAGCCATCGTATTCCAACTCCTTGTGGCCCAACAATTATTGGACGGAACGATCTCAAACCTATTCCAGTTAATTCCAATCCCTTGTCAGGTTCTCCTTCAGATCTGAACATTGGAAAGATTTCCTGACAGTTGCTTGCTCTCCCACCCTTTTACCGGGGCAGGAGAACCAATCTCCCTTTTGTCTAAGGCTTTGCAAGAGTTGGGTCATGAGAACCGACGTTCCTTAGAATTAAGGTATCTTCCTCGTCAAATTCAAAGATCAGCCGGTGGTTGAGATCCACCCTGATATACCAGATTGAAGAGTGGCTCTCCAGTTTTCTGACCTGAAGGGAAGGATGTCTGGGATTTGAAAAAACAAGAGTGAGGCTCCTGTCCACCTTCTTTTGTATTTCCGCCGAAAGCCTCTGGTACGATTTTTTAAATCGTGCGAGTCTGCGGATTCTCATTATTGCTTCAAATCTCGCAGCAAATCTTCGAGGCTCTCAAAATCTTTGTATCTCTTTTTTTTCAAATCCTCGTCGGCTTCTTTTTCGCCATTCTGCCAGTTTTTTGCCCAAAACCAGCCTTCCTCCCGGAATTTTTCTTTCACAAGATCGCGCATAGCAAGGGACATGGAGACCTTTTGCGCCTCTGCGATACTCTTAACCCACTCGAATAGAACGGGATCCAAAGTTACAAAAAGACGCGGATTTTTCGCCGGCATACAGATCCCTCCTTCCATGTTTAGTATATCATAAGTGTAACACTATGTCGAAAAATGACTACATGAAAGTTTCTTATTGCGAACCGGCCGGGTCGAAAGTGTCCGAGATAGGAACGGGTGTGGCCTTTCGCCATGGCTGTCAGAAAATTAGTCGGGGCGGTTCGCGAACCGCCCCTACTAAACAGGGCGAAGATGCTGAAGTCCGTTAAATACTTTCAAAGCCCGCACGACGAAAATGGGCGTCGAAGGCAAAATATTTTCCTATTTTTTCTTTTTTCATCAGGGCGATACTGCCGGCATCCACAAAGGAAAACTTAGGATCCTGGAGCTGTAGAAAGATCTCCCTGGCCTTTTTATAAAGCTCCTTGTCTACGAAATGGACCGAAAAAAGCCCGACGCCTTCTCCTTCTTCAACTATCTGAAATAATTTGGAAGAAGCGGAAAAACCGAGCCGACGCCGGATTAAGGTGGAAGTTTCCGCAATCACTAAATCCGTCAAAACGAAGAGGACGTTTCCGGCAATCGCTTTTTTATAAATTTCCCTTGCCTTTTTATGGTGTTCATCCCGGCTGTCCGCCAGCGCGTAGAGTGCGGAGGTATCGATGAAAACTTTCTCCCTCATGAATAAAGAACCTCATCATGAAGTTCCGAAGTTTTTCCGCCGTCGCTCTCCCCCAGAGAGAGAAGAGACAAGCCTATCCGCGCTCTCTCTTTCTCAAGAGTTTCCTCCTTGACGGGGGTGAAAATTCCAGCCGGTTCCCCCCGGTAGGTCACCAGGACCTCTTTTTTCCCCTTCAGAATACTGCTGAACTTTGCCTTGAAATCCCGGATGCTCAAAACATTCATGCGAATCCCTCCCGAGACTATTATAAAGTAAAACAGTCGTTGTGTCAAATAGCATGTTTCACAAAATATGTGACACAATCAGTTCTCGGACCCTGGATTTCTTATCAGCCCGATCCACTGTCTCAGCGAATCTATCATCACAATTCCTACCAGGGCTAAAACCGCGATGCTCAAGATGGTATTGGTTAAGTCGCCTTTGGGCAGGTAGACGTTTACAATATTAAGCACGGCGGCGGTGATTACGGTAACCGAGAGAAAGGCAAAGGGAATAAGGGTGATTAAACAGTATCTCCTCCGGCCCTTTTTTAAAAGCAGGGTGGTCCCAAGGGCTAAAGCCAAAGTTGCCAATAACTGATTGGCAACTCCGAACATGGGCCAGATGGTGCTTATCTCGCCTTCATAAAGCAGATAGCCCCAGAAGAGAGAAACCGCAGCGGAGCAGAAGATGGCTCCGGGAAGCCAGGCATGCCGGGCGAAGGGCTTGTAAAAAGTTCCCAGGATTTCACCCATGATATACCGGGCCACCCGGGTTCCGGCATCAATGGTAGTTAAAATAAACATGGCCTCAAACATGATGGCGAAGTGATACCAGTATTTCATGATTCCGGTCATGCCCGGTATTTTATCAAAGATATAGGCCGTGCCCACCGCCAGGGAAACCGCGCCTCCGGGCCTGTTCATAAGATGTTCTTCAATTTCTCGTTCCAGGTGCGGCAGGTCAACCGTGTTAAGTCCCAGATTGTTCCAGACCGCGGCGCCGGTATTGATGGCAAAATAATCGCCCACCGTCAAAGCTGAGGCGGCTATCAAAGCCAGAATCCCGACTACGCCTTCAACCAGCATCGCCCCGTAGGCTATACCCGGAATATCCCTCTCGTTATCCAGCATTTTGGGTGTGGTGCCGGAGGTAATCAGGCTGTGAAAACCGGAAATCGCGCCGCAGGCGATGGTAATGCAGACATAAGGCCAGACCGGGCCGGGAATTATCGGGCCTCCTCCATGAATATAGGGAGTCAAAGCCGGCATTTGAAGATCAGGGTGAACTCAGACAATTCCCAACAGTGCCTTCCCTTCAGTGCGCACCGAGGCAAAGAGGATGATCATATCATGAACTCCGCCGGCAATGGCGGCAAAATGATGCCCGAAAAGAACGATCTTATTCATGGGCACATAGTCTTTGCCGTCGTGCAGAACGTGCGCCGGGGTGCGCAGATTGGAATCCAGAACTAAAACCTTCGCGGCAATAAATGCGGCATAATAACGGTAGGCCAGGGCGAAAACGCACAGGGCAAATACAAGCAATACCAGAGAATTCATAATTTTATGTTTAAGCTTATAACATCAAGACTGTCAGTTGATGACCGGGAGTTTCTGCAGGACTCTCTGCCCGGAGAACGTCGGCACTATGACGGCCCGGTAGAGTTCGCCGTCCCTGTTGATGAGTCTTTCCGCATTGGCTCTGGAACCGGTTCGCAGAATAAGGCCGGCATCTTCATAGCCTGCGATCTCGCGCATGGCGTCTTTGGTTTTTACCTCGTCAATTGGATCTTCGGCCATGCTCGTCAGGCGGCCCTGGTCGTCAAAGGCGAGGGTGAGTCCCCCGGAGAGATCGGTTACACAATCGCCGTATTTTTCGAGGCTTTTCCCCTGCACCGGCACCTGGCGGGAGTAAGAGTAGCTGACGAATGTCTCCCCCTTATCATTGGTCACCAGGCGGTCCACTTTTGTATTTGATGGCAGATCAAAGGTCTCGCGGTGAGGCTGTATCAACTTCAGAGCTTCTTCCTTTGATTCCGGGAGCTTGTTTAACCTGAGATCCGGAAGGGGGCGGTCCATCAGATCGGTGCGGCTGAGGATCTTTCTTGCCGTGAAAACATTTTTAAGCACCGACTGGTACTTGCTTCCGGTCTGTTCGTCGGCCTTCAGCATGGCCAGGGCGATGTCTTTGAATTTGGCACGGGAGGTGGGGGAGAGCTCAATGGCCCGGGCGAAGATTTTTCCGAGATCCGCTCCCGCCGTCGAAAGCGCGGAGAGGCGATCAGGGTTTTCAGCGGAGTTCTGCTTGTAGGCGCCCTCGAGGCAGTCATAGAAGGAGGCGGTGAAGAGGCGGGAAAAATTATGGACTTCCGAGGTCAGTTTATCGTCGTCCTTCCCATCCGGAAGAGTGGAGGGATCGGCGTAGGTGTAATTATTGATGGCGGTGCGCAGGTAGATTTTCCCGTCATTGGCGGGGTTGCTGTCCTCCAGGTGAATTGCCTTTCCGAATTCTTCGGCCAGGCGGGAAAGCAGGCTCTCCTTGCGGAAATCACCTTTATTTTCATCAAGAACGGCTTTGATATTCCCTCCGCTCTTCAGGGCCAGAAGCATGGCCGTGACATCTCCGAAAGCCTCGTGGAAGGCCCCCGTCTCGCTGCCGCTGAAACTGCCCAGGTAATTGGGGCGCATGCCGTCCAGCACGGCGTGTCCCGTCTCGTGGGAGACGACGTCGGCGGATTCAGAGGTCTGCACCGTTTTGCTCAGGGGCTTGGAATTAAAGTAAAAGAAGTTGACTGATTCCTGCCAGCGGGCATAGTAGGCGTTCTGGCCCTCCTGTTTATGGGGGAGCACCAGGAGCTTCTGATTATCAAAGGCCCAATCTATTTTATGTCCCACCAGTTCTTCATACATATCCAGAGTCCGATAGACCACGGTATGAGCGTTCACCTGGTCGAACTGGGGCGTTCCCACGTTGAAAAAATAATTTCCATCCGGGTCGGCGATGGCGATCGGCAGATTCTCTTCATATATTCCGACCCTCTCGCCGCTCACTTTGCTTCCGATTTTCTCCTGCGGAAATTCAATGGTTTCAGGTGGAGTGACCGCGGGATCCTGAGGCAGGACGGAGACTTTTACGTTTCTTTTCTCCTCACGGATTTTTGAGAGGGAGGCGGATAAGTTCACCCGGTCCTTGGACCCGGGAAAAGAAGGTTTTACTGCCGCGTCGGCAGGCTTTTCATCCGCGCCTGAAGCCGGAGCGTAACAACCCGCTGTAGATACCGAAATAATCTTAGGTTCCATCTTTTAAAACCCCCTTCAAATCCAATTCCCACGTGGAATTCTCCGCTGCAATCAATGATTCCTCTTCCAATCGTTTTTCGGAGTTCCGCCCGCACATCGCTTTCCCCCCATTTGTTCATCGGCACACCTTGCTAAAATTTAACATTTTGTTAACATGAGGCGCTTGCCCCCATGTTATAATTTCATCAGGATTACTCGTATATATTTTATATGAGCGGAGTGAGATTTTGATGGAAATAAACCCTCAGGGAAAGTCCCCCATCGAAGATATCCGGTCTCATTTGGACGGGAGATGGCCTCCTAAATTCCGCACTGATGCCGATTATGCCCACTACGACCTCCCGGATGATACCTATAAGCCCGCCATGAAGACCGGGGAGGAACATCTCAAGCCCGGCAGCCGGGTGTTGAAAAACGGCTGGATGATGTGCCAGTCAGACAAGATGCCGGATCCGGCGGATCCCTCATGGAAAGAGGTCAAGATGCCCTCCCAGTGGGCGGTGGCCGACCCCAAACTCTTCACCAATACCGGGAACGTCTGGTACATGAAGAGATTCCTGGTCAAGCCGGGCGAAGCCGGGCCGGAGAAGCACCTCGAACTCACCTTCAAGGGTGTTGATTACCAGGCCGAGGTTTTTCTGAACGGGGATAAGCTGGGGGAGCATGAAGGATACTTCAGCCCCTTCTCGGTGGATCTGGACGGGAAAGTCCAGGAAGGCCAGATGCAGACGCTGATGGTCAAGGCCTCCGCCCCGGAGGATCCCGGGAAGGGTCTTTTAAAAGAGCAGATCAAGGGAATTTTAAACCACCACGACTGCCGCCCCGGAACCTCCGGCGGCTTTGGAGCCCCCAAGCCCCTTGGAAATACCGGGGGCATCTGGAATGACGTCATCCTGGAATCCACCGGGAAGGAATCCATCGAGAACCAGTACGTGGACTGCAAGCTTTCGGAGGATCACAAAAAGGCCGATCTCTCCTTCAACTACCTCATGGTGAACCACGGCGCCGAGAAAAAGACCGTCACGGTCGAGACCCGCTACGCGCCCATGGGAGAGAAGGATCCCGAAAAATTCAAGGTAGTTCAAAAAACCCTTGAGCTCAAGCCTGGTTTTAACCAGGTCTCCCTCGGGGCCGTCGAGGAAAACCCGCGCCTCTGGTGGTCGCACGATCTCGGCGAACCCAATCTCTACCAGATGGAGACCTCCATCCTGGATGGGGAAAAGCCTTCGGATACCGCCAAAGGTCACTTCGGAATCCGCAAGGTCGAGTGGGACGAAAAGACAGGCCGCCTTAAGCTGAACGACAAGTCCGTCTACCAGAAGGGCACCAACTATATCGCCACCCAGTGGCTCTCCACTTATAACGAGCAAAAATACGAAAAAGACCTGCACCAGATGAAGGAAGCAAACATGAACGCGGTGCGGGTACATGCCCACGTCCTCCCTCAGGAATTCTACGACGCCGCCGACAAGGAAGGGATGCTGGTCTGGGCCGACTTCCCTCTCCATTGGGGCACTTCCCCCTCCCTTTCCTTCATGTCGAAGGCCAGGGGGCAATACCGCGAATTCATAGAGACGTACCGCAACCACCCATCCGTCTGGCTCTGGTGCGCCCACAACGAGCCGGTTCCCTACGACTTCCCCCTGGATTTCATGCTCGACCGGGATGCGGCCAAACTGGATCCCACCCGCGCGCACAAGCGGGAATCCTCCTTCTGGGGAGAGCATTTTTACCCGGGCTGGTATGATTTTCCCTACGGCAAGAGTTACACGGACATCACCAAATTCAAACCGGTTCTCCCTTCGGAATTTGGAGCCCAGGCCATTCCGGCATCCATGAAGGATATAATCCCGGAGGAAAAACAATGGCCAATCAGCAATAACGAGGAATTATGGAGTTTCCACGATTTCCAGACCGTCAATAACTACAAACACGTGGGCCGTCCGGAGGCTTTCAAGGATATCGACGACTACATCGAAACCACCCAGAAATACCAGTACGATTATAATAAGTATGTCACGGAGTATTTCAGGCGGACCAAGTACCAGCCGACCGCCGGGCTCTACGGCTTCATGTTCAAGGAGTGCTGGCCCTCGGTTACCTGGGGGATTGTGGACTACAAGAATCGCCCCAAGATGGCTTTTGAGGCCATGAAGAACTCCTTAAGTCCCACGCTGGCCAGCATCGAGTGGCATAAAACCAACTTCAAACCGGGAGAGACAGTCAAGGCCCCCATCTGGCTGGTCAACGACCTGCCGGCCCTGAAGGACTCCAATCTTAAGTGGAAGGTCTACGAGGCCGGAGATGAAAAAAAGAAACCCATCCTTTCAGGCGAGTTAAGCCCCGAGGTGCCGGCGGATTCCTCGACCATGGCCCAGACGGTTGAATTCAAGATTCCCAAGGGGGCCAGGAAGGGTCAGAAGTGGATTCTGGATGTCTCCTGGAACGACGCCGGCGGGAAAAAACTTTCCCACAACGCCTACCAGTTCGGAGTGCCCAGCCCCACCAGCGGTCCCTTCCGTTACGAGCCTGTCAACCCGGAATACCCGCCTGCCGGATAGACGGGTACGATTGAACGAGACGAAAGGAATACTCCAGATGATAGCAGCAACCAACCACAGGATCAAGATCGAGCGGCCCACTTCTGAGCGGCTTAAGGAGCTTGGGATTTCAAACTGGTATTCATGGGAATGCGAGCCTGATACTTTTGACTGGGAATATACCATGGAGGAAATGGCCTACTTCTTTGAAGGGCGGGTCAAAGTCAACACCCACTACGGGGAAGTTGAAATAAAAGCCGGCGACCTGGTGATATTCCCGGAGGGTCTCAAGTGCCAGTGGACGGTTCTGGAAAAAATACGCAAGGTCTATAAATTCGTCTGACAGCAGGGGCTGTGATAATCTAAAAAAACCCGGGCCGTAAGACCCGGGTTTTTTTGCGAGTAGGGGCGATTAATTAATCGCCCCTACGGTTTTAATTGAATCGCCCCTACTGATTTTTAACTGTAGGCTTTTTTCTCCTTCATTTCCTTGTCCACGGCGGCCAGCTTCTCGTCCACGCTCATTTTGCCGGCCTTCACGGTCTTGGCGATGCCCGTGGCCAGATTCACAACGGCTCTTCCGACACCGAGGCCCAGAACGACCATCGCAGCGGGGACGGCCACCGCGGTGGCCCCGGCCAGAAGGCTCCCGCAGAGGACGATTGAGCCGGCGCCGATGGCGGTGTCTACAATCCCGTTGGCGGCCAGTTTGGCTTTAATCTTGGGCCGGAAATGTTCGGTCACACCGGCGACGGCCGCTTTGACGCCTTTGTAGGCCCGCATGGCACCTCCGGCAATCCCGCCGACTGCGGCCACGGGTCCGGGGATGGGAATGGGGATCATCCCGCTTATCGGATACAGGGCCCAGGAAGCCTTGGTGGCCCCGCCGACAACGTTATATGCCTGTTCGTAGCCTTCAAACTGGACGAGAGGCAGGGCCTTCTCTATGACGGTCCGGACCTTGGGGTGATTTCCAAGCCAGTCCTTGTTAAGGGATACGGCTTGAAGCATTTCGTCCCACTTGGTGTCCTTGGCAAAGGAAGTTTCCTCATATCCGTGGGTTCCTCCGGAGGGAACGTTGTCAATCGCGTTCTTCCGGGGGAGGTCATGGCCGTAATCTTTCGGGATGTAGGCGGCCAAACCGGTGGAGTTCTCCATGACGTGTCCTGCATTGGATTGGGAAGCGTGTTCCTCCGCAATGACGGCGCCCTGGACAGCGGCCTTAAGCTCCTCGGCCGCCTTCTTGATCTCAGGGCTATAATGGTCGGCTCCGGCGATGACCTTGGCAAAGTGGCCCAAGTCGCGGTGATCCACGTAGGGTTCGGCGAACATGTCGCATTTCAGGAAGTTCTGAGTCTTGCCGATGTCGGCGCGGAGGTCCAGGAGGGCCTTCGGGTCTTCCTTCACGCGGTCCAGGAGCTTTCCGGCCAGGCTGTCGGCGGCGTTCTTGACGGCATCCATCTTGGAGAGGTCAATTGCCGACTGGGTGGGGGTGAACATGGTGGCGCCAAACTGCTTCTGGGCCTCAAAGACATACAGCTTGGAAAGCTCTTCCGGAGTTACATCGCCCTTGGCCTTGATTCCGGCCTTAAGATCCTCCATGACCTTCTGCTGAGGAGTTGTGCCGGTGATACCGGGGATTGGAAGCAGCAGGCCCGCCTCGACTTCCTCGGAACCCACCATGTATCTGGCTCCATCCTTGAGCTCGTAGCCGACTTCCGCCATGCTCATCAGGCAGGCGTTGTAATCGAGAACGTCTATGGGTTTGCCAATCTTTTCCTTGACCGAGTTAAGGACTCCGGCCATTTCCTTGTTATCAATGATGTGTTTGGATTTGTCGTCAGTCATGGAGCCCATGAAGCCCGCGCCGTGATCCCAGGTTACAACGGCGTAGTGCTCGGCCGGGTAATTTTTCATACCCCAGTCCAGGAAATTCTGAAGGGTCTTGGGGTCCCCCATGTCCTTCTCACCGAGAACTTGCCCTCCCGGAATCATGGCTTTGGATTTCTGAAGCTCGGCCGGAAGGTCTTCCTTCTTCTTAAGAAGACCCATCTCGGCATCTTTACCCGTCTGGGAATACATTCCGACGAGGTTGACATTTTCGTCGGAACCGGACTTCTTGATACTATTGAAGGAGTGGGCGGCCATGGGCGCCAGATTATTGTTGCCATCGAAATAGAAGAGAACCGTCCATTTCTTTTTTTCGGCCGGCGTCGTGCCCAGGCTCACCTGGTCCCTGGGTTCGGCGGGCGCGGTTTCCTTCTTTGACTTGGCGTGCTTTTTGCCTCCCTGTACTCCCGATATCTGTTCAGGTACTCCCCCGATTTTATCTATCACGCTGCATACCTCCTGAAATGAAATCAGACTACCTCTTATTATGAAATATACGCGCTGTTTTGTAAAGTGGGATATGTTACAAAAATGTTAACAAATATATAAGCTATCATATAAACTATCAGCTGCCGGCTTTTTTTAAGGAAGGAGCTTGAGCAATTCATCCAGGCTTTTTATGCAGTGGTTTTGTCCGCCGGCGGGGCGGCCCCGCCGGTCAATAAGCACGGCCTGCATTCCCAGACGCCGGGCCGGGAGGTAGTCGTTCTCAAAGCTGTCACCAACGTGCAGGGCTTCTGACGGCTGCACCCGGGCCAGGTGGAGAGCCTTAAGAAAAATTTCGGGGGCGGGTTTTTCTATGCCGAGGTGGGCGGAGATGACGATATGATCAAAAAATTCCGCCGCTTTAAGCTCCTTTAAGCGCGAGAGGAGCCAGCCTTCCCAGTTCGAGATCATTCCCAGGATTAAACCCCGGGACTTGATTTCTTTCAGGGCCGGAAGTACATCCGGGTAGAGAGCGTATCTCTCGGGCCTGGCAAAGATGATTACCAGTTCTTCACAGAGATCGGGGCGGGGCTTTTCTCCCAGTTCTTCCAGAAGGTGGCGGAAATATTTGAGCCAGAAGAGGCGGGCGCCTTCCTCAGATAGGGTGAAGGGGGTGGGAGGGCTGGAGGCCGATTTCCAGGCGGAGCTTTCCGCCTGGGCGACGCTTTCGGGATTAAGGGAGCATCCGGCGTCATTGCAGATGTCACAGAAAATTTCCTCAAAGGAGGGATGCGGCTGAATAAGGGTGTAGCCTGCATCGAAAAAAATTGCTCGTATCGGAACTATGATTTATTATTCTCCTTTTCTTCGGCTGCTGAAAGGGACTGAGGAATACGGATCTTCAGGGGATGGCCACCTTGCCTTTTAGATCTTTAAAAGTCTTGATGAGAAGTGTTGTTCCTTCGGTCCAGAGCCTATTATGTTCCTCCATTTTTTTTGCGTCAAGAGGGAACTGGGTCATGATATCACAGGAATTGTAGATAGTGTTGAAGGCGGCCACTATCAGTTGCTGTTCGATCGGAAAAAATCTCTTCAGCGTGCTGTGGCCCTGAACTCTGGCGATGCAGTCTCTGCAGAATTTCATGACCGCCCGGGGAGCATCTTTCATAGTCGGGATGCTGTCCATAGCCGCGTTGAATTTTTTTTCAAGGTCCGTGACGAGGATATTTATCTCCACCTTGTCGTAAAGCGCCATGGAATCTACGGACTGGGCCGTTATGGATTCTTGGGTCATGGATGAGGATGGAGAAAGAAAGTTATTGATGAGTGGCATGGACAGGTCCTGCGCCGATTCAGACGACTGTGGATTGTTTGGGATGGCGGCGTTGAAGGGGGAAAGGAGGGGCGACTTGGCCGGATCCAAGGCGGCTCCCGGCTGGTTGGAAAATGGCGAAGGCTGGCTCGGGAGGCCGGCCATGGGCGAAGGGAAGACCGGGTCGTTGTAGGCGGGTGTGGAATAGGCAGGTGCGGAAGGTGGGGCGGTCTTGATTTCCAGGGTGTAGGTTTTCCCGTCATATAAATAGCTTAATTTTGCCCGGGCGGCCAACATCTTGACGAGAGCATAATCCTGCCCGTTTCTCCGGATGACCTTAACCGCCGCCTCTTCCCCATTGACGAACCAGGTTCCGCTGCTCGCCTCGTAATGGATGGGGACTTTGAGCACATCCAGGAGATCGGAAACAGGCATGTAGATTTCGTTGTTGACAACCAGTTTTTCGCCGGGGATTTCCTTCTCATCGACGATCACAGTCGGCTGATGGCTCTTCTGCGCCCAGGCGCTCCCGGATCCGAAAAGCACTAAGACCACAAGGCATAAATAGTAAAATATCTTTTTCATGTTTCTTCCTCCGCGGCCTTCTCTCCGATGCTAATACTGGTAGTTGAGAGAAAATAACGGGCCCTGGTAGGTAAAATTCATCTCATTTTGGCCTTCCGCGGCTGAAATCCTGGCATAACGATAATCGGCTCCCACGCTCCAGCCTGGAAGAAAATAGTAACGTGTCCCCGCGTATAATTCCATATGGCTCCCCCGGACTCCTCCAGTGTTGGCAAGGGAAGTGGAAAAGCGCCCCTGGAGGCACCAGTTTTCAGCGACGAAAAACCGTCCGCGAAGGCCCGCCTCAAGCAGAAATGGCTGAAGGCGCAGGGAAGCGGCTTTCCCTTCGAAAGCCGACATGTGCAGATCGAAATCGTCCCCGCGGGCGCCGACGAAGCAGAATAAATCCCCTCTCTCCCAGCCGGCGATCGCCCGCTCGAAAGAAAGTTCCAGCATTCTGCTCTTTAGAGAGCCCAGTACGCTCTCCCCCGGCAGAAAAGAGGTGCCGCTCAAAGAGATCGTGCGTTTGAGATTAACGGTGTTTTCGTTCGTAAGTCCCCAGTAGGAGAGCCTGAGGGCGTTGCGGCCCCAGGTGTATTGGGCGGCGCCGGAGAGAGAGTTGGAGCCTTTCAGGCCGAGGTCGCCCAGAATGTCCAGGCCGCCCGCAGCATTGCTGAGGCTCCCGCTGGTTTGGGAAAGCCAGAACTCCAGTTCCAGCTTGAAACCAGGTTCATCCCAGAAAATGCCTTCCGCGGAGACGGAAGAAAAGCACCCCAGGATAAGCAGGCAGACGATCGCCAGAAGGAAAGCTTGTTTTACTGCGTTGACGGAAAACACTCTAGCCGCTGAATATCTCCGCCTTGAGCCACTCCTGATTGTGGTTGGCGTGGATCAAGGGGAGCATGGATTTTAGTTTGGTCAGGCCGATGGCGGTACTGGGCAGGTCATTGCTCATTACCTTGGTGTGGATGGCCCTGAAAAAGAGGAACCAGTCCGGGTGGAGGTCGCAGGTAAGATCCAGGTCGTCGGTCTCGACTATCAATTTCTTGTAGGGATACTGCTCGATCCACTCCTCATAGCTATCCAGGAGCATCTCGAGGTAACCCCGATCAATGTCCTTTTCCATGTTCCGGGCCCTCTTGGCGATCCGGTAGCAGAGGGTGTCCAGAGAGGCTCTCAGGTAGATCATCAGTTCCGGGGGCTTGAGGATATTGGTCAGAATCTGGAAGTGGGGAAGATAGGTGCGGAAATAGTCGTCATCATCCATTTCTCCCCGCAGGTTGAGCACCTTGGCGAAGATGGCGTCCTCATAGATGGAGCGGTCCGCTATGATGTCCTTGCCGCTCATGACGGTGCGGTAGTGCTTGTTGAAGCGATCCCAGAGGAAGAAAGACTGGGTTCTGAAGGCATACTCCCCGGGATTTTTATAGAATTTTTCCAGGTATGGGTGCCCCTCGACCGTCTCAAAAAGGGGCTCATACCCGGAGATTTGAGAATAAATTCTGGTGACGGTTGATTTTCCTGCGCCGATGGCTCCGCTGACCACTATAAACATGAATCGGTTCACCTCTCAATAAAAAATGACATTCACTCTTTCGATCCTTCAAGATCGTTTTCCTGCAGGAAGAACGAAAACCGTCAGGGTGTAAAAATGTTGAAACGGCGCTGTTTTTCACGATCAGGACGCCGGGATGCAGATCCGCAAAGGAGGAAATTTATTTTTTGCGCCTTCCGGCCTTTATTCAAGCCGAAGAGCCGATATTCCGACGCAGCACCCCAGGGCCCCGTTGTGAAAGGGGAGAGGAGGAACGATAACCTGCATGCCTCTCTCGCGGATGAGAATTGCCCGTAGAGCCTCATTGGAAGCGGTACCGCCGACAAATACGAGGGGGGCGGAAGGGAAGGCGGAGAGCATCGGGGCGATTCTTTTTATGATGCTGTGGTTGACGCCTGCGGCCAGGCGCGGGAGGGGCACTCCCTCCGCGATTTTCCCGATGATTTCGGACTCTGAGAAGATCGCACAGGTGGAGGAGAGCTCGACGGGGTCCTCCCGGTAATTTCCCAGCTCCGCAAAATCCATACCCAGGGCGGAGGCCATGGCCTCGAGATATTTTCCCGAGGAGGCCGCGCAGCGATCATTAGTCCTGAAATCGGCCATGCGGCCGTCCTGAACCCGGATCAGTTTGGTGTCTTGACCGCCGATGTCCAGGAGAAGAAAGTCATGAAGGCGCGTCTGAAATATGGCCCCGAGGACGTGTGCTTTAAGTTCGAGCAGGGCCGCGCCCCCCGCAAGAGGGAAACGGCCTCTTCCGTAGCCGGTGACGGCTGTTTCTTGCGGCTCCTTCATGCCGAGCTTTTCCAGGTCCAGGCTGAGAGCTTCTCCCTCCCTGCGGCAGAAATTCCGGTAGAAGAGGGGGGTGTCGTAGAGACGGGTTTCCACTACCCGGCCGTCTTCGGTCAGGACTAGTTTGACCGCCCGGCTGCCCAGGTCAATTCCGCATTCCATGAATGAGCTCAGTTGTCGGCTGTCAACTGACAGCTTTTATTAAGGGATTTTTCGATGCGGATTTTTATTTTTTCTTTGCCGAGGAGGGGGATGACCTGGGTCAATTCAGGCCCGTGGACTTTCCCCGTCAGGGCCGCCCGGATCGGGAAATAAAGTTCCTTCCCCCGGATCTTCTTCCCGCAGCGGGCGAGGAAGGCGCTTTGAACGGCGGCTATAAGCTCCGGGACGCCGTTGAGCTCCTTATTTATTTCTTCGGCCAATATTTCCAGGACCGCCCGCGAGTTTTCCCACTTCAGCACTTCCAGGGCTTCTTCCGTGAGAGGAAGTTTCTCTTCAAGGAATATTCCGGCGGCCGGCGCAATCTCGCTCATGAGCTGAATCTGGTCTTTAAGCGCCTCCACGATTCCTTCGAGGCTCTCCGAATCATGCGGAAGCTCAGGATATGTCTCTTTCAGGTAGGCCAAGGCCGAAGGTTTTCCGCCGCCGTCCATCAGGAGGAGAGCCTTCCCGCTTTTCTTTCTTATGTAATGCCCGTTCATCCATTTCATCTTCTCCACGTCGAAGACGGCGGGATTTCGGGCCACCCGCTCGAGGGAGAAGGCCTCCGTCATGTTGCCCAGGATGGTTTTCAAGGCCGAACTTTCATCGGCTCTCGGCGGCTCGTCAAAAAATTCCTGATCGGCCTCAGGCGCCCATCCCAGAAGAGCGATGTAATTAATAATGGCCTCCGGAAGAAAACCTTGTTCCCTGAATTCTTCCACCGAAGTGGTTCCATGTCTCTTGGAGAGCTTGGTATGGTCAGGCGCCAGGATCATGGGGATATGGGCGAAACAGGGAACAGGGGCCTCGAGCGCCTGGTAGAGGAGAATCTGGCGGGGAGTGTTGGTGAGGTGCTCGTCTCCCCGGATGATATGGGAAATGCGCATGGTGGAATCGTCCACCACCACCGCAAAATTATAGGAGGGGGTGCCGTTGGATTTCATCAGGACAAAATCGCCTATTAGTTCCGCATCGAAGCGGACCTCACCCCGAATGAGGTCCTCGACGAGAACCTTTACCGGGGGCACTTTGAAGCGGAGGGTCGCTTTGCGTCCCTCTGAAATATACTTCTTTTCTTCTTCAGCGGAGAGCTCCCGGCAGCGGCCGTCGTAGCGCGGGGTCTCTTTTCCGGCCAGGGATATTTTCCGGCGTTCCTCAAGCTCCTCCTCCGTGCAGTAGCACGGGTAGGCCAGTCCCTTTTGAAGCAGCCGCTCCGCATGCTCCCGGTAGATGGGGAGGCGCTCCGTCTGCCGGTAGGGGCCGAAGGCCTTGTCGAGCAGGCCGGCGTCCCATTTGTCGGCGCCTTCGTCCCAGGGAAGGCCCAGCCAGAGAAGGTCGTCCATGATGGCTCTTTCGGATTCAAGAGATGACCTGGCCAGATCCGTGTCCTCGCTCCGGAGGACAAAAGTCCCCCCCGTTTTTCTGGCGAAAAGCCAGTTAAAAAGCGCGGTGCGCGCTCCTCCGATGTGCAGGTATCCTGTTGGGGCGGGTGCGAAACGCACCCTTATTCTGTCATTCATTTTTTCCTCTTCCCGATATCCCACCAGGCGGTCTTTGTCGTTATTGGTGGAGCGGTTTCCTTGTCTAGATACCACCACCAGTGGCTCCTGGGCGGGTCGTTCACGAGCTGGTACTGCTTGAAATTGGCATACCCTACTTCATTGACAAATTCTTCAGCACGGGTTCGGAGAACCGTGTCTGCGGCCACCAGGCGCTGCCAGTAGGGCTGAAGGTCCAGGTCCTCTCCCTCGCGTTGGTAAACCTGGAGCTCCTCAAGGGATTCCTGGGCCTCGTCGCGATAGTTGAGGAGGAGGCTCGCGGCGTAACCGAGTTGGCCTATTTCATGGATGTATTTTTCGTACTCGACCAGAACCTCTTCCAGAAATTCCAGTTCATCTTTGGCTTCCTTCTTCAAGACAGTTCCTCCCGCAGAATATTTCGCCTTAAGCGAATAAAACCCTTGCCGGGAAACAAGAGGAAGGAATTACACTCATAAAAAAAGATGTCAGCCAGTGGTTTTCATGCGGCTCCGCCGCAATTGACCGCAGGCCGCCTGAATATCGCCTCCACGCTCCTGCCGGAGGGTGGCCTTGATTCCGGTTTTTTCCACCTCCCGGCGGAAGGCCTCGGCCTGGGCCGGCAGAGAGATCAGAAAATCGGACTTAACGGCGGGATTGAGGGGTATCAGGTTGACATGGCAGTGAAAATTCTTAAGAAGATGGGCCAACTTCCGGGCGTCTTCGATGGAGTCGTTCAGGTTTCGGATAAGGGCGTATTCGAAGGTAATCCGGCGACCGGTCGCCTTCTGGTATTCCCGGCAGGCTGAGAGGAGTTCTCCGATGGGGGCCTCTTTATTAATCGGCATCAAGCGGCTTCGAAGCGCGTCGTTCGTCGCATGGAGGGAGATCGCCAGGCGCAGGGAGAGGTCCTCTTTGGCGAGCTTCCGGATTCCCTCCGGGAGGCCGCAGGTGGACAGGGAGATGTGGCGCATGCCGACGGCCAGACCCCTGGAGTCGTTTAGAAGGCGGATGGCCCGAAGCGTGTTATCGTAATTGGCCAGGGGCTCGCCGATGCCCATGATCACGACGTTGGCCACCCGCTCTTCGGTGGGCTTGAGGTAGGCCTGAATTCGGAGTACCTGGTCCACGATTTCCGCGGCCGAGAGGTTTCGCATAAGCCCCTCTGTTCCGGATGCGCAGAAGACGCATCTCATGGCACAGCCCACCTGAGAAGATATGCAGACGCTGACCCGCCCGGGTTCCAGGTTGGAGACATAGCGCATGAGCACGCTCTCGATTGAGTGGCCGTCCGGGAGCCCGAAGAGAAATTTGACGGTCTCGCCGGAGGGGGATGAGCGGGCCTGGATGAGATTGAGGGTAGTGAGGCAGGCGATCTGTTCGAGCCTGTCCCGGAGCGCCTTACCCAGGTCGGTCATCTCGGAAAAAGAGGTGAGGCCCTTCTGGTGGATCCATTTCATGATCTGGACGGCCCGGAATGGGGGCTCACCGATGGAGGCACAGAACGTCCCCAGTTCATCAGGAAAAAGGCCCTTGAGATCTATCTTATTTTCCAAGTCAACCCCTTATGCAGTATATCATTATGCTATTCGTGAAAAACTTTTTTCTGCGCTCTCAGCGCCTCTGCGTTGTTTCCCCGTCTTTTTCACATCATGTCCATCTTGATGAGTTCCCACCCCGAATCGCCCTTGCGGAAGACGAACTGGCTCAGCTTGATGTTGACCCGGAAAGACTCCGAGCCGCTTCCGATGATCACCCGCTCGCTCTCGATGACCGGCTTGAAGCTCCTGACCTCGCAAAGGTCGCCTCTCCGCCAGTAGGTGAGTTTCTTCAGGTTGAGCGGCTTCATCCGGAATTTTTCGGCATTGAAGATGTCCTCTATTCCTCCTCTGAAGGCGTCCGCAACGGTATCCTCGGGAATTCCTTTCCGCTCATGGAGTAGCTTGGCTGAGTTCTCAATGGGCTTCTTGATGATGAGCAGGACCTCTTTCAGGTTCTTCTTTGAATAGGCCCGGTGTAGATTCCGGATCACATCCACCATGGCCTGGCGGTCTGAGTGCGTCAGTTCCGTCTCCCCTGCAATTTCCTCGGAACTTGTCCGGATCAGTTTTGGAAGGCCGTGTACCTGTGGGTCCGGGCAGGACAGGGTGTAGTCGCTCCGGGTGGGATTCGGCGCATAGATATAAGGCTTTTCGTTGTCCGGGCAGGTGTGTTTTACCGGGTTCTGCCCCAGGGCGCCGTAAGCCTGAAAATCCCGGCTTGAAAATTCGGCGGCGGTAGGATAGGCCCCGTGGTCCACCCGCCAGAGTTCCAGGAGGGTAGCGATTTCCCCCATCCTCTGCGAACAAGCCTTTTCATCGACCGCAAAGGCTCGTCCCGCGGCGGCCGGAAAAAGCAGGATGAGCGCCAGGAAGAATAACCAGATTATTTTTTTGTTTTTGGACATCAATCTCTTTCTCCTCTCAGAATCAGGAATCGGATCAATTCAAGGATGGCCATAAGGGCCGCTGCAACGTAGGTCATGGCGGCGGCGGAAAGGACCTCCCGCACGCCCCTGACTTCCTCGCCGGTGATGAAGCCCTCGGCGGCGAGGACCTGCACCGCCCGACGGCTGGCGTCGAACTCGATGGGCAGGGTCACCAGGTAGAACAGGACGGCTGCTGAAAAAAGGAGAATGGCGATATCCATCATAATCCTGGAGGCCCCGGATTGGAAAATAAATCCCATCATAAAGAGAAAGGGTGCCCCCATACTGCCGATGTTGGCCAGAGGGAGGAGTGAAGAACGGAGCTTCAATGGGGCGTATCCTGCGGCATCCTGGAGGGCATGTCCCGACTCATGGGCGGCCACTCCGACCGAGGAGATGCTGGTTCCGCGGAAAACTTCGGAGGAGAGGTTTATCTTTTTTTTGACGGGGTCGTAGTAGTCGCCCAAAAAGCCTCCCCCTTCCTGGACGGCCAGGCCGCCTCCGTCGGCGCCCACCGAGCCGATCCCGGCGCGCCGTAGGATTTCTTCAGCCACCCTGGCTCCCGTCATTCTCGAGGAGACAGGGACCCGGGCATATTTTTTGAATACGGAATTGACCCTGAACGAGGCCCAGAGCGAGAGCAGAATCGCCGGAATCAGAAGAATGAATGTCGGATCATAAAAGAACATCTTATATCACCTCGTTCTATTAAACAGCTGTCAGTTGTCAGCTATCAGCTGATATGCTTTCATTTCAGATGAACTTGTCGCCGATTACCGGGCGATGGCCCACCGTAAAATCCCATCCCAGCATCGGCTTTTTACCCTCGGGCTGAACTTCGAGGAGTATTATGGAGCTCCTCCCGCATGCAATTTCAGGGCCTTCTCCCCTGACCAGGGAGATGATTTCTCCGGGCGCATCCATCCGTTCGCTACTTCCAATGCGGCTCCGCAGAACTTTCAGATTTTTACCTTTAAAGGAGGTGCAGGCCCCCGGCCTGGGATTAAGAGCCCGGATCCTGTTGAAAATTTTCTCAGCCGGTTCCGTCCAGATGATTTTTTCATCCTCTTTCTTAAAGGGGCGGGTATACTCGCCGGCGGAGCGATCCTGAGGGGTGCGAACTGCTTTTGCTTCTTCAAGCATCCGCACCGCCGAAAGGAGCAGCGGCGCTGAGGCTCCGGCCAGGCGTTCCCGGAGCTCTCCCCCCGTCTCCACTTCGCCTATTGGAAAAGACTTCTTAAGAATCAGGTCTCCGGTGTCATAGCCCTCATCCATGAGGAAGATGGAGATGCCCGTCTCCTTCTCTCCAGCCAGAATGGCGCTCTCTATCGGTGTCGCCCCCCGGAACCTGGGGAGAAGTGAAGGGTGCACGTTGATACAACCCAGGGGAGGCAGATTCAGGATCGTCCCGGGAATCAGCCTGGCATAGGCTGAAACGACGATAAGGTCGGGGGACAGCTCCTTAAGCTTTTCTAAAAAGTCACCGTCTTTCAGCTTCAACGGTGAAAGGACCTGGATCCCCAGGGAGAGTGCCGCCTCCTTTAGGGGTGTGGGCAGAAGTTTCTGGCCGCGGCCCCGGGGGCGGTCCGGCTGGGTGACGGCGGCCGGGACGGTGTGTCCGGCCTGAACAAGAGCCAAAAGAGAGGGGACGGCGAAGCGGTCCGTCCCCATGAAGAGAATTTTCATATGGAGGCGAATTTCTCCTTCAATTCTTCGAGGGTCACCGGGACCGCCCGAAGTTCTCTCTCTTCTTTGGATTCCGTCTTATCCGTGGGAAAATACTCCCGCAGATCGGCGGCTGTATCCACAAAGAGCTTCCCGTCCAGGTGATCCAGCTCGTGCTGGATGGCCCTGGCCAGGAGTCCTTCCGCCTCTATCCGGATGGGTTTGCCCTTCGGATCGAGCGCCTTGAGCGTGACTTTCAGGAAGCGCTCTACGTCCCCGTAAACATTAGGAAAACTAAGGCAGCCCTCCGGGCCGGTTTCGCTCCCGGAGACGTTTTGGATTTTTGGATTTATGAACTTGAGAAGACCTTCTCCCACGTCGATGACGCAGAGGCGCTTCTGGACGCCCACCTGGGGGGCCGCCAGTCCCATGCCGGATGAGGCATACATCGTCTCGGCCATGTCGTCGAGGAGCCTCAGGATGAGCTGGTCAACATTCTGGACGGGCCGGGCCTTTTTCCTCAGAATCGGATCCCCGTAGTTTCGAATGGTACGAAGGGCCATGGCTACTTTTTCGTCTCTTCCTTTTTGGGTACTTCGTGCTCTTCAGTCATAAAAACAGCTATTTCGATGCCGCTCGAATTCACCCAGTAGTAATCATAGGTCAATTCCTGTCCGGCCGCCATGTCTCCGATGGTCTTGGTCTCCGCATTTAAGTCCTTCCCGCTGAGATCCTGGTAGTGGAGGGTGACGCTGACTTTCTTGACCGTTTCCTTGGATATATTCTTGATGATGGCGCGGGGCCTGAAATAGGTGAGCGAGGAGCCGGTCGTGTCCCGCTCCGGATAGGAGTCCACCTTTATTACGATCGGGGATTGTTCCTCCTTTCCAGGACCCTGGGGACCCTGGGGATCTGGGGGTCCGGCCTCACCCTTGGCCGGTCCGGCTGGCTTCATCTCCTGGCGTATTTCCTCCGCCGTCAGGATTCTCGGGCGGATGACGTCGGCGATCCCGGACTCTTTGTTCAGGTCGAACCTGGCCTGGAGGCCCTCGGCCATTTCCGGTACAGAGACATAAAGGGTTCCGCTCTTTGTAAGTAGTGTCGGGGCGAAGGCTTTTCCCTTGAAAGAGAAAGTCAGCATCTCTCCGGTTATGGGGAGGAGGGGAGATGCGGCCGCGGCCGTTATCTCAATCTGGGTTCCCGTCTGGGTCCAGCCGCATCGCATTGCTTTAAGAAGACTTTCAAGCGGGGCATAGAGAACGTCCTTGACAAAGATGGTCGGATCGGTGAATTCCCTGTTGTGGACAAAGAGGGTCACCTTGGAGGCTTGGGCGTCCCGGGGACAGTATACCGTCAACAGAGAGGCCATAAGCGCCAGAATAATTAGCTTCTTCATCTCTTCACTCTCCTTTGCTTCCCTATTTTACTCTTCTTCGCCCTGCCTGTAAAGAGGGCGAATAAAAAACACACCGCCTCATTTCGTTAGAGGCCCGGGGCACTCCCCGTGGTCGCCCCTATAAAAAACAGGGCAGGGAGATGGCATGTATAATCGGCGATCCATTTGCCTGCGTCGTCTTATCATGCGCCTTGACAATATGCTCATTTGGATGTACATTTTTATTAGCAGATTGGGGGAATGGCAATGCTGGAAAGATGGCCGATCACGGATGCAAGAAAGAGGCTGACCGGCCTCTCGAAGAAGTTTCAAAAGGATCCGGGGAGCCGCCCCGTTGCGGTGACCCGCCTGGGGAAACCGGTTATGGCCGTCATGCCCTGGGAATTCTACGAGTCACTCGTAGAAACGCTTGAAATCATGGGTGATGCCGGGCTTGTAAAATCTCTCCAGCGAGGTTTGAAGGAAGCTCAAGAAGGCCGTCTCACCTCCTGGAATAAAGTGAAGAAGGAACTTGAGCTTTGAAATATCGCATCACTTTTACGCTCCAGGCCGTCAAAAATCTGAAGGGCATCAAGGACCGAAGAGTTCAGGCAAAAATTCACGATGCCATTGAGAGCCTTTCACTGGAACCGGAAAAGCGGGGGAAACCACTCGTTGGAGAGCTGGCGGGGCTTTATTCCCTCCGGGCCGTCGGGCAGAGATATAGAATTATCTATAGGGTTGAAAAAAGCAAAATCCTGATCGTCGTCATAGCGGTGGGTATCCGCCGGGAGAAAGAACCTTCGGATATTTATGCTCTGGCTCAGAAATTGGTTCGCCTTCTAAAACTCGAAAAGTTGGATTGAACTCTGAAATACCAATTCCCCGCGATCGGATAGGGGATATGACCCTAGGGTGTAATTGGGCAATATTTTCTTTAGAAAAACACAAAAACATGCAAATAGTTAAAATATACTTGCACTATTTGCGATTTTTTGCTATAATCCTGGTATGAACATATCCAGAGAAGAAATATTTTCTGTTCTCCGTCAGTTCAATCCCTGGTGGGACGGTGGGAGGTTTACGGACCTGCCCTCCTGGCGGAGGGCGGCTTTTCGCGAGATTGGTGCCTGGATGAAAAATCCGCCGGCCGGCCGCGCTTTGCTTCTCAGCGGTGCCAGGCAAGTAGGCAAGACCACGCTTTTTCTTCAGGCTATTGATGAGCTTCTCAACGGCGGAATTCCCCCCGCCAACATTCTTTATGCCACCTTCGATCATCCCCTGCTCAAGCTTATAGGGCTTGAGGCCCTGGTGCGGTTGTGGCGCGAATTTGAGCCCGGACGCGACGGGCATGAGTATCTTTTCCTGGATGAAATTCAGGTTGCCCGGGAATGGCAGGTTTGGCTTAAGCACCAGTTTGACTTCGAAAAACGGCGGCGCATCGCAGTTACCGGTTCGGCAACTCCTCTTGCTGCGGAAGGTCAGGAGTCGGGTGTGGGCCGCTGGCAAACCATCCGCCTGTCAACGCTGTCATTCCCTGAATACCTGCAAATCAAGGGACTTCCCGTACCGAAATTGCCGGATGTGGACTCGTTGCAGACGCTATTTTCGTGGAAACCGGTTCAGTTTGCAAGCGTGGGTGCGGCAGCCCGTCCGCTGGTGGGATTATTTCATGAGTACCTGCTGCGCGGCGGTTTTCCGCAAAGCGCACTCGTAGAGAGTATTCCGTTGGCTCAAAAACTGCTCCGGGAAGACATCGTGGACAAGGTGTTGAAACGCGATATGACCGCTCTTTTCGGGGTGCGGCGGATCCTTGAACTTGAACAGGTCTTTTTATATCTCTGCCTCCACGATGGGGGCTTGCTTGATCTTCCGCGGCTGTGTGAAAGCCTGCAATTAAAAAGACCCACCGTCAATAGTTTCATCAGCCTGCTTGAGGCGACTCACCTCATTTACCGGTTGCTGCCGTTCGGCTACGGCAAACAGATTCTGAGAGCACGCCCCAAAATTTACCTTGCAGATCCCGCTCTTGCGCCCAGCGTACTGCTCAAAGGCAAGGCGCTGCTTGAAGACGCCGATGGGCTGGCACGCGTTGTTGAATCCGCTTTTTTCAAGCATCTTTTCGCCCGATATTATGCACAAAGCATCGGTTTTTCCTACTGGCGGGGAAAACACAACCAGGAAGTTGATATCATCGCCGACATCGGGGGCAGGCTTGTGCCGTTTGAAGTAAAGTATCGCACTCCATTACATACGGGCCTCTCCGATTTAAAGGGGATGCTGGAATTTTGCGCAGAGCATAAGGTTGACAGAGGATATATTATCACGCGCGACCTCGAAGATTTCCAGGTGCTTGAAACACGTCGGAAGAATGTTGAAGCACTTTTGCTTAAAAATCCGGCACCGCTGGCCTGTTATTGGCTTGGTCGCTCCGAACTTGCAGGGAATTGAAGACAAAATGATTTCGGGGATATATCACAGAATCATTGATACATTCAATCGCTCGCCTTTGAGCATTTTATGAAGGCAAGGTCTGACGCCGGACAGAGGTCTGACTCTGATTTGACAAAAACACAAGATTGCTTTATAATTACCTCATAAAAATAAACTCATGTTTATAATTATGAGGTAAATGGCGCCATGTTTGAACGCTGGTATGCCGCAGTATTGGAGGAAAAACTAAAAAGGCCCTACGTGCATCTGGTGTTCGGCGCCCGCCAGACCGGGAAGTCAACGCTGCTCAACGCCGTGCTCCCTTCCGATGCTTTGAAGATAGATCTTTCCGATCCGGCGCAGAGATCGCGGTACCTGGCCAGACCGGAAGAGTTCCTCGCCCAATGCCGGGCGCTTCCCTCCAGTAAAAAGGCGCAATTTGTTTTCGTGGACGAAGCCCAATCCGTGCCTGCCATCTTCGACGCGGTTCAGCATCTTTACGACCATGATAAGGAGCGCTGGCGTTTCGTGCTCTGCGGAAGTTCCGCCCGCAAGCTCCGCCACACGGGCGCCAATCTTCTGCCGGGGCGAAGTTTCCTTCACCGGTTATTTCCGCTCATCCTTCCCGAACACCCTGCGCCTCAGTTGAAACCGTCTCATTCGCTTTCACCCCTCCCTCTCGCGTGGAAACCCCGGAAGCCTTTTCCCTCTTCAGATCTTGAGACCCGTTTGGCTTACGGCGAGCTTCCCGGCATCGTGGCCGGTCCGGTAGCAGATCGTCCTGAGTTGTTGAAAGCCTACACGATCCTTCACTTGGAAGAGGAAATTCGCCGGGAAGCATTAGTAAAAGAATGGGGGGCGTTCGCCAGATTTCTGCAACTGGCGGCAACTGAATCAGGCCATATTATGAATTTTGCCAATGTCTCACAAGAAACCGGTATTTCTCAGCCGACGATCAAGAGCTATTATCAGCTCCTGGAAGACATGTTCATCGGCTTCCGCGTTCCTGCTTATAGTAAAAGCCCGCGAAAAAATGTCTTATCCACCCCCAGGTTCCTGTTTTTCGACTTGGGCGTCCGCCACGCCGCCGCCGGGCTTTTGCCCTCCCATGAAATCGTTAAGGCCAACCCGGGTCCGTTTTTTGAACAGTGGGTGGGAATGGAACTCTGGAAGCGCCTCCAGTATTTAGGCAAAGGAAAGCTCTACTACCAGCGCACCACCACCGGGGCGGAAGTGGATTACATCATAGAGGATGGGAACACCCTGATACCCATAGAAGTAAAATGGAGCGAGCATCCCAGCCTCAAAGACGCCCGGCATTTGCTGACTTTCATGAAAGAAAACCCGAAGAAGGCCGGGCGCGGCTATATCATCTGCCGCTGTCCCCACCCCCTGGAGTTACACGAACAAGTCCTGGCCCTGCCCTGGTTTCACCTGTAGAGGGATTTCCACCTCCCCTTTTTCACTAAGAAATCGGTAAGATCTTAATATGCGGCCGGAATTCTTCATCTCTTCCCTGATTCGTGGTATAATAACCTCTGGAAGTTTCAAGAGGGGTGAATCGGATGAAAAGAAGACACCTGCTTTTATTAACCCTCATCCTGGCGGCGGTTCTCTCAGCTTTTCTTTTTGCGGAGCGGGGGATGACGGAGAGCCGCTCGGTGATTCTCAAATACAAAGGCGAGGATGGGAGAGTCAGGGAGGACAAGCTCTACTCCGGCAGTTTCGCGCTTCTCATCGGAGCCAGCAGATACAGGGCGGGGCTTCAGGACCTTCCGGGGGTCAAAGGCGACATCGCGGACATGGAGAAGGCCCTGAAGGATCAGGGTTTTACCATCGTCACGGTGATGGATCCCGACCGGGAACACCTACTCGGGGCGATTGATGACTTCATCAACAAATACGGAAGGGATGCCGAGAACCGCCTCCTCATCTACTTTGCGGGCCACGGCTGCACGCTCAAGCTCAAGTATGGGGGCGACATGGGGTTTATCGCGCCGGTGGGCGCCCCCGACCCCCGCCTGAACGAGGCGGGTTTCAAAGCGAAGGCGGTGGACATGCAGAAATTCGAATCCTTCGCCAAGACGATAGACTCCAAGCACGTCCTCTTCGTCTTCGACAGTTGTTTTTCCGGCTCGGTCTTTGAGATCGTCAACCGGGACGTTCCCGAGGCGATCAGCTACAAGACGGAAAGACCCGTGCGGCAGTTCATGACGGCCGGAAGCGCGGATGAGGAAGTCTCGGACAAAAGCGATTTCAAGCGGGAATTTATCGAAGGGATTAAAGGAGAGGCCGACTCGGATCATGATGGGTATGTCACCGCGACCGAGCTGGGCGTATATCTGAACTCAAAGGTGGCCAAGTACTCCAAGGGCTGCCAGCACCCCCAGTTCGGAACGATCCGCGACCCCGTCCTGGACAAGGGCGATTTCGTCTTTGATTACGGAAAGCCCCAGGCCCCGGCCTATGAGCCAAATCTTCCCCCGAAGGCTGGCCTGGATATGAGCGGCCTGGATAACGAGGCGCAGAATAATAGAGAGGCCAGAGATAAGGAGCGGCTGGCCTGGGTCGAATGGCAGGACAATCTTTCGCGGGATGCAGAGAAGCTGAAGGAAAAGGAAGCCAACCCGGACATCTCTTTATCTTCAAAAAAGCAGGCGTGGGAGAAATTTCTTGAGACTTACGGACAAGACAACCCCTACAGCAAAGAAGACGAGAATCTCAGGCAGTACGCGGAGGGGAGAATTTCTGCGTTAGATCAAAAGGTCGCAGAAGAGGTCCGGAGGGCGGAAGAGAAACATCAAGCGGAAGAAGCCCAGAATCCAAGGAAAGAGGCCCCCAAAGCGGATGCTTTCCTGACCATGGGCAAGCTCTATGCCAACGAGGGGCGTTATCGAAAAGCTATCGATTCCTATAAACAGACCATTGAGATCAAGCCGGACCATGCTGAAGCCTATCTCTACCTAGGCATTGCTTACAATGAAATCGGCTACAAGTCAGAAGCCGTCATGGCCTTCAATAAGGTGATCCAGCTCAATCCAAACAGCGCTGTAGCCCACATGAATCTCGGCATCGTTTATCTCTCAATGGGAAATGAAGAGGGAACGCAAAAAGAGTACGAAGCTCTCAGAAAAATAGACAACGAACTGGCCGAGAAGCTACTCCTACTTATTAATAAGCAGTTTCACTCGTTCTAGCCTGAATTTCCACGGAGCTTGATTGATCTAACATTTTGACCCTACCAGGCTTGGCAGCAGGCGTAGCGAGTGGACATGCGTCGCCCCTACGGGAGATGGCATGTATAATCGGCGATCCATTCGCCTATGTCAATACAATTATGCGCAACCGGGCACCTATTTCATCTCCATTGTGGCCCAGGAGCGGGAATGTTTATTAATAACGACAACAACAGCGCCTGTTTTATTCACTTCCACCGCGCCCATCTCGCGCGGGTGGCGTTTACCGAGGTGAAGGATAAACCTCCGAATCCAGTGGATATAAGTTTGCTCCGTGCGGTAAGAGAAGTGGCGCAGGCTAATCTCGGTCCGTACCTCATCGAGCAATTTGGGTGGGTTAGGATCACTTTGTTGCGTATGGCTCTTTTCCATTGTGAGCATATTATATAAAACCGCATTTTTGCTATTAAGCATAAACGATAAAAACAAGATGTTTCCGAAATTTATTAAGACATTTGTCTTGACCACCTGCGATATTTCCTATATAATCAAAAAAGTGATTAGCACGCAAAAGTGCTGTCGAATATCTATTAGGCGCCAGAACCCAGAGGAGTGACAATGGCACATGACAACGTATCGCATGAACTCGACCGATTAACGAGCGATGGAAGCGGCTATGGAGACCCGCAGGCTCAACTATTCGATGATCGAAAATTTCAAATACTCATGAAGGCATACGAGACGGCCGTCGAAACCCGAAAACTCGAAATTGAACTGTTCTGGAGCCGATCGCTTTTCTTCTGGGGATTTATTGCTTCAGCATTTATTGCCTACGCCGAATTGCATCGCTTCGGCTCCGACATCTCAGTTGTCATCGCTTCTTTCGGTCTTGTGTGCTCGCTTGCATGGTCGCTCGGCAATCGTGGTAGCAAGTTTTGGCAGGAGTCATGGGAAACCAAAGTCGAGCGAATCGAGCCGTCCGTTACCGGAGCATTGTTTTCCCGGCCTGAGAGCGTCCAAACCCGCAAAGGCTCCTGGCTGTGCGGTCGCGAGTTTTCTGTGAGCAAGCTCGCTATTGCGTTGAGTGACTACACAATAGTCCTCTGGTTTTCCGTCATTGTGTGGGAACTTTTCTGTTTGTTGGCTCCGTCTGCGGTTGTCGTTTGCGTCAAACCATACGCCGTGCTGGTCTTCGTAGCCTTCTCACTACTTTTTTGTGTGGTTGTTTTCTTCGCTGGGCGCTCAACTCTACGCCCTGATCCAATGGCGCCTAACCCGCCGCTCAACACGGACGTGGGCAATAAAGCCGCCCGACCCGGTTAGCTATTACGTTAGGCCACAAGGAGAACGGTGACAGATTCGCAAGCGAACCTGATGTGTCGCGTTGGGCTGGGCAATGGGGTCAGGTAGGGGCAGAAAAGGGCTGTCTCTTTCAGGGAGAGATCCTATGCCTTGACATAATGACATATTGACAAATTGACAATGTGCTGAAAACATGTTATCTTAAGAGAAGAAGAAGGAGGAGATAGGCATGCTGGTTGCAATTGATAAAAGAGGGAGCATTAACCTTCCTTCAACGATCAGAAAGGAAATGGGTCTCGATACTGGAACACGAATGGATCTTGAAGTTCTTGATGGCGGATCGATCGTATTGACGCCGGTTGCTATTTATCCCACTGTCAGGTTGAATAAAAAAGGGCTTAAGAAGCTCTCAGAGGCACGCAAGAGCGGCACCGTAAAAATGCCGGCGCAATTGGCGAAACAGATAAGAAATGCCTGATCTGACGCCGACTAAGCTTTTTCTTAAAGACATTGATGCCCTTGCATCAAACCGGATCGTTCAAGAGAAAATATTCAAAGCATTGGCCTTTCTTCAGGAAAACCCCTTTCACCCCGGGTTGCGCCTCGAGAGAATCATTAATGATCCAACCGCCTGGTCCATTCGGGTTGACAGACGATATCGCATCTCCATTGACCCTGAGGCTTACCAAAGCCTTGGCGCCCCGGACTGGAATCAAGGCATCATTCTTCTTCGGGTGCTTGATCACGACGATTTATACAAAAAACCTAGATAAGGGTATGTAGGGTCAGATCAGATCCAGCGGGTCCACGTCCACGCTCACCGCGACGCCGACCAGGGGGAGATCCCACAGCGTACTTCTCAGAATCCGGACGGCCTCGTCTATTTTTCCGCTTCTAAGAAGCAGGTGCCAGCGGGATTTGGAGCGGAGTTTCAAAAGGGGGCAGGGAGCGGGACCCAAAATATCTGTCTTCGGTCCGAGGCCCGCGCGGGTCATTTTTTTCGCCAATAGGAGGGCCGCCTTTTCGACCTCCGTCTCATTGGCCCCGCTGAAAAGAACCCGGGCCAGGTGCTTAAACGGCGGGTAGCCCAGCTCTTTTCGGCTCAGGATTTCCGTGTTATAGAAGAGGCGCTCCTCTCCGGTGGCGACGGCGCGGATGGCGGGGTGTTCGGGGAGGCAGGTCTGGATTAGGAAGAGGCCTCGGCCATCATCTATAGCCAGGCCTTTTATCCGGCTCAAAAGTTGGTATGCCCGCTCTCCGGCCCGAAAATCCGAGAAGTTAAGCGTGGTGTCAGCAAAGAGCATCGCCGCCAGTTCCACCCGGGGGAAGTTCGGGAGGCGGCAGGCCCCCTGGGTTCCGATGAGCACCCGGCAATCCCCTCTCACAAAATCAAAAAATCCGCTCCGGGCCGCCTCCTCGCCGGAGGCGTCGCTGTCCCAGCGGGTCGCGGGAATCCCGGGAAAGAGGGTGGAAAAGGCCTCCATGATTTTCTGGGTCCCGCTTCCGAGGGTTTTTAAGGAAGAGGAGGCGCAGGAGGGGCAGGTGTCGGGCGCCTCCTCCGAACGGGAGCAATAGTGGCAGGTGAGGCGCCGCCCAGACCGGTGGAAGGCGAGGCTGATGCTGCAGCGCGGACAGCGGAATATGAAGCCGCAGTCGGGGCACTGAAGGGAGGAGGAAAACCCCCGCCGGTTGATGAAGAGCGCCGCCCGGCCGCCCAGATCGAGAGTCTCCCTGAGGCGCCGGATGAGGGTCCCCCCCAGGAGCCCCCGGCTCCTTCTCTTCCACTCCTCGCGCATGTCCACCACCAGAACCTCGGGGGGGCTGACGCTTTCGATCTCCGGATCGCTTGCGCGGAAGAGGCCCTTCCGGGCGGCGTAGTAGCTCTCCACCGATGGGGAGGCGCTTCCCAGGAGGATGGCGGCCCCGTGGTGGCGGGCCCTCCGGAAGGCCACCTGGCGGGCGTGGTAGCGCGGGGATTTTTCCTGCTTGTAGCCCGAATCCTGCTCCTCTTCGAGGATGATGAGCCCGATGTTTTTTAAAGGGGCGAAGACGGCCGAGCGCGTTCCGCTCACCACCCTCACCTCCCCGGCTCTTATCCTGAGCCAGCGCTCGAATCTTTCGCGGGGCGGAAGAGCCGAGTGGAGTGGCAGGGCCGGGAAAAAGTCGGGAAGAAGGGAGGACTCGGGCGTCAGGAAGATTACCTCTCTTCCCGCCTCCAGGCAAATCCGGATGGCCCGCCGGTAGAGGGCCATCCGCTTATCGGTAGAGGAGAGGTGAAGGAGGAAGGTTCTGGTCTTCTTTTCTTCGATGCTGTCCCTGATCTCCGTCAGGAAGGGATCGTATTCCTCCGGAAGGGGTTCATCGGCAGGAACACCCTGGGAGATTTCCTCCGCCGGGGCGGCGGGTGACAGGGGATCGGCCTTTTTTCTTTTTCTGGTGAGGGCCGTTCGCACCGGCCGGGGAAGAATGGAGTTTAAGCTCTCGATGAAGGTGGAGCAGTAATAATCGCTCATCCACTTTGCCAGTGGAAGCATCTCCGCTCCGGAGAAAAGTTCAGGATCCAGGATTTCTCCGATGGGGAGGACTTCCCCGGAAAAATCACCGGGCGTCTGGGAAAGTCCCACTACGTATCCCGGCAGGCTGCGCCGGCGGAAGGGCACCCGCACCAGGGCCCCCTCCCGGAGAGACTCCGACAACTCAGGGGGCACCCGGTAGGTAAAGGGGTGATCCACCTTTCTTCCGCTGACGGAGACGATCACCTGTGCGAAGATTTCTGTTTGGTTCATCTTAAGTGGCGGAGTGGGTCTTTTCGCCGCTCAGGCAGACCCTGTTCCGTCCCTGTTGTTTGGCCCGGTAGAGGGCGCTGTCCGCTTTTTCAATCAGTTCCTCCGGCGTGGCGGCCTCGGTTGGGTAGGAGGCCAGACCTAAACTGGCAGTCAACATTAATTCGAATTCACCTCCGGGGCCGGGGAACGGGTGCTCGGCTATCCTGAGACATAGGCGCTCAGCCAGAGCCTTTGCGTCGTCGGAGCTCGTCTCGGGCAGAATGAGGGCAAATTCCTCCCCGCCGTAGCGGGCCGCCACGTCAACCGCCCGTCCGGAGTTTTTAAAAAGTTCTGAAAATTCCCGCAGGATGGTATCGCCGCAGGGATGGCCATGGGAATCGTTGATTTTTTTAAAATGGTCAATATCCGCCATGATGAGGCTCATGGGGTGGTGATAGCGCTCAGCTCGCTTAATTTCCTCCAGCAGCCTCTGGAAGAAATAGCGGCGGTTGTAGAGCCCGGTGAGGGAATCCGTGATAGACATTTCAGTTAAGGAGAGATTCTGGTCCTCCAGGGTCTCCACCATTTTTTCCAGCTCCCTGCCTCTAAACTGAAGGAAGATATGAAGGTATCCGCCCAGCCAGGTTATCCCGTAGAGCACGATGAGAAGCTGAAAGACGGAGAAAAGGATCGCCTCCATGTCCCAGAAGCGGTAGGCGCTGATTGGCTCCGGAACGTGTGGCAGAACGCCTAGCGACTCGAGGAGGAGAAGCAGAAAGTAGGTCATCCAGGCGAGGCTGGCCTCCAGGTAACAGTCTTCCTGGGGCATGAGGAAGTTGGAGACGAGGACTTCGAGCACGAAGAGAAAGGTGTAGAAGCTGTTGATTCCCCCCGTGAAATGCACCAGCGCGGAGATGAGGAGGAGATTGAACACGGACTGAAAATGTTTGAAGAATCTAATTAGCACCCGCCTCTTGAGGGCAATGCGGTAGAGGAGGCGGAAGGCAAAGCCGTAATAGACGATACAGACGGCGAAAAGGATGAGGCTCTCCCGCAAGGGGACCCCCGCGGAAAGCTGGGGGGAACTGAAGATCGCCAGGGTCATCACCGCGATTAGAGTGATGCCGCGAATGAGCTCCATGTGGGCCATCCAGGCGTTCTTCCGGTAGTCTTCCCCCTTCTGTTCAGCCTTAAGAGCCACCTAATTCTCCAGCTTGACCGAATAGTCGGGGCCGCCTTTCTTGAGACCGGCCAGGGGGAAGTAGATCAGGATGAGAGCGATCACGGGAATAAAGAGCAGGCCCACCAGTGGATTGTCTCCCCACACCCGGAAGAGGGATGAGAGGGCGGGCAGCTTTTCCTTGAGAACGAAAAGGGCGGCCAGGAACACCCCGATGATTGCCTCGCCGGCCACCATCCCCGAGGCGATCAGGGTCCCCAGGTTTTCGGTCCGGATGACATCGGGGGCCTTAAGATGCCTCTTTTCCATGATACTCTGGAGCACCCACTTGGTCAGGCCTCCGAGAAAGATGGCCGTCGTCGTGTTGAAAGGCAGATACATCCCCACGGCGATCAGCATTGGGGAGGGCGCCTTGACTATGACCAGGCCTATACCCAAGGCCACCCCGATTAGAACTAGAGGCCAGGGCATCTGCCCTCCCACTATCCCCTTGGCCATCAGGGCCATAAGGCCCGCCTGCGGCGCGGGAAGGCTCTCGCCCCCCAGGCCGCCCGGAGTGCCGACGTGCAGCCAGTGGATGGGGAAGAAGAGAAAGAATGAGACCATGACGACACTGATGAGGACCACGATCTCCATTTTCCAGGGCGTCCCGCCGATGATCTGTCCAACCTTGAGGTCCTGGATCATGTCCCCCGCCATGGAGGAGGAACAGCAGATGACCGCCGCCGTGGCCAGGGCCGCGGCCACTCCCTCCGGGCCCTTGATTCCCATGACGACCATTACCAGGGCCGCGATGATGAGAGTCGAAAGGGCCAGCCCCGAGATGGGTTGATTGGAGCCTCCGATGAGCCCCACCAGGTACCCTCCCACCGCCGAGAATAAAAAGCCGGTAATGATCATGATGATGGTGGCCGCCAGGGAGCCGCCGACGCTATGGGAGTAATACTGGTAGAGAAAATACATGGGCACGATCATGGCCACGATGCCCAGGACGATCCAGAGAATGGGAAGGTCTTTTTCGAGGCGGTTTTGCGCGGCCTTCTGTTCCCTGGCAGCCCGCATGTCCTCCAGCGCCCGGAAGAAGCCGGAGAAGAGGGATTTGCGCATCTTCCAGAGGGTATAGACCGCCCCGACGAGCATGGTCCCCACGGCCAGCGGGCGGATGGTCGAGGCCCAGACTGCCTGCCCTATTGTTATGTAGTCCACGCTTTCGGATACTGCCACGTTTTCAAGACCGACGTTGAAGAAGAGGGCCAGGGGAATGAGGACGAACCAGGAGAGGATCCCCCCGAACCAGTTGATCGCGGACAGTTCCGGCCCGATGATATAGCCGACGCCGATTAAGGCGGGGGAGACCAGGGGAGACTGGAATACGATACCGCCTTTCTGCAGGAGAGCCTCTCCGAGGGGTTTCCCCTCGCGGACGAGCTGTATGGTGGAGGGTTTAAAGGGTAAAAACCGGGTGAAAGAATCGGCGAAGATCTTAATCCCGTTTTCGTTTTTGAAGAATTCGAGGACGGCGGCGAATCCCATGGCCCCGAATACGTACTTGGCGCCGCTCTCGCCTTTCTGGCCGGCTTTAACGATCTCTGAACAGGCGACGCTTTCGGGGAAGGGCAGGGAATAGTCCTCGCAGAGAGCCCGGCGGAAAAAGATCACGAAGAGGACGCCGATGATGCCGCCGATGAGCATGATCATGGTGCAGTCCCAGTAGCGGAGCTCTGTCCAGACTCCCGCCATGAAAAAAGCGGGAAGCGTGAAGATGGCTCCGGCCACCAGGGCCTCGCCCACCGCGGCGGTGGTTCGGGTGATGTTTTCCTCCAGGATCGAACCCCGAAGCGGCCTCAGAATGGCCATGGCGATGACCGCCGCCGGGAAGGTGGCCGAGACGGTCATTCCGGCCTTCATCCCGACGTAGGCGTTGGCGGCTCCCAGAATGGCCGCGAAGATGAGGCCGAAGAAAAGGGCCTTCCAGGTCAGTTCCGGCAGGTTGCTCTCAGCCGGAACATAGGGGACGAAACCGGGTTTTTTCTCGTCTTTCATGCGGTTTTATTCTCTACCGTCTCTCATTTACCTCTTCTCTCCACAAGGAAAGATTTTTCTTTCGTCGTATTATCTAAAAAAGCCGGCGGCGAAAATTTTCGGCTGACAGTTCATTATTAAGGAGTGTGTCATGGCAGAAAAAACATACGTTCCCTACGTCCCGTCCCAGACCGACATGAAGGAGTTCACTTTCCGGGCGCTTTTTATCGGGCTTATCCTCTGTGTGATTCTGGGGGCCGCCAATGCCTATCTCGGCTTAAGGGCCGGGATGACGATTGCGGCGACCTACCCGGCGGCGGTCATCGGGATGGCCGTGCTCCGGCTTTTTAAGGGCTCCATCCTGGAGGAGAACATCGCCCGTACCGTCGGCTCCATCGGCGAGTCCGTGGCCGCCGGGGCCATCTTCACCATTCCCGCCTTCCTCCTCTCCGGAGTCTGGGATGATTTCACCATGAAGAATTACCTGGCGGCCACCTTCATCATGGCCGTCGGCGGCGTGCTGGGCATCCTCTTTGTGACTGTTCTGCGCCGGGCCATGGTGGAGGACGTGGACCTGCCATACCCCGAATCGGTGGCCGCCGCCGAGATCCACAAGGCGGGGCAGTCCGAGGGCAAGGGCGCCAGCTATCTTTTCGGGGCCATGGGCATCGGCGCACTCATCTTTTCCCTCGGCAAACTGGCCATCTTTTCCCCGAAATGGGAAAAGCTGATAAACCTGGGACAGAAAAGCATCAACCTTAAGGACACGACCATCTCTGCAGGGGGCGCCTCCTCCCTGGTGATGGCCCCCGAAATAAGTCCCGCTTACATGGGCGTCGGCTATATTATCGGGCCGCAACTGGCCGCTCTTAACTTCAGCGGGGGGCTTCTTTCCTGGGGTCTCTTTGTTCCGCTTCTCATGTATTTCCTGGGGCCGCAACTGGCCGCCAGTCTCGGAACGGCTGACTGGGCCACCCTCTCCGTCGCCGTCTGGAAAAATATTGTGCGCCCCATCGCCATCGGGGCCATGCTCACTTCCGCCTGCTTCACTCTCTATAAAATGAGAAACAGCCTCATTACCGGCCTCAAGCGGGCCGTGGCCGATGTCGTGAAATCCGCCTCCTCCAGCAAGGACACGGACCGGCTGGAAAAAGACATGAGCTTCAAATTTGTGGCGCCGGCCATACTTCTTACAGGCGTGGCCACTTTCTTTCTGTACTACTACTTCAGCAAGAGTCTCATGCCCGCTCTGGTCGCCACGTTCGTCATGATAGTGGCGGGATTCTTCTTCGCCGCGGTTTCCGGCTACCTGGTCGGGATCATCGGCTCCTCCAGCAACCCCATCAGCGGTCTGACCATCTCTGCCATCCTGATTTCGGGTCTTCTCCTCGTCGCAGTCGGAATGTACAAGGACCCCAACGGGGTGGCCGCCGTCCTGGGGGTGGCGGCCGTGGTATGCGTCTCGGCGGCGGTCGCCGGAGAGATGCTACAGGATCTCAAAGTGGGACACATCCTGGGGGGCACGCCCTGGAAGATGCAGGTGGGGGACCTCATCGGTGTCCTGGCTGCTTCGGCGGTCATGTTCTTCCCGCTTCTGGTCCTTCATCAGGGGGACATCAAGGCCGGCGGCACCGGCTTCGGCGGAGCGGCCCTTCCGGCACCTCAGGCGGGGGCCATGGCGGCTCTTTCCCAGGGAATTATCCAGGGAAACATCTCCTGGGAACTTATCATCATAGGGATCGTCCTGGCGCTCGCCATGATTCTCACCAACGTGAAGAGCCCCATGGTGGTTTCGGTGGGGATGTATCTGCCCTTTGAAACCTCCGCCGCCATCTTCGTGGGCGGCGTCATTCGTCTCATCGCCGACTCCCTGGCCAACCGCAAGGGCTTTGACGGCGGACAGAAGCAGCGCCTGGAGAACAACGGCACTCTGATCGCCTCCGGACTCATCGCGGGAGAAGCCCTCATCGGGCTGGTCTTTGCGGCCTTGGCATTCTTCGAAGTAAAAGTGCCCCTGCTGATGGATAATCCTTCATACCTATGGGGCCTGCTCATTGTAGCTGCCGTGGCATTAATGCTGATTTACTACCCGCTCAAAAACGCCGGGTCTCCGGCTGAAAAAACTTAAGATATTGTTTGAAATGACCTGAGAAAACGGGGGGCTCCTGGCTCCCCGTTTTGTTTTATCTGACCACACCGGAGCGGCGGCCGGCCTGTAGGGTTTTCTTTTTCATTAGCGAATAGAGGCTTTATGCGCAAAGGCAGAAGAAATGTAAGGAAGAAAGAAAAACAGCCGCCCTATAAAGTGCCTGTTTACGGGGTCAAGGCCGGGACGCCCTGGAACGAGCTGGCGGCGGTCTTCTTTCTGGCTGTCGGAATTTTTTTCCTCGTAAGCCTGCATTTTCCCGGGATTGCCGGTTCGGCGGGTCATGCTCTAAACAGATCCCTGGGAGATCTGCTGGGCTGGTCGGCCTACTTCCTCCCCTGGTGCCTGCTTCTCCTGGCGCTGGAACTGTTCACCCTTCCCTCCCCTCTCTTCATGGCCGGACTCCTGGCGGCACTGTTGATCTTTATACTGGATGCCTCCGTCTTTTTCCAGATCTTCACCGGCCGCAATGACGCCGGAGGATTGGTGGGCCAGGCCATGACGGCGCTCCTTAAGCCCTCCCTGGGGCTGGCCGGCCTCTATATCCTGACGCTGACCGTGGCCCTGCTTGACCTTCTGGCCATCACCAAGCTATCCTTGAAAGACGTCTTTGAGAGCTTTCTTATCTGGATAAAAAGGGTGATGCCGGAAAAAATGTCCTCCGAAGAAACTTCAGATGAGGAAAAAGCTCCCGATTATTCGAGTCTCTATGCCTGGCAGCCGGAAGATGATTTTGAAGAACTGCCTCTCTACCCCGACTACAAGAACTTCATGAAGGAGGTTCCCTACCGGGGAGAAGAGAGGCCGCTTTCTCAGGAACAGGTGGAAGAGACGGTAATGACGCCGCCCGCCGTGGCCGAACAGCCGCCGGTGGAAGCAATGAGTCCGTCCCCCGTAGACAGCCCGCTTTCCGTGGAGAGCCCGCTCACGTCGCTCATCCCGGAAGACACAGAGCAACTCTCCTTCTTCCCGGTGGAATCCGCCCCACCTCCAAAGAAAGAGACGCGCAAGGGCAGCCGCCTGCCACACTATACAGCTCCCAATTTAAACATCTTCAATGTTTCCAGCGAGGAGGAAAAGAAAAAAAAGGCGCCCGAGGATTATTCAGAAGTGCTGGTGGACGCCCTTCACAGTTTCGGTGTCGATGCCCGGGTCATCAACATCATGCGGGGCCCCACGGTCACCCGCTATGAGCTGCAATTGGCCCGCGGCACAAAGATCAGCAAGGTAAAAACACTCTCCGGGGATATCGCCATGGTACTGGCGGCCCTCTCCATCCGCATCGAAGCGCCCATCCCCGGCAAGTCCGCCATCGGCATCGAGGTGCCCAACCTCAGGATCGACCCCGTGCACATCAAAGGCATCCTTGAGAGCAAGGAATACAAAAGCGGCTCCAAACTCACGTTCGCCCTCGGCCGCGACATCACCGGGAGGCCCGTCGTCGGAGACCTGGCCAAGATGCCCCACCTGCTCATCGCCGGGGCCACCGGCTCCGGAAAGACAGTCTGTCTCAACACCATCCTCTCCAGCCTTCTCTTCCGGGCCACTCCGCTGGAGGTGCAGTTTCTGATAATTGACCCCAAGCGGGTGGAGCTCATCGCCTACGAGGGCATCCCGCACACGGTGGACGTTGGCGAAAAAATAGAGCTGGGCGGGCATGAGGTAAGGAAAGTCGTAACCGATCCCAAGAAGGCCACCCTGATCTTAAAACTGATGACGGAGGAAATGGATCGCCGCTACGATGAGTTCGCCCAGCGGCGTTCGCGCAATATTGACGAGTTCAATCAGGAATGCCTTCGGTTAAAAGAGATGACTATGGCCCGCCTGGTAATCATCATCGACGAACTGGCCGACCTCATGATGCTGGCGGCCCGCGAGGTGGAAACCAGTATCTGCCGCCTGGCCCAACTCGGGCGGGCCTGCGGAATTCATCTAATCGTGGCCACCCAGCGCCCCTCGGTGGATGTCATCACCGGTCTCATCAAGGCCAATATCCCTTCCCGCATCGCCTTCGCCGTGGCCTCTCAGGTGGATGCCCGCACCGTCCTGGACCGTAGTGGCGCCGAAAAGCTTTTGGGAAAGGGAGACATGCTGTACCTTCCCATTGATGCGCCTGAAGCCCGCCGCCTCCAGGGCGCCTACATAGACAAGATGGAAATTCAGAGCTTGGTCTCCTCATGGGAAGGTCAGGAAGACCCCCCCAACCTGGTCTACGTGGTCCCGCCCCTCATCGAGCAGGGGGGAACCAAGGAGGCCGGGGGCGACGATGAACTCCTCCCCGAGGCAATAAAAATCATCCTGGCCAAGGGCAAGGCCTCGGCCTCGGACCTCCAGCGAATGCTCCTGGTCGGCTACCCCCGCGCCGGAAGGCTGATGGACATTCTTTACAAAAGAGGTGTCGTGGGTCCCCCCGACGGCTCCAAGCCCCGCAAGGTGCTGCTTTCCCCCGAGGAGCTGGAGCAACTCATCAACAGGATGGAGAAGGTGGTTAGATGAAGCGGTTGCTTTCGATATTTTTCTGTCTGGTTTTCCTCGGCGTTGCAGGAGGTTGCAGCCGCCCGCCGGCTCCGTCTCCTTCCGCCCCGCCTCCCGTGAAAGTCGGCATGGTTGTGGATACCGGCGGCCTGAACGATTATTCTTTCAACCAATCCGCGCATCAGGGGCTGGTGAGGGCCATGGAGAGCCTTGGATGCGAGATAAAAGCCATTGAATCCAGGACCGATGCGGACTACGGGAAGAACCTCCACCTGTTGGCCGCCTCAGGTTACGACCCGGTGATCGCCGTGGGCGTCCTTCTCTCCAAACCTCTTGCCTCGACGGCCCGGGCCTTTCCCAACGTCAGGTTCGTCTCCATCGATGGGGAGGATCCAGCCCTCCCCAACGTTTCGGTCTACCGCTTCCGGGAGGAGGAGGGATCTTTTCTCGCCGGCGCTCTGGCGGCCATGGTGACCCACCGGAAAAAAGTCGGCTTCGTCGGAGGGCTTAAGATTCCCCTGATCGAAAAATTCGAGGCGGGTTTCAGGGCCGGCGTCCGGACCATCAATCCCTCCATTCAGGTCAAGACCGCCTATTCCCACTCCTTCAGCGATTCTGAAAAGGGGAAGGAGGCGGCTCTTAAGCTGTTCAAGGGCGGCGTCGATATCGTCTTTCATGCCGCCGGAGGCAGCGGCTCCGGCGTAATTGACGCGGCGCACGACATGGGGCCGGGATTCTACGCCATCGGGGTGGACAGTGACCAGGACAGCATGGCTCCGGGCCGCGTGCTGACCAGCATGATCAAGCGGGTGGATCAGGCGGTGTTCGACGCGGCTAAAAGAGCCAAGGACGCCACTTTGACCCCGGGTGTGGTGACGCTGGGCCTGGCGGAAGAAGCCGTGGCGCTAAGCCCCATGCGCTACACCAAGGACATAATCAACACCCTGAACAGCACCATCCTTCCCCGCATAAGCCGCCTTTCTTCCATGATCCGGGCCAAAAAGCTGATGGTGCCCGATTCTCTGCTGAAACTTAAAAACTATAAAGCGCCGAAAAAATTCTAGCTAGAATGGAGATGTTCCAACCATGATTCACAGACTGGCCGCCCTTATCGGTTTCGTCGTCATCGTCTTCATCGCTTTTATTCTCTGCAACAACAAGCGAAGGATAAATCCCAGAACTTTTTTCTGGGGGATCACCCTCCAGTTCATCTTCGCTTTCATGGTTCTGAGGGGAGCGGACATAATGTCCTTCATGGGGGTCTTCCTGCCGGGACGGGGCCGCTATTACACGATCTTTTTGCTCCTCCAGATTGTCGCGTTCTTCTTTATAGGACGCGCGTTCAAGACAAAGGAGGCATCCACTGAAATGGGGATGCTCTGGTTTAAACGGGTGATGCTCTTTGAAGGCCTTATCATCATGCTGCGTTGGAACCTGCTGGAAAAATTCTTTGTAGGGGCCCGCGAGGTGGTTACCCGGATCATCTCCTTCAGCGTGGAGGGGGCCACCTTCGTATTCGGCTCCCTGGCCACGGATAACAAGCCGGTCGGTTTTATTTTCGCCTTTGGCGTCCTTCCCACCATCATCTTCGTGGCCTCCATCTTTGCCATCATGTACTACTATGGTATCATGCAGGTCGTCGTTCGCTCCTTCGCCCGCCTCATGGTGAGGATCATGGGAACCAGCGGCGCCGAGTCCACCTCGGTTGCGGCCAGCATCTTCATGGGGCAGACGGAAGCCCCGCTGACCATACGTCCCTTTCTTTCCAAAATGACCATGTCGGAACTCATGACCGTAATGACCGCCGGGATGGCCCACGTCTCCGGGGGGATAATGGCCGCCTACGTCATGGTGGCCCATGTTGATATCATGCATCTTCTGACCGCCGTCATCATGACTGCTCCCGGGTCCATCTTCATGTCCAAGATGATGGTGCCCGAGGTGGGCAAGCCCGAGACCGGCGAGGACGTGGAGGTAGACGTGGAGGTTCATGACGTCAACGTGATTGACGCCGCCGCCCGCGGCGCCTCCGAGGGCGGCATCCTGGCCCTTAACGTGGTGGGGATGCTCATCGCCTTCATCGCCCTGGTGGCACTGGTGAACGGCTGCCTGGGTGGAGTCCACCAGATACTTGAAACGCTTCTTTCGAAATGCCAGGCGGCCAACGTCCTCTGGATTCAACCGGCCCTGCAGGGTCTGGTGAACTATTTTCCGTCCAGCCTCCAGCAGATTCTGGGGTGGATTTTCTCCCCCCTGGCCTTCGTCATGGGCGTGCCCTGGAAGGACGCCGCCACCGTGGGCAACCTGATGGGCATCCGCATGGTCTTAAACGAGTTTGTGGCTTTCGCCCAGCTGGGTCCGCTCAGGGATTCGCTTGATCCGCGTTCCTTTGTCATCGCCACTTATGCTCTCTGCGGATTCGCCAATTTCAGTTCGGTGGCCATCCAGATCGGGGGCATCGGCGCCCTGGCCCCGGATCGTCGGCATGACCTGGCCAAGCTGGGGATAAAGGCCATGCTGGCCGGAACCCTGGCCAACTTCCTGACGGCGACCATCGCCGGGATTCTTCTTTAGGAGTTATTTTGGAAAAAGCCATTCTCGCAGCCCTGGATCGCGGCCGGTCCCCCATCGATACGGAAGAATTTCTCGATGAACTTCGCCTTCTGGCCGAGACAGCCGGGGCCGAGGTACTTGACCGTCTTGTACAGAAGGGAAAAAGGCCGGAGGCAGCCTCCCTGATCGGCGCCGGCAAGGTTGAGGAATTGGCTGAGCTCTGCGCCCGGCACCAGGCGAACCTGGTCATATTTCTCAACGATCTGCGTCCGATGCAGGAGAGGAACCTGACGGAAAAACTCAACCTCAAGGTCATTGATCGGCAGGCGCTCATCCTGGACATTTTCGCCCAGCGGGCCCGCACACGCGAAGGCAAGCTCCAGGTGGAACTGGCCCAGCTCAACTACCTGCTTCCCAGGCTGACCGGCTACGGGATTATTCTTTCGCGTCTCGGTGGCGGCATCGGGACCAGGGGGCCGGGAGAGACCAAGCTGGAGACGGATCGGCGCCACATCCACCGGAAGATTTCAACTCTTAAGCGCGAATTGGAGCATGTCCGGAGTCATCGGGAGCTCCTCCGAAAATCCCGCCATAACAAGGGATTCTTTTCCGCCGCTCTCGTCGGCTACACCAACGCCGGAAAATCCACGCTCTTCAACGCCCTCACCCGCTCTTCCGTCTTTGTGGAGGACAAGCTCTTTGCCACGCTGGATCCCACCGTCAAAAAGGTCAATCTCCCGACGGGGGAGCTCCTGCTCCTCGTTGACACCGTCGGCGTCATCAGGAACCTGCCTCACGATCTGGTAGCGGCCTTTCGGGCCACCCTGGAGGAAGTCGAGGAGGCCGACCTCCTGATCCATGTGATGGATGTCTCCCAAAGCCGGTGGGAGGAGCATGCGGAGGTCGTCCGCGGCGTTCTGGAGGAGATGGCGGTTGACAACAAGCCCATCCTCCATGTGATGAACAAGGTGGATCTCCTGCCGGATCGGGAAAAGATTGATTCCTTCAGGGAGCGTCTTCATAACTCCATTCCCGTTTCGGCCCTCCGGAAGGAAGGCTTTCCGGAACTGCTCCTGGAGCTCCACCGCTTAACCGCTCTGATCGAGAGCGGAGGAGGCGAATTCTCCTGGAACTCAAACCCCTGAGAGATCCTCATGAAACTGCGGTTACTTCAAACAAAAACACAAGGAAAAGAAAGGCAGGTAACATATGTCAACTCTTAAAGAACGCATCGGGCAAATCATCGGGCAAATGCAACTCTCCGCCCTGGCCACCGTCACGGCAGAAGGCAAACCATGGGTTCGATACGTAATGACGGTAGCGGATGAGAAAATGAACATCCGATTCTCCTCCTTCGTCGGCGCCCGCAAGGTGGAACAGCTCAAACGAAATCCTGAAGTCCATCTCACCTGCGGGGTGACGAATCCCATGGAAATGAAGCCATATCTTCAAATCCAGGGCCGCGCGCGCTTCACGACCGATCGGGATGAGCGGCATGGGTTCTGGAATGAAATGATGGCCAATATTTACGAAGGTCCCGACGATCCCAAGTACGGCATAATCATCGTGGAACCGTACCGCATCGAGTACTGCGCCCCGGGGAAATTTGAACCCGAAGTCTGGACTCAGGAAACCGGCAAAGCCTGACGACGAGTCTCTACCCGGTTCAGCCCTCCTCGGGATACTTAACCTCTACCAGGCAGAGGCCGTGGGCGGGGGCGGACGGCCCGCCTAATGCGGGGTTTTTGGACGCCAGGATGTCGAGAACCTCCCGGGGCTTAATCTTTCCGCGGCCGGCCTGCACCAGGGTTCCCACAATCATCCGCACCATTCCCCGGAGAAAATTGTTGGCCTCAATCTCGATGAGAATCATTTCCTCCTCGGAGAAGAGGCGGTGCCAGAATAGCCTGGGGCCTGGATTTTCCCGGGTGACTTTGAAATTTAGAATGGTGCAGTGAAGGTTTTCACGATCGGACTTTCCTGATTTAAAAGAGGAAAAATCATGCTCCCCCAGCAGGAGGTCTCCCGCTTCCTGTATTAGATCGGGATAAAGATGATCCCGGATCTGCCAGCCCCATTTAGTGGCCAGGGCCGAGTGAACTTCCCGGTTGATCAGAAAATATTGGTAAGTGCGGCTCAGGGCGGAAAAGCGCGAGTGGAAATCAAGAGGGACCTCGCACACCTCCCGGACGGCCAAAGACGGCCGGACGGCCGCGTTGAGAGCCCGCTTGAGAACAGGAAGAGCAATCGGGTGCTCTGTTTTGAAATTTGCGACCTGCCCGACCGCATGGACCCCGGCGTCGGTGCGCCCGGCTCCGATGAGTTTAACAGGCTCCTTAACCAGGACGGCGATCTTCTCCTCAAGGAGGGACTGGACGGTGAGCGTCCCCGCCCTCTGCTTCTGAAAGCCGAAGAAGCATTCCCCATCATATTCCAGGACGAGCTTTATATTCCGCATGAGCCCCCTTTTTTCAGTGAAAGAAACCGCCGGGCGGGTGGAAGGTGGCGATTAAGACCAGGATCGCCCCGGCCCAGAGACAGGCCCAGAGATCCAGGGAGGAAACCCTGAGCGTTTTTAAACGGGTTCTTCCCTCTCCCCCCCGGTAGCAGCGGGCCTCCATGGCCACGGCCAGTTCCTCGGCATGGCGGAAGGCGTGAACAAACAGGGGGACGAGGATGGGAATGAGGCTCCTGGCCCGCCGGTAGAGGCTGCCTCTTTCAAACTCGGCTCCCCGCGCCATCTGCGCCTTCATGATCTTCTCCGTCTCTTCCAGCATGAGGGGAATGAATCGAAGCGCTATGGTGGTCATCATGGCCAGTTCATGGGCCGGAAGTCCCACTCTGCGGAAGGGCGAGAGGAGGGACTCCAGGGCGTCGGTCATCTGGATGGGGGAGGTGGTCAGGGTCAGAAGTGAAGTGGATAAAATAAGGAGGATCAGCCGGAGGGACATGGCCGCGCCCAGGTGCAGGCCTTCGCCCGTTAGAGTGAACTTCCAGAATGATACCAGGGGCCTTCCTCCCGCAAAAACAGCGTTGAAGAAGAAAGTTATGGCGATGAGAATCAGGATCGGCTTTAAACCGCGGATGAAAAATTTAAGTTTCAGTTTCGCCAGAACGGCCGCCAGGAGGATAAAGACCATGAGGAGTCCATAAGGCAGAAGACGATCCGTCGCGAAAATCTGGACCATAATCAGAAAGAGAAGGGCTATTTTTACCCTGGGATCCAGGCGGTGCACGAGGGAGTCACCGGGGATGAACTGGCCCAGCGTGATGTTTTTCATCAGCTCCATTTTGAAAGAATCTCCACCCTGGCCTCTTCCAGCGTAATCACGTCAGCGCGCACCGGCATATCCCGCCTGATAAGAAGGTGCATGAGGCGGGTATACTCCGGGATTCCAAGGTGGTGCTCCTCGAGGAATTCTTTCTCAAGAAAAATCTCTCTCGGAGGCCCGAACTTTAAAATTTTTCCGGAGTCCAGGATATAGACTTGGTCCACCAGGGAGGCGATCTCCTCCATGCCGTGGGAGACGATGACGACCGTCATCTGCATATCCCGGGAAAAAGAGTGGATTCGCCGAAGCATCCGTTCCCGGCCCAGACCGTCGAGACCCGCGGTCGGCTCATCCATCACCAGGATTTCCGGCCTCATGGCCAGGACCCCGGCCAGGGCCACCCGCCGCATCTCACCCCCGCTCAGGGTGAAAGGGGAACGATCCTTAAGAGAGGCAAAGTGGAGATCCATGCTTTCGAGGGCCTCCTGGACGCGGAGGGGAATTTCATCCCTGGATAGACCCATGTTCCGAAGGCCGAAGGCGACCTCTTCGAAGACCGTCTCCTCGAAGACCTGGTGCTCCGGGTACTGAAAGACCATGCCGACCTTCCGCCGGATTTCCCTTAAGTCCAGGCCCGGCGCGGCCAGATCCGCCCCATCGACAAAAACCTTCCCCTGCGAGGGCGTGAGCAAGGCGTTTAAATGCAGGGCGAGCGTCGTCTTGCCGCTCCCGGTCGGCCCGACGATCCCCGCGATGGAACCACGGGGTATCGAAAGGTTCACACCCAGAAGGGCCTGACGCTCCCAGGGGGTCCCCGCCAGGTAGGTATACCCCAGTTCCTCGGTACGGATAACGGAATTTTCCAAGTTTTTTTTACGGCTCCTCCCTAATTCCCCGACCGTTTTGCGTCCAGGGCCCGCACAATCAGCTCGGGAGAATACCCAGAGAGGCGCAGTTCCTGGGCCGTGAAAGACTCGTCGCTCTTCCAGGCCACGTCCTTTATGGCTCCGCTCTCGTCCATGACCAGCTCGAAACGCGGCATGAGGAGGGCGGAAAACGGCGGAATATCGAGCTTTTTGAAACGCGCTTTGGCCTCGTCCCGCCAGGTGGTGTTGATTTTTATCGCATACTTGTTGACCAGCTCCCTGGCCTGATCGTAATCGCCGTTGGACTTGATCTCCATGAGCCGGGAAAGGAGTTCCCCGACTTCTATTCGCATCCTGGCAGGGTCAGTCACCTTCATGTAGGTCTTACCATTTACCTCAACAACCTGGAAAGCTCCGGCCTTCTCCCTGAGATACGTATCTATTAGCTGCAGCGCCCGCATGTGGTCGTCCTGGATTTCATCGCCGTCTATCCGCCTGAGCATCGTCAGGGCCCCGGTGGCATAGCTCTTAAGAGCCGCCTCCCCGATCTTTTTGACTTCTTCTCTGGTGAAGAGGCCCTTCTCCGCCAGGGCCGGATCGGAGGCGAAGTAGAGGGCGACCAGCTCGGCCCGGGCCTCTTCGAGAGTGCGGGCGAATTCCTTGAGGTGCCCGTCCGGATCGTCCACGTAGATCTTCCCGGAGGCATGACCGATGACCTCATGGATGGCCGTGTGGACCTCCTCGGCCCGGTCGCCGTATTTGAGCATGAGTTCCCGGTCCTCAGGCAGGTAAAATTCTTTCTTGGCCTTCTCTCCGCTCACCTTCTTGTAGTACTTGAGGACATTGGAAAGAGAGACGCTCTTGGAGCCGTAGGTCTGCCGCAGTTTTTCATCGTTTGGCAGGTTGACTCCGATGGGCGGCATGGTGCCGCTGTCGCCGGATCCCAGGGCCACGTTCACGGCGTTGGCTGAAGGCACGGAGCCGAAGTTGCTGCGGCAGTACTTTTTGTCCCAGGGCATCCGCCCCTCGAAGTACTGCACTTTTTCGCCCAGGAGGTTCATCAGCCGGGTCCCCTCCTGATCCACATAGTAAACCAGGCCCTCGAAGGTGGCTTTTACGCCCCGGGGGTCCTTGTAGGATTCGATGAAACCCAGGATCATATCCACGTTTGAGCGGGTCTTGACCCACTGAATGTTGTAGTCTTCGAAATCCTTCGCCTCGCCTGTCTTGAAAAACTTGATCAGGAGTTCGAGAGTCTTCTTCTGGTTTTCATCGGTTGCGGGGACGAATTCCACCGCCTTTTCAAGTTTGGCTGCCATTCTTTCCAGTTCGCGGGAATAGCGGCCCCCGACGCGGTAGACATCCTCTTTAATTACATCCCCATTCTTGGCGACACGGGAATTCAACTGGTATTTTTCCTTGAAATTATCCAGGTCTTTCATGGTCACCCCGGGAGCATAGTAGTTGTGGGCACTCTCGGCCACGATGTCCTTCTTCGAGTCCTTGCAGACGCTTAGGGGCTCGTAGTTCGCGTCGAAGATGACGCGACCGAGATCTCCGAGGAGATCCTTGAGGGATTCCTCGCTCGGCACGCCGAAATCGGCCCTCTGCCTCATTGCAGAGAGGGCGGCCGCCTCAAGCTCCGCTGGTGTGAATTCGGGGACAAATTTCGCCTTGGTCCTCCCGTTGTACTGGCCGCCGTTGATCCAGAAGAGCTTGGTGTAGAGGGCGATCTTATTAAGGACGGCTGGTTCGGTCCCCTCCGGGTGTGTAAGGATTTCCTCCAGGATGCGGCGGATCATCAGGGCGTCCCGGTGGTTCTGGTCATACCAGATGTCGCGGCCGGAAAGCGCCGCCTCGGAAAGATAGTAAACTTGCATCTTGTCCGGCAGAGAAAGCGTATCGAAGCCGTCCGGCAGAAGGCGCACCACGGCAAAATCCTGCCCGCAGGCCGTGACCCGCTCCGCTATTAAGTCCGAATCGGCCTTGCCTCCCTTATCCTGCGCGGGGGGAGCCGAAAAAGCGACGCCCCCGCACCATAAAAAAGTGAAGGCCGCCGCGACGAACAACTGCACCATATGTTTATTCATATCCATATCAAACCTCCTTTGTTCCCTCAAAGTTCATTTTCCCGCGCAATATTCCTCCTGAGCTTGTAAATGTCTCTTCCGCAGTGTGTTCAGAGGAAGATAGGCACTTTGTTAGAATAAAAGGAGAAGTTAAAGGAGAAGACGATGATCGATAAAAAAGAGAGTAAGAAAAAATACAAGCAGACCATACAACCGATGGGGGTTTATCAAATCCGGTGCACGGTCAACGGTAAAATATTTATCGGCCACAGCAAAAACCTTCCCGGTAAATTCAACAGCCTTAAATTTCAGCTTAAAATGGGTTCTTACTTCCCTCTTGCCGAATTGCAGTCGGATTATGCCCAATACGGTGAAGAAAAATTTTCCTTTGAGGTGCTGGATTACCTGGAGCCGAAAGAAGATCCTTTGTATGACTACGGCGACGACCTGGCCGTGCTGGAGGATTTGTGGGTGCAGAAACTTCTGCCGTTTGGAGAAAAAGGGTATAACAAAAAAAAGGAAAAAAACAGGACATGATCTCGGGGCATGGCTTTCCATCTGATAGAAAATGAAGACAGATTGGTTTTTGTATATTATAAGATGCGGAAATAACAGCCTGTATACGGGAATTACAACCGACGCAGAAAGAAGGTTTTTGGAGCATCAAGGTCATGAGGGAAAAGGTTCGAAATATTTAAGAGGGAAAGCTCCGTTGGAATTGGTTTTTTTAGCGAGGATCGGAAGAAAAGGCCTGGCTTTGAAGATTGAGGCAGAAATCAAAAAACTGGCGAAAGAAAAGAAAGAACTGCTTGTGCAGGGGAAGATTAAAATCAACGAAATAAAAAAGCGCCTGAGTTCAAAAAATGGAGCCAAATTGATCTGATAATAGAAGAAGGGAGAAAGATGAAGTATACTGATTTTTCCTTGATTAAGGCTCAGACGGCCGCGGGTGACCCGGTATTTGGCGGTCATTATGATGGGGAACTGACCGAGAGAGAAAGGCACCTGATCGGCCTGGCGGTGGCCACGACAAAAGGCTGCCCTGACTGCACGGCGGTGCGGCTGAAAGCGGCTCAAAAAGCCGGCATTTCCGGTCAGGTTATACGCGAGGCCATCAACCTGGCTGCAGGCATAAATGCCGGATTCGTTATCCAGGCTGCAGTCAGAGGGGCAAAGGGGGCAGAGAGCCTTTCGTGAGATTATGAAGAATGTCCTCATTGCGGGCGTATCACGCTCCGGGAAATCGCTCCTGGCACACCGCCTGAGTGAACGCTTGCACTATTCTCATTTTCCCCTGGATGCCATAGTATCGACCTTTGGCAAGGTGTTTCCCGAACATGGCATATCTCATTATGAGAAAGACCAGGTGAAGATGTGTAATAGTTTTAAGCCGTTTTTGTTCGAGTTGCTTCGCCATCTGGAATACGAAGATATCAATTTCATTGCTGACACATATCATATTAAGCCGGCGGATTTTCTGGATTTCCCATCCTTGAAGAAGTACAAAGTTGTTTTTCTCGGATATCCTTCTGTTTTTGCCCAAGATAAGTGTATCGGTATTCGCAGTTATGCCCGTGCCGGTGATTGGACAAATGAATTGTCCGATAAACAGCTTGAGAGCTTAGTGCAGCGCTATGTTGAAGAAAGCAAGCTGTTACAGGAAAGTTGCGAGAAAACAGATTTCAGATTTGCCGATACATCAGAGGATTTTACTGATATTCTCGACAAGATTTGTGACGAAATGGTGCAGTCCTTGGAAGACAGTGTCCCTATCCTTCGCCGCTATGCTGCCTCGGAAGGTGACTGAACTTGTTCATACATCATAATTAAAAATAGCGGCTGCTCTGGCACAGTGCCGTGTTTGATTTCACCACTCGTTGTGATGGACCCGTTGGGCCTTGAACCGCTTGGCGGGAGGGAGGCTCTCGGCGGGCCAGCCGAGCGGGATAAGGGCGAAGGGGATTACATTTTCCGGAATCCCCAGGAGCTTTCTTGCCCCCTCCACCCTGTCTTCTCTGGGGTAGATTCCGAGCCAGACCGCCCCGAGCCCTCTCGCGTGTGCGGCCAGCAGGATGTTTTGCGTGGCCGCCGAGCAGTCCTGCACCCAGAAATCCTTGTGCTTCTCCAGTTCCAGATCCCCGCAGACGAGAATAGCCACTTGCGCTTCTTTCAGCATCTGGGCGTATTTATGAAACTTCGGTGTTTTATTGAGAATCCGTCGTTCCGTTATCACCACAAAATGCCAGGGTTGCTGATTTCCGGCTGACGGGGCACTCATGGCCGCCTTCAGTACTTCACGCACCAATTTTTCCGGGACTTTCTCCGCCGTGTATTTCCGGATGCTTCTCCGGGAAAGAATGACGTCCATCATATCTAAATCTCCTTTGTTATGCCTGGCTCCGAGAGGGTCTCCCGCCAGGCGCCGTACCGGGGAAAATAGAGAATCATCAGAGCCATGGAAAAAAACCAGAGCAGGTAAAATTCTTTATAAAGGCCGCCTGTAAGAAAGAGCACCAGCCCGAAAATCGCCGGCATTTCGCAGCAGGCATAGGTTACAACCGTGGCAGTAAGGAGCTTCTGAAGAAGAGCTTCTTTGTCCCCTGCCGCGATATTCCCGAGCAGAATCCCCCTCAGGAAATTAATGGCGGGAATCAGGAGCACTGCCAGGATATAAAAAGCATATTTCAGCAGCTCCATCTGTTGGAAGGGGGCAAAACCCGTGAATGGCTTGTGCAAGGACTTGAGCACTTCCACAAAAACCACATAGAGAATCAACCCCCCGATCATCCCCATCCCGAGGATGACCGCAACCCGGTATCTGGCCTTTAATTCCTTCTCTGACTCCATGTTGAGATGTAATCTCCTTTTTTTTCTTCAGTCTGCTGCCCGTCCTGAAAGGAATGTCTTTATTTCAGAAGATTTTCTTCAGCGCAAATTCCTTCTCCTTCTGCGCTAAGCTCTGTCCCTAACTCGATCTTTAAACTAGACTTTTTCTCATATACAGCCGGGCAATTGGTTTGGTATCATTATAAAAGGTAGATGATCGGCAATTTCAATTTTTATCTAGGATGGCGATTGGTGGGGGCATAAGCGCCCGCAGTAATTAGAGGTTTTTGATATAATTTTCCCGAATCCCGAAAATATAACGGACAATCCTTCGCCGCATTATTGCATGACAAGAATCGCTGTCCGTAAAAACTTTTTTCGGGAGGGGAGAGGAAAATCTATGAGTAATGGAACTGATGTGAGATTGTCCACGGGCGTGAAGGGTATTGATGAGATCATGCAGGGCGGCCTCATCAGGGGAAATGGGTACCTCCTGCGCGGAGGGCCCGGAGCGGGCAAAACGGTGCTCGGGTTGCATTTTCTCACCGCCGGGGCCGCAAGGGGGGAGAAGGCCCTCTTCATAACCCTCGTGGAGTCCACGGAGCAGATTCGTTCCAACGCAAAGGCCATGGGCTTTACGCTTGAGGGAATTGATTTTCTTGATATAAGCCCCTCGAAAGAATTTTTTGTTCAGGGGCAGATATACGATCTGTTCTCCCCCGCCGACGTGGAGCGCGATCCCATATCGCAGACTATTGTGGCCCAGATTCAAGCTTTGAAGCCCAAGACGGTCTTCGTGGACACCATGACCCAGTTTCGCTACCTCTCTCCGGATCTCTTCCAGTTCAGGAAACAGGTAGTCTCCTTCATACGCTTTCTCCAGGAGCATGGGTGCACGGTGCTCTTTACCTCGGAGCATAGCGCCGAGGCTCCCGACGATCATCTCCAGTTTATTGCCGACGGGATCTTAGATCTTGATTTTAAACTTGGCCTGCGGCACCTGACAGTGACGAAGTTCCGCGGCTCCGATTTCCGTCCCGGCGCTAATTCCATGCGCCTCAGCCAAAAAGGCATGGAGGTCTTCCCCAGGCTTATACCCGGTGAGCACAGAAAGCCATACGCCCCGGAGATAATATCCTCGGGGGTGCCCGAGCTCGATGCCATGCTTCACGGCGGGCTCGAACGCGGGACGGTGACCATCATCTCCGGTCCCTGCGGCGTGGGAAAGACCACCCTTAGCTTGCTCTTCATGAAAGAGGCGGCGACAAGAGGGGAGCGCTCCGTGTTCTATACCTTCGAGGAAAGCAGGGAAAGCGTTCTCCATAGAAGCGAAAACATAAAGATTCCCGTGGCGTCTATGATACAGCAGGGTATGTTTTCGCTGGTGAAGATAGAGCCCCTTCAGTATACCGCCAGTGAGCTTACCACAATTATCCGCAGGGAGGTGGAGGAAAAGAATGTCCGCGTAATCTGCCTGGACAGCATGAGCGGATACCGCCTTGCTCTCAAGGGTGAGGACCTGATCACCCAGATACACGCTCTCTCCAGATACTTGATGAATATGGGTGTCACCGTCATTCTCATCAATGAAGTAGAGAGCATTATAGGCGATTTCCGCGCCACGGAGGTTGGCATCAGCTACCTTGCCGATAATATCATTTTTCTGCGGTATCTTGAGATGGCAGGGGAGCTGCGCAAGGCCATCGGAGTCCTCAAGAAGCGCCTCAGCGATCATGAAAAGCTCCTGCGGGAGCTGGAGATAACTTCTCAAGGAATAAAGATCGGGAAGCCGCTCATCAGACTGAGAGGGATCCTGAGTGGAATGCCCACGGGGTTGGAAGCAATTAAGGGCGGGGGATGAGCATGCCCCACTCACACAAAATCCTTATCGTTGAGAATAACAGGCGCAACCTTGAGCTTATTACCGGGTTTCTCCAAAGTGATGGGTACGAAGTGATAAGTGCCGCCACCATGGAGGAACTTGACGGGCTATTGAAGATTCCCGAAATGATAGGGCTCGCGCTCATCGATCTCATGGGCTATGACCACAGTATATGGGAGCGAAGCGAGATTCTTCGGACAAAGGGGATCCCCTTTGTCCTTATTTCCCCCAGGAAAACCTCGGCACCGAGCCACGGGGAGCGCACGGTGCTTTTAAAACCCCTCGTCGTGAAGGAGATGCTCTCCCTCGTAGACACTATTTTCAAGGAAGCCGGCGATGGGTGAGATTCTCATCCTGATGGACCAGAAAGAGAACAGGCGTCATCTTGCCGAGTGCCTCACGACCAAGCACAAGGTTGCCATAGCCGAAAATGATGACTTACTTGAAGGCTCCTTTGATATGTGTATCCTCGATGGTATGGCCATGGAGCGATTGCAGGATAAGGTGAGGAAGAGGAAGGAGTCGGAGGAGCCTCTTTTTCTCCCCATTCTTCTCCTTACCACGAAAGACGATGCAACACTCACCGCGCGGCGCCTCTGGCAATTCGTGGATGAGCTTGTCCATATGCCCGTTGACAGGAGTGATCTTCTTGCCCGGATGGAGATCCTCCTCAGGGCCCGGAAGCACTCAGAGGAATCGGCGTGGCTCTATTATGCCCTTTCCAGGAATATCCCCGCGGCAGTCTTCATAGTGCAGGACAAAAAAATTGTCTATGCCAATCCTCTTGCATCCGCCATGAAAAGCGGTGCAGAAGATTCCAGCGGGAGCGATTTCTTCGAGCTCTTCCTTCCAGATTTCCGGGAAACCCTTTCCCGCTGTTATACCGAGGTGATAGAGGGAAAGATCGGGCCTGTTACATGCATAGCGGCCTACATGACAGATGGAGAGACGAAGCTGGCTGATATCTGCATGGTGCCCATAAGCCACCGGAGAAAAGGGGCGGTTCTTGGAATTGCCAATGATATTACGGAGCGCATCAATGTTGAAAAGAATCTCTTACACTCACAGGAGCAACTGCGCAGCCTCATTTCCCACCAGGACAGCGTGAGAGAGGAAGAGAGAACTAATATTGCCCGGGAGATTCACGATGAATTCGGGCAGGCGCTGACCTACATGCGCCTTGACCTTATGTGGATGAAAAAAAAGGTCCCCGAGTCCATGCATGTCATCGGCGATAAGGTCCGGGAACTCATCGAGACGGTGGATCAGACCCTCGAATCTGTTACAAAAATCGCCACTGAGCTGCGACCCCGCATTCTCGATGATCTGGGGCTTCTTGCCGCCATTGAATGGCAGGCCAGGGAGTTCAGGAAACATCATGATATCCAGGTCGAAATCTCTTTCAAGCCTGTTGATATGACTATCGGCCCCCCCCCCACCACCACCGTTTTCCGAATATTACAGGAAGCACTCACCAATGTCGCACGCCACTCAAAGGCAAAACTGGTTAAAATTAACCTGCATAAGAAGAAGGGCTCTTTGATTATGGAAGTGGCGGATAACGGAATAGGCTGCGCACAGAGCAAGCTCGAAGAGGCATCTTCCATAGGACTTATCGGGATCAGGGAAAGAATTATGTTTCTTGGAGGCACCCTGGAAATAACAAGCGCAGAAGGGAAAGGCACCACCATTTTTGCCAGCATTCCGGATGAAGAAAAGGGAACAAATCCATGATAGATGTCCTCATAGCCGATGATCATCCTCTGATTCGCAAGGGCTTCAGGCAGATTCTTGCAGAGGCTTCAGACATGTATGCGCCCCATGAAGCCTGCACCGGCCAGGAAGTGCTCGATAAAGTGGCCGAGAATCACTTTGACATTATTTTACTGGACATAACGCTTCCCGATATGAACGGGCTGGATGTCTTAAAAGAGCTCAAGCGAAAGCATCCCCGGATTCCCATACTTATCATAAGCATCCATCCCGAGGAGCAGTATGCAGTATCTGCCATGAAAGCCGGCGCCTCTGGATACCTTACCAAGGGGAGTGCACCTGACGAGCTGCTGAGCGCCATCGAAAAAATCTCGGGAGGCGGGAAATGGATAACCCAAACCCTGGCCGATAAACTGGCCTATTTGATTGGGGATGAAGAATCCGAACCCCGTCACGACACTCTGACCACGCGGGAATTACAGGTCCTCTATATGTTGGCTTCAGGGAAGACCGCAAAGGAAATAGCCGGAGAGCTTTTCCTGAGCAATAAGACAATCTTTTTCTACAGAGATCGTATAATGAAGAAACTGGATCTCAAGAACACTTCAGACATAATCCGCTATGCGCTGAGGCACAAAATCATCGGGATCGAGTGAAAGAGAAAGAGTCGCGCCGCGCTTAGCCGACTAAAAAAGGCGGGCTAAGCGCGGCAAAGTTCTGTTTTCAACGTATCCGCTGAAGAGAGGGAGGAACCGCCTCCCCTGCGTTATTATAGACGGTTTCCACGATGATGTCTTTCAGATCCATGTAATACATCCGGTTGAAGAGCTCCTGCGGCGTTATGTTGAGAGCATCCACGCAGAATTTAAGGGCCAGGAGGTCGCGCACCTCGCTGTCGTACAGTTTCATCTGATATTTGGGATCCTTGGCCAGGTACTCCCGCTGGGCATAGGCATGATCGAATTGCGCCGGAGGTTTTATGTTTTCCAGGGGTGTGTACAGGATAATCGGGTTAATGCTGTTATTCCTGACAATGGTCATCCAGGAATCACCCTGCACCCTTTGCTCATAAATCTTCATGGGGTCGAGCGAGGCCGCTTTAGCCAGAAAAAGCGTCGGGTGAATATCCAACGGATCGGTCAGATTCTGGCCGATGGACTGGATGGGGATTTTGTCCACCTTGTAGAAGTCAATAAGGGCAAGAAGGACTGGAGACGTGTCCCCCCAGAGAGGGTGTTTGTAGGGGCGTTGTGGAGAAGAGAAAGCAAACTCCACCGGCGATGCGAATACGTCCCCACAGAGGGAGAGGTTGCAGGGGTGTTGCGGCGCCGAGTCCGCATGGGCCAAGCCTGACATGATGCAGATCAGGAAGAGGGAAAGGATGACCAGGATGTTTTTTCTCATAATACACCTCCATTTTTCTTGTTTTTCATATCCTGAAAATTAGAAAAACTAGGGACAGACACTTTTATTTGCAAATTAAATGTAAAAAAACGTCTGTCCCTAGTTAAAGTCTTTCTTTTTATAACAGGTTATTTGAGGGAATCTATAGGGTTCGTGCTCTCAACGATTTTTTTTGATATTACCGTATATCCCGGCTCTTCCAAAACAATCTCTGCCTGAAGGGTAAATTTGTCCGATAGGACATCGAAATTCTTGGAGGTGGCTGTGCGATCTCGCGCCACTATATCCCCCGGCTTTATCTCGTCAATATTTGTCCATTTCTGAAGCAGGTTCCAGTAGCCCGTCCTATGGTTCTTAACGCGAAGATAGACCACAAGATTATCCTTGAGATTGACTGCAGTCACGGTCCCGATGTTCTTGACTATTACTCTGAAATTGACTTCACTGGCACCTTTATTCTTTCTGATCACAAGATCCTGCAGCTCAAGTACGGCGCCTGCAGCCGATACGCCTTCATCCTGTTCAGCATACACAACTTTTGCCGACTGGAAGCCCAGGACGAGAATCAGAACTGCAATTGCGATGATAAAAAACTTTTTCATACAAGTAATCCTCCTTATTATTATTGTCCGGTCCCTGGCACGTGATACGAATCGTATCTCGAATTTTTATAAATCCACCTCCTTTTCATTACTAGGGAAATCCGTATATTTCACATCACCGTGTTTCCAACTCATGGACTCTTACCTGAAGGCGGTTGTTTTCCCGCTCCTGTTTACCTTTACTGTGACTGTCGCGGACTGCTGTCCCTGGGCATTTTGGGCCCAGGCTGTGATTGTGTACGATCCGCCATTTACAGGAAGCCAGTCGTTTATCCTGTATTGAAAGTTGCCAGACTCATCTGCCTGAACTTGAGATGTCATAAGATCATTTTCCATGCCTACCCCAAAAACCCCCAGAGATACTTTTACGTTAAGAGAGACTTTTGCAAAGGGACTGGTCACTCCGTAAATGGTAAAATTTTTCTCTACCGTTGACCCTGGTTGAGGAGAGGTAATCTCAAGCGAAATATCTTTTGTCACCGAAACGGGCGTGGTAGTGATGAGTGTTACGGGAGAACGACCGGGCACTTCAAGATACCCCGTAACCGGAGCGTTCTGAAAGGAATCACCTTGTTGAACCTGATAGTTACCTGTATATGTTCCCGATGACGTTTCAACCATAGTATTGTTCCTGTGGTCCGAGCCTATGTCAAATGTCGCTCTTCCTCCAGGGTATCCCTGCATCTTTATTTGCAGCACTTTTCCGACGGCAAGAGGCCCCGTGGCATTGTGTATGATCGATTGTATAATGCCAACGGCAGAAACGGTAAAGTACCAGGTCTTCCTTAAAGTATTCCCATAAATATCTGAAGCCGAGAAAACTATTGAGTTCTGCCCCAGAGGCAGATCGTACGGCAATACATAAGACACAAGTTCATTGCTTACCGTGGCGTTACCCGTTATGAGCTGGTTGTTGATTAAGAGATTCACTGATGAGTCAAGGAGATGGTCTCCCCCTGCTGACTCAAGCACAATCAGGATATTCGGGCGATTTGTCTTTACCGAGCTGTTTCCCTCGGGAAAGACTTTCATTACTTTAACATACTTCGCATCAATCCCTATGCCTGATTTTGCCGGGCGCATGCTTTCCCGTCCGTTCCTGCTCAACGTTCCAAAGACAGAGGCATTTAGAATATTTCCTGCAGTATCAGGAATCTTGAAGCTGCCGGTATATAATCCCTGCGAAGTCTCGGTCATCGGTATGTTAATTCCAATCCCGGCAATATCGAAGGTTGCCTTGCAACCGGGATCTCCGACGAGGGTGACCACTATGACATTCCCGGGCTGCAGCGCTCCTGAGGCATTGTGACTTACACTCACTATATTTGGTCCTGCCGATGGCGCCGTGGGAGTGACCGGCTCCGATACGATGCCGCCGGTTGAGCTTATCATAACTGTTCTGGAGGCGTCCTGCCACTGCACATCCGCCCCTAGAGCTTCGCTTATAAACCTAAGGGGGACTAATGTTCTTCCACCCACCATGGTTGCGGGGACATTCAATTGTTGCGTTTTCCCATTTACCGATGCAAAAGTCGAACCCATCTGGATAATGATCTCCGTGGCATCTTTCCTGGCGGTAATTGTCTGTGTTGCCGACTTCCACTTCACATCCGCCCCGAGTTCTTCGAAGACTCCCCTCATGGGCACCATAACAGTGCCATTAATCACCACCGGCGGTTGATCGAAGGAGATCTGCCTGGCGTTGATAAAAACCCTTATTTCCTGCGCCATCACGGGGCAGAGCATAACAAAAATGAACAGCACGGTTACAGGCAATAAAATCCATTTTTTCTTCATTAGGAGCACCTCTTTCATGAAAAACGGGGAGCTTCGAGTGTTCCCCCTGTGGGGAGAGTGAAGTTTTTCAATGCGATGGGAATCCATACTTGCTTCATCCCCCACACAGGGCTGGCAATTCACCGAACGCAGTCTACCATTTAATATCCTTTGCCTTGACGTGTCCCCCCATAGTATAGCCGCCCTTCACTCTGATTATCATGTCTTTGCGAAAGCTAGCCATGGCCTGGGCATATGAGAAGAACTTATTGGCATGAGAGAACTTTGTATTTTGGTCCAGTTCCACATATTGCACATCTTTGTTTTGCCCCTCATGGACTCTCACCTGAAGGCTGCTGCTTTCCCGCTGTACTTTCACTATCTTTACTTTGAGGTTGACCATCACCAACTGGGCGCTGACTGTTGCCGAGAAAATAAGGGACATAAACAGAATGGCAAGTGTGGCATAGATATAAAGGTTCTTTTTAATTTGCATTTTACGACCTCCTATTAAGATTGACTATGAAAACATTACCTGATTGAGACTAACGAATCCACCTTTTTGGGATGTCATGTCTCTGGCACACCGCTGTAGTTAATGAGCTCTTTTAACTCCGCTTCCTCAGCATCCGACCATAAAAACAGCCGTCTGCAGTAATGCAGCAAAAAAACAAACCACAGCCTGCAATATTCTTTGCATTTGTTCATGCGCGTCACCTCCTTGATAAAAAAATAAGATTGTCGTTCCTTCTATATAATGATACCAAAGCGATTGCCCGGTTGTATATAAGAAAAATCCTAGTTTTAGAGTTCGGGTGCGTATTCCGCCCTGTTGTATGCTTTGAGTGGGAGAGACCCAAAAAAAGAGGAGGGGCGGACTCGCCCCTCCTCTTTTTTTCTAATGGTTGCAGCCGATCTATTTTTTACTCTTTTTGTTTCCCTTGTTTCCCTGATTTCCCTGATTTCCTTTGGATTGGGGTTGTACATTTCCCGGATGTTGGTTGCCCTGATTTTCTCTGGATTGGGTTTTTGCATTTCCCTGCTGTTTGCTCTTGTTTTTGTCCCAATGCCGTTCCTTCTCCCATTGTTTCCAATATTTATTAACCTGGGAATATTTTATCTTGGCATGACCCGGGGGGAGATTGCGCCAGTCGGGAGGAAGCCCGCGCAACCCCGGAGGCACGTTCCCGGCATCGACAAAACTCCAGGGGCCGTTATATCCCGTGGCTCTGTGCCAGCGTCCCTGATACGGCCGCCACCAGGTGCCCTGATAAAAGAAAACACGCTCGGGGCTTTCGGTGATATAATAAATATAGGTTCCCGGGATAACCGCGGTGTAGGGATCCGAAGAAACCCTGATGGCCGGCACTCCGATGTTGACGTTGATGTTCACTTGGGCCAAGGCCGTGCCCACAAGAACCCCCGCCAGCAGCAGTAATGCAATAAACCACATCTTACAATACCTTTTGCATTTGTTCATTCGCTTTCCTCCTAGATAAAAATTAAGATTGCCGATCATCTTTCGCCTTTTATAATAATACCAAACCAATTGCTTGGTTGTATATAAGAAAAAGCCTGGTTTTAGAGATCGGGTACGTATCAACAGCCGGATATGACCCGGCCTTCGCCCTCCCGCCTGGTGAAGCCCGTGCGGTCAAAGTATTCCAGGAGCGGAATGACGTATTTGCGGGAGCTTGCCAGGGCATCGCGGCATTCCGCCGGGGTGAACGAGCCGCGGGCTCGGGAGAGTTCCGAAAGTTTTTTACGGGCCTCATCAAGCGCGGAGGATAGAAAGAAGATTCCCTCACCCGTCTCCGCCATTTCCCCGGAACCCCTCATGAATTCCAGTACCTCCTTAAGGAGGCGCTGGTTTTCCATTCCGCCCACGCGGATCTTCAGTTCATCCATCGAAGGCGGCTGAAAGGCAGCCTCTTCAAAGGCGCTCCGCACGAGGCGGCGGATCTCCTCCCGCCCGGAATCCAGGGAGGGAGTAAAGCCGCTTAAGAGAAACCGCTCGTCGCGGCGGACCAGACGTTTCTCCGTAACAAGGCGGTTTATGCAGAAATCCAGGAGGCGCGAGGAAATGCCGGAAAAATAAGCCCGTATTTCCCCTCCTCTCCAGCCCCATTGCCAGAAGGAGGCCTCGTGGAGGCGGCGCAGCAGGGAGACGATTTTTTCCTTAAGGTCCCGGACGCTTTCCCCGAGAGCATACCGGCGCTCCTCAGGCAAAAATAGAAGCGTCCCCTTTTCCGCTGAATCCTTGAGGAAATTTTTCCCCTCAACCGGGGAAAGCTGGATCGCCTTCAAAAGCTGATCCTCCGTGAGCAGGCCCGAGGACTCTCCCCGGAAGGCCAGACGGAGCAGGCGGGAGGCCTCTCCGGCTCCCTCCTCAAAAGGAGCGAGATTTTTTCCGGGTTTTTGAGGCAATTCGAGGATTCGCCCCCCTCCCAGGGTTCTTCCGGCATTCCCGGCCCGCAGGATGAAGGGGTCTCCGATGAAAACAAGCACATCATCCTCTAGGACCAGCCGCATCAGAAGGCCCCTGCCTTCCTCCGCATTTCTAAGGCGCGCGATCCTTCCCATGACTTCGGTCGTGCCGGCGTAGAAACGAACCTTCTCCCCGGGGCGCACCAGCTCTTCCCCTGCAAGAAGGTTAAAGGAAGTATCAAGAATCTTTGAAGGAGTTCCGTAGCCCGCAGCAAGAACAACCTGCCCCCGGCGCAGTTCCTCCGCCGGGATCCCGGCCAGGTTCAGGGCCACCCGCTGGCCGCAAAGCGCCTCCTCCCGCTCATTTCCATGCACCTGAATGCCGCGCACGCGGGCCCGAAGAGGCGCTTTTTTCGAAGGGAGCACCCATACGGCCTCTCCCTGCCGGACCCTGCCGGAAATGAGACTTCCGGTCACCACTGTCCCGAATCCGGCTTTGACAAATACCCGATCGATAGGAAGGCGGAAAACCTCCCCGGTTCTGGGCGGCGGCAGTTTTTCCGCCTCGCGTCCGATGGCCTCCTTAAGCTCGGGAATGCCGGATCCGGTAAGCGAGGAAACAGAAATGATCGGGGCCTCCTCAAGAAAAGTGCTGCGGAGGAACTCCCTGATACTCTCCCGGAGCAGGTCTATCTCCACCTGAGAGACCAGATCCGACTTGGTCAGGGCCACCAGTCCGCGGGGAATCGCAAGCAGACGGAGGATCTCCAGATGCTCGCGGGTCTGCTCCCGGATCCCCTCCCTGGCGTCGATCACCAGGAGGGCCATTTCGTAGCCGCCGACGCCGGCCAGCATGTTTTTCAGAAAACGCTCATGCCCCGGTACATCCACGATGCCGGCCACCCCGACGCCGGGAAGTGAAAGGTGGGCAAAACCCAGGTCTATGGTGAGGCCGCGCCTCTTTTCTTCGGGAAGACGGTCCGGGTCGATGCCGGTTAGCGCCCGAACGAGCTCGGTCTTCCCATGATCCACATGCCCCGCCGTCCCGAGGATAAAATCCCTCATCCGTTATCTTCAAGGGAGATCCGGCCGAAAATCTCCAGAATCATCTTGTCCTGATCCTCGCTCACGGTCCTGAGATCAAGAAGCACCTTTCCCGGGCCCTTCCGCGCGAGAAGGGGAGTGGAGTCAGCGAGAAGGCGGCGAAAGCACTCCTCCTCCGAGATAAAAAGCGGCGCCACCGCGAGCGCGAAGCTTGGAATCTTTTCAGTCGGGAAGGAGCCCCCACCTATCCGGGCTTTAGAAGGCTCGACCGAGACCCTGGCTTTGCCCTCCAGAAGAGAAGAGAGTTTGCCGGCGAGGCGGCGCGCCCGAAAGCGAATCTTCGTCACATTCGTCGTGATCATCCGCATGACCGGCAGCGTCAGTAGAGCTCCTTCCGGATCCAGATAGAGCTTGAGCGTGGCCTCAAGCACCGCAATAGTCAGCTTGTCCACCCTGAGCGCCCTGATGAGAGGATTGCTCTTGAGCTCCCGGATCAGCTCTTTTTTCCCCAGGATGATGCCGGCCTGAGGCCCGCCCAAGAGTTTGTCGCCGCTGAAACAGACGAGGTCGATTCCGGACTTGATAATATCCTGTACTGTCTCCTCCCGGTGGAGGCCGAAACGGCTCAGATCCAGAAGGAGGCCGCTGCCAAGATCTTCCAGGGTAATGATTCGGCGCTCCAGTCCCAGGGCGGACAATTCCTGGGCCGAGACGGCCTCCGTGTAGCCCAGGATCCGATAATTGCCGGGATGAGTCCTCATCATAAGCCCGGTCTTCTCGGAAATGGCGGAAGCATAATCCGAAATGCAGGTTCTGTTGGTCGTCCCCACCTCCCGGAGCAGGGCGCCGCTTCGGGAGATCACATCCGGAAGCCTGAAATGACCGCCGATTTCCACCAGCTCACCCCGCGAGACGATTACCTCTTTCCCGCGGGAAAAGGTGTCCAGGATGAGATAGACTGCCGCCGCATTGTTGTTGACCACCACGGAGTCCTCGGCCTCCGTCAGGACGCGGAGCAATTCCTCGATGCGCGAAAGGCGTTCCCCCCGCTCGCCGCTCCCAAGATCGATCTCCAGGGAGACGTAGTTTTCCAGAAGCCCGACCAGGTTGCTCAGAGCCTCAAGGGGAAGAGGAGATCGTCCCAGGTTGGTGTGCAGGATGACGCCGCTGGCATTGATTACGGGTTTAAGAAATGATCCGGCGAGTTCTTCCCGGACTTTCCGGAGAATATAATCCGTGAGGCGGGAGCGTCCCTCCGTCTCATCAGAAGAGGTCAAGCCCGAGAGCAGGCCAGGATTTTCCCGGAGATTCCCGACGACGGTTTTCAGAACATTAGTAACGAGCGCCCGGGGATATTTTTTCTTCTCGATGAGTTCCCTGGCTCCGTTCTCACCGAGGAGGTCGTCAACAGCCGGAATCAACCTTCTCAAATCCATTGTTCCTCCTCTGGTCCGGCCTTGTTCAGAACTTCTTTATGATCGCGATCCGTTCAGCGGCCTTCCGGCACTCTTCCACCGGGGGCACCAGGGCAAAGCGGACGTATCCCTCGCCCGGATCCACCCCTTGGGCCGGCCTGGAGAGCATCGGCCCCGGCGTCACCACCACGGCGATATCCTTCCGGAGGAGCAGCCGGGCGAATTCGAAACTTGTGAGGCCCTCCGGACACTTCTGCCAGAGGTAAATGGTTCCCTGCGGCGTGCAGTCGGGAAGTCCCGCTTCTCTCAGGGCCCGAACCAGAATATCCCGCTTAAGGGTATAATTTTTCCTCAGTTCCTCCTGGTATCCGGTGTTAAGAAGCGCTTCCGCGGCTGCATCCTGGATGAAGGTACAGGTCCCCGAATCGATATTGGTCTTGAGCTTCTTGAAAACGGAGATGATCTCCGCATCGCCGCAAATCCAGCCCGACCGGTAGCAGGTCATGTTGGCCATCTTGCTCAAACTCTGGAACACGACGATCCCCGCCCGCCCGAACTGGAGAATGGAGCAGGGTTTATTCTCGTAGTAGTTCTCCGTGTAAGCCTCATCGGAGGCGATGATGAGGCCGTGTTCCCCGGCAAAGGCGATGGCCTTTCTATAGAAGGCCTCCGTGGCCGTCCGGGTGGTGGGATTGTTAGGGTAGTTGAGCCATAGAATTCTGGCGCTCCGGAGAATTTCCGGGGGAATGCTCTCAAAGTCAGGGAAAAAGCCGTTTTCATCCGTAAGATTCATGAAATAGGAAGTTCCGCCGGCAAAGAGGGTTCCCCGCTCGTAGGGGGGATAGCCGGGATTGGGGACCAGCACGATATCTCCGGGATCGATAAAGGCGTTCGGGAAGTTGAAGACGGCTTCCTTGCTCCCGATGGTGGCGGAGATCTCCTGGTTGGGATCAAGTTTCACGCCGAAGCGCCTCTTCATGAAGGCGGCGACGGCCTCCCGGAACTCGGAGGAGCCGCTGTAGCTGGGGTAGCCGCTCCGGGCACACAGGTCCACGCCCCGACGGGCCGCCTCCCGGATTGATTCCGGGGTCGGATCCTGGGGATCGCCCACCCCGAAGTCAATGGGCTGGATTCCCTCTTCTCTGAGACGGGCCACTTCTCCGTCAATTTCCGCGAAGGCGTAGCTCCCCAGCGCCCGGATCTTCTCGTTGGCGTATTTCATATTTTGCCTGAAGGTCAGAATTATTTGTCAGGGATAGCCAGGGGAAGGTTGTTGTCAAAATTGCCTTTTAACTCCGGGTGCTGACTACCCCTTGAAATTTTGACGACTTTTTCGTTTACATAATCAAAAAGCTCGCTTACGGTAACGATGTTATCTCCATTAGCATCCGCCTTCCCGGAAAGACCTTCGAGCAGATAAAAAGTGAAGAGGCCGTGTCCCAGTTTGGAATCTTCCTGAGAAAGCTCCTTGGCTCTGGAGGCCGTCAGGATGGCTCTTCCCTTGGAAGTTTCAAGAAATCTTTTAAATTCATTCATGTCTATTTCCCGGGCCCCGCGAGTATTGTTCCCGATCCCTCCGGAGTGGCAGGCGTCGGCGATGACGATGGTGCGTTCTGCAAATATTCTGTCCATGAGGAGTTTTTTGAACTCCTCCATGGGAAGCGCCGTTGAGTAAAGACTGTTAAAATTGGCGTCGCAGGTCAGTATGTAGCTGTCCCCCTGAGGATCAACAGCCCCGTGGGAAGCTATAAAAACATAGACCACATCGTCCTGGCGGGCGTCATTAAGAAAAACCCCAAGCGCCGTTTTAAGATTCCTCAAGGTCGCATCCTTGTTAACGAGGTATTTTATGTGGACGGCTTTATAAAGACCGCTCGTCTTTTGTGATTCTACAAAATTTTTAAAAGCCTGAGCATCGGGCACGGCATATTTAAGAGATTGTATCTCACTGTCTTCATATCGATTGATGCCTACAACCACCGCCCAGAGAGACACTTTCGAGGGCGCGACAGGCTTTGAGGCCACCTGAGAATGGCTGCTTCCTGCCCCGCCCGCGATGGAGGCCTCCCGATGGACCTTGATGAAATTCTGGGCCGGGTTGCCCCGCTTGTCGGTGGCCGAAATTATGATCACGTTTTCGCCCACCTTTAAATCCACCTGGGTCGAGATGGGAATACCCTTGGCCTTCAAGACTACATTCCGCGAGTTCTTCGGGGGAAAAATCTGCACCCCGTTGGCCGAGATCGTGTAATTCTCAATTCCCTCAGGATCCCTGATGACGCCCGCCAGAGTGATCGTCTTCTCGGTGGTGTGAGATTCCGGCTCTTCCGGGTAAGTCATGGTGATCTCCGGAGGCTCCCCCTCGCTCTCGGAGGAGGGGGGCGGCGGAGCAGGAGTCGCAGGCACGGGGAGGACGATTTTTGGGGTGGGAAGGGGCTTGGGCGTCACCCGGGGTGTCGGCACCGGGACGAAGGTCGGTTTAGGGGTGGCGATGACAGGAGGAGGGGTAGGCTTCGGGGTGGCGACGATTATCGGGGGAGGAGGCGTGGAAACCGTCTTGACGGGGGCAGGAGCGGGTTTGGGAGCTATAACTGCAACCGCGGGAGCCGGCTCATATCTGGTGATTGTCTTTTCCGGGATCGGCGGAGGTTTGGGAGTTGAAACTACAGGAGCTGGGGCCGGTTTCGGCGGCGTTTGTGCAGCCGCAAAGAGCGTTTTTTTGGAGGCTACGGCCTTGTTCTTCTCAAAAAAACCGGCGATAATTTCCCGGGCGAAGTTAATGGAAAGATTTGTCATTACCTGCACGGCATCCGTGGTCATGCCGCTGACTTCCTTCTGGTCCTCCGAGTCCGTCAGGATCGTTCCGTTTTTAAGGTCCTTTATTTTAGCCTGGCACCTTACCAGCCCGAACTCGGCTTCATATTTGAAAGCCGCTTCATAATCGGCATCTCCCAGGCTTTTAACCAAAATACCACCGCTTTTTTGGATCTGCTCGGCGATGGCCTGTCTGACCTGTGCTTCCTCTATTCCGTAATTCACCATCCCCGACTCGCTGCCGCTGGCGGTGCAGGAATAAAAAAACCTGGGACCGGAAGACTCCTCACCACGGGCCGGCCGGGACACGTAAAAGAATCCGGCTGCAAGAAGAACCGGTAAAACAAGCCACAAAAAGAGCCTTTTCCTCAGTTCTAAATAAAACACAGCCCTCACCCTCCCTCGTTATGCCTCGGCTAGATTATACCAAAAATGTCCTTGAAGAGCAAGAAGCCCCCCGCCATGGCGGGGGGCTTCCACACTGGCTTGAAGTCCGAAGTTAGAACTTTACGGTGAACTCGGTCATGAGCTGAGTCCCATTCCAGCTGAACGGACTGGTTCCCAGCAATCTTCCGGTGGAGTCGTCACCGATGTTGTCGGTCACCTGGTAGGATTTCAGCATGGCGTTCCAGCAGGTGTTGTTGGAGATGTTGAAGTTGAAGCCAAGGTAGGGGATGTTCTGGGTGGTATTGATGGCATCTCTATAACCATACCAGTAATTGCTCGACTTGATATTGGAGATGTCCCAGCCGCCCATGAGGGAGAACTTCTGCGTCAGCGGATAGGAGAGGCCGAGGCGGAAGGCGTTGTAGTTGAGCTTGTAGTAATTGGCGGCTATGACGAGGGCTTCTGAGCTTCCGGAATCTCTCTGGAAGTTGTACTCCTCGTAGCCCAGTTTGCACTTGAGGCTCTTGAAGAAGCTGTATTCGGCATTCAAGCCCCAGTTGGTGACTTTACCAATGGGGGTCTCATAATATGTTCCATTGGTTCTCTGAGCGAGGTTGCCGATGAAGACCGCATCCATGAAGCCTGGATTACTAAAGTTGGAGTTGTCTATGACCTGCTGTAGAGAGCTAAGCTTGCCGCCGATCTTCCCGTTTCCGCCGGCGAACTTGTAATCCGCTTTAAAGCGGAATCCCTGGCGGTTGTTGGGATACATATAGCTGTCGTGGAGCTGGTAGGTGCCGGGATAGGTATTGAAGCCGGTCGGCAACGGCCAGAATGGAACAAACATCGTATCAATCCCCGATCCGTAGGTCGGGTAGTGGAGGTCCATGGGATCGTAGTAAGGATCGGTGGAGACATAGTCGAGGGCCAGGCCAAGGTCGCCGCCAATGAGAGCGGTGCTCAGGCCAAAACGGGTGGAAGAACCAGTCTTTTCATAACTGGAGGCCATATTGGGCTTGTAGGTTGAGGAGCCGAACTCGCCGACGAACTTAAGATCCACCGGGATATTGAACTTGTACTTTAAAGAAGCTCCCCAGGTGGTCACGCTCTGGGGGCCGATTCCGTTGTTGACGATCGGGCACTCGCTGGCCGGTCTGTTCGCATATGCCGGAGGGTTGACCCAACCGCCCCAGTTATCATACAACCCGGAGGTGGCGGGGGAGCCATTGAGCTGGTCCTGAGCCGAGCGCAGGAAGTTGAGTTTGAGATCCAAACCGGAGAACTCAAAGGCCACGTTGAGGCCCATCGCCCAGGGATAGTAATCCAGGGCTTTGCTGAGGTTGTTCGTGCCCTGGCCAAGCTTTGTCCAGAGGAGCTCATACTTGAAGGGAAGGAACGCCTGGTTTTTGCCGGTGAGGTCGAAGCCGTAGTAAGGGATGTAGCGGGGGCCGTTGGCATTGGGATTTTCCTCTCCCCGGAAGATGATCCCGTCCATGTTCGTGTAGTTGTAGGCCCCGACGATCAGCTTGGTGCCGGAGGGATTGTGGTTGATCCAGAAGTTGTCGAGGATCATCCGGGTCCAGGGCTGGTTGTTGAGGGACTGTATGGAGCCGTTGGTGACATTGCCGAGACCGGCAAACTGGTTGGCCAGGAAGGGAGGAGAAATCCCCCAGATCATGTCTACAATGGCATCTCCGCCGGACACATAGGCCTTGAACTCGGCGCCCGCGGCGATGTCATCGGAGACCTTGATTTTGAGGCCGAGGGTTCCCAACGCGCTGTAGCCGGTGCCGTTGGTGAGGATGCGGCCGTTAATGTAGTCCACCACGGGGAACTTCGTGGGAACAGCACTTAAAGCAGACACGCCGGAAGAAAGCTGGGTTCCGGCGACCGAACCCACCAGGTTCGTGTAGGAGAGGCGGGGATCTGTATTTCCGTCCCAGTCGCCGTGTCCGGTATTGGTGAAGCCCTGGGAAACCATCATGGCATCAATGCTGCCATAGAAGGTAATTTTCTCAAGAGCGGTCACCCGGGTGTTCAATTTCTGGAGGTTGTCCTCCGCGCTCGTCACCCGCACGCCCATGGCGTCGAGTTCCTCTCTTAATCCGTCAGTCAGGCTCTTTATGGTCTCCATGTCGGCCTTGCTGGCATAGTTGGCGCCCATCTGGTCCACCTTGGCCAGCATACGGGCGACCATCAGGGCCATTTCGTACCGGGTGGTGGCCCGATCGCCCTTGAAGGTGCCATCCGGATAACCTTCAATAAGACCCTTTGCGGCCAGAGAAGCGACGGCGTCCTTGGCCCAGTGACTGGCGGGCACATCTCCGAAAAGCGGAGCGGCCATCGCCGGGGCTACCATTATGATGATCATAAAGATAACCACTAACCATTTCCCTTTTTGCATGTTTCTCTTCCTCCTTAATATTTTTTTCGCCCGGCGGCATCCCCGGAATTGAGGAGAAGAGCCTTCTTCATTGCCTCTTTCCCCTTTTCTTTCATGCGCGCCCAAGCGTAATCCCCCACGGGTATGCCCATGGTCTTATTTAAGTTCTACATGTTTTGGAAAATTCCTGCTAAGTGGGGGGAAATTATGGAAAGCCTTGAAAACATCAGTCTTTTTATCTTCTGTAGCCTTAATAATCCAAAGCTATATCGACATTTTGCTCTCACAGGAGGATTTTATACCCTTTTTCAATAATACTGTCCTTATTCCAACCCGAGAAAAGGAGCTGCCATGAAAACGACGATAATCTCTCTATTTATACTTCTCCTGGGAGCCTGCCTGTCTATTCCGGCTGGAGCAGCCGTGAAGGTGAACCAGTCGGAAAAAGAATTCCAGGCTTTCCTTTCCACCTATGTTGCCAAGGTCCAGCCCCTCATGAAGAAAAGAGAACTAGCCTACTGGGAAGCAACAGGCACAGGAAAAAAAGAGGCCTATTCCGCCTATGCCGAATACGAAGTAGAGTACAAGAAAATCCATTCCGACAAAAAGGACTTCGCCCTCCTTAAGGACTTGAAGAAGTCCGGCAAGATCAAAGATTCCATCCTGGCCAGGGAACTAGTCCTGGTCTATAACAAATTCGCCCAGAACCAGGCGGATCCGGCCCTTCTGGAAAAGATCGTCAAGCTTTCGACGCAAATAGAGAATCTTTTCAACACATCCCGCGGTACCTATCAGGGCAAAGCAGTCTCCGATAACGACCTCCTCGACGTGCTGGGCAAAGAAAAAAATTCCGCCCTTCGTATGGAGGCCTGGAAGGCACAGAAATCAGTCGGCCTAAAGGTGGCCCCGCTTCTCATCAAGCTGGTCAAGCTTCGCAACCAGGCGGCCCGGGACATTGGCTTTGCGAATTTCTACGAGATGCAGATGACCCTCGATGAGCAGAACGTCCAGGAAGTATTTGCCATCTTCGACGAACTGGCCAGGGAGACGGATGTCCCCTTTAAAGCCATGAAAAAAACCATCGATATGAATCTGGCCGCCCGGTGGAAAACCACCCCGGATAAGATGCGCCCCTGGCACTACCAGGACTTCTTTTTCCAGGAGGCCCCTGATCTGGGCGGAACGGATCTGGACGCCATTTTCGCCAAGCAGGACATCAAAAAGACGGTCTCCGGCTTTTATGACGGCATCAACCTCAACGTGGACAGCGTTCTCATGAAATCAGATCTATATGAGCGGAAGGGCAAATATCAACACGCCTACTGCATGGACCTGGATCGCAGGGGAGACGCACGGGTCATGTGCAACCTCAGAAACAATGCCTATTGGACGGGGACCCTGCTCCACGAACTTGGGCACAGCATTTATTCATTCTACCACGACCGGACCCTGCCCTTCCTCCTTCGGGATGCCGCCCACACCTTCACCACTGAGGCCGTCGCCCAGATGTTCGAAAGATGCGCCAGCAGCCCCGGGTGGCTGGTCCACGTGGCCGGAGCCCCTCCGGAGGAGATCAGGAAAATCAGGCCGCTTCTTAAAAAAATAGATCGCATGGGCCAGATGGTCTTCTGCCGCTGGTCGGAGGTCATGGTGCACTTCGAGCGGGAACTCTACAGAGACCCCGACCAGAACTTGAACAAGCTCTGGTGGGACCTGGTGGAAAAATACCAGCTCGTAAGGCGCCCTGAAAAAAGAAACGCTCCCGACTGGGCCGCAAAAATCCACTTCACTACTTCCCCGGTGTACTATCACAATTACCTTCTGGGGCAGCTACTCGCCTCACAACTCGTCCACCGGATGAAGACGGCCGTTCTCTGGGAAAAGGAAGACGCCGAATTTTCATTCGTTGGTCATCCCGAGCTGGGTGCCTTCCTGACCAGCCAGGTTTTCTATCCGGGAGCCCGCTATCGCTGGAGCGAATTGATTAAGCGGGCCACCGGTGAGGATCTGACTCCCGACTACTATGTCCGCGAATTCGTGCAGTAAGAAAGCTCATAAAAGTGGGGGGTGCGGGTAGAAAAAAGCCCGCACCTTCCGGGAAACCAAAACTTCTTCCGGAAAATACGGCGGCTTTCTAACCTTGAAAGTGGTGGGCGCGAACGGGATCGAACCGCTGACCCCTACGATGTCAACGTAGTGCTCTAACCATCTGAGCTACGCGCCCGAACACAGGTAGATTATAATAGCTGACATTATAAAAGTCAACAGATGTTTCCGATTTGTGTTCCCGATTTGAGACTCCTGAACCGATTGATTATTGACTGGTTTCACTGTTTTTTTGAAAGGGAATTTCATGTGGACGCCGAAAGCCTCCTGATGGGAAAGACGGCACCCATGCATCCCAAATTCAGTCCGCTTGCAATGGCAAGGCAGCTTAAGGCCCCGTTTTGGCTGGGTTTGGTTTTATTCCTCGGCTACCTTTCCCTGGGCTCCAATTTTTTTCCGACTCATTATGACTGGACAACTCTCTTTACCTGCAGTACAGTTGAAAGGACTCTCCTCATCCCGGACCAGTTCCAGAGAAGCAATGGACTCGTAATCTCCCATATCTTTCAGACACCCTTCTATTGCCATGTGGGAAAATGCCTGGCTTTCTTCAATTACCACGGTAGAATGCTTTTACCTCTCGAGCTGCTTAACCTCTTTTTTGCGTCTCTGGCCCTGCTTTTCTTTTATCTGACACTGCTGAAGCTTTCCATGGAACCGATTTCCGCATTTCTATCGAGCGCTTTTCTGGGTTTCGGTTATGGATTCTGGTACTGGAGCGGCCAGACCTATGGCTACAACATCAGTTCTTTTTTTGTTTTTCTCTCGCTCTTTCTCTACCTGAGCTTCCCGGGCATAAAGGGAATCCTTCTGGCAGGCGTATCTTCCTCATTGGCAGTGGGTTTTGCCACACTTTCTTTCCCTTTTATCGGGATCATGCTTCTGCTGATCCTATGTAAACCGGTGGCTGTTCGTACGCGCTTCATTTTTGTTTTCGCTTATATCCTGACAATTTTTATCTCCTTTCAATTTTTCCTTTCATTCCTCATGGACTATTCTTTTTCACCGGATTTAATTTATTTCTCAACGGCAAATCTTTTTAGAACAGCGCATGACGCTTTTTTAGATCTCAACCAGCAACTTTTTAGAAACGGACTGCTCCGTACTTTCAAATGGAACTTCCTCCCGGGGTTGATGGAACTGTCCTGCCCGGAAGGAAGCATTATCTATGACCACTCTTTAGCCGCCATGCGCTTGAACGAAACCATGAATCGAACAATACTCGGGGCCATCCTGATGATTATTTTCCTCGGCCTGCTCTATTTCAAACGCCTCTGGGCTTTAAAGAAAGCGATTGTCCTTATTTTTTTGCCTTGGATTGTTTTTTTTGGTTTCTCCTTCATGCTTATTGACCCATTTAACAACTTCGTCAACATCACCTTCGCGGGCGTCATCTTTCTGATTTGCGCGGCCTGCACCGTTTCAAAAGTAAACCGCATTATCCTGACGGTGGCCCTCGGTATTCTTTTTTGGGGAAATTTCCATCAGGTCCTCACGGGGCACTCCCGGGATCCTGTTATGGTTGCTTCGGAAAATATCGCTGGAATTATCCATCAGGGGGACTATTACCTCATGAGACTGGATCCGGCCGACGCCGAGTGGGCCTTGATGTATTACTATTTACTCGAAGGTTTGCCCATGGATGAAAAGGAAACGCAAGCTCTTTTCAACGGCTGTCTGACCGATAGCCTCGCCGATAAAATCAAGTACATTCTGGCGAAAGACAAATATGTTTTTTTCAACCTGACCCGATTCGAACGCAATATGCGTCTTCGCGGCTTTACAGTAGTTCCCGGGTGGTGGAAGTATCTGGGGAGTACCTTCGAAGTCTCGACGGCCTTTGTTTTTCCATATCATGATTCTTTCTTTAAACACGTACTGATTTGTCCGGTCACAAATCAATCTTCAACGCCTTATTCGGGCATTGCTCTTGAGGATCTCGTCAACAGAGGTGCCTTTGACAACGAGATCATCTACGAGACCTACCTGGCCATCCGCAGCCGCGGAGAGGGCGGAAAAGGTCTGAAAAACGAACAGAAGTAATCACGAGACGGCGGGTGTCTCACCAGGAATACTGATAGCCTGAACGAGACCCGGGTTTTTCGCTATTTGACCACTCCCTTGATGGGGAGGGTGGCTGGGGTTAAGATTTTACCTTTCTTCTTGAAAGCAAGGCCGTAAACATCATATTTCATCACATTCTTGAATTCTACGGGATTGAGATCGGAATAGAACGTGAGATTTCCGCGAGGAGTAGGCGTCAGATAGACATAGATGTCATTGGAGCCATCGAACGCGATCTCGAGGCCCTCTTTGGGCACGTTAATGGGGCCGTTGGAGAACCAGAAGATACCAGGGACCATTATACTGCGCGGCCCGTAAGGAATCGGATCCCCGTAAGTCTGCTTATTGGTCTTCATGGCGGGTGCCTTAAGAAGATATGACTGTCCCTGCTTCTTCAGGCTGAGGTCAGGCTGGCTCGCGTCAAGCTTGTCGATGTTTATTTTAGAAAAACCCGGAAACGATAATGCATAAAGATGGGTTGAAGTTGCGAGTATTAAAACGAAGGCTCCCAGGAGTATGAGAACGAGCAGGCCGGCGGTTGAGCGTTTGAAGTTATGCGCCATGACAGTCAACTCCTTTTAATGAAATAAGTTCTGGTTTATTCTACACTCTGTTATTTTCTCCTCCTCCGGGGAAAATCTGGTGATTTATTGCTTCCGGACTAGTTACTGTGCTTGACGGCCTTCAAGATGTCCCTAAGCCAGGAAAACCCAGGTTCTATTTTAATGAGAAATCGCCAGTCTTTCTCCGCCCTGAGATAGTCTTTCCTGGACAGGAAAGACCACCCCCGGTAGAAGTAGGGAAAAACCTGATCGCTCTGTATTTTAATCGATTCGTTGAAATATTTTTCAGCCAGAGCAGTTTTCCCCTTGCGCCTGAGCGCTTCCCCCATGAGCCAGAGAATTTGAGGCCATTTTTCATCAATTTCACGGGAAGTTGGATTTGTTCCTATCATCTCGTATGTGAATTGCCTGGAGAGAAGGGCCTGGTCGGCCAGGGAGGGTTGAGCGGCAAAAGCCTTGCTGATGTAGTAAATGTAACATTCCGAGTAGTTTTTAAAAGGTCCTTGAAGAAGATTTAACGTTCCCATGCGTAAGGCATGATGGAACGTTCCGCTGGGTGATTCATTGAGGATTGGCTTCCGGGGGGCATCGGCGTTGCTTTTCCATTCTCCGAGGGGAGCGAGGATTTCACAAGCATGCGTCTGGTTGAAATTTCGAATAGAATTAAAGGTTTCCTGAAAAACCCAGGGATTGAGTGAAAAATTCCAGTGACAGATGTCCATGAAAAAAAGATCCCCGGAATACCCTTGCGGGGCTGCCTCAGAGAACATTTTTTCAAGGTCCACGAGAGGAATGCTTTCCTGGCTCGCCAATTTTCTCGTCAAACGGTTCTTGAGGTGCGGGCACAGCCAATTTTCGTTCTCGACCTGGGGGCTGTACTGAAGAGCCCTGAAGGCGGCTTTCCTGGCCGAAGCGGGATTTCCTGCAGCGAGCAGACAGCGGCTCAGGGCATAGAAGATGTGAGGATTCCGGGCATATTCCTCGGTGCGGGCCATCTTTGTGAGAATTATTATGGCCTCGGGATATTTTTTTTCTTCCATGGCCCGGAGGGAAAGAAAGTATTCTTTTGAGAAAACAGGGTTAAGATCTTCGGGAAACGGCATGGGGCATTCCAGGTTGACAGGCATGGTATAAAGGACCAGTGGAACCTTATTCGATTTACACATCCGGACGATATCCAGGAGGATTTCCCTGTGATAAGTGAAGGAAGGGTCTTCCTTGCGGTACACTATATGATTCTTCATGTAATTCGGATCGAGCAGGCGGTAGACCCAGGTGTGCTCGTAAAGAAATCTGTTTAATCCGTTATGTATCACATAATCCCACCTGGCCGGGGGATTATTGCCGATAAGAAGGAGAATGAGGTCCGGCGAGGCGCGAAGAAGTACTTCTTTCAGAATCGGCCGTATCTTGGTGATATCGTATCCGGACATGCCGCAGTTGATGATATTGAAGCTTTTCCCCGGGAGAGTCTTTTCGAGAAGATCCGGGTAGGTGGATTTGGAGCGACCGAAGCAGGCGGCCGTAGATTCGCCCAGGATGAAAATTCTTTTTGTTCCGGGTTCCTTGATGCACGAGAAAGTTTCCGGATCGGCGTCGGTTCTCTGAGAAACATAGATCCATTCGCCATTGGTCCCCCGGGTTTTTTTAAAGAAATCCCGGTCCCTTTCAAAATACCAGGAAAAACCATCCTGTTCGAGTCGCTTTCGAAGATCACCATGGAGATTTCTGAGGATGATTTCCGTGATGAAGCTGCCCAGAAGGAGTCCCAGTAAAACGGTGCTGACGAGAAAGACGATTTTTTTCATAAATGAACCTGTGCATCAATTCTCTGCAGAAATTTTTTTTCCTTCCAGAACGGCATCCAGACAGGAATGTGTCTTAAATCAGGCTTCGCCGCCGTTTTTTTTCTGAAAATAGGCCATTAGGACCAGGGAACAATCCTCCATTCTAAGTATATAATTTCCTCTTCCCCTGTGCGATAATCAAACCGTAGCCAATCGTGAAGGCTCATTCTGGGAAATGTATAGGGAATAGTAGTTTCGGCTGGTGCGGCGATGAACCACCCACCCTCCTCGCTGTGGCGGCCGATTTTCATTTCAAGACCGGCCTCATGCCAGGCCTTTGGGCCGGGTCACCGGTTCGGCGCCAACAGATCCGGCAGGAGCATCTCCAGGACGGATCCCGGAGCGGTTCGTCCGTGGGAATATCCGTTACCTCTTCACCATGGAGGCGGCGCACCGCTCGCCGTCCCCTCGCCGGGGCTGAGCATCATGGGAACTTCAGGTTCGAAGATGAGACGATCGATTCCCAGTTCCTCAAGATTCGGCGGAAGCTGGGTGTTTTTGTAAAAAAAAGTATTCCCCTGAGCGATGATGGGATCTTTCATCGCCTGGTTTCTGAAAAAGGTTCTGTAGTTGCGGCAGGACCGTTCACAGGTTTCCAGCACCTTGAAAACGGACAGTTCTTTCTCGTCGAGATTTCCGGCCTTGCAGAGGCGGGTGGTCGTGATATAGCCTATGGGATGATAAAGGGAGTTGGTCATCATGGGGGGGTCGCCGCCAAGGTCCATTTTCATCCCCTGAAGAAGATTGTCGAATTCCAGTCGCTTGACCCCCAGTTCAATCAGCAATTTTCTAACAGCGGGCACGGAGAGGCTGCAATCCTGGAAATTGAGCAGGGCCTCCGGTGTCATTTTATCCATGTAATGATGGATTCTGGGGTCCCTTTTCATTTTATGAGGAATTCTTCCCAGGGCGATATTTTGAAATTGATATTCACTGTGCAGCCAGTAGAGCACACCCCAGTCGTTCACGACAATTTCGGTCGCCGGCTCTTTCTCCCTGAGATAGTCAAAGAGAATCTCCAGCTTTTTCAGTCCCGTCTCGCTGACATAGGGGGTCACCAGGGTGAATTCCAGAGAATGATCCCGGGCGAAGGCAAGGGCCGTTCGGAGTTCCTCCCTGGTGGGAATCTGGTGCTGGCAGAACTCGATGCCGTAATACAGGCGGGAGTAGCCCGAGTCATCGGGTATTTTCAACTGGTCAGTTTGAACGGCAAAAAACGCTTTTTCCATAACTCTCTTCTTTGATTCTCAGTCTTCGTGATTTCCCTTCATGGCGTAATAGCATACGGAGGAGCTGCATTGAAGCTCGAAGGTTTTCATGAAATATTTCTTCACTTCTCTGGTGAAATGGAATCTGTTCCCCTCAAAATAAATCAGCATATGTTTCGCACCGACGGCGGCCTTGAGGAACCGGAGCCGGCTTTGCACGTCCGGATCCTCTCGTCCCGGCAGTTTGAAATACTTGATTCCCGCCTTGACAAAACCGTACATGGCGCAAAAAGCGCAGAAAAATGGGGCCATCGTGGGCAGGCTGTACCTCTTTTCTACGATTTTCCGGCCGGATGAATTTTCTCCCCGCATTGCGGTAAAGTAATTATAATTCAGTAAACAGCCCACCGTCTCGGTGACTTTGCCATGCTGCCCCGGCCCATCATCGCAGAAATTGCCGATTCCGTGCTCAAAGGTGCACTGACCGTCGTCATTGATGCAGCGCTGGCCCAGGAGAAACACCTCAATCTCCGCCGGCGACTCTTTGAAAACATTGATGATTTCCGTTTCCGACATGTGGCGCGGGAGGATCACCCGTTTAACCTTCAATTCCTCGGCGAAAAAACGCACCGTATGGATGTTGAAGGCCGAGAGGGTGGTGCTGAGATGCACCCGGATGCCGGGATATTTGTCCCGCAACAGGAGCAGAAGGCCGACATCCGATACTATGAGCGCATCGGCGCGCGCTTCCAGAAAAGCCTCGATGCTCCTCTCCAGATAGGGATATTGCCTGGTGGTATAATAGAGTGAATTCAGGGTAAGGTGCAATTTAACCCCTCGGGCGTGGACCCGCTTGACCGCTTCTTTAAACTCATCGAGGCTTTGGAGGTTGGCTATGGCGTAAGGGCGGCGGTTAACCACCAGGCCCTGTTCCGTCTCTTTCAGTTGAATTCCACAGTAGAGCTCGTTGGCGCCTGCGTCAATAAGGAGATCGACTTCCTTCAGGGAGGCCATTGGAGATACGATATTAATTTCTCTGGGTTGATGCTCGATCATGAACTTCCGCTCCTTGAACACAATTATAACAGTAAAGTCTCCGGATTGACAAGGGCTCTTCTATTCGGGCAGCTGCCGCCGACTTCGCCGACCGGAATTTTCATCCGGGGGTCTGGGTCGAGGCGGAATTAATATCCCGGACAATGACGATGGGTGTCTGCTCCTCCGCGTTGCCCTGGGGGTTTTTGGCGAGCACTTCCATAAGGAGTGCGGCTTTTTCGGGAGCGGTGGAAGCGAGTATGTCCACTTTGCCCAGATCATTGGCGTCAACGATGATCGCATCGACGCCCAGGGACGCTTTCAGCTTGCGGACAAAGTCCTGTCCCTCAGCTGGTCCCAGGACGACATATTTGTCGTAAGGAGGGATCGTTCCCGTGCAGTCGTCAATAGTGGCGACTGCCCTTCCCGCCAGGCGGTAAAAATCGCCCTTCCGGCCGAAGATTTTACCCAGCCCCCCCAGAAGGAAGGCCAGGATGATCCTGGCAGTGCCGATTTCGCGAATCGCCATCTCAAGAGCATAGGGAGAAGAGAGACTGCTGTCCTTGTCGAAGAGGCGGTTGAGCTTCCTGGCCAGGAGTCGGGGGTGGATATCCCCGACGTAGAAGGCCCTTCCCTGGATGATCGCCACAACGCTCTCGGCCACGGCCACGATATCGCCGGGTTTAAGTTCTCCTTCGGAGTAGCGCCGGATGACTTCCGCCAGATCGTCGCCGGGGCGAAGAAGATGGGTCTTGACCGTGATGGCCCGGGCATCCCGCCTTTTTTCTTTTTGGATCACGGCTGCCGCAGGCGGCCGTGGCGGGTATTTCCCTTCGGAACTTAGATCCCCGAGCGGGATTTCCACGACCTGCCTCCTGTGAGCGAGCAGGGCCCTCCCGTAATATTCGTAGTACAGATCGACCCGGAGCATTCCCAGATTTTTAAGATATTCGGTCACCGGTTTCCCGCAGGATTCAAGGGACACCCTGACCCCGACGTCGAGGGTCTTCTTCTCTTTGAGGATGAAGGCCTGCCAGTACCAGGGAAGGCCCGGATGTTCGATATTGTGGAGGGCGCAGGAGGTTTCAAGCCCGCCGAGACGATCCCCATCCGGCTGCAATCGGGCCGTACAGTCAATGATCAAACCCTGCTGGCGCCCGGTATTGACAAAGGGGACCGTGAAATCGAGGAAGGCTTTCTGCTCGTTCGGGATGTAAAGGTACACATCCCGGATTCCGGCGGGATCCATAGTGATCCGGCAGTCTCCCCGTCTTGCGGAGACGATCTCCAGCATGAGCCAGCATATTAAGAACAGGACAAGAAGAAGAGCCCCTGTAGTCCATGCAGCAATCCACATGCGGTCTTATTCACCCCTGGCCCCTCTTTTCCTCTTTCCATCGCTCTTCTCTTTTGCCAAATGTTCACATTTTGTTAACATATTTTTCAGCCGCCCTGTGATATAATCTGAGGGAAGATGAAATAAAGGAGTGTATCAGCTATGATTGACAACACATCCGGTGTCGGTTATCCTGCTTCGGTCCAGAGTGCCAGGTCGCAGCCGCTGAATTCAGGCAAGGCCGCGGCCGCGGAAAACACCGCGGGGATGGCCCGGGATAGAGTCGAGCTGGGAAAATTCTCGAAGTCGAAATCCCCGGCGACCCCTCCGCTTCTTCCCAAGCCTTCGCCGAAGGCTCTCCACGCCGAAAATGCCGAATCTTCCGGCGAGCCGGCTGCCGTTAAGAAGTGGACGATTCTCCAGTATTCCGCCGCCGACAACAATCTCTTGTCGGCTATGGTGGACGACGTGACGGAGATGGAAAGAGTCGGCTCCAGCGCCGATATGAACCTGGTTGTTCAGCTCGATGAAGGCGGCAGCAAGGGCGCTGCCCGCTATTTACTGGATAAACATGCCGCCAATTCCAGCGGCATCGTCTCGCCGGCTCTCGCAAAGCTGGGCTCAATCAATATGGCGGATCCCAAGGTCCTGGCGGACTTTGTCAAATGGGGAATGGAAAAATATCCAGCCGAGCACTATGCCCTCATCATCTCGGACCACGGCGGCGGCTGGACCGGCGCCATTTCCGATGACAGCTACGGGGGCTGGGCCTCCACGCCGCAACTCCGCGAATCCCTGGATATGGCCCTCAAAGATGGAAAGAAGCTCGATGTGCTGGGCTTCGACGCCTGCCTCATGGCCAACCACGAGGCCACCCACGAGCTTCAGGGAAAGACGGATTTCCTCATCGCCTCCGAGCAGACCGAGGGCGCCGACGGCTGGCCCTACTCAAAGCTTCTGACGGGCAAGTTCCTTCAGGAGCTCCAGAGGGCCCTCAAAGCCAAGCTCAGTATTTCGCCGAAGGATTTCGCCATCAAGGCGGTACAGGACGCCTCGACCAACCAGGGGACCCTGCCGACCATGTCCTCAATGGAGATGGCGCAGGTTCCGGGACTATCCGAGGCGACTAATGAACTGGCGGGAAAAATTCTGGCGACAAAAACTCCTTCCAGTACCTTGAAGAGCATTGTCTCCAAAACTCAGAGTTTCTACGGCTACAAGGACGAATACGACTTCTGCAAACGCCTGGTGGAGAGCCCTCAGGTCGGCGACGAGGAACTCAAGGCCGCCGCCCGGAAGGTGATGGATGCCATCGGACTGACCGTCATCGCCGAAGAGCACTCCTCAACCTACCCGGGAGCGCACGGCCTGACCATCGAGATGGGATCTCCGAATCAGCAGTACCAGCAGCTTAAACTGGCCCAGGATACCAATTGGGAAGAGGCCATGAAAAAAATCAACCGGGCTTAACGGATAGCGACAAAGCTTGGATTTAAAAGAGGCGCCTCATTGAGGCGCCTCTATGATTTGGGACCAGGAACTCTGCGAAATCTGCGGATATCTCCGGTTTTCCGGGAATCTATCCGATTGGACCGGTACTGCATGCTTCAGATCTTCGGGAGGCTTCCCGCTTAAGGCGTATTCGATCGCCACCTCCGCCAGATTTTCCACCACCCACTTGAAATACTCCTCGGTGATGACCTCGGGCCTGGTGGCAGGCATGGGGTTCATGAAGTCGATGGCGTAGGCTACTTTGTCCCGGATGGCAAACTCGACCGTATTGAAGTCGTATCCCAGAGCCTCGTTGAGCCGGGTGCAGGCATCCAGGATGCTGGCGCCAAGCTCATCGGTGAGGTGCTTGTGGTCAACGATGTAACGGTTGTTTTCGTTTTCAGGGTCGTAGCGGATCGGCAGAATCTTTTTTTTGCCGATTACGAAGGCGCGTACGTAGTGCTCAAATTCTATATACTCCTGCAGTACCATGACCTGTTCGCCGGATTCTTGGTAGGCCTGCAGGAGTTCCTCCATATTTCCGACTTTGCGGACGTCTCTTAGCCCATAGCCGTCATATGGTTTGAGTACCGCCGGGAAGCCTATATAGTCAAGGATGTCCTCCCATTTGGGCGGGAGGTCAAGGTTTTTCAGATCGCCGGGTTCGATGTCTTCCCCGTAATCTCTGGAGGGAAGACAGGCGGTCCGGGGCGTGGGGATCCCCAGCTTTGAGGCCAGGCAGTAGTTGTGAAACTTGTCATCGGCGGGAAAGATGAATGGGTTATTGATGACGTAGGTGCCGGACAGGGCCGCATGTTTCAGATAGGCGCTGTAATATTCGACCAGGTGGGAGATCCGGTCAATGATGACCCTGTATGGGCTGGGCTCTGAGATTCTGGCCTCCCGGAGGCGGCAGAATTCCGCAGTCAATCCCTCCATCCTGCGACCGTTGATCTTTTCAATGACTGCATATCCCAGAGGCTCTTCGCCCGAAAGAATACCAATCTTATACATTTTACGCTCCTAAAATCTTCCCGGGAGGAACGGCTGTCCCTCCCGGATAAGAACCATCATCCTCAGGATGGAATCCGACCAGGAAAAGATGAGATACATACGCTGGTAGCCGGAAACACCGGCGACCTTGTAAACATAGACAGTATGCAGGAGGCCTGAGATGAATGTCTCCTCGGTTGAATGCGGCGGTCCATAGACCCGCCTGACGGATCGGGTCGTATCCCCTCCGGCGATTCCCCGGGCGGTGCCGACGCTGCGATCGGTCTGCCAGGCCGTGATTTCCGAGACCAGGTTGTCGCTTTTGGAGATGCTCACCACAAGGAGGGAACCCGCGCCGAACTGGTCCCGGTAGAGATAGGAGAGGGAATCTTCTTCCTCCTTTTCCTGGGTCGGCTTTCCCAGCAGGCGAAGAGCCTCTGGTCCGGCCATGCCCGGCGTGATGCCCCAGAGGGTTTCCGCGGAGGCGATCCCGGAGGAAAGACCGATAAGGAAAAGCAAAAAAACAAAACAAGTCAATCGCTTTGCCGGAAAAACTGAACAACTACTCCTTTTTCCAAAAACACAGCTTTTGAAGAAGCCCGCCGACCTGATTTTCAAAGGTATTGTCCTTCTTGAAGACGATGGTGCGACCATTTCTTTCAAGTTGAATGATCTTACCGAGAATAGACTTATTCGAGGAAGGGGGATCGGTCTCTTTGAGAGCATCTCCCTTGAGCGTAAAAACGTAGTTGTCTTGATTGTCTTCCGTCTTCTCCTTCGAGATGACTCGCCGGGGCATGAGCTCATCGCCTGAGATGGCCAGGACAAGATCCCCCGGGGCAAGTTTCTTGTGGTTGCACTTGACAACCTTCATTAAGTCATTCGGCATAATCGCCGGGGCCATGCTTCCGGAGAGAACCCGGATTTTCAGGGACTTTCCATCGTGGAGCTGACTCTTGCACTGTCCAATCGTGGCCGCTCTGTTGGCCCGTTGCGTCATGCTTAATTCATCCATGATCCCACCCCCCCTTCATAAATAAATTCGAGATGAGACCCTAAATTCCTTTTTGGGCGGTGGCGTGTTATAACGCGCCCCTACGGGGCCAGGTAGTCGAGAGCAAAGGTGCTCATCAGGGCTGTTCCCACCGGCAGCGCCTCTTCGTCAAAATCAAACGACGGGTGGTGATGGGGATAGGTCATACCCTTTTTGGAGTTACTCCCTCCAAGGCGCACCATCACGGCCGGAACCGCCTGGGCGAAATATGAGAAGTCCTCCGCTCCCATCGTAGGCTGATTCAGTCGCTGGACATTTACGCCGCCCAGGAGCTCGACGGCAGTCCTGTGCACCATTGATGCGAGGGTCTGTTCGTTGATCGTGGATGGATATCCCCGGGTGTATGTCAGGGTGTATTCGGCTCCCCAGGACCGGGTCACTCCATCAGTGACCTCCCGTATCCGCTTTTCCATTTCTATTCTCACCCCGGGATCCATCGTCCGGACGGTCCCCCTCATCGTGACTTCGTCGGCAATAACATTTTGACGATAGCCGCCGGCGATGGTGCCGATGGTCAGAACGGCGGGCTGAAGGGGGTCAATGTTGCGGCTGGTGATGCTGTGGAGGGCGACGATGAGCTGTGCAGCCACGTGGATCGTATCCACGGTGGTGTGAGGGTAGGCGGCATGTCCGCCCCGTCCATGAATGACGAGCGCCAGCTCATCTGCTGCGGCCGTCACCGGACCGAAACACAGACCGATCGTTCCGACGGGGAGGTCCATGAAGAGGTGGAATGCCAGCATGGCGTCTACTTTCGGATTTTGAAGGATACCCGCCTGGATCATGGGCAAGGCCCCTCCCGGGCCCTCCTCGGCGGGTTGAAAAATAAACTTCACCGATCCGGACAGTTGCTCGCGATGCCGGCAGAGGAGGCGGGCGGCACCCAGGAGGATCGCCATATGGCCGTCGTGGCCGCAGGCGTGCATGACGCCTGAGTGCAAAGAGACATATTCCGCTTCGCTCTTCTCCGTAATTGGCAGGGCGTCCATGTCCGCCCTGAGTCCCAGCACCTTTCCCGGAGAATTGCCCTCAAGGAGGGCCACGACCCCGGTGCCGGCTACGCCCCGCTGAACAGGAAGACCCAGCTTTTCAAGGTAGTCAGAGACAATCGCCGCCGTCTCAAATTCGCAATTTCCCAGTTCCGGGCCGCGGTGAAAATGTCTTCGAAGGCTGATGAGTTCTTTCTTAAGGCCCCGGGCCTCTTCCAGGATGCGGGAGGAAAATTCGCTCATGCCCCATCCGCCTGGGATAGCGTCCTGATGATATCGCTCCGGGTAATAATCCCGACCACCTCTTTCCCCCTGGTCACGGGCAGCCGGTTGATCTTCTTATTTAACATGAGCGCCGCCGCATCTTCGACGGCGGTCTCTTCCGTGATGGTCACGACCTTGGAAGTCATGATTTCAGAGGCCGTCAGGGCCATCATCTTTTTTAATTCCAGAGAAATCTCGCCGAAATTCTCAAGGAAGATGATGCCTCCCAGGAGCTGGATGTGGGGAGGGATGTGCGGACGGGCGACTTTCCAGATCAGGTCGCCCTCTGAAACGATTCCGACGAGTTCCTTTTTTTCATTGACGACCGGCAGTCCGCTGATCTTCTTTTCGTTCAAGATGGCGGCTATTTCCTTCACGGTGGTACTGAGAGAGACCGTGATGACGTCCCGGCTCATGATCTGGCTGGCTGTCACGATGTTCACCTACTTCTTTCTGGATTCCGCCGTCAGGAATGCATCCACGGCGGACATTCCTTTGACAAAGGCGTAATATTTCAATTTTTCCTCCGGCGTGGAATTTTTCATGTCGTATGAGGTCAGGGGCGCCACTTTTAACAGCTTCTGCACCTCATCCTCCTGGACTTCATCATCTTTCAGGAATGCCTCGGAAAGAGCGGCGGGGTTTTCCTGTTCCAGGAGCTTGGCCATGACGAAAGTGTGGCAGCTCAACCAGTGCTTTTCAGAGTATTTTTCCTTCAGGTGGGGTCGAATAAATTTATCAATGAAGTAGGGCGTGTACAGGTTGCTCACGTAATCAAAGGATTCCTTCTCGCGTGGAAGGTTCTCAAACCTGCTGCCCAGGGGCTTTGCTATTCCGGCCTTTTCGCTTTCCACCCACTCCTTGATCAAGGCGAGATACTTTGACATTTCCCGGCGCAGGGTAGCCAGATGCGTATCAAGGAGGATCATGAAGGCCGGATTTAATTCCTTGAGGCACTCCTCCAGTTGCAGATCCAGTTCTTCAGAGCTACGGTAATTCCACCAATCGTCTTTTCTGGATATGATCCTGGCCAGGCGTTCCCGGGCCCCATCCACTCCCAGGAATGGCTTCCCGGAGGCCAGGTATCTTGGAAACTCCTTCCGGTTGGAAAGGGCCAGCTCCGCGGTGAAGGCTCCCCTGGTTTTTGCGCCCTGAATCAGCAGAAAACCGTGCCAGCCATTGGTGAAGATCTTGTGGTAGACGAACAGTAGGAAATGGGGGCTGGCGATCTTCTGGAATTCCTTGAGATCGGGCGCCATCGCCGCAATTCTGTTCTTTACGGAGTCTCCGAAGTTGATGATTGTCTTGGATGCAATGCCCCCGGCGCTGTCTTCAGGCATATATATTCCCTCCCGTTATAGTATTCATGATTTCAGGTATCAGTGGCAGGAGTTCTCCGGCCAGAAACCCCCTGCGGCCGATTCTCTCAAAAGCCAGGTCGCCTGCCGCTCCGTGCAGGTAGACACCGGCCAGAGCCGCCTCTTCCGACGAGGCCCCCTGGGCCATGAGGCCGGCAATGACTCCCGTCAGGACATCTCCCATGCCGGCGGTTGCCATGCCTGGATTGCCGCTCCCGTTAAAGAATGCCTCTCCGGAGGGAGTGGCGATAATCGTGTGCGCTCCCTTGAGGACCAGCACCGCGTTGTATTCCACGGCGGCCGCCAGTGCTTCTTCGAGGGGATTTTCCATGATTTCAGTAACGCTTTTCCCTCTGAGACGGGCCATTTCACCCGGATGCGGAGTGAGGACCAGCGGGCAATCCGCTTTCCAGCCGGGGAGGGAAGCCACGGCGTTGATGGCATCGGCATCGAGAATTACGGGGATTTTAGAAAACAAGAGCAGTTCCGACAGAAGGCGGGCGATATCGGGATTGCTGCCCAGGCCCGGGCCGGCGGCCACGACATCAAAGGAGGGGAGTTTCTTCTTTAGTATGTCGATGGATTCCGCGCTCAGGCCCCCCTCCGGGGTCTCCGGGAGGGGGAGAGTCATGACTTCGGTCAGTTTTGCTTCCATGGCGGGATTTAAACCGCGGGGTATTCCCAGGGTGACCAGCCCGGCGCCCGCTCGCAGAGCCGCCTGGCCCGCCAGGGCCGCCGCTCCCGTCAGGCCTGGAGAGCCGGCCAGGATGAGGACTTTTCCACTGTCGCCCTTGTGGGCGTTCAGGGGACGCTCCGGCAGAAATTCCTCCAGCATCCCGGGTTCAATAAGGTTGAGGCGGAGATCGGGATCTTCCAGCAGAGTTTTGGGAATTCCGATGTCGGCAACCAGAAGTTCTCCGACGTGCGCGGCGCCGGGAAAGAGCAGGAGACCCCGCTTGGGCAGGGCCATGGTGACGGTCTGGTCGGCCTGGACGCAGACTCCCAGGATTTTTCCGGTGTCGGCATCTATACCGGAAGGGATGTCCACGGCCACTACGTGGGCCCCGGAGCAATTGAGCTCCTCGATGACTTCCCGCACCAGGCCTTCGACGGGCCTGGTGAGTCCGGTTCCGAAGATGGCGTCCACAACGACCCCGGCCGCCTGGAGCGCCTGGCGGAGAGAAGAGATGTCCTGCCGGGCATGGATCTTAAGAACGGTTATACCGCTGTTTAAGGCGATCGAAAGATTGAGCGCGGCGTCTCCGCGGAGATCCCCGCTTTCCCCCAGGAGGAAGACCTCCGGGTTCCATCCCGCATTGTAAAGATGGCGGGCGGCGACCAGGCCGTCTCCGCCGTTGTTTCCAGTGCCGCAGAGGATGATAATTCTATCTTGTACGCTGCCGGCCAGGTATTCCTGGACGGACTCAAAGACGGCTCTTCCGGCGTTTTCCATCAGGACGGCGCCCGGAATACCGATTTTGCGGATCGCCCGCTCGTCAATTTTGGCCATTTCTTTTCCGGAAGCGATCTTCATTTGTCCTCGATGATGACCGTTGCAATAGCGTAGTTTCTGGAGTGGGAGATGCTGACCGCGGCGCTGTGCCCATGCCCCTGGAAAAGAATCCGGGGAGGACAACTCTCCTCACGCACGATCTCAACGTCCTTCCACCGGAGCGGCGAACCGTGGGCCTTGCGAAAGGCCTCTTTGGCCGCAAAGCGGCCCGCCAGGCTCGAAGCCGGCTCTCCCCTGGACAGACAGAAATCAAGTTCCGCCTGGGTGAAGACTCTGCGAAGGAAACTTGATCCGAATTTTCGGATGCTCTCCCGGATGCGCGGGATCTCGATTATGTCCACTCCGACGCTCAGCATACCTGACTCCTCATGCGGTTTTTCGACAGATAGAGCCCTGATCCTCCCGGATGGCGAAAAAAAAGAGGGGAGACAGGAAATCCCCCCTCTTTAAGTTCCATTTTCAGGCAGAGGCTATCTCTTTGTCCACTGGAATCCCTTGCGGGCCCGCTTTCTGCCGTATTTTTTCCGCTCCCTCATCCTCGGATCCCTGGTGAGCAATCCGGCTTTCCTCAGAGTCCCGCGCATGCTCTCATCGAAGCGCACCAGGGCTCTGGCGATCCCGTGGCGGACAGCGCCCGCCTGCCCGGAGATCCCACCGCCCTTGGCGGAGGCGATTACGTCGAATTTTCCCGCCGTCTGGGTCAGCTCGAAGGGCTGATTGATGATGACGCCAAGAATCTTTCTCGCCAGGTATTGATCGGAAGGACGGTCATTAATCTGGATGACGCCTTTGCCCGGGATCAGACGAACCCGCGCGACGGCGGTCTTCCTTCTCCCTGTCGCATAGTAGGCAACGGCCTTGTTTGAAATTCTCAGTCTCGCCACTTACTGTTTACCTCACTCTCTCTATTTCGAGGACTGCGGGATTCTGCGCCTGGTGGGGGTGCGTCTCTCCCGCATAGACTTTAAGTCTGTTGAACCGGGGGGCCCTCAGTTTGTTGCGCGGGAGCATTCCCTTGACCGCGTTCTCCAGAATGGCGCCTGGATCTTTTTTCATGAGATCCTTGGCCCGCACGCTGGTCAGTCCTCCCGGGTACTGAGAATGACGGTGATACAGCTTTTGGATCATCTTGTTTCCGGTGAGGACTATTTTCTCAGCGTTGACGACGATGACGCCATCGCCCATGTCAATACTGGGCGTGAACTCCGCCTTGTTTTTCCCCGTCAGGATGGCAGCGATCTTCGAGGCCAGCCGGCCGAGGGTTTTACCGGAAGCATCCACCAGATACCACTGGTGCTGGATTTCATCTTGTCTGACCGAATGGGTGCGCACGGTCTTTTCCTCCTCGCCTGTAAAAAGACAGAATACCGAGTCCGATTGTAATATAAAAATTCCGAAGTGTCAAGCGACGGCGCATTGACTTTCCTTTCCTGTGGCACTCCCCTTTTATCACGGGCCATCTTTTCAACCACCCGGCAGGCAGGAGATTGAACGCGGTATTTCGAATTTTCCTTAAATCCAGCCTGGGATATCTTTTTGTTGTTTGGGATTGATGAAGTAGAAAATCAGCCTGATCGAGGTCCTCAGCAGAGATGTTTAATGCTCTTAAAAAACGGGATTATTTAATCTGTGCCGCGCTTGCTTTGATTTCGCTCGTTGTTTTTTTTATATTTGCAAAGAAAGATTATCAGCATTTCAATTATTTTGTTCCCTTGGCCAATTCCTTAATCCATTTAAAACTCGACGTTCCAAACAACTACTGCCTTAACGAGCTTGTCATGTTTGCGGGTAAATATTATGTTGTTTTTCCCCCGATGCCGGCAATCCTGCTTATCCCCGCCGTTTTGATTTGGGGAATTCAATTCAATCAGGTTTGGGCGAGTGTCTTTTATGGAGCGCTTGGAGTTTTCTTTTTCAGCCTGGTTTCAAGAAAGTTGTTTTCACAAAAGGTTTCTATATTATTGACTTTGCTTTTTGCCTTTGGCACCAATTTTCTTTATATCACCGCCATTGGCGCGGGCTGGTATTTTGCGCAAGTCACGGGGCTCCTGCTTATGGCGATCGCCGTATTGTTTGCCCTGAACGACCGTCCGGCTTTGAGCGGTTTGTTCATAGGACTTGCCTGCCTTTGCCGCTTGCCCCTGATTTTGGGGTTTGCCGTCTTGTTATACCTCCTGCTCAGGAACAAAACAAAAGAAGATTTTTTAAGGATTTCTTCGTATTTTTTCATCCCGCTCGGGCTGTGCGTATTTGTTTTCGGGCTTTATTGCTTTTTACGCTTCGGTTCGTTTTTCCAGACCGGATACAGTTTGATTCCCGGAGTATTGGATTTGCCCGGAAACAGAAACGGCATCATGAATTTAAGCTATATCCCGAGAAGTTTATGGCAGTATTTATTTCTCTTGCCCAAAATTTCCAGTCATCCGCCCTATATTTTTCCAACCGAGATGGGGCTGGCTTTATGGATTACAACCCCGGCATTATTGGGGCTCTTTTTTTTGAAAAGCAAAGATAAGCTGGCGATTGTCTTTTTATTGCAGGCGCTTCTTATCGCACTTGCAGAATGGTCGCATGGGGAGAATGGGTGGTGTCAGTTTGGAATGCGTTTCTCACTTGATTTTATGATCTTTATGCTTCTGGCGTTAGGCTTTGTTTTTCAGAGAATGAAAATAAAAAGCATGGTTTTAATCGTGATATTGTGTATTTTAATCAATGTCTGGGGTATAACCCTTTGGCACTTGGGGCTGTCTACTCCAAAATAGAGCGGATATATATCTTATCGTTGCCTTTTTGATAAACAGGTTTAAAAAACTGATCCATATAGTGAACTGCCGAACTTGGCAGAAATTGAGCCAGAAAAGGTTCGATTAAGACGCTTTTTGATCTTTGTAAAATACTCAGGTATTCGTCGTCGGATAAGTTTTCACCCAGTACTCTGAAGCAGCGCATATCGGCGACATATTTATGGAATGTTAAATTCTTATTTGAATAGAGTGCGTAAATCGGTTCAAAGCAAAACAGCGGTTCGGGAACCTGTTCAAGTTTGGAAATTGTTTCGAAAAAATCGGGAGATTTGGCATCTATCAGATTCAACTTTAAAGTTTTAAACGAGGCAAAATATATCAAGATTACTCCGATGAAAAACAGCGGTATTGTATAGTATTTTGAGGGAATAAAGCTTAGAAGCAGGCCGCCGGTAACAGCGAAACAAACTCCAAAAATCGTGATGTAGTGGGGAAAATACGAATTGCCGACCAGCATGACGATGGGAAATGTCCCGAGCGTTAAAAGGCTGAAGAACAAATTTTTCCGCAGGCTGAACAGCGCTCCCAGTAAACCGAATATTAATATCGGAGCGTTGTTTTTTAATCCATCCCTGAGCCATATAAATCTTATCGATAAACCCGTGGCGGGCCTTGAATTTTGAAAAGCAATTAAATATTCAAAGGCGTTGGGAATTAAAAAAGTGATTGTAAAATAAAGACCGTTTAAGATTAAGAAGATATAAATCATGCTCGAAAGTCTCTTAAAGCCTTCTTTCAAACTTTTAGACTTTAAGGATTCATCGGCCAGGAGAGCAACAAGCAGGAACATTGAAATTACCGTGTTTGAAAGGATACAGAATGAAAAAAGAGACAAAAATATTGCGCTGACAATGTTGTTTCTGCGAACACTGATGAAAAAAAGAGCAAATGCCAGCAGGGGAAGCGAGGCTTGGCGGATGGCAAAAAAATGGCCGTCCCACTGGACCATCTCTGTAAAAGTACTGAACAAAATAACAGCAAAAATGCTTGCCGGAATGCTCTTTGTTTCTTTTAAAACCATGAAATATATTGGAAAAACGCTGCTGAATACAAGCAGCACATAAATCAGATGGTAAATATTCAGGTTGAAGTCGGCAATCTTTAAGATAAATGCGTTAAGGTACATTAAAAACGGCAGATGATTGAGGTAGAAATCTCTGTAGGGCATCAATCCCTGAGAGATTAGTTTTGAGGCGTAAAGATAGACCCCTTCGTCGGTAAAAACGTAAACAAGCTTGCCGATTGCCCGGGATTGAATCAAAACGTTTGCCAGAAAAAGAACCGAAACTATTGAAATGTTGATAAAATCCTTCTTTTTCATGTTCCCATTCCTCAGCCGAGCATTCTCGTTCCCTCGGGGTCCACGCCGCTCACCAGGCTTGAGGCTCGCACCCCGCACCTCTCAAAAGCCAGAACCATGCTCTCTGCGATCCTCTGAGCTTTTTCTTCAGAATCGGTTATGGCAAAAACCGCCGGGCCGGAGCCTGAGATGGCCATCCCGTCGGCTCCCGCCGAAAGGGCGCTTTTCTTGACTTCATCAAAGCCCGAGATGAGTTTTCTGCGCGCCGGTTCCGCGACCAGGTCGTTCAGGCTCCCGGCCAGGAGGGAGTAGTTGTTCCTGGCGAAAGCCGCCGTGATCAGGCAAGCGTGGGCCATGTTTGAGACGAATTTCTTCATGAGAATCGCCTTCGGGAGCACCGCGCGGGCCTCCCGGGTCAGCACCGTGAGCTCCGGCATCGCAAGAACAATTATGAGGTCATCGATCGTGCCGATCCGGATGATCTTAAGAGGATTAAGAGAGCAGGTCAGGGTGGCCCCTCCCAGGAGGGCCGGGGCGGTGTTGTCGGCAAAAAACGCTCCGGAGACAACCTCTTCAGCCTTTGTCGCCGGAAGGATGAGTTCCTCCTTCGTGAGGCGGCTGCCGTAGAGGAAGTTGGCGGCATAGGCGCCGGCGGCCGCGGAGGCCGCGCTTGAACCAAGGCCCGAGCCCGAGGGGAGGCCCTTGTTAATCCGAAGTTCCACCCCCCCCTCCACTCCGAGTATCCTGAGGACTTCGGCGGCGGCGATTCCGGCCGTATTCTGACACGGATCCGGGCTGAGAGGAGTCCGGGACTCAATCCGGCTGATCAGAACTCCCGAAGATGTCCGGCGGGCCTCGACGGTGTCTCCGAGCCCTTTCAGGGCCAGCCCGAGGACGTCAAAACCGGGTCCGATGTTTCCTATTGTGGCCGGGGAAAAAACTCTGACCCACTCCATACGCTAAAGCCTCTCCAAAAGATATTTTCTGAATGCCGGGTAGTTCTTCTTCAGGCGATCGGCCTTTCCCCTCCGGGCGCTAAGTTTTTTCATGGAATCCGGAACGGGCGGACTGACCCCGATGGTCTCAGACATCAACGGGGCGAATTTATAGGGGTGGGCCGTCTCCAGACAGATCGCCGTTTCCCGGTGGTGGCTCTCGAAATAATGGCGGCAGGCGGCCAGCCCCACGGCCCCGTGGGGCTCCACGACGAAATTGTGCTCCTGGTAGAGCCGTACCATCGTCTCCCGTGTCTCCTCGTCGCTGATCGAAACCGAATAGAGGTTTTTCCGCATGGCTGCAAGATCGGGGCCGTGATGGACCACGCCGTCCTTGTCCAGGGTCCCACCGTAGAGGTCGAAGTAGCGGGCCAGATTGGAGGGGTGGCCCACGTTCATGGCGTTGGAAAGGCAGGCGCGGGCCGGATCCACCTTATGGTAGTTCCCGCTGTTAAGAAAATTGGGAAACTCGTCGTTTTCGTTTACGGCGACGATGATTTTGCCGATCGGGAGGCCCATCCGGCGGGCCAGCTCACAGCCCAGGGAGTTTCCGAAATTGCCGGAGGGGATGGAGAAGACGACCGGCTTAAGATCCTCGGCCACGTTGGCGTAGGCATAGAAATAGTAGACAATCTGGGGCAGAATTCTCCCGATATTGATGGAGTTGGCCGAAGTCAGGTGCAGGGGAAGGAGTTTAGGGTCGGAAAAGGCTTCCTTGACCAAACGCTGGCAGTCATCAAATTTGCCTTCCACGGCTATCGCCTGGACGTTCCGCCCTATGGAATCAAGCTGCTTTTTTTGAACGGGACTGACTTCTCTTTTCGGGTAGAGAATATAGACTCTGATGCCGCTCAGGTTCCTGAAGGCCTCCCCGACGGCGCTCCCCGTGTCGCCGGAAGTGGCCACCAGTACCGTGATTTTTCTTCGGGGAACTTTCATGGCTTTCATGGCCCGGGCCATGAACCTGGCCGCAAAATCCTTAAAAGAGGCCGTCGGACCCCGGTCGAGGCGGAGGAGCCAGGTGAATAAGTCAATTCGCTCAATCGGGACCTCATAATCGTAGGCATCCATGGTCATGGCCCGAAGCTCGGCCTCGGCGATATCCCCCGCAAGAAATTTTCCCAGAACAGCCAGGGCCACCTCGGCATAGGGGCGTCCCCTGAGCGAGAGAATTTCCTTCGGGGACATCCCGGGGATATCCGAAGGCATGAAGAGGCCCTGATCGGGGGCCTGCCCCATGAAAAGGGCCTCCCTGAAAGAGAGCTTATCCCTGAATCCGGAGGGAAGGAGCCGGTTGGTGCTCAAATATGTGATTTTTTCCATTATATCGTCCGCAATCGAAGGGGCGACGGCCGCGCGCCCCAAAGATTATACGCGATTTTCACCCCCTTGGCAATGGACGAAAAAAAGGAATTTTCAAACAAGTCAAGAAACTTTCTTCTTTGATCTTTCGCCCTTAATCGTTCTTGGCCTCGGAGGGTGAGAAAAACAATGAACAAGCGCAAACCGGCCGGTGAATCCCCGAGCGAAACCCAGGCAAACCTGCAGTCCCTCTTTGACACCGTGGATGACTTATTCCTGGTTTTCGATCGGAAGGGCAGGATCCTGCATTGTAATGCAGCCGCCCGGAACCGCTTGGGCTATACAGAAAAAGAGCTTCTGGAGCTCAGCGCCATCCAGCTTCACCCTCCCGAACAGGCAAAAGAGGCGGAGGAATGCTTCGCCGGACTTTTAAAGGGGAAAAAATCGGTCTGCACGATTCCCATGATCTCCCGGGACGGGAAAGAGATCCCATTGGAAACTAAAGTCACCCGGGGGCACTGGGGCAAAAAAAAAGCGCTCTTCGGAGTCAGCCGCGACACTTCGAATAGAAGCCAGGCCGAGCACCTGACGCATATTCAGCGGGACCTCGCGATCGCCCTCAGCCAGACTTTCGACCTCAAGGAAGCCCTGAAACTGTTCCTGGAAGCTTCCCTCAAAGCTACTGATTTTGACTGCGGGGGAATCTATCTGCTGAACGATGAGGATAAATCCCTGGAACTCTTCGTGCACCGGGGACTGTCGGAACAGTTTATCCGGAAAATCTCCCGCTTTGAGGCAGATACCCCGCAGTCGCATATGGTTCATCAGGGAAAACCGCTATATGTGACCTCTCAGAAGCTGGGGTTTCCTGTCGATGATGCCCGGCTTAAGGAAGGCATCCTCGCTGTTGCCATCATTCCCGTCCTTTTTCAAGGCCATGTGGTCGCCTGCCTGAATGTCGCCTCCCACCGTTCAGATGAAATCACCGCCTTTGCCCGGAACGCTCTCGAATACATCGCCACTCCCATCGGCAGTGTCCTGGCCCGCATCCGCTCCAGGGAGGCCGTCGAGAACCTGAGCGCCAACCTGGAAGCCCAGGTTCGAAAGCGAACCGCGGAACTGGCAGCGGTCAACGCCCAGTTGCTCAAAACAAAGTGGCAGCAGAAGGCCCTCCTGGACAGCATCCCCGACATCGCCTGGCTCAAGGATCTGGATAGCCGCTTTATTGCCGCCAACGAGCCATTCGGGCAGGCCTGCGGCGTAAAACCGGAAGACCTGGTGGGAAAAACCGACCTGGACATATGGCCCGGGAATCTGGCTGCAATGTATCGGGCAGACGATCGGGAGGTGATTCGCTCCGGGAGGATGAAACGGGTAGAAGAGCCCCTGATAGACATAAACGGGCGGAAAATATGGATTGAGACACTCAAGGTTCCCATCCTGAATGCCGACGGTCAGGTCATCGGAACGGCCGGCGTGGCCCGCGATATCACCGACCGCAAATTAGCCGAAGCTATCCAGCGCCAGGACCGCGAAGAGCTGGAAAGCCTGGTGCATCTTCGGACGATTGAACTTCTGAAGGCCAACGAACATCTCCGCTCGGAGATCGCCGAACGCATACGGGCGGAGGAAGCCTTGCGGGCCTCCCTCGCCGAGAAGGAAATCCTGCTCAAGGAGATCCACCACCGCGTTAAGAACAATCTGCAGATTATCTCCAGCCTCCTCAATCTTCAGTCAAAATATTCCCCGGACGAGAAGAGCCGCGAGGCCTTCATGGAGATTCGGAACCGGATCACCTCCATCGCCTTTATTCATGAGAAACTCTACAAGGTGAAAGATTACTCGAATATTGATTTTCCAGCCTATCTGAAAAGTCTTACCGACAACCTCATTCGTTCCTATGCGGTCAATCCCAACCACGTCCGTTTTGTAATGGAGGTCGAGGATGTCTTTCTGAGCCTGGATTTGGTCGTCCCCTGCGGCCTGATCGTCAATGAACTGGTCTCGAACTGTCTCAAGCACGCCTTCCCTACAGGTGAAAAAGGAGAAATTTATATCAAGTTTTCCTCCAGCGGGCAGGGCAGTTACACCCTTATTATAAAGAATAAAGGATCTCAGGTAACTTTTCCAGAAAATCTGGATTTAAGGCAGGCGAAAACCCTGGGTCTCCAGCTGGTCTGCACTCTGACGAGCCAATTGCGGGGAGAAATCTCCCTCAGCCGGCTGGAGGGGACTGAATTTAGCATAACTTTTCCCGGGGAGGACAGTTAGAAAGGAGATCTACGATGAGCGGCGCCCGTATTCTGGTGGTCGAAGACGAAGGAATCATCGCCTCGGATATCAAATCAACCCTGGAAAAGATTGGATACCGGGTTGAGGCCGTTGTCGCCTACGGCGAAGAGGCCGTCTATCTTGCCGAAAAACACCGCCCCGATATGGTACTCATGGATATTGTCCTGAAAAAAGACATGGACGGGATAGAGGCCGCCCGTCAGATTTATTTTCGCTACAATATTCCGGTGATCTACCTCACCGCCTATGCCGACGAACGCATCCTGGAGCGGGCTGCCGCAACAGAGCCTTTCGGATACATCATCAAGCCGTTTCAGGAAGATGAACTGCGCACCAGCATCGAAGTCGCCCTCTACCGGCACAAGATAGAGAAGAAACTGAAGCAGAGCGAGAGTCTCTTTTCCACCGTCTTAAAAAGCATCGGCGACGCCATCATCACCACTGATCCCCGGGGAATGGTGACCTTCATGAACCCGGTCGCCGAATCCCTGACCGGCTGGGGGCGGAAGGACGCCTTCGGAAAAAACATTGGCGATATTTTTAATTTCAATAACGAGAAAATTCGCAGCCGACTGGCCATCCCCATGGCCCAGGCGTTCACCGAGGGCACCAGCGCCAGCCTCGACGGCTTCCTGCTTCCTTCCTTAAACGGGCATGAACTGGCAATCAACATCAATACTTTTCCCATTCGCGACGACAGCGGGACCATCACCGGGGCGGTCATCGTCTTTCACGATGTCACCAAACGCAGAAAAACAGAAGAAAAAATGAAACGGGCCATGGCCGAATTGATATGCTCCAAGGCGGAGATGGAGCAGTTTTCCTACATAGTCTCACATGACCTGCAGGAGCCATTGAAGCAGGTGGCAATCCTCGCCAGTCTTCTGAAGAGGCATTTTGGCGAGGGAAGCGACCCTAATGTCGCTCGGGGAATTGTCTCCATAATAAGCGAAGTCTCAAAAATGCAGGAGATGCTCGACGATCTCCTGGCCTTTTCTCTCGTGATCTCCCAGGGCTCCGAAGTTGCGCTGGTAGATTTTAACGACATCCTGGCCAGAACCCTCGATACGATGAGAGAAGAGATCGCCCGGGTCCAGGCTGAAATTACCTGTGACCGGCTTCCCTCTGTTATGGCGGACGGCCTCCAGATGATCCAGCTTTTTTCAAACCTGATCGAAAATGCCATTGAATTTCGCCGCGAATCTCCTCCGCGGATTCACATCTCGGCCAAAGCCGGAGACGGCGGATGGATTTTCTCCGTTGAGGACAACGGCATCGGAATAAAATCCGAATTTTTTGACTTCATCTTCCTTATTTTCCAGCGCCTGCACGGCAAAAAGGAGCACCCGGGCAGCGGAGTGGGCCTCGCCATCTGCAAGAAGATCGTGGAAAATCATGGGGGCCGCATCTGGGTGGAATCCCAGCCTGGCAGGGGATCAACGTTCTTTTTCACCCTGCCAGAGGCCGCACCCCAATAACAATAAAAGGAATTTTCAGGAAGAGAAGTGAATCTTACGGTTCTTAATGTTTTGACAAACTGGAGGAGAAACCTAGATGAAAGAAACGGCAGCAGTCATTCTGGCGGCAGGCAAAGGAACCAGGATGAAATCCTCCCTTCCAAAGATCCTGCATCCCCTCTGCGGGAAGCCCTTGATTTCCTACTCTCTCGAAGTCGTCAAGGAGCTGGAAATAAAGAAAGTCTTTGTGGTCGTAAACCCGAACGAGATTCCGAAAGAGACCTTCGGGGAAGAAGTTATCCTGGTTGAACAGAAAGAGCAATTGGGAACGGGACATGCCCTTCAGCAGATCCTTCCCCACCTTGAATCCTTTGAGGGCGACATCCTGGTTCTGTCCGGAGATATGCCCCTCTTGACCTCGGTAGATCTGAATGCCCTTATCAAGAAGCATCGCGCAAAGAACTCCTCCCTGACCGTCCTCTCGGCAGTTGTTCCCTGGGAGACGGATTTTGGAAGAATCATCCGGAATTTCAGCGGCAGTCTCCTGAAGATTGTAGAAGTTCGTGACGCTTCCCCGGAGGAGCTGAAAATTCAGGAATTAAATCTGGGATCCTACTGCTTCGAGGCCGAATTTCTGAGGCAGTACCTGCCCCTCATCAGCTCTAACAACGCGCAGAATGAATTTTATCTGACGGAAGTCATACAGTTGGCCACCCAGGACGGGATTGCCGTGGAGGTGGTCCCCTGCCAGGACCCAAACGCCTCACGCGGCGTCAATTCCCGGGCCGAACTGGCCAAGGTCTCTGAAATCCTCAGGAGTAAGATCTGCAACCACTGGATGAAGGAGGGAGTCACGCTGGCCGATCCGCTCACGACCTATATCGACGCCACCGTCTGGATCGGAAAAGACACTACCATTCTGCCGGACACGCTCCTTGAGGGATCGACAAGGATCGGCGAACGCTGCACGATTGGTCCATCCTCGCGCATCAAGGATTCCACCATTGCCGATGACGCCGCAATTCAGTATTCGGTGCTGCTGGAAACCAGGGTCGGGGATTCGGCCAGCATCGGCCCTTTTGCCTATCTGCGGCCGGGTACGGTTCTCGGGAATAAAGTAAAGATCGGAGATTTCGTCGAAGTTAAATCCTCCAGCATTGAAGAGGGCTCCAAGGTGCCTCACCTGAGCTATATAGGGGACGCGGTTATAGGAAAAAACGTGAACATCGGGGCGGGGACCATCACCTGCAACTATGACGGGGTCCGTAAAAACCAGACGGAAATCGCCGACGACGCCTCCATCGGCTCCAATACCAACCTGGTGGCGCCGGTACGGGTGGGACGCGGCTCCAAGACAGGCGCCGGGTCCGTCATTCTTGCGGATGTCCCCGATTATTCTCTGGCGGCGGGGGTTCCGGCCGAGATTAAAAAACAATGGGGACCAGAAACTAAGGACTAAATACTAAGGACTAAGGACTGAAAAGACCGATGCCTTCAAAAAAAACTAGTCCCGGGAGAAAAAAAATGCTCGCAGGGCCGCTCATCGAAGACCGCTCTGAGATGAAAAACATTAAAAATTCGGTGAAAATTTTCACCGGCAACGCCAATCCGGCCCTGGCCCGGGCCATCGCCGATCTCCTGGGTATTCCCCTGGGACAGGCCCTGGTCTCCAAATTCACCAACAATGAGATCCGAGTCAAGATCGACGACAGCGTCCGTGGACTGGAAACCTTTGTCATTCAACCCACCTGCACCCCCGTGAACGACAACCTGATGGAACTTTTGATCATCATTGACGCCCTGCGGCGGGCTTCCGCGCAGAATGTCATCGCCGTCATCCCCTATTACGGCTACGCCAAGCAGGAAAAGAAGGTCGCCCCGAGGGAGCCGATCAGCGCCAAGCTGGTGGCCAACTTAATCTCGGTGGCCGGCGCCGGCCGGGTCATCACGGTGGACCTGCACTCGGCGGCCATTCAGGGCTTCTTTGACATCCCGGTGGACAACCTTTACGCCCTCCCCATCATCGTCAATTACCTGAGGGGCCGCCAGCTCTTCGGTAAAAATGCCGTCGTGGTCTCTCCCGACGCCGGCGGCGTTGCCAGGGCCCGGGCCTATGCCGAGAAACTGGACGCCTCCCTGGCCATCATATTCAAGCGCCATCCCCAGCCGGAGGTGGCCGAAGTGATCGAAGTCGTCGGACACGTGAAAGGGAAGACCGCCATAATAGTGGACGACATGATCTCCACCGGCGGAACCATCCTGAGGGCCGCCCAGGCCCTCCTGGACAAGGGAGCCAAGGAGGTCTATGCCGCGATTACCCACCCCATCCTGGCCGGCAGCGCCATCAACAAACTCAAGGAATCTCCCCTTAAAGAAATCGTGGTAACAGACACGGTCCCCCTCCCCCAGAATGCCCTCGGGGGAAAATTCACCCGGCTTTCGGTCGCGCCTATTCTGGCCGAGTCCATCCGTAGAATTCACTTCAATCTTTCAATCAGCGAACTGTTTGAATAAAAATTACATACTAAGAGGAGGATAAATCATGGAACGCACAATTCTGGATGCCCATAAAAGGGAGCAGACAAAAAAGGAGTACTGCCGGAAAATCCGCAGGGACGGATTGGTTCCGGGCGTGGTGTATGGGAAAGGCATGGAGCCCATGCACCTTACAGTCGGTCTTCCGAACCTTGAAAAAGTTATTCACACCGATTCAGGGCTGAATGTGATTATCGACCTGAAAGTCAAGGATGAGCAGCAGCAGGAGGCCTCCTACCTGGCGATGATCGGCGACCTCCAGAGAGACGTTTTCCAAAAAAGGATCATCCACGTGGATTTCCACAAAATATCCCTTGAGGACGTGGTTACCGCCACTGTTCCCGTCATTCTTACGGGAGAAGCTCCGGGAGTCAAGGAAGGAGGCGTCCTCGACCACATCCTCTGGGAGATGGAGGTCGAATCTCTGCCCCTTCAGATTCCCGAGCACATCGAGGTTGATATTTCCTCACTCAAGATGGAGGACGCCATCCACGTGAAGGACATTGCCTTGATAGAGGGCGTGAAATTCCTGGCATCACCCGAGGAAATCATCGTTGTCGTCCATCCGCCCAGGAAGATAGAGGAGACGCCGGCCGAGGCCGAGGCCGCACTGGCCGCACTGGAGACACCGGAGACTACTGCCGTTCCGACCGTATCGGAAATAAAGAAGGCTGCCAAGGCCAAGGAAGAGTAATAGTAATAGAATACAGAATGCAGGAGTCAGAAGACAGGAGTGCAGGGAAGGCTCGATCAATGGCCTTCTCCATTCTGTCTCCTGCCTCCTGTTTCCTTGAATAATGAAAATTCTTGTTGGTCTCGGGAATCCCGGACAGGAGTACCGCTCTACGCGCCATAACATCGGCTTTATGGTGATGGACTTCCTGGCGTCCCGCTTCAGAGTCTCCTTCTCGCGCCGGGGTTTTTTTTCCATCCGGGCCGAGGGCTCCGTTGAGGGAGAGCCGGTTGTTCTGGCCAAGCCCCTGACCTATATGAACCTGTCCGGGAAAGCCCTGGCGGCCCTGGCCGGGAAATATTCTCTTCCCGCTTCGCACCTGTTGGTCATCTGCGACGACCTCAACCTCTCCCCCGGAGTAATCCGCCTGCGCGCAGGCGGCAGCGCCGGGGGGCACAAGGGCCTTATCTCCATCATCGAGACGCTGGGAACGAAAGATTTCCCCCGCCTCCGGGTGGGAATAGGAAATCCGCCGCCCGGTATGGACGCAAGGGACTATGTCCTGGAACCTCCCGGAGCGGAAGAAACAGCCGCCCTGGAAGCCGGGGTGGAGGAGGCCGCCGAGGCCGTGGTATGCTTTCTTAAGGAGGGACTCCCGGCGGCCATGAACCGCTTCAATAGAAAAAAACAATTAAAGTCGGACGTGTAGATTCGTATTATTAACGCCTGCCGGCCTCAGGGAGCTTTTGCCGGCTGTACCCGGGCAGGAATTCCAACCGCAGTAGCGCCGGCGGGAATGTCATTAAGGACGACGGCCCCGGCCCCGATCACCGCAGCATCCCCGATGCGCACATTCTGAATGACCCGTGAACCAAGGCCCACCCAGGCCAGGCGCCCCACCTGAACGCCCCCGGCCAGGCAGACTCCGGGACAGATGTGGGCTCCTTCCCCAATCACGCAGTCGTGTTCGATGATGGCTCCTGAATTGATGATGACATTTTCTCCGATGCGGCTCCCGGGATTGAGAATGGCCCCAGGTGCCACCACCGAACCCGCCCCGGGAAGGACGTCCCGGGCGAGGCGGGCCGAGGGATGTATCGCCGTCGCCAGGAGAAAACCGGCCTTGACGAGAAGCCCGGCGATATCAAGCCTCATCTTCCCCTCTCCAACAGCCACGATGGCCCAACGGATGCCGTTCTTTCTTAAATCAGGAAGGCTCTCCCCCCCGCCCAGAACAGGAAACCCGTTGAAAAGTTCCCCTTTTGAAGCGGTCTTCCTGTCGTCAAGAAAACCTGCTATCTCATAGTTTCCCTCTTCGCGTAGCGCCTCGCAGACCACCTTCCCGTGCCCCGAAGCGCCATAGATGACGATCTTTTCCATTATTTTCTTCGCGCCTCAAGCTCCAGAAGGCGGGCGAGATTGTCCACGAAGGGAATCAGGGTCTGGGACATCCTCAATATGACATTGGAGGATTCAAGCTGGTCCTTGTCCAGATCCTCCCTTGAAAGGAAAGTCGCACAGGAACGAATGGTCATTAGAGGCTCGCGGAAGTCCCGGACCAGCGTCGTCAGAAAATCGATTCTTGTTTTCTCGGCTTTTTTCTGGGACGAAAGGTCGTAGAACACGAGGACAAATTCACTGATCTCCCAGCCGTTTTCGACTGCCGGGACCAGCCCGAGGAAGACAGGGATTTCCCGGCCATCTTTCCCGAGGATTATAATGTTGCCCTTGGCCGAGATAAAAGAGATCTTGTTTGAAAGGGCCTCCTGGATGGGGCAGGGCTCCGGAGTAGGTTTCGCGTTGCCGGAGCGCCTGAACAAGTGGGAGCACTCCATTTTCAATATCTCCTGCTCCGTCCAGCCGGTGATCTTTTCCGCGTGGGGATTCCAGGAGACAAAACGCCTGGCGGAAGTCAGAGTGGCGATGCCCACCGGCGCCAGTTCCATGGCCAGGGAAGCCATCTTGAGGTACCCCCGGCCAATTGTCATCACAAAGTTGTCGAAAATAAAATCAAGGAGGCCGTAGGCCGCCGCCAGGTCGTCCAGGGAACCGCCAAGAGCCTTCAAGCTCTCAAGGATCAGGTCTCGATAATATTTTTTGTACCTTGAAAAGGCCAACAGGAGTTCCTGCAGCTTGACCCCCAGGCTGAGGCGCTGGGCGACAGCCTGAAAGGCCAGTTTTTCAATATCCTGAGCGGCTGAATCCAGGTCGCGGAAACCTCTCAGAATCTCCCCCGCCAGAGCGTGGAGACTCAATAGAATCCGATGAAGACTCGTTCTGAAAGAATCAGCAGACTCGCTGGAGAGGGGAATCTGCTCAAAGGCGATATTTTGAATATCCCTGGCGATCGCCTCATTCCTGTCCTCAAAAAGGCACGCCAAAGCAAGCGCATAAGTCTCTGAAACCCGCGCCGGTTCGCCAAGTGCAAAAGAAATGCCGCCAACTCCTTCAGAGGCCAACACTATACTCCTTCCTCCAGAGTAGCAAAGGTAATTATAACTTATTTAGCCGGACTATTCAAGTTTCTTCGTCTGGCGCGAGCCCATCGCCAGAACAAAAGAAATAAGAGGAGCATCATCACGACGACAAGGAGCAGTCGTTTTGGGGAGATTTTTTCAGCCGAAACAGCCGTTTTGACCGAGATAATCGTATTGTAAAAAACGGGAGGTTTCTGGTTTTTTGAACCGGAAAGCGAGAGTTTCCAGATGCCGCCCACGGGATTTTTTATGAGGAGATACAGGGGATTCCCCTTCATGACGGTGAGGCCGGGGGCCGGCTCTGAAAGGATCCGGCCGCGAGGATCTTCTAGGACAAATAGAGGCGCCTGATCGGAAGCCTGGATCGTCACGGTGACGGACCCGGCTCCAGGCGGCACCTGGAAGAGGTACGGCTGAGAGGAAATCCCCGGGAAAAGTGCGCCGGAAAAAGTGGCAATAATCCGCCCGGTGGCGCTGTGCCTGATCCGAAGAAGCGTATCTCCCAGGGTATCGGCTTGTTCAACGTAATAATAATCCCCTCCGCCGAGCCTGGCCAGCGCCTGCATGAATTTTTCGTCGTAATCCCGCGATGCCTTGAAACCGACGGTGAAAATCCGGATTCCTTTTTTCTTCGCCTTCCGGGGAATTGTGGTCAGGATCTCCTCCTTCGTAAGTCCTGTGTTCGGCATGCCGTCGGAGAGGAGGATGATGTTCTTCGCTTTGACCGAGTCGGGAACTCTTTCAAGAATCTCCAGCGCCCTGATCAGGCCATCTCCAATATTGGTGTTGGAGCCCAGGTGGATGGCTCTGATGGCGGATTTAACCGTCTCATAATCATCAGTAAGATCAACTTCCACTATAGCCGGAACGGAGAAGGCGACCACGGCCAGCATGTGCCGGTTCCCCTCGGCCAGGGCTCCCCGGGAAAGGACATCGAGCATCATGAGAGAGGCATTCTTGGCCAGGGCCAGCTTCTTCCGCCCTCCCAATTCTTCTCTCATGCTCCCCGAGACATCCACGACAAGAACGCCGGCCGAAGAAGAATTATCCGGGAAATCGAGGAGAGAGGCCGGGGGTGAGGCGGCTCCGGCAGGCAAAGTGCGGCGTTCAGCCTGGATAGCCTCGCTCAGCATTGAGAGCAGAAGGTCCAGGTTGGCGGAAAGGTACAAAGAACCAGAGGCCCGGGGATCGAAGGCCGCAAAATGCCAGCACTGAAAAAAATCTGAAATTTGCAGGCAATCCCTGGCGGCTTTCAGATGGTCATTCCTCTCCAAGGCAGTAAGAAAAGAATCCATAGTGGCGCCAGGAGAGAATTTATCGGAAGTAGCGAAAAACTCCCTCTCTGCCAGTAATCTGGTGCGATCAAGAAGCCGCGCAAACTCTTCAGCCTTCTTGGAATCAGAATCCCGGAGGATTCTGGAACAAAGATAGGTAACCGACTCATACTCCGGGAGAGTCGTGGACCTGGCGGCACTCACGGCCAGATTTTCAAGGCGCGGGAGAATTTTCTCCATAAGATCCTCCACCCGCACTTCTGCGGAGCTGCGCCAGAAGCCCGGCTTAAGGTAAGTAACAAGAGAACGGAGAAATTTTTCCCGCGATGAGAGTGCTTCGGGACTTGCCGCCGGAGGTTCCCCGCCGCCGAAGGTATCCGTAATATCACGGTTGAAAAACCCAAAGGGCTCTATAGGGTGAATCAGGGAAGTAAAAGACGTAAGACCCTGGGGGAATTCCGGGCTTAAGGGCAGGGTCTCCGGAAAATAGAGAACGGCGCCCGCGAGCACCTTCGCCTCCATCCGGTGTTTTTTTGAGGTATCGGAACCGGCGTGCCATTCCAAGCCGCACTCTGCCATCCGCTTCCCTTTATGAACAGGCACTTCATTCAGCCAGTCCAGTTGTTCCGGATGATCCCTGAAGGAGGAGTCCGAGAAAAAACTGAAGAGGTTGTTATTCCCCCCCACGCAATATATGCGGCGATCTTTGTAACAGAGGAAAGGGCGCAGGGAGTAGCCGGGGCCTTGATCGTAATTGTAATTTTTTGTCTCGCTCAGAAAAATTTCCACCCGTCGAAGATCTGCAGGCAGGGAAAGTTTTCCCAATGTAAGTGTCCCGGAAGGCCCCTTCAAGAGGACGGCTCCAAAATCAACGATCAGCGGCCCCGCCGGTTTGTTTTGCGCCTGGCCGGGCACAGACAGTAAGAATAAAACAAATATGAAAGAAACCAACCGCTTTTGCATCAGGAATGCTTTCTTGGAAAAGGGACCGATTCCTTCGGGCCCCGGAGCTTAAGCTCCGGCTTTTCCGGCACAGCCGAGGACATCCACCAATTTGTGACGAACCATCTCATGAATTGCATCCCTGGCTGGTCCCAGGTAATTCCGGGGATCGAACTCACCCGGTTTCTCCGTAAAGATCCGGCGGATAGTGGCTGTCATAACCAGGCGTAAGTCCGTGTCAATATTGATCTTACAGACGGCTCCCTTGGCGGCTTTCCGCAGCATTTCCTCGGGGACCCCCCTGGCATCGGGCAGGCGGCCTCCATAACGGTTGCACATCTCCACATATTCCTGGGGCACGGAGGATGACCCGTGCAGAACGAGGGGAAATCCCGGCAGGCGGCGGGAAATCTCTTCCAGCCGTTCAATGTCCAGGCGGGGCTCGCCTTTGAATTTGTAAGCTCCGTGACTCGTTCCGATGGCGACCGCCAGAGAGTCGCAGCCGCTCTCCTCGACGAAGCGCACCGCCTCGTCCGGATCAGTAAAGATAGAGTCTTTATCCGCGACTTTTACCGCGTCTTCGATTCCGGCCAATTTTCCCAATTCGGCCTCCACGGGGATGCCTCTCGGATGGGCATATTCGACAACCTTCCTGGTCAACGCGATGTTCTCTTCCAGGGGGTACCTGGAGCCGTCGATCATGACCGAGGTGAATCCTCCATCAATGCAGGACTTGCACAGTTCAAAGGTGTCCCCATGATCCAGGTGGAGGACAATGGGAATCGAAGAAGTCTCCAGCGCAGCCTTGACCAGGTGGATCAGATATTCCTGGCGGGCGTATTTCCTGGCCCCCGAAGATACTTGAAGTATCAGGGGCGCCTGCTCCTCCTGGCCCGCTTCGACGATGGCCTGCAGGATCTCCATGTCGTTTACATTGAAGGCCCCGACGGCATAACCTCCACCATAGGCTTTTTTGAATAACTCTTTCGTTCCGACGAGCGGCATGGCGTAATCTCCAATCTGCACATCAAAGAATCAAATCCGGGAGTCCGCAAACCTTTACTGCATGAAGAGGGAATCGTTCAGGGCCGTGTTGTATTCATCCAGCCAGACCTTGGTTTCGCATCCCGACGCCACGGCGACTTTCATTTTCCAGGCGATCCGGGTGGTTCCGAAAGTCTTCTTCTCATAATAGAAGAAGAGAAGATCATAGGTGCCCGGCGCCACACTCTTGAAGGAGAAGTCGTTCGAGCGGGTCACCTTGGTGCTGTAGAGGGGCTTGTTGATGGCGAAGTAACTGCGATCCCCCCCGTAAATATTCCACCTGAGCTGATCGCGTATGTCCCCTTTTTCATTGATTTTGCAAAGCGCCACTTGCTGGTCATCCAGCATGGTCTTCCCCAGATTGATTTCTCCAGAGACAACGCCAAGCTTCTTTTCGTCTGGCGACTTGGAGAAGATGTTTATAGTCTTGGCCGCTTCGTTCAACTTCAGATTCAATCCAACGGCGTCAATCGTGCCCTTCGCCGGTACATAGACGACATCGTTGAGAAGGACCGGTTTGGCGTCAAGCTCTTTTCCGTCAAAGAGGATCTTCCAGGCCGAGTCCTGAGCATTCACCAGGGCCGCCGCCGCGCACAGAAGAACCGCAAGGATGACGGCAAAAACCACAGCATTATTTTTTTTCATATTCTATCCCTCCAATCTTTTCTGAATCATTCGCCGGAAATGAGGAAGAGTCCTCCAGCTTTCCCACTGATAAGATTTTCCTTTTTGGTGGAGTATATCGGCCGCTGAAACGATGATTATCGAAATCCGTTTTAAAACTGCAGATTATTAAGATCGTTAAAGTTGAATATCTGCCGTTTTTAATAAAAGGGCGCGCAAGTCGGGCTTGCGACTTGTAATAAAGGAATGTCCCACGGTTCGTAGAATGTCATAAGAATGTTTGATATAGTTGTGGTGGGCGCCGGCCCCATTGGGAGTTTCCTGGCCGGTGAAGCGGCGCAGGAAGGTTTGAAGGTGGCTCTCATCGAGGAGCATCCCGAGGTCGGAAAACCTGCTCACTGCACCGGCATCGTCGGGGAAAACGTTATGCGAAACTTTGATTTTCCGGACGATTGCATGATCAAGTCTATTGATAACTTTACCGTTTTTTGTCCGGACGGACGCACCCTCCCTTTCCCCGGACACCTAAAGATCCACATCGTTGACAGGGTTAAACTTGACAAGGCCTATTCATCCCGCGCTGTTTACGCCGGCGCCAGGTTATATCTGGGAACCCAGGTACAGTCGGCTTCTCAGGACGGGAAAAAAGTCGTTCTGGCGGCTGAAAAAGGTTCTAAAAAAATAAACATCGAGGGGAAAATCTGTGTCATGGCCACCGGAGCCATGTCCAACCTCCCCTTTGAATCCGGAATCGGCAGGCCTCCTCACATCTACAAAAGCGCCCAGATGGAGGCCGAGGTGCAGGGTCTTGAGGGCGCCGAGATCTATACAGGGGAAAAAATCGCGCCCGGCTCCTTCGCATATGCGGTGTCCGTCAGCCGGGATACGGCGAAAATCGGCCTCATCGTGAAGAGGGGCGGGCGGGCTTTTCTGGAGAATCTCTGCCAGAGCGATTTTCTCCGGGGACGCATCTTGAAGGTTCTCAATACGCCGAAGTACCGCCGCATCCCAATGGGCGCCCCGAAGAACACGGTGGCGGGGAGGATTCTGGCCCTGGGGGATGCCGCCTGCCAGCTCAAGACCACCTCGGGCGGTGGGATTTACTATGGCCTGCTCTGCGCCCGGATTCTCATCAATGTGCTTAAGGAGTGTCGGAAAGCGCGCGATTTCGATCTGGTGCGTCTGAAAAGGTATGATACTCTCTGGAAAGACGAGATCGGCGGCGAGATCGAGGCGGGGATTCTGATCCGTTCTTTTTTTGAACAGGTCAGGGACAAGGATCTCAACCACCTTATGAATTTCCTGCGCTCACCCGAGGTGCAGAATATAATTATTGAAAAGAGCCGTTACGATCGCCACCGGGATCTCCTCATCGCTCTGCTGGGTTTTCCCCAGATGCGGAAATGGGCTCTTGAAATGATCAGGAAGCATCTTAAGCAGAAGAGGTTTTTCGCCTCTGTTTTTAAATACATGGACAGCATCCTCTTTAAGTGAGGATCGTTTCTAAATCTCGTCTTCCTCTCGCTCCGGGGGGGTCTGGCGGAGGGAAACCCTGATCTGGGTTATTTTTCTGCCTTTGACTTTTTCGACGCGGAACACGGCCTCGCCGAATTCCAGAGTTTCGCCCTCTTTAGGGATTCGTCCCAGTTGTTCAGAGATGAAACCGGCGAGGGTGTTATAGTCGCCTTCCGGGATTGGGAAATTTAGATACTCACCGGCCTCCTCGGCCGGGATCTGCGCATTGACCAGAAACTGCCCCTGCCCCAGGCGGATGAAATTGGTCTCCTGGGAATCATCGGTTTCCTGGATTTCACCCACAATCTCTTCGAGAATGTCCTCCATCGTTACCATTCCGGACGTGCCGCCGAATTCGTCCAGGAGGATGGCAATGCTTGTTTTTTCATGCTGCATTCCGCTGAGAAGGGCGGTCAGGCCGATGCTGTCGGGCACGAAGAGGGGGCGGCGCATGATGTCCCCGGCCAGGGCGGCCGGATGATCCTTGCGGAGTTCCCGGAGCACGTCCTTCGAGTAGCAGATTCCTACGATGTGGTCAATGTTGTCGCCGCAGATGGGAACCCTTGAGTGCCCGCTTTCGCTGACGACGCGGATGACCTCCGAGAGCGGGCTCTCTGCCTGGAGGTATTCCATGTCGGTGCGGGGAGTCATAATCTGGCGGGCCGAAGTTTCCTTGAAATCAATAATCTCCACGAGCATGTTTTTTTCATCCTCCGCCAGGATGCCCTCCTTTTCCCCAAGGCGAAAGCAGGTCTTGAGTTCATCAGCCGTCATGTGGTATGGAGAGTATGGTTTGCCTCCGCCCAGGAGACGGATGATCCCGTTGGCCGCCAGGGTGAAGAGATAGACAAAAGGGGAGGCCAAAAGAACAATGAATGCCATGGGCCTGGCTACAAGCAGCGAGTATCTCTCGGCATTTCTGGCGGCCAGCGTCTTGGGGACTATTTCGCCGAAAAGCACGATGAAGAGCGTCATCACGATGGTGGCCACGGCTATTCCGTCTTTTCCGAAGAGCTGGAGGGCCAGGGCGGTGCCCAGCGAGGTGGCCAGGATGATGAGCATGTTTTCGGTGGCCAGGATGGTACTGAAGAGGCGGTCGTGCCGGCTGATCAATCGTTCGATCGCCTTGGCCTTCTTAGAGCCCTTGTCCACCAGGTTGCGGATGGTTATCTTGCTCACGGAGATGAGCGAGGCTTCCGAGCTGGAAAAAAAAGCTACTCCAAGTACGCAGCACAGGATAAGCAGGGCGGTGATCTCGGCTGTGAGCGCCGGGAAGGGCAGGTTTGCTTCCAAGTTTATCATCCTTTCAGGTCGGCGGGCAGAACCGCATCTGTAAAAAGATTAGGCAGGCGGGCGTTTCTTTCCTTTTTATGATGTTTCCGCTGACAAGGAGACTTCTTACTTCATGTTGAACTGAAATTTAAAGAGAGGGGGAGTGGATATGGCCCGGAAACTCAGTCTGTTGGTGATTTTGGTTCTGCTTCTGTCCGCATCAGGCCGGGCGGCCGTGAAGTCGGCCGCCTGGGAAATTCCGACGACGCACAGTGAGGAATCAAATTTTCTCGAGCCGACTCCACAGGCCCTGTTGTACAAGTACCTCACTAATCTTCAAAAAAAATCCGACTGCATGAAGATGCGCATGTTTACTGCCAGTCCGCTGAAAAGGGAAATTCCCCTGGTGATTCTGGCGGCTCCCGCCGTCTTCAGCCCGGCACAGGCGCTCAGGAGCTCCAGGCTCACGGTCCTGATTGACAGCCAGATTCACGGAAACGAGCCGGCCGGGACGGAGGCCCTGTTGCTTTTGATGAGGGATATTTCCGCCGGAGATTTGCACTACCTCCTGGATCGCCTGATTATTCTCTGTGTCCCTCGGCTCAATCCTGACGGTTCCGCCGCCAATACCAGGGTGAATTCCGGCAATTATGATCTGAACAGGGACTTTGCCAAGCTGGATGCCCCTGAAGTACGGGATTTCATCGCCCAGGTCCTGGTCCCCTGGAATCCCTCCCTGGTCATCGACGCTCACGAAGCCTGGGCCCGGGCCTATGACTTCATGCTCGACGGCCCGGCCAATCTGAACACCTCCCCCGCAATCCGGAAGCTGGCTGAGGAAAGCCTTCTGCCGGCAATAAAGGCGGACATGGAAAAGAAAGGCTTTTCGGTGCACCAGTACTTTGTGTTTGTTGACGGCAAAAAGCCGGAGGAGGGAATTGTTCAGGGCGGCGGCGGGATCCGCGTCGGGAGAAATTATATGGGTCTGGGAAACTCGATCGGACTCCTCTTTGAAAGTTCCATCAACCCGAACCAGAAATCAATGCTGGAACGAAGGATCAAGGCCCATCTCGAGGCTCTCAGGTTTACACTGAAGTATGCCTATGACAACTGGCAGCAGATTAAAACGGCCGTTCAAGCCGCAGATGCGGAGAGCCAGGAGGCCGCGGATGGAGGGCGGAAGGCGACGATTACTCCATCCGAGGTTTTGATCCCTGAGGGGGAAGAGGAAGAGTTTGAGGCCTACCCGGTGAAAACGGAAACCTCTCCCGAGAGCGGGAAGGCTGTCATCAGGTACGACGAGAGACCGGTTACCTTCAAAGCTCCGGTCAAGGATGTCCCTTCCGCCCGGGAAACGGTGGAGCGGCCGTTCGCCTATATCCTGCTCCCGGGGTGCCGCGAGGTGGTCATGAACCTGGAGGCCCACGGCCTGTCCGTTGAAATCTTAAGTGCGCCTCTCAAAGTTAAAGTGGAGGCCTTTGAACTTATCCAGGCGGAGCTTTCCGGAAAAATATACCAGGGCCATCCCCTAATGACGGTCTCCCTGAAAAAATTCCCGATGCAGAAGGAATTTCCGGCGGGAAGCTACATCGTGCCCATGGCGCAGCCCGAGGGGAATCTTGCGGCCCTGCTCCTTGAGCCGTCGGCTACGGACAGCCTGCTCAACTTTGGCTTTTTTAACTCTTTCCTGCAGAAAGGAAAGATGCTGCCCGTCTTTCGACTCATGGAGAAGACGCTCTACCCGGCCCTTCTGCTGAAATAAGAATGCAAGGGTCTGACGCCGATAAGGGTCTTTGTTGCCCTCTGATGCGCCCAATTATCTTATTACAAGGATTTATGCTCCTTGAAATTGACATATTACAAGGAATGTGTTAGCATGAAATCATGAAAATAAAGCGGTATTATCATGACCTGGGCCGATATCTCAAGCCGAACAAGGCTCTCATCCTTTACGGTCCCAGGCAGGTCGGGAAAACGACACTGCTGAAAGATTTTCTTGCAACAACGAAGTTGCGCCATCGGCTGGACTCAGGCGACAACATCCGGATTCGCGAGGTCCTCGGTTCTGAAAATTTTGACGTCATTCGAGAATATGCGCAGGGATACGAACTGATTGCGATTGACGAGGCTCAGAAGATACCCAATATCGGGCAGACTCTGAAAATTTTCGTGGATGAGATTCCGGGCATACGGCTGATCGCGACCGGCTCTTCCTCATTCGAACTGGCCGGGCAGGTCGGTGAGCCTCTGACTGGACGCAAAATCACCCTTTCCCTTTACCCGGTGGCCCAGATGGAGCTGAAAAACCATTATAATCCCTTTGACCTGAAAAACAACCTGGAATTGAGCCTTGTTTTCGGAGGCTATCCCGAGGCGTGCACGGCCGGAAGCCGGGAGGAAAAAGGCCGGGTCTGTTTGGAAATTGCCGACTCTTATCTTCTAAAGGACATTCTTGAATTTGAAAGAGTAAAAAGCTCTAAATTATTGCTGGATCTTCTTCGTTTACTGGCCTTTCAGGTAGGGAACGAAGTCTCGCTCACGGAACTAGCCTCTCACCTTGGCATTGATTATAAAACCGTAGCCCGGTACCTGGACCTTTTTGAAAAATCTTTTGTGATTTATAACCTGCGCGGCTTCAGCCGAAACCTGCGAAGTGAGATTACAAGAAAAAGCAAATACTATTTTTATGACAACGGCATCCGCAATGCCGTCATCTCCAATTTCAACGGCCTGGCGTTGAGAAATGACGTCGGCCAGCTCTGGGAGAATTTTCTTTTCATGGAGCGCCTCAAAAAGCGCGCCTACCGCAGCATTCACGCCAATGCCTACTTCTGGAGAACCTGGCAAAAAGAAAAGATCGACCTGGTTGAGGAGCGGGAAGGGCGTTTATTCGGCTATGAATTCAAGTGGAGCCGGACGAAGGCCAAACCTCTCAAAGAGTGGTCCCAGGCTTATCCCGATTCGGAATTGAGCCTCGTCACCCGTGAAAACTACCTTGATTTCGTGACCTGAAAAGTCGCACGCATAGGGCGACGGCTACGCCATGCAGAATCGCTTTAGGCTTTGGTAGAGAATCGAGACACCGTAAATCAAAGGTTCAATTGACAATTTGCCCTTGCAAAGTATATAATAACGCGAGTTTTGCAAAAGGGTGTTCAGCTTTCCAAGACAGCCGCTCTTTCTGTCCTCTGTGATGTTGCCCCGGAGTTTGCGAATATTTTTTTAACTGGATGGAGTAGATAATTATGCCCTTGAAGACTATGAGAAATATAGGGATTATAGCTCATATAGATGCCGGGAAGACGACGGTGACGGAGCGCATTCTCTATTATACCGGCGAGATCCGCAAGGTGGGGGAAGTTCATGACGGGGCGGCCACGATGGACTTCATGAAGCAGGAGCAGGAGAGAGGAATCACGATCGCCTCCGCGGCCATCACCAGCCAGTGGAAAGGGTATCAAATCAACATCATTGATACTCCGGGGCATGTCGATTTCATGGTCGAGGTGGAGCGATCACTCCGGGTTCTGGACGGGGTAGTAGCGGTTTTTTGCGGAGTCAACGGAGTTGAACCCCAGTCGGAGACCGTCTGGAACCAGGCCCAGAAACACCATGTGCCCAAGATCGCTTTTGTGAACAAGATGGACCAGCAGGGGGCCGATTTTAACAACTGCGTCAGGATGATGCGGGATCACCTGGATGCCAATCCGGTCAGGTTCCAGTTGCCGGTGTTTGAGGGGGATAATTTTACAGGTCTGGTGGACCTGCTCAAAGGCAAGGCTTACCTTTATCACTCGGGTTCCCTGAAGGAGGAAGAGATTCCGCCTGCCTACCTCAGCCAGGCGGCCGAGGCCAGGCAGGAACTCGTCGAAAAACTGGCGGAGTTCGACGATGAACTCCTGGAGAAATACCTGGGAGAGGAGAATGTCCCCGAAGAGGAACTTAGGCGGGTGGCTCGTCACGGCGTACTCAATTACCTCATCACCCCGGTGTTCTGCGGCGCCGCCTACAAGAATATCGGAGTAGAGCCTCTTCTCGATGCCGTGCTGGATTACCTTCCATCTCCGCTCGACAAGGGCGGCATCGTGGGTTTCGACATAGTTGAAAAGGAAAAGACGCACGTTAGGACCCCGTCACCAAATGATCCATTCTCGGCTCTGGCCTTCAAGATCATTCACGATCCCTTTGTTGGTCAGCAGACTTTCGTACGGATCTATTCCGGCAAAATAAAGAGCGGGGACGAACTGTGTAATCCGCGTAACGGGCGGGACGAGCGGGTTGGACGGATTCTGAGAATCCATGCCCAGGAGCGGCTGGAGCTGCAAGAGGCTTCGGCCGGGGATATTATTGCCCTGATCGGCATGAAGAATACAAAGACCGGCGATACTCTCTGCGACCCGGATCATCCGCTTCTTCTCGAGAGAATCCAGGTGCCCGAATCGGTCATCAGCGTGAAGGTCTCCGTGGACTCCCAGTCGGAGCGTGATCGTCTGGCGACATCCCTCAAGAAACTTGGGATGGAGGACCCTTCTTTCAAATTCTTCACGGAGGAAGAAACCAAGGAAGTCATCATCTCCGGCATGGGGGAACTGCATCTGGAGATCATCCTGGACCGTCTGAAAACTGATTTCGGCGTGTTTGCCCAGGCCGGGGAGCCTTCCATCTGCTACCGCGAGACCATCACGAGAGAGGCCGGGGCGGATATGCGCTATGTAAAGCAGACCGGAGGGAAGGGTCAATTCGCCCACTGCCTCATCCGCCTGGAACCCAATCCGGGCAACGGCTTTGAATTTGTTGACAGGGTAAAAGGGGGCGCCATTCCCAGAGAATACATTCCCGCCGTCGAGAAAGGGGTACTGGACGCCATGGAGAAGGGTGTTTATGCCGGTTTCCCCGTGGTGGACGTGCGCTGTGTGCTTCTGGACGGGACGTCTCACGAAGTTGACTCCTCGGAGATGGCTTTCCGCATCGCCGGCTCGATGGCCTTCAAAGAGGCTTTTCGCAAGGCTCAACCGATTCTTCTGGAGCCGCTTATGAACCTTGAGATAAATTCTCCGGATGATTACCTGGGTGATCTCATGGGAGACCTGTCCCGCCGACGGGGTAAAATCAACAATCTCAGGCGCTTCCGCAAGGGCTCCCAGAAAATCACGGCGCTGGTGCCTCTGAAAGAGATGTTCAGTTACGCGACGACCCTTCGCAGTTTGTCCAGCGGGCGGGCCACTTTCTCCATGGAACTTATAAATTATTCGCCCATGCCGCAGGAGATCCAAAACAAGATACTCGGCGAGAAGAAAAAAGAGGCCTGCGCTTGACACATCCCCCTCAAACACATATAATATGAAGATAATGCAGAAGGTTTTCACCTCAAATGGAGGAGGTGATAAGTTTGGAAACCAGAATTGGAGAAAATGAGTCTCTGGAATCCGCACTGCGGAGATTTCGCCGGCAGTGTCAGCGTGCTGGCGTTATGGCGGAAATAAAAAAACGAGAACATTACGTAAAGCCCAGCGTCAAAAAGAAATTAAAATCTCAGGCCGCGAGGAAGCGACGCACATCGAAGCCCTGACAGGGAAGTGCACTTGATTGCCGTTTGAGGAGCTTGATGAGAACGGAAGAATGACATGGCAGTCGCCCCGGGAGAATGCGGTGTTATTGCTAACAGGGAAGAGGCCTTCGCTTTTTGTCTAGAGGAATGTCCTGTTCCGGGGCCGATGCATGCTGTCGGAGGAAATTTACCGAGGTAATTTTATTGATAAAGAGCCCCGCCGCAGGCGGGGCTCTTTGCTTTTGTTGAGGAAGAAATCATGAATTTATGGAAAAGGATAGGAGAACTGAGAGAGCGTCTCTCCCGGATCAAGTCCCTGGGGCCTGTCCTTCTCTTCATTGTCTGCTTTGCCATTCTGACGATTCTGGGAGCGATAAAGTTCTTCCCGGCTGCGCCGCTCAAGGTGGGCGAAGTCAGCCAGAAAGACATCGAGGCCACTTCCTCCATCGAGGTGGTCAATGAGGCCGCTACCAAGGAGGCCAGGAGAAAAGCCGCTAATTCCGTGCCCGTCGTCTATGCCATGGACCCGCTAATCATCACACAGTGCGAGACTAAACTGGCTTTGGCGATTGACCTTATTCGCAGGATGTTGTACCACCAGCGCCTCAGAGAGACGGAAAAATTCCGCGAACTCAGGAGCCAGCTCCCCTTTAATATTTCTCAGAAGGATCTTGAAACCTGTCTGTCTCTCAATCCCCTCTACCTGCGCAATGTCGAGGCTATGGTCAAGGACATTCTCTGGAAGGTCATGAGCGGCGGCGTGAGGGAAGACACTCTCCCTGCCAGCCGCGAGCAGGCAAGAATACTGGCCCGGGAAGTCAATGCTCCGCCGGAAGTGAAAGAGGCTATTGCAAATATTTCCGGCGAGACGATTGTGCCGAATCTTCTGTACGATCTGGAGGCGACGCTCAAGCGCCAACAGGCCCTCATGGCCTCGGTGAAGTCGGTCACAACCGTCGTTCAGCGGGGGCAGACGATCATTCACAAGGGAGACATCGTGGCCCCGCAGCATCTGGAGATTCTGAGGGCTCTCGGTTTGCACCACCCGGCCTTCAACCTGCTTGGTTTTGCCGGCAGCGCGATTTTCGCCCTCTTCTTCATTTTCACCACTCTTCTCTATCTCTCTCAGAAGCTGCCCCATCTCCTGAGGGGGGACAGGCTCTTCCTTCTGGCCCTTATCGTTCTGGCTGCCGGCGTGATCTGCCGCGTTTCGACCAACATCAACTCTTTTCTGGCACCGGTGGCCTCCGCTTCGATCCTGGTGGCCCTTCTCCTTGATTCCCAACTGGCCATCCTGGCGACCATTCTCCTGAGCGCCCAGATAGGGGTCTTCACGGGGGATCTGCCCACAACCATCGTGCCTCTCTTGACGGGAACCATTGCGGCCCTGGTTACTTCCAGAGTCAACCGCTGGTCTGAATTGATCGGAGGCGGTTTTATAGTCATCGTCACCAATATCTTCTCGGTCCTTGTCTTCTGTCTACTGACGAATATGGATTTACTGAACATGCTCCAGTCACTCCTCTATGGAGCCTCAAACGGTTTTCTTTCGGTGGTCATCGCGGTCGGGTCCTTCCCTTTTCTTGAGAGCGCCTTTAATATTACCACTCATATCAAGCTCCTGGAAATTTCCAATCCCAATGAGCCCCTGTTGAAAAAACTTCTCGTTGAGGCTCCCGGCACATACCACCACAGTGTGGTGGTGGGAAATCTTGCCGAAAGCGCCGCTCAGTCTGTAGGCGCGGATCCTCTTCTGGCCAGGGTCGGCTCCTATTACCACGACGTCGGGAAAATCAAGCGCCCATACTTTTTTGTCGAAAATCAGCTCGGCAAGGAGAATCCCCACGACCGGCTCTCACCCAATCTAAGCACACTTATCATCATCTCCCATGTGAAAGACGGGATTGACATGGCCCGGGCCCAGAAGATACCGCAGCCCATCGTGGACATCATCGCCCAGCACCACGGGAACAGCATTGTACAATATTTCTTCCATCAGGCCCTCCAGAACGCCAAGGACGGCATCTCCTCCGATGATTTTCGTTATTCCGCCGGGAAGCCCACCTCAAGGGAGGCGGCCATCGTAATGCTGGCGGATTGCGTGGAGGCAGCCGCCAGAACTCTCGCCAAGCCCACTCCCAACAAGCTGGAGGTGCTGGTGCGGCAGATAGTCAAGGATGCCCTCGATGATGCGCAACTGGATGAATGCGATCTCAGTTTCAGGAATCTGAACGACCTAACCACAGCCTTTGTAAGGACGCTGAGCGGGATGTATCACAACAGGATCGAATATCCAAGCCCTGAAAAAATTTCTCAGCTCATGGGGGTTTCTCCCAGGAAGGAAAGCGATGCCGTCCCCGTATAAAATACTGCTGAAAAGCACAGTAAAGGAAATAATTCCCAGAACCGCCCTGTTCAAGGCCATCCGCCTGGCGCTCAGGGAAGAAAAGTTTTGTGAGCCCTGCGAGCTCAGCCTGTTTTTCTGTGATGACGAGACCATCCGCCGCTTAAACAGGGAATACCGGGGAAAGGATGTCGCCACCGACGTCCTCTCATTCTCGCAGCGGGAGGGCGATCTTCCGCCCGAGCCCCTGGATGGGACGATAGTCCTGGGGGACATCGTCATCTCGGTTCCGTTTGCCCGAAGGCAGGCTGAGCGCCTCGGGAGAGACCTTGAAGAAGAACTGATCTTCCTTTCACTTCACGGCCTTCTGCATCTGCTTGGTTACGAAGACGAGTCTCCTTCGGCTTCCGCAAGGATGGACGCCCGCGTACGGTTTTTCACCGGGATGTCGGCTGCAAAAAGCGTGGGGAAAAAGAAATCCGGTCCGGCAAATTGAGGGAGATGAAACCGAATCGTTTTTCTGAAAGTTTAAACTGCGCGGTCGAGGGCATATTATTTGCCTTCAGGCGTGAGCGGACCATCAAAGCCCACTACGCAATTGCTCTCATTGTCGTGCTGCTCAGCCTCTGGTTTGACCTGGCCACGACTGATCTTCTGTTGATTATTTTCGCCATCGCCCTGGTGTTGATTACCGAGATGCTGAACACCGCCATCGAAACGGTCGTCGATCATCTCTCTCCCGACATAAATACCCTGGCCAGAAATGCCAAAGACGTGGCCGCCGGAGCCGTTCTTCTGGCCTGCCTGAATTCCGTCGCCATCGGGTACCTGGTTTTTTACAAGATTTTCCAAAAGCCTTTTATCAAGGACGTCTTCACCAAGATAAAGTCGCTCCCGACGCACGTCACCTTCATTATTCTCATCGTGATCCTCATCGCGGTGATGGTTTTCAAGACCATGGGCAAGCGGGGTTCCTTCACCCGCGGGGGGCTCGTCAGCGGGCATTCGGCCATTGCCTTCGGGAGTGTCGTGGCCATCTATTTCGTGACGGAAAATCCGCTTGCCACCCTGCTGACTTTTGTGGTGGCGCTCCTGGTGGCGCAGAGCCGCGTGGAAGCCAAATTCCACAACTGGATCGAGGCGCTTCTCGGCGGTTGTCTCGGCGCGGCGCTCACCTTTCTCATTTTCCAGATCTTTTATAGAAGGTAAGGGGGAATCATTGGTTCAGCCTGAGATAGGGTATCCAATCTTAATCGGGGCTTGTTTTCTGCTGAGTATCCTGACGGCGGCCATGGAAGAGTCGATTCTGGGAGTCAGCAGCGCCCGCCTTAAGCAGCTGGCGGAGGAGGGGAAATCCGGGATCGAACTTCTGCAGTCGGCAGGGAAGGAGAGCGTTTTACAGGGACTGAAGTTCTGGAACTTATTGCTGACCGGGGCGGCTGGTTTTTTTGCGGCCTCTCAGGGATGCGTTGCAACGGCGAGTCCGTGCCGTTGGATGGCTCCTGTTTATGCTTTGCTCATTATCCTGTTATGTGTCATATGCCAGTTGGCCGTCCGGCAGATGGTAGTTTATTCCGGGGAAAAGGTAGCTGTCTCATCAGCCAGGGCGGCCGTCTGGCTGAAAGTTCTTGCCGCTCCTCTGACCTTTCTTTCCCTGCTGTTGTCCAGCCCGCTTAGAAGAACACGGGGCCTCCATGAATCCCGGCCCGTGACCGAGGACGACATCAAGATGATGGTGGATGTGGGACAGGAGCACGGCGTCCTGGAGGAAGAGGAGTCAGAGATGATCCACAGCATCATCCAGATGGGGGATACCATCGCGCGCGAGATCATGGTGCCCCGCATTGACATGATTTGCATTCAGGCCCAGGCCAGCCAGGGCGACGTCCTGGAACTGGCGATTCTGCACGGCTTGTCCAAAATTCCCGTTTACGAAGAAACGATAGACAATATAGTGGGGATCGCCTATATCAGGGATATTCTGCCCCTTCTAAAAGAGAACCGTCTGCAGGACCCGGTTCAGAGTATTATCAGACCTGCTTTGTTTGTCCCGGGCACTAAAAAGGTGGATGACCTGCTGGGGGAAATGAGGAAGGCCAAGATATCCATGGCCATTATCGTAGACGAATATGGAGGGACCGACGGACTTTTGACGACGGAAGATATCCTCGAGGAAATAGTCGGCGACCTCGCGGATGAGCATGACCGGGAGGGCCCGCCTCTTCAGATCCAGGAGGACGGGACCGCTATTGTTGACGCCAAGATGAATATTGAGGACCTCAATTCGCAACTCGACTTGAGGTTGCCGGATGATGAATATGAGAGCCTCGGAGGCCTGGTCTATGGTTTTCTGGGGAGGGTTCCGGCCCGCGGGGATGAGGTGACGGTCGAGGATGTGGTCATCCGGGTCGAGAAGATACTGCGGCAGAGAATCACTCTGGTCAGAATCCTGAAACAGGGTGCTCATCCGGGTTTTGGCAGCAGGGATTCTGTGCCATGAAGCTGACGAGCCGCCAGCTCTTTTGGCTGGCCCTTTGTGCCACGATGAATGCGGCTCTGGAAATCACGTTGGGCACATACCTCCATGCCGTCAAGTTTCCGCTGACCGGAAGCTTCATGACGGGAATAAACACCGTCATCTATCTTGTCGGAAGAAGCCGGGCGCCCCTTCCGGGTACGATCGTCATGATGGGCTTCATCTCATCGCTGCTCCGGATTTTTTACGGCGGTTTTTCACCCGCTCCCGCCATCGCTATTTTTCTTGAGGCTCTCGTTATCGAGGCGGCCGTCAGCCTGGCCGGCTTGAACCTCTTCGGGGCGGTTCTATCCGGGGTACTGGCCGGCGAGTCCTCTCTGGCTTTCGGCCTGATCTCGTTTCTGCTTTTTTCTTCCAGGGAGTCGGCAATTGGCTTCTATTCCTTTCTTTCCAGCCAGACGCACGTGGCCCTTTTTGGAATGAACAGCCTCCCGGCCTGGGTACTTCTCATTGTTCTCCTTCACGCGGTAATCGGGGGGCTTTTCGGCCTCGGCTGCTGGAGGCTTGTTTCGTTTGTCCGCTGCCGGTTTTCCGAGATGAAAGCCTGATTTTCATGATCCGGCTTGATGAGCAGATCCCCGGGATTCTGGGCGGCGGTAAAATACTTCGAACGATTTTTTTCCCCAGTAAAAAAAATCAGGTAAGCCTCGTTTATCTGAGGCAGAATAAAAAAACGCTCCCCGTCATCGCCAAGTTTTTTGTCTGGGGGGATGCCGTAAAAGAGGCAGAGGTCCTTACGGCCTGCCGGGCAAAACAGATTCATGTCCCCAAAATTATCGGGCAAAGTGAAAATCTTCTGCTCCTCGAATACCTGCCCGGGAAGAGCCTTAAGGAATGCTGCGGAGAAGGCTCCGTCGAATCATGCCTGCCCCCGCTGGCCGGGTGGATGTCCTTATTTCATGCGGCCTTTGATGACGGGAAAGATGTCCTTCTCAAGGGGGACATGACCCTCCAGAATTTCATCATTTCCCGGGGGCGTCTCTGGGGCTTTGATTTTGAGGAGAGCGCCCGGGGACGGCGCGAAACGGACATCGCCCAGCTTTGTGTTTCTCTCCTCTGCCTTGGAGAGGGATTTGAGGATTGGAATTTTTCGGTCTGCAGGAAATTCATCGCTCTCTACGAAAAAGTCTGTTCTAAATCTTTAGAAGGTGTTTCGCGCGAGGCGGCCCAGGAACTTAAGAGGAGAGCAAAGTATCTTCCGGCTCTTGCCGGGATCTATCGCCGCCAGGCCGCGCTTCTTGAAGCAGGAGGAGTAAGATTATGAAAACGATTCACTTTTCACTGGGCCTCCACAACCATCAGCCGGTTGGGAATTTCGATTCCGTGTTTGAGGAGGCCTTCAACAAGGCCTATGTTCCCTTTCTGGATGTCCTGGAGCGCCATCCTAAAATCCACGTCAGTCTGCATTATACGGGCCCCCTGTGGGACTGGATGCAGAAAATCCGGCCGGATTTCATCCAGAGGCTGAAAAAACTCGTCCAGGGCGGCCAGGTCGAGATCCTGAGCGGCGGTTACTATGAGCCCATCCTTCCCAATATCCCCGATCGGGACAAGATAGGGCAGATTCGCAAAATGAACGAGACGGTCAAAAGACTGACCGGCGGCTCTCCGAAGGGCATGTGGGCCGCCGAGAGAGTCTGGGAGCCGCACCTGGCCAAGCCTATAAATGAGGCGGACATTCGTTATACCATTCTGGACGAGGCTCACTTCCGCTACGCGGGCCTTGAGCCCCAGGATATCTTCAATTACTACATAACCGAGGAGGAGGGAAAGACACTTTGCGTCTTTCCGATCAGTTACAGCCTGCGTCACCTCATCCCATTTTCTCCGCCGGAAAAAACAATCGAATTTCTATACAACTGGGCGACAGAAGGGGGCGAGCGCCTGGCCGTCATGGCCGATGACGGCGAGAAGTTCGGCATCTGGCCGGGCACTTACAAGGTGGCCTACGAGGAGAAATGGCTGGAGAGATTCTTTGAGCTCATCGAGGAGAATGCTCCCTGGATAAAGATGGTGACCTTCTCCGAATATATGGAGAAATATCCCCCGGCCGGGCGGGTTTATCTTCCGACGGCCTCATACTTTGAGATGCTGGAGTGGGCACTGCCGACCAAGGCCGCCATGGAGTTCCAGAATGTTCAGCGCGAGGTGAAGGAACTGGGACGATGGGAAGATTATGAGAGTTTTTTAAAGGGCGGATTCTGGCGCAACTTTTTGACCAAGTACCCCGAGAGCAATAATATGCAGAAAAAGGCGCTCTTCGTGAGCCGGAAGGTCGAAGACATGAAGGGTCCTGAAAAAGAAGAAGCCAGGATGGAGCTGTGGCGGGGTCAGTGCAACTGCGCGTACTGGCATGGAGTATTCGGAGGGCTTTATCTTCCACACTTGAGGAGCGCCATCTATCACCACCTGATTTTGGCCGAGAGCCTCTCCGACCGGGAGCGCCATCAGGGGGAGCCTTATGCGGAGGGGGTCATCCTCGATTTTGACAAGGATGGGCGGGACGAAGTGCTGCTCAGCACGGATGTCTTTACCTGCGCCTTTGCGCCGGCCTCGGGGGGACAACTCTTCGAGCTCGACTACAAGCCGCTCGCCGTCAATTATCTGGATACCCTGACCCGGAGGGAAGAAGTTTATCACAAAAAAGTCTGGGAGCTGGCCGGCCACGAGGAGGAGAACGAGAGCCTGGTCAGCATCCACGAAATGGTCCGCGCCAAGGAAAAAGGGCTGGAACGACACCTGAAATACGACTGGTACCGGAGAGCGTCTCTCCTGGATCACTTTCTTCATCCGGCAACCACCCTGGATCTCTTCAAAGATGCCACTTACGGCGAAGAGGGTGATTTCGTCAAGGGAGACTACCGCCACGATCTGGCCTGCGATGATTCGCGCGTGGAAGTCACTCTAAGCCGGGACGGGCATGTATGGCTCGAAGGAGAATTTCTTCCGCTCAAGCTGGAAAAGAAGATTGCCATTACATCCGGCGAGAAAAAGGTTTCCATCCGCTATGCGCTCACGAATACCTCGCACAAGGGGATGAACCTCTGGTTTGCTCCCGAATTTGATTTTGGATTTCTCTCCCCGTCGGCTAAGGGCTCTTCCTTCATCCACCCCGAAATTTCGCCCGAAGAGTCTTCCCTCAGCAGCATGGGGGAAACCGCCGGCGTAACCTCCATCCGGCTGAGGGACGGCCTTCGCGGCGTGGATCTGGTTCTGGATTTAGAGAAGGAATCTCTGCTCTGGAGGTGTCCGGTTGAGACGGTCTCCCTGTCGGAGTCGGGTTTCGAGAGGACCTACCAGAGCTCGGTCGTCCTTCCAAGCTGGAAAATCAGCCTTCAGCCCGGCGAGAGCTGGAGTGTCGCGATGGAACTTAAGTTTGAAGAGCCTTCTGCGCCTTCCGCATGACTTCTTTTTCGTTCAGGTAGGTCAACATCCTATATGCTTCCCCCAGGGTGTGCCATCGGACGATGTCCGCCTCGGAGTCCCGCCCGTGGAAGACCTCTTCCTTAAGGGGCATCAGGTAAAAAAAGACGATCTTGTGATACAGGGTCTGGTTGTCCTTCCAGTAAAAATAGTAATTGATTTCGTCTATTTTTTCGCGCACTTCCGCCACAAAGCCTGTCTCTTCCCTGACTTCGCGGTAGGCAGTCTCTTCCGGGGTCTCTCCGGGTTCCACCCGGCCCTTGGGGAGGGCCCAGATACGTCCGCCCTTCTTGGCGATCAGGCAGACCTTGTACTGGCTGCCCTCTTTTTTATAAACCACTCCGCCGGAAGAAACCTGAAGTTCTTCCTGGCGCTCTTCTTTCGGCTTCTCAGTGAGGGAGTGGAGGATGGATTCTCCTCCGGGGGCGGCGGGAGGCAGGGTGGTTGAAATGATTTGGCTCTCTTGATTATCCTGCCGGTCCAGGGCCTCATTGGCCAGCTTATCCGCTCTTTTGTTGTCTTCTCTTCCGATGCATGAGATGGAGAGGCGGATATTATTCAAAAGTTTATGAACTTTTTCATGGAGAATTTTCAGCTTTTCATCCTTGACCTTGTACTGGCCTCTCACCTGTTTGACGATGAGTTCGCTGTCGGAATAGACGCGGATCCGCGCAGCTCCCAGCGAGATCGCCTCTTCAAGGGCCCGGATGAGAGCGGTGTATTCAGCCTGGTTATTGGTTGCCTCTCCGAGGGTCTCGGAGAGCTCGCGCAGCACCGTGTAGTCCGGTTCATAGAGGATGACCCCGATGGAGGCCGGGCCCGGGTTGCCCCTGGCGGCGCCGTCAATATATGCGATGATTTCCTTATCCACGGCGAGAGTATTCCGCCTCAACAGGGCCGATTCCTCTTGTTGGCGGCAAATCCCCGAGGTGGCACGACAACGCATGACGATGGTGCGATGAAACCACGTAGGGGCGGTTCGCGAACCGCCATTTCAATATAAGTCGCAATGGACGGCCCCGGAATATAGGCCGCGTGACCCCACGCGGCGGGAAATGATTGAAAGATAAAACAGAAAAACTAGAGCAATAAGTCAACGTGACCCTGTTGCTCTCTGCTGCTCTCCGGGGCGGTCGGGGGTATCCCCCACGAAAGTACGCCATCGATTTCCCCGGCGAGGAAATCGCGACTCGGTGCTCAGCCTCGCTCGTCCCGCCTTTGGCGGGACACCGTGCCCGCTCGGCCTCCGCAACGCCTTTCTTAGGGAGACACCCCCTCCTCCCCGTTTCTTTCTGAGCAATCTGAATCTGGGCATTATAAAGGAGGACGCGAAGATGCACGGGCTACATTTTTGCAAACGGAATGACTGTGTCAGTTTATCGAGAAAATCCAGGCGATGAAATTAAAAAGCAGGAAGAGAACTTTCAAGTTTCAAGCGCTGACCACCAGACAAACCCCCTCTACTAATTCCTAATTCGCGTAATTCTGGCTTCCTGGCAGCAGTAATACTTTAAGTTTAACTTTTATGTTTACTTGATAGTTGACTTCTAAAATAACTTGTGCTATATTAATTGTATCATGCGTGGAGGTGAAGATTTATGAGCGAAAAAGCGGGACTATCGATTTCGGACTTCGTTGAAGAAGATGCGAAGAGACTTAAGGAACTCTTAGCTCAAAGAGCTCAACTAGAAGTTCAAATAAAAGAAGTAGAGGAAAAATACAGAAGGGGTTTGGCTTATCTCGAATGTAAATTTCCCGATATCGCTTCCAAGTTAAAAGAAGAGGTAATGGGGGAACTTAAAGGGGAGGAAGTCGAAGTTTTAGGAAAAGCAGTTTTTCTAGAAGATTTAGTTGATGAGATATTTGCTAAAAATAATAATCGCCCTATGACAGGGAGGGAAGTTTATGAGGAGATAATTAATCAAGGGCTTGAGACTTCTTGTGATTATTGGCCGCAAAAAAGACCAATAACTTCAATATCAATGAGATTAGCGTTACATCCTGAACGTTATGAACGAGTAGATGAACATAAAAAACTTTTCAAAATGAAGGAAAAGATCCAGATTGATGAGGGAGAGGAGGAGGAAATCGAGATCATCAGGGATACCGAGGATGTCATTGAAGAAGTAGAAGAAAGCGAATTTCTTCCCGGCGGAAAGTATTACCAGCACTGAAATCATCGAGGTTCCGGCCAAGGAAGGGAATTAAGTGTCCCCATAATTGTATTGTCTGAAAGGGGAAACGGCATGACTGGTGACTTTATTGATAAAATTGTGAACGGCGAAATTACTTTGGAAGAAGTGATTGATTATAGAGAAAGCGGCCAGTTCATTATCGCAGGAAAAACCATTCTCCCTAACGTCAGTATAACAACGGCACAATGTGATGGATATAATAAGGGGAAGTGGTTAACTTTCGTTTTTTCTACGCACCACTCTACATTTGCTGAGAAACAGATGAAGGAAACCCTGGATCGTCCTACTCCTAAAGAAATTACAATTATTGGTGCTGCCGACACTTTAGAAGAAGCCATTAAAACACACCGTGAAACGATCATGTATGGTTTAGCTGAATTGGATGACGATAGTTTTATGGACCTGTTTTCACTCTTGGATAAATGCGAGGAGTATGACTATATTTATTTTAAAAGCGATAAATATCGAGATTGGAGGTAATTAAAAGAAATATGAAAATATGTCCAAATTTTTTAATTTTTATGAGAGGAAGGAGGTGAATAATTTATGAATATTAATTGGAAACATATCCTTAATGTAGCAATAGCTGTTTTGACGGTAGTCGGCGCAAGTATACCAGATCCCAATGATAAATAATCGAACTTATATTATTCCGCACCTGCTTAATGGGAAGAGATGGGTATGGGCTAAGGGATCTCCGAATTTCAAACAAAGGCGGGACACGACCGACAGAAGTAAAAAGTAGTATTGAGGGGGAGTGTCAGTATGTTGAAGACTCTGTCGAAAGAACTGCAGGAGTTGTATCAGACAATGCAAAAATGCACAGAGTGTAAGCTTGGTAAGGAGGGGCAGAATAAACCTAAACCTGGCGAAAGATATTGGCGCCAACATGGATGGGGCAAGGAAACCGACCTGGTAATTATCGGTATGAACCCAACCTCTGGAAGAAATGGTGATCCAGACGGGATTCCTTGGGGCCGTCCAACCTTAAGTGGCATGCCCTTCAACGACACTTACCTTCATTGGGCATTGAGGAATCTTGGTTGGTGTGATTGTGAGGATTTAGGGAAATGTGAGCACAGGTGGTATCAGACCAATATTGTAAAGTGCTGTACCTCCGATAATCAGCTAATATTTCCAAGGGATAAAGAATTTATCCAGCCCTGCATGAAAAACTTTTTATTGAAAGAGTTGAAACTCTTAAAACCCAAAGCAATTTTACTAATGGGCAAAACTGTTGGACCATCCTTCGGATTTAAAATTATTCCTGATATCCGCAATTCTAAAGAGGTATTTCCTTTTTACGATAGAACATCACTTGCGGATACGGATATGGGCATAAACTCGGTTGTCGGTATCATTAACCATTCAAATTATTGGAGAAAAGGTACACGGCTTACGGAACCGAAAAAAGAAAAAGTTAAAGAGTATATAGGACAGATTCAACCAATATTAGAGAGAGCCAAACTAAAGTTGACGAGTCGATAGATAAGATTGCTGCCCAATAAAAGACCTGATATGACCCCATGGGAAAAAGCAAATAATGGGGCCTGGTCTACAAATAATGGGGCCTGGTCTACACAATTGACGGAATACATGGCAATCGGGGAATCAAGGGGCACGTTGCAACGTGCCCCTACTTGCCCTACGCTCTCAGGAAGAAGGTTCTGCCAGGTGTACGGCTTGGCAGAACCATTGACCCTTGAAGTTTACTCTGTTATAATCTTTTTAGAGAGCCGGAATCAGGGATTTCAGAATTAAATAACCGGAGGTCGCTGTCATGGTGGAAGATTGGAGAAACTACATTGTCAGCACGCCGGAGGTGCTGAAAGGAAAGCCGCGCATCTCCGGCACGAGAATCCCGGCCAGCTTGATTTTGGGATATTTGGCCGCAGGCAAGACCCCTCAAGAAATTATTGCGGATTTTCCCGATTTAAAAGAAGAGCATATCTCTGCGTGCCTTAATTTCGCCCGCGATCTTTCGGAGTATGAGGCCGCTGCCTGATGTCCCTGCGTTTTTTTGCCGATCATTGCGTTCCTGAAGAAGTCGTTCGGGCTCTTGAGGACACAGGATTCGAAGCTTTTCGCCTGCGCCAACATCTTCAGACTGATGCACCGGACCGGGATGTCATCTTTAAAGCTCAGGAGCTCGAAGCCATACTGGTTTCTTTAAACGGCGACTTTGCAGACATCGTCAGCTACCCCCCGGAGAAATTCCGCGGCATCATCTCCTTGCAGGTGAGGAATCATCCGGAGATTCTGCCGGATTTATTGAGGACGCTCACGGAGTATCTCACTCTTCACGACACGATGGAGTTTTATGTGGGAAAGCTTTTTATTATCGAGGCCTCCCGTATTCGAATTCGCACCTGAGTATTCCACGCCGTAATTAAGCTTCAAACCTTAACTTCTTGCTCTAATTTTTCTGAAAGGGATACCAGGGCAGGCACGGGTCTGTGGAATAAAATATTTATTTAGCTTTGCTTGCCGCATGGCTTTAATGAGCCCGTTGCCTTATCCGACTACAAATGGTATTATTGTAATGTAATGAAAGAGGCAAAAGGAGGCAGATAGGATGAGCCTTCCACTTCCGAAAAAGGATCAAAAATTCACTTATGGGGATTACCTCACCTGGCTGGATGAAGAGCGCTGGGAATTGATTGACGGCGTTCCTTACAATATGACGCCGGCGCCTTCTGTTGGTCACCAGAGTATCCTTGTGGAACTATCCCGACAATTCGCCAATTATCTGGTTGAAAAAACTTGTAAAGTTTTTGTGGCACCTTTCGACGTACGCCTGCCGGCAGGGGATGAAGCTGATGAAGAGATAGAAACCGTGGTGCAGCCGGATCTCGTGATAATTTGTGAGCCTGCAAAGTTGGACGAGAAGGGATGCAAAGGCGCCCCGGATCTGGTGGCGGAAATTCTCTCCCCCAATACTTCCCGGAAAGACCAGTTAGAAAAATTTTCGCTCTATGAACGAGTCGGAGTCAAAGAATATTGGGTGGTTCACCCCACGGATAAAATCCTCATGGTATTCAATCTGGATGAAAAAAGCCGATACGGGCGACCGGAGATCTATTCCGAGGAAGATTCCGTCCCAGTCGGTCTTTTCTCAGGCGATCTAGTCATTGACCTTAAAACCGTTTTCAAGGCGTAGGATTCATCCTCAAATTCATCGCTCTCCGGGCCTCGTTTCTCAGCAGGCCGGGTCGTGCGTTGTGGACCCATTCCGCACCAATATCCGTAGGGGCAATCTCCCTTGGTTGCCCGTGGCTCACAGGCACAGGGCAGGCACAGGGGAAATGGGCGACGCATGCGTCGCCCCTACGGGACCGGCCTCACCTTGGTCGTGGCGTGGCGGATGGAGTCCACTTCTTCTGAGAAGGCGGAAAGGATCAGGAGGGCAAAGTCTTTGGCCTCTACGCCCAGATCCCCGAGGCCGATGGCGGGGACAGGGGTGTTTAAGCTGCTGACGTTGAGCCCGACGTGGATGAGGGACGAGGCGGGGGCGGTGGTGGCGATGGAGACGGACAGCTTTCTTCCGTTTATGAAGAGGTCATCCCCATCGCGCAGGATCGGGGGCTCCCTTTTGATCTGCTCCAGGCGCTCCTTGATTATGGCCATGAGGAGCCGCTGGCGCAGGACCGCCTTTTCCAGATCGGTTTCCATGAATTCGGCGATAAAGTGGAGCATGTCTTCACTGTAGATGGTAAGACGCGCCGCCAGGTCCTCAAGATCCACCATGTGCTCAAAAGAGACGTCGCATTTTCCTCTGAAGGCTACCATCGCCTCCCCGGAAACACCGGTCAACTCCCGGATAAAGCCCGAGTGGAGCTGGCTTCCATCGTAATCAATGGGTTGGTTGATGAATTCAGTATGCAAAGTCCAATCCCCCTTCCGGAATAGTCCCGGCTGCCGTCGCCGCGCGTTTTAGTCTCAGGCAGGATTCACATCGGCCGCATTGCTTCCTTCCTCCCTCGTAGCAGCTCCAGATAAGGTTGAGGGGAAGTTTCTGTTTTAAGGCAAGAGAAAAAATCTGTTCTTTCGCAAGAGTCATGGTGCACGAAAAGACCCTGGTTTTTCTAAGTGTGGAATACTTAAGCGAATTGTTTATCGCCTCGATGAATTCAGGCGTGTTGTCGGAGAATGTAGCCCCCTCCTCGCTGTTGAAGCCGGCCAGAATAAGGGAGGCTTTCTCCTTTTCGGCGTAGCAGGCGGCGATATTGATGAAGAGGCCGTTCCGGTTCGGAACCCAGACGGCCGCCGCCGAATCGCGTGCTTTACAGGCGCTGTCATCGAGTTCCTCGATGGAAAGCTCGGGCAGTTTAAGATCCCGCCGCACCAGTGCGGTCGCGGTTATCTCCCGGAGCCAGTCGAGCTTAAGGGACGACCAGGGCGCGGAATAATGCTCCGCCAGGCACCGGGCGCTCTTAATTTCCCGCTCTGCCGCTCTCTGGCCGTAGTCGAAGGTGAGGGCCAGCGCAATTTCCGTATTTTCGGCGGCCCAGGCCAGGTTGACCGCCGAGTCAAGGCCCCCGGATAGAAGGATGACCGAGCGCTCAGACATCTTCCCCCGGCGCGTAGCCGGCCCAGGCATCGGGCGATTCCAATACCCTGACTTTTTTAATCCGCAGTCGCTTTCCCTGGAAGGCTTTATTGAGGCGTTCAAAGAGTATTTTAGCTATGTTTTCAGCCGTGGGGTTGAGCCGGTCGAAAGGTTCGATTTCATTCAGACAGCCATGGTCAAAAGCGTCAACGAGCCTCTGGAGGACTTTTTTAAATTTAGAGAAATCGCAGACCATGCCGCTTTCATCCAGGGATTCCGCGGAAATGATCGCTTCAACCTCCCAGCGGTGGCCGTGAAGGGCGGCGCACTTCCCCCGATAGCCCCGCAAATAGTGGGCCGCGTCGAAATGCGTGCGCAGGCCGAGTTCAAACATGGCGGATTTTCCCGCGGTCTTTCCAAGGCCTTCTCTTGTGCGGCTCGGGCGCATCCCTAAGGCCCTCCTTTTGTCACGACGGAGCGGTATCGCTCGATGTATTCCTTTAATTTTCTGTGATTGGTGGCGTCGAGATCAATGAATTCAATTCCAGTCTCGAACTGCTGGCGGCCAAGCGGGTTAACCCAGGCGATTTTTCCGCGCGCGTTGATCGATGTGTGGATGGAATGGAGAAGAATGATAAGCTGCAGGATTTCCCCCGGCATGACCTTGACCTGAGTGACGGCCCTGATTCCGCCCTCGCTCACGTTGTCGGTGAAGAGCTTGAAGGTTTCAAAGTCCTCATCTCTCTTGCCTAGGATGGTCAGGATATTGCGGATGCGCTCAAATTTCCTCCGCTCAAAAGGTATTTCAATGTGCTCATCCGGATTTTTTTTCTTTAGAAACCACATCAGGCAGGCACTCCTTTTTTTACGATATTCTTATCCCTATTTCAGCTTCCTCTTGCGCGTGCAGGATCGCCTCAGTCATTTTAACTACCAGTGACATTTTCTTTACCTCATGGACCCGCACGATATCGGCGCCTTGCGCGATTCCCCAGGCGACGGTGGCTGCCGTTCCCATCAGGCGGTCTCCGACAGGTAGACCGAGCGCGTGGCCTATAAATGATTTCCTTGACGTGCTCAGGATAAGCGGCCTTCCCAGAGTTTTGAACTCGGAGAATCTTTTCAGCACCATGAGATTTTGGGAGGTATTTTTCCCGAAACCGATACCTGGATCCAAAATAAGCTTTTCGCGGCTCACGCCGGCGCGATCGGCTATCTTCATGGATTCCTCGAGGTCGTCCTTGATTTCATTGATCAGATCCTGATAGTATGCATTCTCCCTGTTGTGCATCAGGACGACGGGGACCGAAAATTCGGCGGCGACTTCGGCCATGGCGGGATCGGCCCTGAAGCCCCAGGCGTCGTTGATGAGACAGGCTCCTCCCTGAAGAGCCCGTCGTGCCACCTCCGCCATGGAAGTGTCCACGGAGACAGGCAGGGGAATCATGTCAGCGATGGCCTCTACGGCCGGAATGATGCGCCGGAGTTCTTCCTCCACAGTGGCCGGTGTTGAACCGGGGCGGGTAGACTCCCCGCCGATGTCCAGAAGATCCGCCCCATCCTCCATGAACTGGGCCGCCTGACGCATTACGGCATCCATATTTACGGAAAGCCCGTCCCTGGAGAATGAATCCGGAGTCATGTTGATGATTCCCATGACTAGAGGCCTTTCCCCCAGGCGGAGTTCATAGGGGCCGGCAGTTATAGTCCAATCGGACATGCGGGTTCCCCCTTTAAAAGATGTTCGCGGCCTTCAGCGGCCACGGTGAGCGAACCGGCCGCGCAGATGAGATCCTGCGGGAGAGCCGACCTGAGGGCCATATCAAAAGCTTCGGCGACGTTCGCCGTTCGGTAAACAGGTTTTTCGTAGGCATAAAAAAAGCTTTCAATCCTATCCGGCGTGGCGGCTCGTATGTTTTTTGATTGTGTCAGTATGACGTAGGGGAGGAGCTTCTCAATTGGCTCCACCATTCCGCCGATATCCTTGTCCTTCAGGATCCCCAGAATAAACCAGAGGTTTCGGAAGGGAATCACCTGGATGGTTTCCTTAAGAGCCCGAATGGCGGCAGGATTGTGAGCGCCATCCACAATCAGAAGGGGCTCCCGGGAGAGGATTTCCATTCTTCCCGGGCAGTAAGCTCCCTCGAGAGCCGTCTTAAGGATCTCCGGGCCGGGGCGCCTGGGTAAAGCGAGCAGGAACTCGAAGGCATCCAGGGCCAGGGAGGCGTTGCTGGCGAAGTGCCTGCCATTCATGGGAATCGTATAGGGCCGGCCGCGATGGAAGAAAGTCTGGGCGCCGATCTTTTCGCTCTCTTTCAGGGGTTCGCTTCCCTGGATATACGGGGCGTTCTTCCGGCGGCAGATCTCCTGAAGGAGCTTCCTCATGGCAGGCTGGAGCACGCCGGAGAGCAGGGGAGTGTTTTCCTTGATGATGCCGGCCTTTTCACCGGCGATTTCGGCGAGGGAAGAACCAAGCACCTCTGTGTGATCAAGGTCAATGTTGGTGATAATCGTAAGTTCCGGCTTCACCACGTTAGTGGCATCGAGCCTGCCGCCGAGCCCCACCTCAAGGAGCACCAGGTCAGGCTGTTGCTCCATAAAATAGAGAAAGGCCGCCGCAGTCAAGACCTCGAACCGGGTGACCGGATCAGGAGATTTTTCCGCAGCCTCCCTTACACGCGAAACAAGAGAGGCCAGCTCCCCGCAGGAGATGGGCTTCCCGTTGAGGGCTATCCTCTCGGTAAAGGAGTGGAGGTGCGGCGAAGTGTAGGTTCCCACGGAAAGACCAGAGCTCATAAGCAGCCGGAGGAGGAAATTCAAGGTCGTTCCCTTCCCGTTGGTGCCGCCTATATGGACTGTTTTCAGGTGTTTTTCGGGGTTGCCCAGAAAGAAAAGAATGCGCTCGATCCGGGAAAGATCCAAGCGCATCCCCAATCGCTCCAGGCTTTCGAGATAAGAAAGAGCCGCCTTTTCGTCCACGGGACTACTTTTGGATTTTTACAAAAAGGTAATCCGTGTCGATGTAGTTCTTGGCCAACCCGATCATTGTTGCGTCGGTGATGTCCGGGTGGGCGATGATGCCGGCGGCAAAAAGGGCGCTGCGGTCAAATTGCTTGCCGCTTTTCTCCTCGTTGCTGACAAACTGATCCACCTGGTTCTTCATGGCTCTCAGAATCTCTTTAACCTTCTCGGGAGCGTTTGCCATCGCCTCGCCCAGTTTTATGGCAGCATCTTCCAGGTTCTTTTCATCTATCATTTCTTCTCATACTCCTCTCGTTGAGATAATCCGAGTATTCTCCGGCGCTTAATCGAAATCCTTTCGAGAGACAATGGAAAAAGGTGCACCGCGTCTTAACACCCTTGACAGCAAAGACGGTTTTCACTACAATGAAGATGCTCTGCGGAAGTGGTGGAATTGGTAGACGCGCTGGGTTCAGGGTCCAGTGGCTGCAAGGCCGTGGGAGTTCGAGTCTCCCCTTCCGCACCATAAGAAATAAAGCGGGTCTTCGGGTTTCTGGTTTTGCCGAAAAACTGCAAAAAAGGATGACTCCAGCGTGTCCGGCGAAGCTTGAAGAACCGCATGAATCAGCCCCCTCGCTTTCCTGACAGACAGCAAAGGGGCGTCTTATATGCCTCTCTCCTGCCCGGTATCTGAGAACGCTTAAACGATCATGCATACCCGAAAGTGGCGCTTTCCTGAAAGGTTTCTCTTCGGCATCCGCCGAATTCTGCTTTGATTGTCTTATCGGAGGTGCCTTGTGAAAATTCTTATCACCGGGATAACCGGGATGGCGGGAAGCTACCTGGCCGAATATCTTCTTACCAGGGAGCCCGGCGCCGAGCTGTACGGAACTCTCCGCTGGAGGTCTCCGAGGGACAATATCGCCGATATACAGAACGATCTCCGCCTCGTCGAGTGCGACGTCCGCGACTTAAGCTCGGTTCAAAGGGTCATCGAAACGATCCAGCCCGAGATCATCTTCCACCTGGCCGCCCAATCCAACGTCTATACTTCCTGGCACGCTCCGGCTGAGACGCTCATGACCAATATCGTGGGCGAGCTTAACCTCCTCGAAGCGGTCCGGACCTGCAAAATTAACCCCATCATCCATATTCCGGGCTCCAGCGAAGAATACGGGATGGTTCTCCCGGAAGAGCTTCCGGTTAAAGAGACCAACCTCCTCCGCCCCCTGAGCCCTTATGGGGTGAGCAAGGTGGGCCAGGATCTCCTCGCCTACCAGTACCACATGAGCTATGGGCTCTCGACGGTGCGCTCCCGCTCGTTCAACCACACCGGGCCGCGGCGGGGCGAAGTTTTCGTTGAGGCCAACTTCGCCCGCCAGATCGCCGAGATCGAGGCCGGCCTCTCCGAGCCGACCTTGCGCGTGGGCAACCTGACCGTCCAGCGCGATTACACGGACGCCCGGGACATGGTGCGCGCCTACTGGATCCTGGTTCAGAAGGGCCGGCCGGGAGAAGTCTATAACATCTGCTCCGGCAGGGGCCGCACCATCAAGGAAATCATGGAGATCCTGCTCGGAATGAGCAGTGTGAAGATCACGCCCCTGGTGGAGAGCGAACGCCTGAGGCCTTCGGATGCCCCCAACATCGTGGGGGACAGCACGAAGTTCCACGAACTCACCGGCTGGAAACCGGAGATTCCCCTGGAAAAAACTCTCAAGGATATTCTCGACTTCTGGCGTCAGCGGGTTGGCCGGAAAAACGGTTGAAATTTCCCGGGTTCTCACCTAATAGGCGGAACACGAGAGAAATATAAACACAAGATGAATGCGTTTCAGGCTTTATTGAAAAGAACGGTGGACATTCTCGGTTCCTCTCTGGGGCTTCTTTTTTTCGCCCCCCTTCTGGGTGCGATTGCCCTCCTGATCAAGCTTGATTCTCCGGGACCCGTCTTTTTTCTTCAGGAGCGGGTCGGCCGCGAAAAAAAACTGTTCAAGATTTTCAAATTCCGCACCATGGTTCCCGGCGCCGAGAAAATCGGAGCGGGATACGAGGTGTCAGAGGGCGACTTCAGGATCACCCGGGTGGGGCAATTTCTGCGCAGGTGGTCCCTCGACGAACTTCCCCAGCTCATCAACGTCTTTAGAGGTGAGATGAGCCTGGTGGGGCCCAGGCCGACCCTTCTCTATCAGGTGGAAGCCTACAGCCCCCGGCAGATGAAACGCCTCGAAGTCAAGCCCGGCATGACCGGCCTGGCTCAGGTCTCGGGGAGGAACAGCCTATCCTGGCCGGAGCGAATAGAGCTGGATGTCCGCTACGCGGAAAATTTCTCGCTCTTCCGGGATTTTCTGATTCTGGCTGTGACGCCGCTCGTATTGCTGAAGAAAGATATGATCTATACCCCGGAGACGAAAAACAAAAAGGAGGAAATATCTTGAAACCAGCCATCCTGGGGGGAGAGCCGGCCTTCGTCCACCCTCTCCCTTTTGCCTGTCCCACCCTGCCTCCCTTTGAGGCCGTCTCCTCCGATGTGGCCGAGATCTTCCGTACGGGGATGGTCACCAAGGGGCATTTTCTTAAGGATTACGAGAAGGCTGCAGCCGGCTATTTCGGCGTTCGGGAGGCAGTCGGCCTGGGAAGCTGCACGGCCGGCCTCATCCTGCTGGTGCAGGCCCTTAAGCTTTCCGGAGAGGTGATCGTGCCGAGCTTCACTTTCGCGGCCACGATTCTCGGACTTACCTGGAACGGCCTTAAGCCCGTCTTTGCCGACTGCGACCCGGAGACCTTCGAGCTTGATCCGGCCGACGTGAGATCCCGCATCACACCCCGCACCTCGGGAATCATGGCGACCTACATCTTCGGGAACACGCCTCCCTTCGGGGAGCTTAAGCACCTTGCCGACAAGCACGCGCTGGCACTTATATACGACACCGCGCACGGCAGCGGCACCCTCCATGACGAAAAACCGGTCGGGAGCCGGGGAGCGGCTGAAGTCTTCAGCACCAGCGCCACCAAGCTCCTGGCGACCGGCGAAGGGGGACTTCTCACTACGAACGATTCCTCTCTGGCCGAAAAAATCCGCATCGCCCGCGAATACGGAAACGCCGGGGACTACCGCTTCAACGTGGCCGGCCTTAACGCCCGCCTCCCGGAATTCAGCGCCATCCTGGGCCTGCGCTCCCTTCCCCGGCTCGAAGATTACGCCCGAAGCCGCAACCGCCTTTCAGCTCTTTACCGCGAGAAGCTGGCCCGCCTGCCCGGACTCTCCTTCCAGAGAATTGCGGAGAAGACGAGGAGTTCCTATAAGGATTTCTCGGTTCTGGTTTCGGAAAAAGATTTCGGTCTGACGCGGGACGAGCTGGCGCTGGCCCTCGAGGCCGAGGGTATACCGTCCCGAAAATATTTCCATCCCCCGGCCCATCTCCAGCCGGCCTTCGCCGGAAGTCGGAAAAAGAATGAGGGCGCACTCCCGGTCACCGAAAGGATCAGCCGAAACATCCTCTGCCTCCCCATCTTCTCTCACATGGAGGAGGAGGCAATCGAAAAAACCGCCGACGCTTTTGAGCGCATCCGGCGGCACACAGGGGAAATCGCCGGGAAACTCCGGGGGGAGGCGCCATGAGAACCTTCTACAAGTCCCTCCTCCTACTTTCGGACACCCTTTCCGTCCTTTTCGCCTTCTACCTGGGTATCTTCATCCGCTTCCGGCTGGAGAGCTCCTCACTGCCACTCAGATATTTCGACGACCATCTCTACTGGTTTTATGCGGCCAGCGTTCTTTCTTGCCTGACGGCCTTTTACCTGGCCGGACTTTATCGCAAGGTCTGGCGCTATGCCGGCATGTACGACGTCCTGGGCGTTTTCACGGCGGTTTCGGTCGGCTTTGTTCCGGTCGTCCTCGTCGTCTTCGGACTCAAAGGCTCCATTTATCCGCGAAGCGCCATCTTCACGGCCTGGTTCGTCGCCCTCCTCCTGGTCGGGGGAGTGCGCCTCCTCCTCAGGCTTTTCAGCGAGCAGACGATTCTGGCCCGCTGCCCCTCGCGGAAGCCCGTACTCATTATAGGGGCCAATGACGCGGGGGAGATGATTCTTCGCGAGATGCGGCGCCACCCGATGATGGGCTATGTTCCTATTGGCTTCCTGGATGAAGATCCGCAGAAGCGGAAGATCTCCATCCACGGCGTCCCCATCCTCGGGAAAAAAGAAGATCTTCCGCGCCTGGCCGCGGAACGGGCCATCCAGGAAATCATCATTGCCCAGCCCTCACCGCCGCTCATCCGGGAACTGGTGGAGGTATGCGAAAAACTCAAGATAACCCTCAAAGTGGTGCCCTCGATTTCTGAAATCATAGGGGGACGCATCAGCATCGGCCACCTGCGCAAAGTGGAAATAGAGGACCTCCTCGACCGGGAGCCGGTGCGTCTGGATACGGACAGGATGGCGGCCTACCTTGAGGGGAAGACCGTGCTGGTCACGGGGGCCGGAGGCTCCATCGGTTCGGAGATATGCCGGCAGGTGGCGCGCTTTAAGCCGGCCGCTCTCGTCCTCATGGGCCACGGGGAAAACAGCATTTACGAAATCGGAATCGAGCTGAGAGCCAAGACCGACCTTCCCATCCGGAGCTTCATCGGGGACATGCGCGACCGGGGGCGGATGGAGCACCTCATCCGTACCACCCGCCCGCAGGTAGTCTTCCACTGCGCGGCCCACAAGCACGTGCCCCTCATGGAGGAAAACGCCGTCGAGGCCATCTCCACCAATGTCTTCGGAACGAGGAACCTGGCGGAGCTTTCGGATCAATACGCCGTGGAGCGGTTCATCTTCCTCTCCACCGACAAGTCGGTCAATCCGGTCAGCGTAATGGGAGCCTCCAAGCGCCTGGCCGAAATGCTGCTTGTCGGCATGGCGGGGCGCTCCAACACCCGGTTCATGGCGGTCCGTTTCGGAAATGTGCTGGATTCCCGGGGGAGCGTCATCCCCACTTTCCGCCGGCAGATCGCGCTCGGCGGACCGGTAACGGTGACCCACCCGGAGATGACCCGTTATTTCATGACCATTCCCGAGGCGGTGGCCCTGGTCATCCAGGCCGGGGCCACGGGGGAAGGTGGAGAGGTTTTCATCCTGGAAATGGGAAGGCCCGTCAAAATTATTGACCTGGCCCGGAACATAATCCGCCTCTCCGGCTTTGAGCCGGATAAAGACATTCCGATCAAAATACTGGGTATGCGCCCCGGAGAAAAAATTTCAGAGGAGCTCATCAATACGGGAGAGAGGACCCAGCCGACGGAATTTGAGAAGATTGTTAAGGTCTGCACGGAGCCGCTGGACCTTGAAGCTTTGAAGAGCCGCTTTGCGGAGCTGGAGAAAACCGTATCCAGGAATGATGACGAAGCGGTCCGGCAGTTTCTTTCGGAGACAATCCCGGGCTACGGGTCGGTTGCCGGGAAGTGAGCCGCATGAAAAAATTACTTTTCTTTCTGGCAATGGCGCTCTTTCTTTCTCCGGCCACGGTCATTTCAAAGGCGGCAGACTATTCCTCCAGGCTTGAAAAGATCATAGCCGGAGAGGCCCGTCTTTTTCCCGGAACGCCGGGAATCTTTTTCCTGGATTTAAAAGCCGGAAAGAAAATCAAGGTGAATGCGGAGGTTTCTTTTCCCGCGGCCAGCCTGATCAAGGTGCCCATCCTGATCGAAGTCTTCAAGGAGGCCCGGGAAGGGAGAATCCGCCTCGACCGGAAACTCACTGTCACCCGGAAAGACCAGGTGGGGGGATCCGGTATCCTGAAATCCGCGACACCCGGTTCGAAAATAACGGTTTTAAAAGCCGCGACACTGATGATCCAGGAGAGCGACAACACCGCCACCGATATGCTCATCCGCCTGGTGGGCATGGAGGCGGTCAACGGCACCATGGAGAAAATCGGGTGCCGCAGGACTTTTCTTAAACGGACAATCTGGGATTTTGACGCCGCCGACCGCGGAAGGGACAACGTAACGAGCCCGCAGGACATGGCTTTAATGCTTGCTTCCATTGAAAACGCGTCCTTTCTTGACAAAGATTCCTGCCTGGCCATGAAGAACATACTTCTGGGGCAGAAGAGGCGGAATTTGATGACGGCCAGACTTCCGAAAGACCTTCCCGTGGCCCACAAGACGGGTGGGCTTTCCGGAATTCTGCATGACTGCGGAATCATATATGTACCCGGAAGGCCCTGTATCCTCTGCCTCCTCGGAAAAGACATCCGGGATGCCGAAAAAGCGCAGGAGAGCTGGAGGCGAATTTCGCAGGAGATATACCTGGAAATGAAAAAGCAGGGCCCTTAGGAGAGTGAGAGAATGAACTTTAATACGAGAATATGGCTTTTAGTTTTTCTCTTTGCCGCGCTTATTTGCCCCTGGCCCTCTTTTTCTCAGAGTGTTCATGAAAAACCGGACTCTCTTTTTAATCTGGGCTCTAAGCTTTATCATAAAGGCGATATTGGGGGAGCTGTTCAATGCTGGCTTCAGGCTTTGGAGATTTTGAAAAAAACACCGGGGACCGAAAGAGACCAGGCTGACTGCTGCAAAAACATTGGCGCGTCCTTGATTGAGACAGGCAAATACGAGGAGGGTATAAAGTATCAGAATCTGGCCCTGGAAATGTACAAAAAAACGCCCGGGACCGAAAGAAACCAGGCTGGCTGCCATAAAAATATCGGCGTGGCCTCGGAGGAACTGGGCCGATATGAGGAAGGCATAAAGTATCAGAATCTGGCCCTGGAAATGTATAAAAAAACACCCGGGACAGAGAAAAATCAGGCTGGCTGCCATGCAAACATCGGCGCGGCATTGGAGGAATTGGGCATATATGAGGAAGGCATAAAGCACCAGAATCTGGCCCTGGAAATGTATAAAAAGATGCCCGGGACGGAGAGAAGGCAGGCCGGCTGTTATGTAAACATTGGGCTGGCATCAAGTGGCGTGGGCAAATATGAGGAGGATATAAAGTACCAGAATCTGGCCCTGGAAATGTATAAAAAGATGCCGGGGACTGAAAGAAACCAGGCTGACTGCTGTAAAAACATCGGGTTGGCATTAAGTAGCATGGGCAAATACGAGGAGGATATAAAGTATCAGAATCTGGCCCTGGAGACGTTTAAAAAAACGCCCGGAACAAAAAAAGAACAGGATGGCTGTTATCAGAATATCGGCGATGCTTTAAGATATGCACATAAGTTTGATGATGCCATTCAAGCCTATTGTCTCATACCAAAGGAGAGACGCAGTTGGCTGCTTTCACTTGGATTGGCAAAAGCTTATGAAGGAAAAGGAAATCCATGGGAAGCCTCTTCAAACTATATTGATGCAGTGAATTCCGCAGAAGAAAAACGGGAAGAGGCTCTTTGGAACGAAGCGCGGATGGGAGTATTTGAGGAGCCTTCCAATGTATATTCTTGTTTTTCACGATTCCTTGTTTCCCTTTCCCAAAAGAATATGTCGCTTTCCCGACCGGAGCTTTCTTTATTGGCGTCTTCAAAGGACCCGGTAAAAGCAAATCTGGAAACGGCCTTCTATTATTCAGAAGCGGGAAAAGCGAGAACAACCCTTGATTTGCTCCAGGAAAGAAACGTGCTTTTCAGGGAAAAAGCTCCTTCCGAACTTTTTAAAGAGGACTTAAGCCTTCAGAAACAGATTGCACTCTTACATGGGTCAAAAAAGGAAGAAACGGGAAAGAAAGCACAGGAACTGCAACAGAGGAGAGACCAGATAGGAGCTGAGATAAAAAAGTCACTCATCGGAAAATATCAAAGACCCGAAATTAAAAATGCGGTGGAAGTTCAAGAAAAGATGCCGGAAGATACCGCAGTTCTGGAATATGTGGTCCTTCCCGAGGAAACCGTTCTGTTTGTTCTGACGAAAAACACTCTTGATGCCTTCCGTATAAACATCGAGTCCCGGGTTCCCGGAGAAATTATAGCACAGGCCAAAGAGGCGGCCGCCAACGCTCCCGCTTCAGCGGGACTGGAAGCGGGAAAGAAAAAATCATCCATCGGGCTTGAGGGGCTCATCAGGCTTTACCGGCAACCAATGGAAAATCCTGAACTATCATCATCATCCCGGGTTTATATGGAAGCGGGAAAGTTTCTGGCCGATTTGCTCATTCCCGAGGGATCAAGAAATTTACTTAAAAAAACAAAGCATCTTCTGATCATTCCAGACGGGGTCTTATGTTATCTTCCCTTCAACGCCTTGATTCTCGGTTCTAATTCCGGTTCCCTCAAACCGGGAGATTTCAGCGACTGCCATTACCTGGTGGAGGATTATGCCGTAAGCTATGTTCCCTCCCTGGCCCTTCTTGACACCGTTTATCTTCAGGCAGAGGAGCGGGCGAAGGAAAGACCACCAGAGGGGAAAAAACTTGCGGCTTTTGCCGACCCCGTATTTGACGGCACAGACCCGAGGTTAAAAGTTAAAACTTCAGCCGTGGAGCCTTCGGAACTCTTGACCGGAGACGAAATGTTTCTTTGCTCTTACTATAAAGATAGAGGGCTTTCTTTCCTTCGTCTTCCAGAAACCAAAGATGAGTCGGAAACCATTGCCGGATTGTTTCCTGAATTTATTGTCCGGGAAAGCCCCGATGCCTCACCCTCTGATAAGCCGTCAATCGTGTATGCAGGGTTGGCCGCGACTGATATAAAGGCGAAATCGCCGGAGATGAAGGAATATAAATATATTTTATTTTCAACACACGGATTGGTTGACGCCCTGAATCCCTGGCTTTCCTGCATAGCCTTGACCGATGAAAAGCCTGCCGGTGAAAGAGCGCCGGCCTTTCTTAAAGTCGAAGATTTCTTTTCCATGGATTTGGACGCCGACCTTGTAACTTTATCCGCCTGTCAGGCGCCTCTGGGAATAGTTAAGGGCGGGGAGGGGATGGCGGGATTTTCCACTGCCCTGTTTTATGCAGGCGCCTCCAGTGTCTGCGTAAGCCTCTGGAGCGCTCCTCCGCTTGCCGCGAAAGCAATCATGGCGGATTTTTATAAAGGAATCGCGGAAGGAAAAACAGGCAAAGCGGAAGCGCTGCGCCGCGCACAGCTCAAACTTCTTCGCAGTGATAAAAAGTATGCCCATCCCTTCTTCTGGGCGGCCTTCATGCTCCTCGGGGACTATAAATAACTTCGCATGCCGATAAAAAGTTTCGGGCTGCGGGAAATGTCTTGCTCCGGGGATTGAAAATTTGGATTTCAAGACCCGATCCCCGTTTCAAGATATACCTCAAAACGGATTGCCGCTGAAGACCTGGATGTAGTTCGGGCTGTGCAGGGGGGGCTGCCCCGCCGGCTGAAAGGAGACCCACGTCTCGAGCGTCTCCATGTCCATGATGATGGATTGAACCTCGGATTCGCCGTCATTATATCGCCAGATGGCTCCGTAGAGCGCCTTGCCCTTCTGTTCTTCGTCGGGCCCGGGCCCGGGATAGCCGGTGATGACTTTCATGACATCCATCGTAATCTTGCCCTGCGCGAGATATTGCTGATAGAGGTTGATGAACGAGCCCCACCGGGGCGCGTTCCCGAACCATCTACCGCTGTTGTCTATAGTCCCCGGAAGGGTGAACCAGTTCACGACGGCGATGGCATTCGGAAAGTTCCACGGAGGGATCTCCGTCTTGAGGGCGGAGGTGGCGGTTCTCAACCCGCTGAAGGGCGATTGGATGTCGACCTCCAGGACCGCCGCGCGGTCCGCATCGGCCAGGAAGATGTTGAAATCATACGCGTATCTCTTGCCTCCAAAAAAATCCGCTATGCCCTGAAGGCTCGTCTGGTTCTCGAGGGCATACCGGAGGTCCATCGGATAGGACCTTTCGTTCCCGTGCAGCAGGTAGGAGTCAACGGCATCGCTGTCCAGGATCGCCCCGAACACGCCGCCGGCGCTCAAACCGCTGATGGTGTGCAACTGGCCGAGGAAGCCGAAGAGGACGATTGACTTGCTGCCGTTGTGCAGGATCGCAACCGTCTGCAGGTAGGCCAGGTTCTGGAGGGTGACGTCGACCCATTCCAGGTTGCGGCCGAGGATCGTCTTCCCCCTCTCCGTCGCGTCGCCGAAGGCGGCGGAGGCGGAACAGCTGCTCACGCGCAGGACGTCCGGTCCGAGCTCATAGACGAGGAGCTTGTTCCGGGAGAGCTTTCCGTTCCCCAGCGTGTCGTCCGTATCGGAAAAGACCGACTGCATCCCCCGAATCTCGTCCTGGTACTCCGTCGGGATATTGGGGAGGATGGCTTGCGCTCGTTCTACAAGCTTCTCGAAGGTGAGGTGCTCATCCCATATATGCAACTGGTCGAACATCGCCTTCAGCCCCGCATCGACCTGCGACTCGAAGCCGAGTACGCCGTTTTTGATCTGCAGGGCGTATTGCCGCCCGATGTCGTAGTGGCCCGCGGCCTGCATGTTGATGTCGACCTTGTAATACAGGTCATTCACTCTATTCAGCGTCACGACTACAGGGCTTGGGGACGGGGACGGGCCGCTCTCATGGGACGTCGAGGAACTGCACCCCTGGAGCGCCGTGAAGGCCAGCAGGATGACTACGACAATGGCCATTTTGAAATCTTTCATGGGATCCTCCTTTTAATGGGGACACAATACTATTTATTATTTAGCCTTGGCCTCCCTCGAGGAAGAAATCTCAAGATACGGCCGGTGAGTTCCTCAGCTCTCTCAACGAAGTCATTATTTCCGCATATTCTACCGGTTTTTACCTTTTTTTGTAAACAATCCTTCATCTCTTTCTCAGTGTCCTTGGTTAGAAATTCTCTCCAATCCATCTCCTCTAAATAGAGAGATTCCTTAACTAAGGGGTCTTTGTCTTTCAAGCCGACTCTCCAGGCAGCGCTTGACCATGTGTAATCCCAGGGTTCCTGCGCCAGTCCAGCCCGCACCGGATTGCGCTCAATGTATCGAACAGCAGCGTAAAGGTGTCTTTCATCAAGAGGACATGAGTAGAATCTTCCCTGAAATAAATATCCACGGACATCTTGGACGCTGTTGACATTAAATGTGTATCTGCGATGAGCCTCACCAATAGCCCTGGCCAGAGATTTTTCTTCGGAAGGGACGGCAATGAGATGGATATGGTTGCTCATAAGGCAATAAGCAAGGAATGTGACGCCATGGCGGGAGCCCTGGGATGAAAGCAAATGAAGATATTCAATACGATTTTGAGCGGAGAAAAAAACATCCTGCGATCTGACGCCGCGTTGTGTTACATGATGAGGATGACCCGGTATAACAATTCTTGCAATTCTTGCCATAAGGATATTTTACCATTAATATAGAGAAGATGCAATTAAATAGTATTGTGTCCCCATTTTTCCCCATTACATCCCCAATCCAGCTAAAAAGCTCTTGGCCACGGAGAAGGTCCAGGAGGTGAAGGCGGGGAGGAGGCCGAGGGCGGCGGCGGCCAGGGCGGAGACTATTATGACGACGGCGCAGGGGGCGGGGATGCGGATGGGTTCCTGGTTTTTCGGCTCCACCAGGTAGGCCTGGCGGAGGACGCCGAGGTAGTAATAGAGCGAGATGACGCTGGTCAGAATACCGATTAAGGCCAGGAGGTAGAGTTTTTCCCCGCAGGCCGAGGCGAAGAGGTAGAACTTGCCGATGAAGCCCGAGAGAGGCGGAAGGCCCGCCGCGGAGAGAAGGGTAATCGCCAGGACGAAGGCCAGGGCCGGCGAGCGCCTTCCCAGCCCGGCGAAGTTTTCAATCCTGTCGGAACCGGTGGCCTCCTCTACTAAGAACACCACGGCGAAGGCCCCCATCGCGGTGAGGGCATATATTACAATATAGAATAGCGCGGCCCCGAGCCCTTCGGCCGAACCTGCGGCCAGGGCGGTCAGAAGGTAGCCCATGTGGGCCACGCCCGAGTAGGCCAGCATCCTCTTGATGGAGGTCTGGGGCAGGGCGGCCAGGTTTCCCACCAGCATCGAGAGAAGCGAGAGCACCGCGAAAAGAAAGACCCACTCCGCCTTAAAAGGCGAGAGCGCCGTGAAGAAGAGACGCAGGAGAATGACAAGCCCCGCCGCCTTGGGCCCGGCGGCGATGAAGGCGGTGATGGGGGTGGGCGCGCCCTCGTAGACATCGGGGGCCCACATATGGAAGGGCGCTGCGATGATTTTAAAGCCGACCCCGGCCAGCAGAAATGCGATTCCCAGGAGCCAGACCGGTGAGAAATCGGCGCTGAAGGAAGGAGAAAGAAGAATCATGGAAAGGCGGGTGGAGCCGCTCAAGCCGTAGATCAGGCTCAGCCCGTAGAGGAAGAAGACCGAGGATAAAGCTCCCAGGATAAAATACTTAAGACCCGCCTCGCTGGAGCGGGACTCTTTCTTTTTAGAGGCTGCCAGCACGTACATCGGGATGGACATGAGTTCGATCGAGAGAAAGAGCGTGACCAGCTCCCCGGCCGAGGCCGTGAGGAGCATCCCGCAGGCGATGAATAAAATTAGAATTAAGGGGACACAATACTTAATTCCTTGTGTTTTGCTAATTAAGTTTTGTGTCCCCTCAGTCATGCTGAGGAGAACGGCCAGGGCCGCAATCAGAAGGAAGGTGAGCTTGAAAAAGAGGGCCAGGTGGTCTAGGATGAAAAATCCCTTAAAGAGTGAGAGCTGGTCGTCCCAGAGAGTGGCCGCAGCCAGGCCTGCCAGGACGATCCCGAAGAGGGAAATATTGCCGAGCGCCTTTTTCCCTTTTACCCAGAAAGCATCCAAAAGAAGCACCAGGACGGCAGTCACCAGAACGATGAGTTCCGGGGAGAGAGGGCGCAGGGCCCTCCATATTTCAAGGTAATTGAAGGTCAATGGAAACTACCCCCAAAAATCGTCAGGAATTGCATAACGGAGATCCTGGCCGTGTCTATGATGAATGATGGGTGGAGGCCGAAGAGGAGGATGGAAAGAAGGAGGAGCGCCAGGGGCCATTTTTCGATTCCGGCCAGATCCGATAGCGCCTCATATTCAGGTTTGAGAGGGCCGAAGAAGATTTTCTGGACGGCCCTGAGGATATAGATGGCGGCCAGAAGCAGGCTCAGGATGGAGAGGGCCGCCAGGATGGGAAAGCTCTCAAAAGCGCCCACAAAGACCAGAAATTCAGCCACGAAACCGCTCATCCCGGGAAGCCCCAGCGCCGCCAGTCCCCCCGCCGTCATCAGGGCGGCCAGGAAGGGCAACCGGGTGGCCAGCCCCCCCAGGCTCTCAAGGTTCCGGGAGTGGGCTTTTTCATAGACCAATCCGGCTCCGCAGAAGAGGAGGGCGGTGATGACCCCGTGGGAGACCATCTGGAAAAGGGCGCCGCTGATGCCGGTCGGATTTAAGCAGGCCAGCCCCAGCAGGACGAAACCCATGTGGCTTATGCTCGAGTAGGCTATGAGATACTTGAGATCCTTCTGGGCCATGGAGCACAGCGCCCCGTAGAGAATGTTGACGACGGCCACCACCGCCAGGAACTTAAGCGCCCAGGCGGCCCCCTGTGGCAGGAGTCCCATGCCGACGCGCATGATCCCGTAGGCGCCCATCTTGAGGAGTAGTCCGGCCAGGAGCATGGAGACGGCGGTGGGGGCGGCGGAGTGCCCGTCCGGAAGCCAGGTGTGGAACGGGAAGATCCCGGCCTCGATGCCGAAGCCGACGAAGAAGAGGAGGAAGAGAATCTTCTGCTGTAAGAGTGGCAGAGCCGCCCCCGCCTGCATGAGGGCCGCCAGATCAAAGGTGCGGGCGCCGGAAAGGACGTTTATAGCCAGGATTCCCAGGAGGATGAGCCCCCCTCCGAGCTGGAGGTAGAGCATGAGCTTCATGGCCGAATCTTCCTTCCGGACCGGATGAAGCGGGTCCTCCCTGTTGGAGCCCCAGATGCCGATGAGGAAATACATGGGTACGGATGCCAGTTCGTAAAAAAGGAGGAAGAAGAAGAGGTCGAGGGAGAGGAAAAGGCCGAAGGAGCCCGCCAGCACCAGAAGGATCAGGACGAAATATTTTTTTTCATCCGTGCGGATATGGGAGGAGGCGAGGATGGCCGCCAAGGCCAGGATGCCCGAAAGAAGAATAAGCGGGGAATTTAAACCGTCCAATCCCAGGTGCCAGGAGATTCCCCAGGAGGGAAACCAGGGCAGGCGCTCTTCAAACCAGAAGGAGGCCGGGTTGGCTCCATTCAGGTACGGGTTGTAAAGCCAGAAGACGGCCGCCGAAAGCACAAAGGAAAAACTCGCGGCCAGAAGGGCGGTCAATTTAACGGCCCCGGCCCGGCCCTTCGGAAGAAGAAGCACGATGAGAGCGCCGCCCAGCGGAATGAGGATGAGAAGAAAGAGGAGCGGGATATTCATATAGTGCTAGACGCCTCCCTTCAGCCATGAGAGGAAGCTGTCAAAGGGCCTTTGGAACAGGGGCCAGAGGGAGCCGTCCCAGAGGCCGGCCCCCAGAAGGAGGGCCAGTGCTCCAAGCAGGAAAACCAGGGCATAAAACTGGACATAGCCGGTCTGCTCCCGGCGGATGGCCTCTCCGAAGGAGCGCATGCCGTCGCCGAACCTAAGCGTCAGGCGGTCCAGAATTTTACGGTCGAACAAAGAGGCCAGGCTGGCCGCCGAAAGAAGGCCCCTGGCGCTGAGCCATGAGAAGAGGTCGTCCATTCCGTACTTGTTTTCCAAAACGGCATACAAGGCGCGGTAGCGGTTCCTGAAAGATTCCTCCGGGATAACTTTCATCCGATAGATGAGAAAGGCCAGGAAAAGGCCCAGAATGGCCAGCCCCAGAGAAAGAGCCAGGGGAAAGTAGTTGACGCCGCTCTCCGCCGCGTTTATCTCGGCCAGGGGGGTGGCCCTCAGGAATTCTCCTAAGCCGTGAAACCAGGGCGTCTGGACGAGGCCGGCCCCGGCGGCCAAAAGAGCCAGGACGAGCACGGGGAGGGACATGACGGGAGGCGCTTCGCGGGCTGTCGTATCTTCCCGGTGTTTCCCGGAGAAAACCAGGTAGTACATGCGGAAGATATAAAAAGCGGTGAGAAAGACCGTGGCAAAAGCCAGGATTTTTAAGACCGGATGACCGGGGAAGGCCCAGGCCGCCGAGAGAATTTCATCCTTGGACCAGAAGCCGGAGAAGGGCGGAATGCCCGCCAGGCAGAGACAGCCGACCAGGCAGGCAAGGCCCGTCAAGGGCATCTTTTTCCCCAGGCCGCCCATCTGCCTCATGTCGTTCGTGTGCAGGACGTGGATGACGCTCCCCGCGCAGAGGAAGAGAAGGGCCTTGAAAAAGGCGTGGGTCATCAGGTGGAAAGTTCCGGCCAGGTAGCCTCCCAGGCCGAGGGCCAGCATCATATATCCGAGCTGGCTCACGGTGGAGTAGGCCAGGACGCGCTTGATATCGTTTTGCACCACGGCCAGGGTGGCCGCCAGGGCCGCCGTGACCGCACCGATGTAGGCGATTACCAGGAGGGCCAGGGGGGCGCTCTGGAAGAGGATGTAGAGACGGGCCACCAGGAAGACCCCCGCGGCCACCATGGTTGCAGCATGGATAAGGGCGCTCACCGGGGTCGGGCCCTCCATGGCGTCCGGAAGCCAGATGTGGAGCGGGAACTGGGCGGACTTGCCCGCCGCCCCGCAGAAGACGAGGAGGGCGCAGAGCGTAAGGAACGACCCGAGGGCCGGATCCTGCGCCCACCCGGAGATCATTCCGCCGAGCTTGATGAGGTCGAAGGTGCCGGCATTGGTGGCGAGGAGAATGATCCCGGCTAAAAGTCCCAGGTCGCCGAAACGGGTCACGATAAAGGCCTTCTTGGCGGCGTCGGCCGCCGCCTTCTTCTGGTACCAGAAGCCTATAAGAAGGTATGAGCAGACCCCCACCAGCTCCCAGGCCATGTAGGCCTGCACCAGGTTGGGGCTTACGACCAGCGTCAGCATGGAGGCGGCAAATAGGGACATGAAGGCGTAATAGCGCGAGAATGAGGCCGCTCCCTCCTCCTTCATGTAGCCGGCCGAGTAAATCTGGATGAGAAGGGCCACCAGCGAAACCAGCGCCAGCATCAGGGCGGCCAGGTTGTCCACCAGAAGACCCAGGCCGACTTCAAGGTTGCCGATGTAAAGCCAGTTGAATCCTGATTCTAAAGGCGGCGCGTAGGGAGAATATAGACGGGCCATAAGGGTTCCCAAAGAGAAAACAAGGGCGAAAAAGATTCCCAGCAGGGAAAGAAAAACACTGAGGTTCCTCCTTTTGAGGGTGAAAAGGCAGATGAGGACAAAGGCCGCCGCCGGCAGGGCCGGGATCAGCCAGGCGTTCGTCAGAAAAAATTCCAGGTCGAAACCGAAGACCACTCCTGTCCTCCTTATCCCTTGAGTTTGTCGGCCTCATCCACCTGGATGGAGCCCGAGTTTCTGTACAGGCAGACGACGATGGCCAGCCCCACTGCCGCCTCGGCGGCCGCCACCGCCAGGATGAAGATGGCGAAGACCTGCCCGGCGGCCTGGGAGGCGGGCGAAAAGTTTGATGAACGCGAGAAGGCCACCAGGTTTATATTGACCGCGTTGAACATGAGTTCCAGGCCCATGAGCACTCCGATGGCGTTCCGGCGGGTGAGGACTCCGTAGAGCCCCACACAGAAAAGAAGAAAGGCCAGGACCAGGTAGTGCGTAAGACCCACCATCAGCGTTCCTCCTTCCGGGCCAGGAAGAGGGCCCCCACGCAGGCGGCGAGGAGCAGAACCGAGGTGAGCTCAAATGGCAGGGCAAAGTCCCTAAGAAGCGCCCCGGCCAGATCCAAAAGTGGAATCCTCGCGCCCCAGGAGGCCGGCCAGGGGGCCGAGGCCAAAACCAGTAAGCTCAAAACGAGCATGACGGCTCCAAGGAAGGCGGCAGTCAATTCCTGGCCGTTGAAGGCGGCCCTGGAGGGGTCGTAGATGCGATGGGTCAGCATGATGGCAAAGAGGATGAGTACCGAGACGGCACCCACTGAGATCAGCACCTGGAGGCCCGCCAGGAGCTCGGCGTCCAGGGTGAGGTAGATGCCGGAGACGGCCACGAAGGCCGCGATGAGAAAGAGGGCGGCATGAAAGATGTTCCGCAGGCGCACCGCCAGAAGCGCGGAGATGAGCAGGAGTGCCGAGAAAATATAGAACAGGATGGTCTGCTTCATTATCAGACGCGCTCCTTCAGCGTTTTTGGAGGCTGGGTTTTGAGACACAGCCGGTCTTTGTCGTAGAGCATTTTCTCCTTTTGGTATTCGGCCAGTTCATACCGATCGCTCATGAAGAGGGCCCCCGTCGGGCACTCCTCGGCGCAGAGGCCGCAGAACATGCAGGTTCGGATGTCGAGGTCATACTCCGAGACGATCTCGCGCCCGTCCTGGCTGATCTCGGTTTTAACCTTGATTACCCGGTCGGGACAGACCTCCTCGCAGATGCCGCAGCCCACGCAGAGCCCCGCCTGGCAGGTGAGACAGCTTCTGGCCTCCGCCAGCATCTCATTCTCCCCGGGCTCCTCTTCCACCTCCCCGAAGTGGCCCCGGCGCTCATCAGGGGGAAGCAGGGAGCCCGTGCGGTGGATGCGCGAAGGATCCGCGAAGCGGGCCATGAGGCCCGCCTCCTCGCGGAGGTAGCTGAAGCTTTCAATGGGCTCCTTCGTTTTTCGGAGGAAGCGATGGATGGCTTGGGCCGCCTTCTTGCCCTGGGCGATGGCCGAAATCACCGTGCCGGCGCCGCTGGCGGCGTCGCCCCCGGCAAAAACACCGGGGAGGGCGGTCGAGGCGTCCTCATCGTTGAAAATAATTTTGCTGTTGCCGTCTTTTAAGGCATCCGGAATCCCCTCGCCGTCCAGCTTCTGTCCCACGGCCAGGATGACGCTGTCGGCTTCCACCGTAAATTCCGAGCCGGGCAGCGGCTCGGGGCGGCGCCTTCCGGAGGCGTCCGGGAGGCCGAGGGCCATGCGGAGACACTCAATCTTTTCCAGGCGCCCCTGGCCGAGGAAGCGGACGGGGGTGGCCTGGAACAGGAAACGAACCCCCTCTTCCTCCGCGCAGGCGACCTCCTCGGGATGGGCCGGCATCTCGGCGCGCGAGCGGCGGTAGATGAGCGTCACCTGCGAGCCCAGGCGCAGGGCGCTTCGGGCCGCGTCGAGGGCCGAGTTCCCCCCGCCGACCACGGATACATTTTTTCCGATGGAGGCTGGCTTTCCCATCGCCAGGTCCCGGAGAAAATCAATGGCGGAAAGAACTCCCGGAAGGGAGGCGCCCTCGGCTTTCATCCCCGACTCCTTCCAGAGGCCGGTCGCAAGGTAGACGGCACTGAAGCCCTCGTCCTTCAGGCTCTCCAGCGAGAAATCCCGCCCGAGGGCCTTTCCGGTCAAAATCTCGACACCCAGGTTTTTGAGGTCCTCTATCTCGCCGGCCAGAACCTCCCGGGGGAGGCGGTAGGCGGGGATGCCGTAGCGCATCATCCCGCCGGCCTCGGGGAGACGCTCAAAGACCGTCGTCTTGTAGCCCAGCCGGGCCAGGTCCTGGGCGGCGGCCAGGCCCGAGGGTCCCCCTCCGACCACGGCCACGCGCTCGGGGTGCCTGATGGGAGGCGGCTCAATCTTTTCGGTGTTGGCGCGGCCCCAATCGGCCAGGAAGCGCTTTATGAGGCGGATGGGCACCGCCTGGTCCTTCGACCGTCCCCTCTTGCACAGGTGCTCGCAGGGTGCCGGACAGACCCGCCCCAGGGAGGCCGGGAAGGGGTAGTGGCCTTTGAGCAGGCGGTAGGCCTCGCGATATTTTCCATCGGCGGCCAGGGTCACGTAGCCCCGCACGTCGGTTAAGGCCGGGCAGGTCTCCATGCAGGAGGCCGCCGGAATATTATTAAGGAACAGGCTTTTTTCGCTGGCGGTCTTTGCGTTGAAGAAATCCTTCACCATTGGCAGGCCGCGGAAGCGCGGGGCCAGCGTATCTTTTTCCCAAGGATACTGAAGGGTTATGGAGGGACGGAAGAAGTTGCGGAGCGTCACCCCGAGGCCCGCCAGGAGATACCAGATGCCCTTTGAAAAGCGAATGATCGTTTTCATGCAGGTGGCAACCTCCAGAGAACCTGTGAGCAGGCGATGATCAGGTTGAGAAAGGCAAACGGCAGGAGTACCTTCCAGCTGAATGACATGAGCTGATCGGGCCTGAGGCGCGGGAAGGTCCAGCGGATCCACATGAAAAGCAGGATGAGAAGATAGACCTTGAGGAGGAAGACCACGATCCCGAGCGCCTGGAGGGCGTAGGGGAAGTGAAGGAATGAAACGATCTTATCGTCCAGTCCGAAGGGAAGCGTCCAGCCTCCCATAAAGAGCGTCACCGCGATGGATGAGGCGATGAACATGTTGGTGAATTCCGCCAGGAAAAACATGGCGAACTTCATCCCGCTGTACTCGGTGTTGAAGCCCTGCACCAGCTCCTGTTCCGCCTCCGGGATGTCGAAGGGCGGGCGGTTTATCTCGGCGGTGGAAGCGATGAGATAAACCAGAAAACCGATGAACTGCGGGATTAGGAACCAACCCAGGCTGATCTGGGCCTCGACTATGCCGGCCATGCTGAGGGTGCCGGCCGCCAGGACCGGCCCCAGGAAGGCGAAGAAGAGAGGGACCTCGTAGCTTATTATCTGCGCCGCCGAACGCATGGCGCCCAGGAGGGAATACTTGTTGTTTGAAGCGTAGCCCCCCATCACGATGGCGATCACCGAGAAGGTGCCCACCGCCATGAGGTAGAGAACGCCGATGTTGAGGTCTTTCACGATGAGGCCCGGGCCGAAGGGCAGGACCACGAAGGCCATCATGCAGGCCGTGAATACGACGACCGGGGCGATTATGAAAACCCAGCGGTCGGCTTTGGTGGGAATGATGTCCTCCTTGAGGAGGAGCTTCAAGGTGTCGGCGGTGGTCTGAAGGAGCCCGCCGGTCCATATACAAATGCGTGCCAGGAAGCGCGGCCCGGTGAGCATGGGCCCCAGCCGCCGCTGGATGCGGCCGCAGACCTTGCGCTCAAGCCAGATGAGGAAGAGCGCGGTGAGGAGGATGAAGACCAGCACTATTATGGCCGAAAGGAGCATGTAGGCGAAATCAAGTAGAGGCTGCCACGCCTGCCATCCCCGCCCGGCCAGCCAGGCGGTCAGGGGGCGGTAGAAAATGATATCTTTTAAATACTGCTCCATCGCCTCTACCTGTCTATCTCGGGGAGGATGATGTCCAGGCTGCCGATGCAGGCCATGATATCGGAGATTCGCCCGCCGCGCACCAGGTGCGGGAGGACGCTCAGGTTTGAAAAAGAGGGTGCCCGGAATTTTAGCCGCCAGGGTTTTTCGCTGCCGTCTGAAACTATAAAGACGCCGGTATCGCCGCGGGGGGCCTCGATGCGGGAGAAAGCTTCCCCCTTGGGCGGCTTGATCCGCTGGGGAAGGATGGTGCGGTATCGGCCCTCCGGGACTTTGTCCAGCGCCTGCTCAAGGATCCTGACCGACTCCTCCATCTCCTTCATACGGACCAGGTAGCGGTCCCAGACATCGCCGTGCGCACCGGTTGGTATATTGAAGGAAAATTCCGGATATACCGAGTAGGGCTCGGCCTTCCGGATATCGAAGGCGATGCCGGAGCCGCGAAGAGAGGGCCCGCTCACGCCGCAGGCCACGGCCAGGTCGGGATTTAAGATTCCGATTCCGCGCGTCCGGGCCAGAAAGATGGGGTTTTCGGTCACCAGGGCGTGGTATTCAGGGAGGCCCGCTTTCATGGCCGCAAGAAAGAGCCTCATTTTTTCCAGAAAGCCGGGGGGCAGGTCCTGGGAGACTCCGCCGAAGCGGATGTAGTTATAGGTGAGGCGGGCGCCGCAGGTCATCTCGAATATGTCCATGATGCGCTCCCGCTCCCGGAAGGCGTAGATGAAGGGGGTGGTGGCCCCCAGGTCGAGAAGCATCGAGCTGAACCACATGAGGTGGCTGGCCAGGCGGTTGAGCTCGGCCATTAACACCCGGATGTATTCCGCCCGGGGCGGCACGGGGATTCGGGCCAGCTTTTCCATCGCCAGGCAGTAGGCCAGGTTATTGGACATGGAGGAGAGGTATTCGAAGCGGTCGGTTACGGGGATGAACTGCAGATAGGTGCGGTTCTCGGCGATCTTCTCGAGGGCGCGGTGCAGAAAGCCGATATGCGGCACCGCTTCGAGGACCACTTCGCCGTCGAGCGTGAGGACGAGCTTCAGCACCCCGTGAGTGCTCGGGTGCTGGGGCCCCATGTTCAGGGTGTATTCCTCGGTTCTCATGGGGCTGGTACCCGCCTTCCGGACTCTTTGGGGGCGTCCTCTGAACTTACTTCAGCCGGGGAATCAGGGCGGCGGATGAGGTTGGGGTGGATGAAATCCCGGAGCATGGGGTGGCCCTCCCAATCCTCCGGGAGGAGGATGCGCCGGAGATCCGGGTGCCCGTCGAAGCGCACACCGAAGAGGTCATAGACCTCCCGCTCATGCCAGTTGGCGGCGGGCCAGAGGGCGGTCACGGAATCGAGGACAGGATTTTTTCTGTCAAGTCTGGTCTTGATAATTATATGATGGCCTTTACCCATCGAGTAGAGATGGTAGAGCACTTCAAGTGCCTTCAGGCGATCCACGTCTTGCCCTTCGACTGCTCGACAGGCTCGCAGCTCAGGGCGAACGGATGTCTCTAGGAACTCCAGGCGGTCTATGGCCGAGATGAAAAAAAGGTAGTTGAAATCAAGGGAAGGCTCCGTCTTAAGGAAAGCGGCGACCTCCGGAAGTTCCGGAGACGGGATACGGATGCCGTCGGAATTATCCGGATCGGCCTCCAGGGGCTTTCCCGGAAAGGCGTCCCGCAATTTTTCAAGTATTTCATTTCTGGTCATCGTTTCATGCTTTGGTCCTCTTGATTTTTTCGCGCAGGGCCATGATGCCATGCATGAGGGCCTCGGGCCGCGGAGGGCAGCCGGGGATATAGACGTCCACCGGGATTATCTTGTCCACGCCCTTCAAGACGGAGTAGGAGTCGTAGTAGAAAGGACCGCCGTTTATGGCACAGCCGCCCATGGCCACGACGTAGCGGGGCTCGGCCATCTGCTCATAGAGGAGCTTGACCCGCGGGGCCATCTTGAGGGTGACCGTGCCGGAGACGATCATGATGTCCGACTGCCGCGGGGTGGCCCGAAAGATCATCCCCAGGCGATCCAGGTCGTAGCGGGCGGCCCCCGTGCTGATCATCTCGATGGCGCAGCAGGCCAGGCCGAAGAGCATGTACCAGAGGGAGGATTCCTTGGCCCATTTAAAGAGAAAATCCAGCGGGGCCATCACTATGGCGCCCCCGGCGGTCTTCTCGCGATAGACGGAGATTTTTCCCGCTAGGTCCATTCCATGGCCCCCGTTCTCCAGGCCCAGGCATAAGCCACCCCCAGCAGGCCGAGAAAGATGAGGACTTCGAGGAGACCGGCCCAGCCCAGGGTGCGGAAAAGAACCGCCCAGGGGATAAGGAAGGCCGCCTCCACGTCGAAGACGACGAAGAGGACGGCGAAGAGGTAATAGCGGACGTTGAACTGAAAGCGGGCCTCCCCGAAGGGCTTCTCCCCGCACTCATAGGTCGAGAGCTTCTCCTCGGAGGGCCTCCGGGGGCGGAGCAGCCACGAGGTGGCAAAGGCCGCCAGCACGAGAAAGACCCCCGTGAAGAGGAAGAGGCCGACATATCCGTATTCCAGAGTCATAGTTTCTACTCCCGGCTAGTCCAGCATCCTGTCCACCAGGAGGCTGTTGTCCACGCTCTTTACCCCGGGGATGCTGGCGGCGATTTCGGCGGCCGCCTTCAGATCTTCCAGGCGGTCCACCTGTCCCTGGAGACGCACCATGCCGCCCCGCGTCGTGATCCGCACGTTCATCAGGCTGAGGCCCAGGTTTTTTTTCAAGCCTTCGATTACGCGCCGGGTGATCTCATCGTCGGTTAAGGGCACCTCCTCCTCCGACTCCTCTTTTTCCTCATCGAGCGCGAGGATGCCCTTGAGAAGGTCGTGGCGGCTGACGAAGCCCACCACCTTGATTCCACGAACCACCGGCATCCGGCTGGCCTTGGTCTTTTCCATCAGGGCGACCAGTTCGAAGAGATCGATGTTCTCCGAGGCGGTGACGACATGATGGATCATTATATCTTTAGCCGTAGAGCCATATATCTGCTTCTGTTCCTTCACAAAGGCCTGAGGATTCAGGTGGAAGCCGGTTTTTTTCGCTATCCCCTCTCTCTGGGCCTTCCCCTGCGCTATCAGTATCTCGGCGGTCACCAGTCCCTGGAGATTCATCTCCCGGTCCACCACGGGGACCGAGGAGATGGCCTTTTTTATGAGCAGGTGGACGATCTCCCGGATCGTCGTCTCCGGCCCGATAGTGACCAGTTTCTTCGACATGATGTCTTTTACTTTCATGGAGCCTCCCTGGGAAAGTTTAATCTCCCAGATACTTCTGCAAGGATGATATTTTACCTTGCATGGGATTTATCTCCGACTTCTCAGTTTTGAGAGAAGCCGGAGGATTTCTATATAGAGCCAGATCAGCGTCACCATCAGGCCGAAGGCGCCGTACCACTCCATGTACTTCGGGGCGCCGTTCCGGGTGCCCTGTTCGATGAAATCAAAGTCCAGGACGAGGTTCAGAGCGGCGATGACCACCACGAAGAGGCTGAAAACGATCCCGATGGGGCCGCCCTCATGGATGAAGCCGATCCTGATCCCGAAGAAGCCGAGTATGAATGAAACCAGGTAGAGGAGCATGATGGCGCCGGTCGCCGCCACGACGCCCAGCTTGAAATTTTCAGTGGCCCGTATAAAACCGGAAGTATAGGCCATGAGCAGGCAGAAGAGCGTGCCGAAAGTCAGGGCCACCGCCTGGATGACGATCCCCGGATACATGGATTCGAACATCGAGGAAAGACCCCCGAGCAGGAGCCCCTCCAGAAGGGCGTAGATGGGCGCGGTCACCGGGGCCCACTCCTTCTTGAAGATGGTAACCATGGCTACCACGAACCCGCCGATGGCCCCAACAAAAATCCAGGACGAGACGGCCGCGGCGCTATGCCCGGAGTCAATGAAGAGTTTCCAGGTAAAGGAGGCTGTCAGCATTACACAGAGGAGGAGAAGACCCGTCTTGTTGACGGTGCCCTGCAGGGTCATGGCGGTCTCGGAGGCGGCATAGGAGCCGTAACCGGTGAAGGTTCCCGCGTTGAGCGCGGGATTTGAAGTTCTCATCATGTCTTTATCTCCTCGTCAGTCGTGTTTAAGGCACATATTAAGAAAGGCGCTGATGATGCTGAAGGCCAGGGCCGCCCAGAAGGCCTCCCAGAAACTGCTGATGGTGAAACCCGGCACGAAACGGGAGGCCAGTAAGAAGATGAGGCCGTTTATGACGAGAGTGAAAAGTCCCAGCGAGAGGAGATTTATAGGGAGAGTCAAAAGGACTATGATCGGGCGCAGAAAGGCGTTGAAGAGTCCCAGGACCAGGGCGGCGACGAGGAGCGTCTGCCAGTTGTTCACCTGGACGTGCGGAAAAATATGGACCACCGCAAAAAGCGCCGCCGCGTTGACAAACCACTTGATCAACAGATATTGCATCTTTTACCTCCTTAATCCGAAGTTTTACCTTAATACTTCTTTACCTCCCGGAATTCCTCTATCTGCGACTTTTGTAACAGGGGTATGACCCGGAGGGGGATGACAGTGAAATCAACTTTGTATATCTTCCGGAGCTGTTCGTTACGCGGGCCTTTACAAGTGAGACAGATGCAGATATAATAAGGAAAATGCAGATTTTCAAGGAGTTTTAACCATGGATAAGCTTAGCAACAGTCTCGGAATCATGAGCACCCATAATGTCATCATAGAAGATTTTCTGTCCACCCGCTTCCCCCGGGGGGAACATTCTCCCAACGGGTTCGACGAAGACGAATTCATGCGGGTTTCCGAGGAGGCCCGCCGGGGCCGCCTCAGGGAGCTTGAGATTTTCTGCCGGGTTGATTCCGGGCGCGAAAACCTCCTGACCTATGTCCGCCGGCAACTGGAGCAGGATCACGGGAAAAAGAAAAGGTGGCTGTTCTGAGAAAATTTTATCGCCCGTAAGAGGCGGATTTCCACGAGTGAAGGAGCGCATGAATGGACAGGCTGGCCTACCTTAAAGAGTCGGCGGACAGAATAATCGAGGAGAAACTGCTGGGCCTTTTTCAGGGCCAGATCAGCGCGACAAGGCTGGCCCGGGAGATTCTCAAGGAACTGGTCGAGAGAAAAGAGCGGGGCGTCTCTCAAAGTTATGCCCCGAATTATTTCAAGGTCTATCTGCACCCGAAGGACTATTCACCTATTGTCCAGCTCGGCAAAGAGTTCATCTACGAGCTGGAGCGCTTTCTCAAAAGTGAAGTCGGCGCGCGCAAGTTGAACCTGATGGGACCTCTTAAGGTTGCTCTGGAACAGGAAGAGGAACTCAGCCAGGGAATCGTGGTGGTGGAGTGGGATTTTCTTCCCGATGTGTCACGCCGGGAGGAGGATCTTAATAGCGAGCCCGATTCTGCCGCGGAGTCGCATGACGAGAATTTTCTGGATACCGAGCCGGCCTTCCTGATAGCCGTCGAAGGTTACGGACAGGGCAATGTCTACCGGCTTGAAAAAAAAGAGAATCTCATGGGCCAGGATGCGGCCTGCGATATTCTGCTGAAATCCGCCCTTGTCGCCCCCAGGCACGCCCGAATCCGCAGAGTGGGGAGAGATTACGTGGTGGAAGACCTTGGCAGCCCCTCCGGCGTCTATATAAACCTGCGCCGGGTCAAGGAGAAAAAACTACAGGAAGGCGATATGCTCGCCGTCGGAAGCTCCGTCCTCAAGTTCCATCTTTCATAAATAATCCACGATCTGTGGTTCCCTTTTTCAAGGCAGGTTTTTGTGATAATCGAGTCAGGGAAAAATCAAACCAGGCTCAGGCTCAGAATCCGCGGAGTAGTTCAGGGAGTGGGCTTCAGGCCCTTCATCTATGGACTGGCCGGGCATCATCGCCTGCGGGGCTTTGTTTTAAATGACGCCGAGGGCGTTCTGCTGGAGGTGGAAGGCCCGCAGGAACAGGTGAGAGCTTTCCTGGAGGAACTCCCCCGACAGGCTCCGCTGCAGTCCGTCATCAGTCAAATGGAGCCTGATTGGCTCTCCCCGGCCGGATATGGGACCTTTGAGATCCGCGAAAGCGTGAGGGGTGCCTCCCATTCGACCCTGGTCTCTTATGACATCGCCGTCTGCGCCGACTGCCTGAGCGAGATGCGCGACCCGACCGACCGCCGTTACGGCTATCCCTTCATCAACTGCACTAACTGTGGCCCCCGCTTTACGATTATAAAGGACATCCCCTACGATCGGAACAAGACCACGATGTCCCTCTTTCCCATGTGCCCCGACTGCCGGGAGGAGTACGAGGATCCGCGCTCCCGGCGTTTCCACGCCCAACCCAACGCCTGCTTTGCCTGCGGCCCCTCTCTTACTCTGATGGATAACCGCGGAAATCTGGTTGCTGGAAGCGGGCTGATGAGCGGGCCGGCCGGGGGAAAGGACGTCTCTGAGAAAAAAGAGCTGAACAGGGAGGCCATCGCCCGGACGGCCCTGCTTCTCGGGGAGGGAAAGATCGTAGCCATCAAGGGCCTGGGCGGCTTTCACCTGGCCTGCGACGCCGAAAATCAAGAGGCGGTCTTCGCCCTGCGGAGGAGAAAAGTGCGCGAGGGCAAACCCTTCGCCCTCATGGCGCCGGACATCCGGTGGATAAAAAATATCTGCCGGGTCAGCTCCCTTGAAGAGAATCTCCTTGAATCCGCCAGGCGGCCCATCGTACTTCTCAGAAAAAAAACTCCCTCCACCGTCGCCCCCGAGGCCGCACCCTCCCAGAAATTTCTGGGAGTCATGCTGCCCTATACGCCGCTGCATTATCTCCTTATGGAATCCGCCGGCAAAATCCTGATCATGACCAGCGGCAATCTAAGCGACGAGCCCATCGCCTGGGAAAACGCGGAAGCGCTCGAACGCCTGAGTGCCATCGCCGATTATTTTCTCCTGCACAACCGGGATATCCACATCCGCTGCGACGACTCGGTCACCAGAATCTTTTCCGGAGCGGAACTTCCCCTCAGGCGCTCCCGCGGCTATGTCCCCTTCCCGGTTGAATTTCCTGGAGGTTTTAAGAAGCCCCTCTTGGCCTGCGGGGGTGAACTGAAGAACACTTTCTGCTTGGGGCGGGCGGGCTTTGCCTTCGTGGGACACCACATCGGGGACCTGGAGAACGCCGAGACGCTTCTTTCTTTTGAGGAGGGGGTCGCCCACTTTCAGAGGCTCTTCTCCATACGACCAGAAGTCGTGGCCCATGATCTCCACCCCGAGTACCTTTCCACCAAGTATGCCCTGGCCGTAGGCTCCGGGAAAAAGATCGGGGTGCAACACCACCACGCCCACATCGCCTCCGTTATGGCCGAGCACGGCCTGGACGGGCTCCGGGATAAGGTCCTCGGGGTCGCCCTCGACGGGGCCGGCCTCGGGGAGGATGGAACGCTCTGGGGAGGGGAGTTCCTGCTGGCGGACTTTATGGGCTATGAGCGGGTGGCTCACTTTCAATCTTTCCGCCTCCTTGGAGGGGAAAAAGCCGTGCGGGAGCCCTGGCGGATGGCCCTCTCCTGCCTGTACGCGGTTTACGGCGAAGACCTCTGGAATCTTAAAATTCCCTTCCTGGCCCGCCTTAAGGATCGGGCTCTTCCCCACTGGCCGCTTTTGCGGAAGATGCTGGATGAGGGCCTGGGAAGCCCCTGGGCCTGCGGGACGGGACGTCTTTTCGACGCGGTTTCGGCGCTGCTTGGAATCTGCGAGGAGGCGCGCTACGAGGGGGAAGGCGCCGTCGGCCTGGAGATGGCCTGCGGGAAACCGCACGGCAGGCTCTATCCGCTTGAATTCGAGGGCTCCGGCCCGTATTTGATCCGGGTGGAGGAATTAATCGGAGCGGTCGTGAAAGATATCGCGACGGGGAGACCTGTTTCGGAAATTTCTTCCAATTTTCACCGGGCGCTGGCGGCGGGGAGCGCCCGGATGCTGGTTCTTCTCCGGAAGGAGAGCGGAATTCGCCGGGTGGTTCTGGGCGGAGGGGTTTTTCAGAACACTACCCTTCTTTCCCTCCTGCTCCGGCGTCTTGAGAAAGAAGACTTTGAGGTTCTTCTCCCCCGCCTTCTCCCACCCAATGACGGCGGCCTCTCCCTGGGGCAGGCGGCCGTGGCGAATGCGAGGTGTTCCTGATGTGTCTGGCGATTCCGGTCCGGGTTCTCTCCATCGAGGAGAACGCGGCTCTCATAGAATTCGGGGGCGTGCGGCGCCCGGTGGATCTTCGGCTCCTGGAGAATGTTCAGGTGGGGGACTATGTGCTGGTCCACGCGGGCTTTGCCATCCAGCGGCTCGACGAGGAAGAAGCCAGGAAAACCCTTGAACTTTTTAGAGAGATTTCAGGCGAACGGCCATGAAATACCGGGATGAGTTTCATGACGGCGCTCTCTGCAAGGAGCTTTCCGGGCGAATCATAAAGCTGGCCGGTAATCGGCCGCTCACCTTCATGGAGGTCTGCGGGACGCACACCGTCTCCATTCACCGCTTCGGCATCAGAAGCCTGCTCCCCGGGACGGTCCGGCTCCTTTCCGGCCCCGGCTGCCCCGTCTGCGTCACTTCCGCCTCAGACATCGATCGGGCCATTGCACTGGTAACACTCCCCGACGTGATTGTGGCCACTTTCGGCGACCTTTTCCGGGTGCCCGGCACCTTCTCCAGCCTGGCCGCCGAGAGGGCTTCCGGCAGGGATGTCCGCCTTCTCTACTCGCCCCTGGAGGCGCTCCAGACAGCCCGGGAGAATCCCGGAAAGACGGTTGTTTTGATCGGGGTAGGCTTTGAGACGACGACCCCTATCCTGGCCGCCACTGTCCTTGAGGCCAGAAAACTCAAACTTGAAAATTTTACATTGATGTGCGCCATGAAGACCATCCCCGAGGCGCTTGAGACCATCATCCGGACGCCGGAACTTAAAGTGGACGGCTTTCTTCTGCCCGGGCACCTCTCGGCGGTCACGGGAACGGCCATCTACGATTTCATCCCCGAACGCTACCGCCTGGCCTGCGCCGTGACCGGCTTTGAGCCGCTCGACATCCTCATGGGCGTCCATTCGCTGGTCAGTCAGGTCGTTGAAGGGAAGTGCCTGATCGAAAATGCCTACGGCCGGGCGGTTCCGGCGGAGGGCAACCCAAAAGCGGTTAAAGTCATGCAGGAGGTATTTGAGCCTTGCGACGCCGCCTGGCGCGGGATCGGCCTCATCCCCCGAAGCGGCCTCCGCCTTAGGCCTGAATTTGCGGACATGGATGCCCTGAGGCGTTTTCCGCTTGAGCTTCCTCCGGCCAAAGAGCATCCCGCCTGCCTCTGCGGGCAAATACTGCGGGGGCTTAAAAGCCCGGAGGATTGTCCCCTCTTCGGGCGGGAGTGCCTCCCTGAAAATCCGGTGGGCGCCTGCATGGTCTCTTCCGAGGGCACCTGCGCCGCCCATTTCCGTTATGGAGGCCGGGGATGACAAACGAAAAAATTCTGCTGGGGCACGGGAGCGGAGGACGGATGACCGGCCGCCTTATTCGCGAGCACATATTAAGGCATCTTGGAAATCCTCTTCTTGATCTTCTGGATGATGCGGCCCTGGTGGACCTTTCGGGCTGCAAGGCGGCCTTCACGACCGACTCCTACGTCGTGCGCCCCCTCTTCTTTCCCGGCGGAAACATCGGGAAACTTTCCGTCTGCGGCACCGTAAACGATCTGGCGGTCATGGGCGCCACCCCGCGCGCGCTCTCCCTGGGCCTCATCATCGAGGAGGGATTTGCGATGGAAGACCTGGAGCTGATTTTAGCCTCCATCCGGTCGACTGCGGATGAGGCGGAGGTGACGGTCGTCACCGGGGACACCAAGGTGGTCGAGAGGGGCGCCGCCGACGGCCTTTTTATATGCACCGCCGGCATTGGTACTTTTGAGGAGGGAGCGGATCTCTCCGGGAAAAAAATAGAGGAGGGCGACGTGCTCCTGCTGAGCGGAACCATCGGGGATCACGGCGTCGCCATCTTTTCCGCCAGGGAGGAGATGCATCTTTCCTCCTCGCTTACGAGCGATTGCACTCCATTAAATCACCTGATTCTTTCGGTTCTTTCGAAAACGGACGGGGTCAAGTTCATGCGGGACCCGACCCGGGGCGGCCTGGCGGCGGTCTTAAACGAGATCGCCGCGGACACCGGCCTGGGCGTCATCATTGAAGAAAACGCGATTCCCATCCGTGAGGAGGTCCGGGCGATCTGCGATCTGGTGGGCTTTGACCCTCTGCACCTGGCCAACGAGGGGAAGGTGCTCCTGGTGGTCTCGCCGGATGAGGCGGGAACCGCCCTCGCGGCCCTTCGGCTGCATTCCCTCGGAGCGCAGGCCTCCCTCATCGGGCGCCTCACCGCAACATCCCCGGGGAAAGTCATCCTCAAGACTTCCGTTGGTGGCAGGCGCATCGTGGATCTTCCAGAATCAGACCCCCTCCCCCGCATCTGCTAGCCCAAAAAGCTCGCCGGACTCTTCGCTCGCCGCATAATGAAATACTCTGCTTTGATTATGCCGGTTCTTGAAATATTATTACATATATGTTATCATATATTTGGGTGAGGAAAGATGTTAAGAACCACGATTCTTGCAGACGAGGAGATCCTGCTCCGGCTGAGGCTTCTCGCCAAGAGGCAGAAGAAGACCCTTTCGGAAGTTATCCGCAAGGCCCTTGATACCTATCTTGAGCAAAAGACAGGGCGGAAAAAACTCTCTTTTCTCGGGGCCGGGCACAGCGGCAAAAAGAATGTTTCGGCAGCGGCGGAAGAAATCATCAATAAAAATCTTCACACCGACGAGGGTTTATAATGCCGATTCTGGCGGACACCGGGCCTCTATATGCCCTGGCCGATATTTCAGACGCCCATCACAAAGCCGCACGCGCTGTCTGGGAGCGTGAAGAAGAAATTTTCATCGTGCCGGTCACTATTTTGCCGGAAGTCTGTTATCTGCTAACCAAGTACCTCGGAGCGAAAGCCGAACTCCGCTTTCTGGGGTCTCTCGCCGGCGGGGAAATGAAATTAGAGTCCCTGACCGAGGAGGACCTCGAAAGAAGCATGGAAATCCTTGAAAAATACAGGGATGCCGACTTCGGTTTTGTGGATGCCAGTCTCATGGCCATATCAGAAAGGCTCAAGATTAAAAAAGTTTTCACCCTGGACAAAAAGCATTTCAGAACCTATAAGCCCTCCCACTGCGCCTCCCTGACCCTTCTTCCCTGAAAACGGCAGGGTCATGAAGGGATCCTGGGGCCTGATGCTTAACTTTTCGCCTGGAGGAATTAGCATGAGCGGGAACATGGAGCATCTATTTTTCCAGGACAGGATTGGAATTCTAAAGTGCGACATCACCCGGGTGGCGGCTGATGCGATCGTGAACGCCGCCAATCAAAGCCTGCTGGGCGGCGGAGGGGTGGACGGCGCCATCCACCGGGCGGCCGGACCGCAACTCCTCCTTGAGTGCCTGAAGCTTGGCGGCTGTCATACCGGCGATGCGAAAATAACGAAGGGTTACAGGCTTCCGGCCGGCCATGTCATCCATACGGTCGGGCCCGTCTGGCACGGGGGGACCAAGGACGAGGCGAGCCTTCTTTCCTCCTGCTACCAAAGGTGCCTGGAGATCGCGCGGGAGCATCGTCTGAACAGCATCGCCTTCCCCTCCATTTCAACGGGGGTTTACAGGTATCCCAAGGAGGATGCCTGCGGGATTGCCCTCAACACAACGCTGGAATTTGTAAAAGAAAACACCGTCCCCGAACGCATTTTATTTGTGCTCTTTTCAGAAGGGGACTTCGAGATCTACCTGAAACGCCTGGAGATCCTTGAATCCCCCAGTTCCCATTGATTCCGAAGAGAGGTAAATAATACTCGGGTTTCAGAATTTTGGGATGCGGCCTCAGGCAAGGAGCTTGCGCAGCTCCAGGATGACCAGGATTAAGAAGTGCATGGTGCACGAGGCGCCCAGGCCTCCTGTTTCGCGGGTGGCGCGCCCGAAGAACCAGCCCAGGAAAGTAAAGAGCAGGATCTTAATCCCTGACGCCGGCAACATTTGCGGCTGGAAGTGGATGAGACCGAAGAGCAGGGCCTGCAGCAGGTTTCCTCCCGCCTCTCCCCAGTAGGCTGAGAAAAGGGGGAGAAAGATGCCGCGGAAGATCGTCTCCTCAAAAAGGGCTACAAAGGCGGCATAGAGCAAAATGGCCAGACCCAGGAGCGGCAGGGCGCCGCCCTGAATGTTGAAGATGCGCTCCCGGCAGATGGAGAAAATAAGGAAGATTAAGAAGATGCCTCCCAGCCAGAAAATAAAGCGCCCGATCACCGCCTTCCAGGGGAGCGGGTGCGGATACTTCAAAATATCCGTCCGGGCCTGCCAGTCGCCGAAGCGCAGGCGGTTTGCGAGGCAGTCCCCGGACTGCCAGAAAAAGAAACCGACCAGCGCGGCGAGCGGCACCACGCTGTAGAGCCTGTGCAGAAAAAAATAATCCAGGTGATCGAAGGCCGCCCGACAGGGGGATGCCTGGGGAAGAAGCGGTCCGAACTTGAAAGGGAAAGCTCTAAAGAGGAGCTCTGAGCCCAGATAGCCCAGAAAGAAGACCTGCACGAAGAGGAAAATCCTGGTATAGCGCTTAAGAGGCGGAATGGAAAAAAGAAAGAGCATCCAGAGAGCGTTTATCAGGATGGCTCGCCGAAAGGCCCCGAATACTTGAAAGTAAGTTAAACTTTTTAATTCCAGGATCTGCGCCCGGGGCGAGAACAGAAATATAAGGGCCACTCCCGAGAGGAGGAGCACGAGGAGGAGTCCCCAGGTTTCCCGGGAGATACCCTGGGCCTCAGTCCGGGATTTTTTGCTTTTTAAGGTAGTCATAAGCTTTCATTAGAGGCCGATCTTCTCCGGGGGAGATGGAATCGGGGACCGAAATGTCGGGGGCCAGGCCCACACCGTTTAAGTTTTTTCCCAGGGGCGTGAGGTATTCCGCGGTGGTAATCTTGATAGCGGCTCCTCCCGTTAGCGAGAAGACGGTCTGCACCAGGCCCTTGCCGAAAGTTCGGCTCCCAACGAGGATCCCGGCCTTGTTCTCCGAAATGGCGGCGGCTATTACCTCGGCGGCGCTGGCGCTGCCGCCGTTCACAAGAACGACCAGGGGAAGGCCGAAGCGGAAGGGCCGCCGGGCATAGACCGGCTTTACCTGGCCGCCCTTGCGGACCTTAATGAGAGTGCCGTCCGGAACGAAAAGACTGGCCACCCGCATCCCGCCCTCAAAATCTCCCCCCGGATTGTTCCTTAAGTCCAGGATGAACTTCCCGGCTCCCCGGCCTTTCAGCGAATCAAGCCCCTCCTGCACGCGCTCTTCGGTGCTGCGGTCCACCAGGGGAATGGAGATATAGCCGATTCCTCCCCGCATCATCCGGAAGGCCGGAGGAGGAAAACAAAGATTCTCCCTGGTGAGGCGGACGGCCTGCACACTATCCCCACGTCTTAATGTCAGAGACAGGGGCGTCCCGGCTGCGCCATCCAGGAGGCTCATAGCCTTTGAAAAATTCAGGCTCCTGACGTTCTTCCCATCGATGGCGACCATCTCATCGCCGGGGCGCAGGCCGGCTTTAAAAGCCGGGGTTCCCTGAATGGCCGCCACGATGAGGAGGCGCCCGTCCTTTATGGCCAGCTCCACTCCGATTCCGGGAAAGGAGCCCCCCGTGGTCTCATTCTCGAAATTTTTTCTCGAACGGGCGTCCAGAAAGACGGAGTAGGGATCCCCGAGCCCCTCGATAATTCCCCGGATGGCCGCCTCCCCCAGGCCTCCGGCCTCCTCGGGATATCTTTCGGCGAGAGCCGAAAAGCGAAAGGTGAAATTCTCCCAGGTGAGAGACCCTTCGCCCGGTGAGAGCAGGGTGTCCTTCCCCAGGCGAGGGTATGAGGCGGCCATCTCCCGGACAGCCCCCTTGAGGAGACTTTCCTCTTCGACGGGGCGATAATAATTTTTTTGCACGAGCAGAAGGACCCTTCTGATATAGCCTGTAATGAGAAATGTGGACTCCCTCTCGCTGGAGAAGGAGGAAGATGGAAGAATCACCGCCAAAATAATACTAAGTAAGAGAAGGAGGAACCTGGATGGCTTTCTCGTAGTATAATATTTCATGGTATGTCTCGCACTCTAAATTGAAGGAGGTCGCTTTCTTGGCCGTCAAACGGATAAAATTCGTTTTCCCGCTGCTCCTGCTAACTCTTCTAATTGGTTTGTTTGTTTTCCTGCATCATCCTCCTCTCGGGGCTCAGAACCAGGTCCAGCCGGTTCCCGCGCCGCAGGGAAGTGTTCCCGCCCAGGCTAAGCCGGCCGCTCCGGCGCCGGTCCAACCAAAGAATCCGCCTCAGCCGCCGCCTGCTCTTCCGGGCCAGTCGGCTCCCCCGGCCCTTTCTCCCTCTCCGGCCAAAAGTCCCGGCGCCGGAGCGGTCAAGGCAGGCCCCACTCCAAAGATCAATTACGCTCCGGACATCATGAAAGAGTTTATGCTCATGGGGGCCAAGACCTTAAGTTACAAGGCTAATCTTATCATCAATGCCCCGGACGCCTCTTTTTTATCCTCGATTATTCCCGAGAGCCGTTTCAGCGAGGTCCAGTTTCCCGTCACCGGGGAAGTCTCCTATAAAGGAGAGCGATTCAGTATCACTCTTCTCCTGGCCAAGGGCCAGAAGGTCGTCGTCACCAGCAATGACGGAACAAACCTGAACGTGGTTCATGTAGATCCGACGACCAAGACGGAGTCCTCAAGTCAGGTCTACCGGACCCCGCTTTCCGCTGTTCTTCCCTTCGTTCTTCGTCTCGCGGGCGCCGGAGAGACCTACAATCTCGGCCCTGCAGATAAGGCGGACGGCGCCCCCTGCAACATAATCCTGGCCAAGAGCGCCCAGCGAGGGGATTACCGCCTATGGATGGATATCGACCGCAAGGTGCTTCGAAAGATGGAATACGTGAGTTCCAGCACCTTCAGGAAACTCACCGCAAAATACAGGGGGATCTCTTCCGAGGAGAACAAGGGATGGTTTTATTCCGGCGTGTCTGTCGAGGGCGAGGACGGGAAGGTCATATATGATAGTGAAATCAGCGGACTTCAGTGGAATCCGGAAGCAGTCTCCGCGACGGGGGCTGTTTCAGAAAGCCAGGCTTCCGGCGGACGCCGTGTAAAAAAGCCGACTGGGCCTGTCCTGCCGCCACCACCTCCTCCTCCGCCCCGCGGAGCTGTTATTCTTCTTAAGCTCTTCATCTTTGTGATTGTCTGCGGCCTGGCTGTGCAGGGATACTTATTGTGGAAACAGCGAAGAGGTTCCAAACTCTCCGTTTCACCTCCCCGCTCCTCTTCCTCTTCGCCGGGCACCACGTCCTTTTTTGCGAAGGAGATCATGGTGGTGGAGCAGCCGGATTCAGCTTCCGTCAGCAGGGCACTCTCCAGCCTGGGCCAGGCGGCCGAGCATTATAACTCCGATGATTTTTCCCGGAACCTGGAATCAATCCGGACCGGTTCCGGTCAGGTGATTGACGCCAAGGGGGTCCTGTACAAGCCGCGCATCATCGTTGTCGGCCCCAATGCCTTCCCGCTGCTCAAGAGCCAGTTGACCCGCCTTCAGCTCTACATCAAGGAGGGGGGCAAGGTCATACTGCTCAACCACTCGCCCCAGGTGGCGGAGCAAATGCCCTTCAAAGTCAAGTTCTACACCTTCAGCACCTGGGAGAAAAATCTCAGCTATACATCCCGGATAAATATCTGGCGCTCTCTCTCCGAGAAGGAAGTGGAGAGCGGAAGTTCCTTCATCACCCCGGCCTGCGTCTATCTTTCGGTTGACGGGAAAAAGGTGACGCAGGAGATTGTGTCCGTACGTCACGGCTCCACACAGGTAGAGGGGACTGTCGTCGGCATTATCCCGGAGGGCAAGGGCGAGTGGATCCTGTGTCAGTACCGCCTGATCGAGGCAATGGAGAAGGGAGTAGGAGCCGCTGTCGCCAGGAACATCCTGAGGGATATTCTCGACTATGCCCGGATGTAGGCCGGGAAGGGCCAAAATCCAGGTTTTAGTTCTGTTTGTTGTTTTATTCGCTGCCCTCTTCGCTGTCCGCCTCCGCCCGGAGCAGAAGGAGGCAAATCCCTTATTCATCCTGGACGATCCGGCCCGATATTTTCTCGCCGAGAGGATCTCTCTGAAAAACACGGGAACTTCGCCTCTTTTGCTTGAGGCGAGCCTCTTCCTTCCTCCCGTCAGGACGCCATCTCAGGAGGCGGGCGTTACCGGCTTTTTTCCGCCACCTTCCCGCATCCTTCAGGATGAATGGGGAAACAGGGTAGCCGTCTGCTCCCTGCGCATCCCTCCGGGTGAAAGAAGGGAAATTGGGGCGAATCTTTCCATCCGCACCTGGCGTCAGTGTCTCCGTCTCAGCTCGCCCCGGGAACTCCGGATGATGAAACTTCAGGCTTTGCCGGATTCTGAAAAAAAATATCTGGGCGCTTTCCCCGGAATAGAGTCGGAGGCACCCGAGATTCGAAAAGCGGCCGCCGCCGCAACGGCGGTGGAAGAGGAGCCGACGCTTCAGGCGCTCCTTCTTTATGGATACATAGTGAAGAACTTTCGCTTCAATCTTCACCTTGCGCCCAAGACCGCTCTTTCAGCCTTAAGGAGCGGGGTGGTTCAGTGCGCCGATGCGGCCCTTCTTTATGCGGCCCTCTGCCGTTCGAAGAAAATTCCGGCCCGGTATGTCGGCGGAATCCTCTACGAAAAAGACGAAAAGCGCCTGAGGCAGACGCACGCCTGGAACATGGTCTGGACGACGGCGGGCGGCTGGTTTCCCGTTGATCCCACTACCGGGCGCCTCGACCGGAAGAATTATTTTCACTCCTTTGCCGAGCTCTCCAACCGATACATCCAGCTCTGGAGTACCTGGCTCGTCCCCCTTCGCCTCAATCTGGCCAGGGGGCAAGACCAAAAAAATATCAGGGTCTCGGCGAATTTTTCCATCACAAAGCTCACCGCAGCAGCAGAGTCCCGGGCGGCTCTGTCTTCCGACGCGGAGGCCCGGAATCTGGCACGACTTCTGCCGGCTTCGGGACACCCTCCCACATCCGTGCGCGCTCAGAAAGTTTTTGATTCCGTCCGCGTAAGGGTTCTGGAGGCCCGAAAGCTTAAGAAACTGGAAGCAATCGTTCCCATCCTGGAGAATCAATATAAAAACAATCCGGACCCTCTCAATACTTATGCCCTGGCCCTGGCCCGCATCCTTCTTAACCAGTATTCCCGCGGAGCCGCTCTCATTCAGGAACTCCTCGACAGGGGCCTGGATGCTCCTCCTGTCTTAAACACCCTGGGAAGCCTTTACCTGGAGACGAAGGCCTGGGGGGAAGCTGAAAAAGTCCTCATCTGTGCTCTTCAAAAGGATCCCTCCCGGAACCATACCTGGAAGAACCTGATTGATCTTTACATGCTTGAAGAATCGTGGGCGAAGCTGGAAGCGGCCGCCGGCCGGGCCTCGCAGTATTTCCCCCGGGAGGCTTTTTTCCCCGGAACGGAGGGCTATGCCATGATCCGCCTGGGGAATTGGCCCCAGGCGCGTGAAGCGCTCAAAAGGGCCGTAGAGCTCGATCCGAAGATGGGCTGGTATCACGCACTTTTAGGCTGGGCGCTTCTTAAGAGCGGCAATCAAACTGGCGGGCGGACGGAAATCATGATTGGACTCAGGTTGAAAACCGGTATTTCCCATCCGAAATTTTATCAGAAGATGCTTTTAGAAATGGATAAAACCCGCCCGTCCGTCCGGTGAGAGACGATTTTAAGGCCTTACCAGAATGTTCAGAGACGACAAAACACTAAAGCAGCTGTGATATATAAAATCAAATAAAAGTTAAGCAATTTTCGACAATTAGCAGGAGAGGCGGAGGGAGAGGCGAAGGTAGTATTGGTGGATTTTCGGGTTTTTCACTTCTTCTGGAGGTGCCGCATGCTGAGACGAAGTATGTCCACGCTTTCCCTGCTTCTGACTTTAGGTTTTCTCATTGTTCTTTTTTCCGGCTGCGGAGGGGAAGCGGCAAAACAGACGCCACAATCCTCCTCCAGCCCCGGCCCGATCGGAAATCAGGTTGGAGATACGGCTCCCGATTTCAGCCTGAAAGATACCAACGGAAATACCATCTCGCTCTCTTCCCTGCGAGGGAAGGTGGTCTTTCTCAATATGTGGGATTCTTTCTGCGCGGCGTGCCAATATGAGATGCCGCAGTTACAGACAATAAATAACACGTATGGCGGTCAGGCTTTTAAGCTTCTTGCCATTAATCTTTCTGACGATCTGAGTACCATCCAGAATTATTTTTCTTTAAACAACTTCACTTTTACTACGCTCATCGGTCAGGGAACCGATATTTATTCCAAGTTCGGTATTGGATATGTTCCAACAAACTTCATTCTCGATAAGATCGGTGTCATCCGCTTACGAGAGGACGGAAGCAGCGGCGTGTCTTCCTGGAGCGCCATTATCAACCAGCTTCTTTCACAATAATGGCAAAGAGATTATTTGATAGAGCCTGTCTTGTTGTTATTTTCAGGGGCGGGTTTGAAACCCGCCCCTGCTACGGAAATTCATCGCGAACGGGCCGAATCTCAGGCTGCGGGGGGCGGTTTTAAGGCCTTTGCCAGCGCCAGGCCGTACTGATCGGCCATGGCCGCCTCCTTGGCGGTGAGGATGTTTCCGTCCTGATGGACGGAGGCGGCTATGTATTCGCCCCCGTTATCTTTGATGTCCTTTGATTCATAGAAGAGCCCCGTAGCCTTTTTGCCCTTTAGTATCCCGGAGCGGGCCAGGAGCATGGGAGTGTTGGCGATGGCCGCAATAAGGAGGCCCAGACGGTGCGCCTCCCGGATAAATTCCTGGACCGGCTCGAATTCCCAGTAATCCCGATAGCCGATGCCCGAGGCCAGGACGAGGGCGTCATAGTCTGAAATTTTGATCTCCTCCAGAGTGATATTTGGAATAACCTGGCCCCGGTTGAGACCGAAGATGGGAGTTTTCTTGGGGGCGGCCACGGTCACGGCGTGGCCGTTGCGCTCCAGGATGGCTTTTGTCTTCTGGTATACCGCGTCATCAAAGCGTGCGGCCGGTAAGAGAAGCAACACTTTACTGCCATTATTTTTCGTCAAAGTCAGGCCTCCTATTTCAAGCTTTCAGGGCCTTTTCGATCGCCCGGCTCAGGATGTCCAGCCCTAAATCCACTTCCTCCTTCGTTATTATGAAGGCCGGAGTGATGCGGATGGTGGACTCCCCGCAGGGAATCATGAGGAGGCCCATCTGGTAGCATTCCTCGATAATCCGGTTGCGCAAATCCGCTGCGGGTTCCCGCGAATTCTTGTCCTTCACGAACTCCACCCCGATAAGCACTCCCAGGGTCCGCACGTCCCCGATGCACTCGTACTTATCCTTCATCTCCAGGAGCCTGTTCCGGAAATGCTCCCCGATCTTGCGGACGTTTTCCAGAAGCTTCTGCTCCCGGATTATTTTCAGTGTGGCCAGAGAGGAAGCGCAGGAGAGAAGCTGGCCGCCGAAAGTATTGCTGTGCATCCCCTGCCGCGGGAAATCGTATTCGGCCGGGAAAATGGTCGCCCCCATGGGCGCTCCGTTAGCCAGGCCCTTGGCCATGGCGATGATGTGCGGAATGATGCCGAAATGTTCCGAGGCAAACCAATAGCCTGATTTGCCGAAGCAGTTCTGCACTTCGTCGGCGATGAGGAGAATGCCGTATTTCTCTGAGATCTCCCGGACAACCTGGTAAAATTCCTTCGGAGGAACGACGTAGCCTCCCTCGCCCTGCATCGGCTCAAAGATGATTCCGGCCACGTTCTCCGGGGGAACCTGGGTCTTGAAGTAGCGCTCCATGATCCTGGCGCAGTGAAGGTCGCAGGAGGGATATTCCATCTTGTACCAGCAGCGGTAGCAGTAGGCATAGGGAAGGCCGTAGGTGTTGCCCAGGGCGAAGGTGTAGTCGCGGCGGTGCACCGATTTGGAGGCGGTCGTCGCAAGAGAGCCGGCGGTGCGCCCGTGGAAGTCCCCCAGCCAGTGAATGATGATATTTTTTCCGGTGCCGACGCGGGCCACTTTGAGAGCGGCCTCAACAGCCTCGGTGCCGCTTGAGGAGAAGAAGACCTTTTTAGGGAAATCGCCCGGGGCCAGCTTCGTCAATTCTTCCGCAAGTTCCGCCTGGAGTGGATTGGGGAAGTCGGGGCTGTTGAAATAGAAGAGCTTCTGGAGCTGCTGCGTCGTCGCTTCGAGCCACTTCGGGTGGGAGTGGCCCAGAACGGCCACCATCCCGTTCGTCCAGTCCATCAGGGTGTTCCCGTCCACGTCTTTAAACCAGACCCCTTTTCCCTCGGCGGGAACCGCCGGAGTTTCCCAGCACTTGGTGCCGGTGGCCAGGAATTTCTTCTCCTTTTCGATGATCTTTGCCGCCTCGGGACCCGGGAGCGGGGTCTTTATTTCAATTTGTGGTTTTACGGCCGACTCAACATGAATCATGCGTCACGTCCTTTCTGTGAATTCCATCTCTAATCTGAAGGGCCGATGGAACACTCTTCTAATTCTAAAGAAGGGGAATGCATTCCTGCTCCGGCTGAGAGGCCAGGATTTTCCGCGCGGACAGAACGTCCCGCCCAATCTGAAGGGAGAGTTCCTCCGGGTCCTTGAATTTCTTCTGGGAACGAATTTTCTCCATGAAAAACAGAGCGAGTTCCTCTCCGTAGATATCGCCCGTAAAATCGAGCAGGTGCGCCTCAAGGGTTGAAGACGTCCCTCTGAAAGTAGGGTGACTTCCGATGCTCACCGCCGCAGGAAACCTTGATGAGCGGAGGGCGGCCCAGGCCGCATAGACTCCCTCGGAGGGGCTGACCTTCTCATCCGGAAAAGCAAGATTTGCGGTAGGGAAGCCGAGTGTCCGCCCCCGTCCGTCGCCTTTTATGACCGGCCCGCGGATGGAGAAGGGGCGGCCCATGAGGCTCAGGGCCGTTTTGACTTCGCCTGCCGCAATTAATTTCCGAATGGAAGTGCTGCTGATCCTGTGCTTTCCGAAGAAGATCGGCTCCACGGCGAAGACCTTGAAACTCAGGTCCAGCCCGAGGGCGGCCAGCATCCGGATGTCGCCGGCAGCCGCCGCGCCGAAGCGGTAATCCAGGCCCGCCGCGACCGCAACAGTTCTCAGTTTTCCCGATAAAATTTCCTCTGCGAACTCGCGGGGAGTCAGGCCGGCGAAGGCCCCGTCGAAATCGGTCCAGACTACCTGGTCCACCCCTGTAGAACAAAGAAGCTCCAGTCTCTCTTCGAAGGTATTGATGAGGGCCGGGGGGGATTTCTTAAGGAGACTCATGGGATGGTTCTTCATGGTGAAGGCAAGACTTGAAAAGCCGTAGTCCCGGGCGATCTGTACGGCTTTGCCGATCACGGCCTGGTGGCCCAGATGGACCCCGTCAAAAAAACCGAGGGCCACCGCAGAAGATTTATGACTCTTAAATTCCCTGAGATTAAGGATGTTCATGGGTTGGAGCGGGTATTTTAGGCGCCAGGTCGTCATCAGTTCTTCTATCCACCACAAAGGAGCTCTCCCGGCGTGTTTTGGCGAAGTTTTTCAATTCCGCCGCGATCTCGGAAACCTGGAGCGGATTCAAGAAAGTGCGTTTTTCATTCGTCGCTACGCCTATGGCCAGGGTCATGAAGGGATAAATCTGTTTTTCCCCTTTACGGTTGATCAACTCCAGATGTCCCTTTTCCCGCTCTTCAGGATCGTAAAATCCTGGGATCAGCTCGTCAAACCAGGTGATAATCCTGGAACAGAGGCGTTCAATAAGGCTGGGGTGGGTGATGAAGATGAAGTCGTCTCCCCCGATGTGCCCTACGAAATCATCGACGTTTCCTCCCTCTTCCACTGCCTGGATTATGAGGCGCGCCAGCATCTTTATGATTTCATCGCCGCGCTCGAAGCCGTGCCGGTCGTTAAAAGACTTGAAATTGCTGAGGTCGGCATAGCAGACGCAGAAGGTTTCCTCGCGCTTAATCCTCTTGGAGATTTCATGCTGGATGGAAAGGTTCCCGGGCAGACCGGTCAGGGGATTGGAGGAACGGCTCTGGTGGATCCTCCGCAGGAGGCTCTGAAGGCGGGCTTCCACCTCAATTATGTCGAAAGGCTTGATGATGAAATCGTCGGCCCCGACCCTCATGGCGTCCAGCTTGGAGGTTTTGCTGGAGTCGGCCGTAAGGATCACGATGGGGATGAGATAGGTCGTCCGGTCATCCCGGAGTTTTCTGCAGACGTCAATACCGCTCATTCCGGGCATGAAAATATCGAGGAGGATGACGTCGGGAACGTCTTTCCTGGCCTTTTCATAGGCCTCGTCGCCATTCCTGGCGGTGATCACCTCATAGCCGGATTCCTTCATAAAGACGCTTATGATGCTCAGAATGGCGGCATCGTCGTCCGCGACGAGAAGTTTCAATTTCGGCATGAATACCCACCCATCTTAATAAGTAAAGTGCTCCGGGATTACCTGGAGACAATCCTTGGCTTAAATCCTTTTTCCTCCAACTTCCGGGCTTCTTCCTCGGCGGATGACCGGCTTGTATATTCTCCCAGCTCGACCCGGCTGTATGTCTGATTTTCCACTTCAACTTTTTTAACCACGGGGTTGTAACCCAGGTCCCGGAGTTGCTGGATGAGTTTATTTAAGTTTTCCTCTTCCATGAAGGAGCCCAGGTGAAGGGTAAAACTTCCAGTGGGAGATTCCGGTTTAGGGGAGGCCGTGGCCGGCAGTGCCGGGGAAGGGGTTGGACGGACAGCTTTGGTTGGAGCCGGTGTCGGTGCGGTTGTTGGCGTGGGCCTGGGTTTGGAGGTCGGCTTGGGAGAGGCTGAAGGCCTGGGGGTCGGCGAGGGAGATACTGAAGGTTTTGGGGTCGGCGAGGGAGATGGTTTGGCGGAGGCTTTTGGGCTGGGGGAAGGCGATGCGGTGGGTTTTACGCTCGGGCTGGGTGAGGAGGATGGGGAAACCGTGGGCGAGGAGGAGGGGCTCGGGGATGGCGTTTCCAGCAAGAGCTCCGCGGTGGCGGTCGGCGAAGCGGTGGCCTCGACGGGAACTTCGATTGGTTCCGGCACCGCTTTCCCGACCAGCCCTTTACCTACCAGGTAGCGTCCGAGCCAGTTTCCGGCAAAAACCGAGACTAATATCACCAGAAGTCCAATCAGGGAAATTTTCACCCAGAAGAGATCCGTCTCTTCCTTTGAATGCTTGAGGGGTTTGCGTTGCTGTGTCATGTTAAATCTCAATCTCCCTTAAACTCTGCGCCGCTGCTTCCGGCGCCATGGGGTTGATGTACATTCCTGTTCCCCACTCAAAACCCGCCGGATTGGTCAGCCTGGGAATGATCTCCATGTGCCAGTGATAATGGTTCCGGCAGTCGTTGTTGAGGGGAGCGGTGTGCAGAACGTAGTTGAATGGAGGATCCTTCAGCGCATGGTGCATCCTTAAAAGAACCTCCTTGAGTACCTGGGCCAGCTCCATGACCTGGTTCTTGTTGACGTCGCTGTAGGAGGAGTCGTGGCGTTTGGGCAGGATCCAGGTCTCGAAGGGAAAGCGGGAGGCATATACCTGAAAGGCGATGAAGTGAGTGTTTTCCACGACGACCCGCTGAACGTCGGCCTTTTCCTGGCGGATGATGTCGCAGAAAATACAGCGTTCTTTGAATCCAAAATATTGGCGGCTCCCCTCGAGTTCCTCCATGACCCGCTTGGGGAGAACGGGCGTGGCGATCAACTGGGAGTGGGGATGCTCCAGGGAAGCTCCCGCGGCCCGGCCGTGGTTTTTAAAAATGAGGATATAGCGGATGCGGGGATCCCGCTTTAGATCCTGGAAGCGGTCCCGGTATATCCAGAGCACTTCTTCCAGTTGCTTTTCCTTCATGAGGGCCATTCCTTCGCCGTGATTGGGGGTTTCAATGATGACTTCGTGGGCGCCGACGCCGTTCATCATATCGTACATTCCGAGGCCGGCCCGTCCCAGATCTCCAACGGCCCCGAGGGCGGGAAACTTGTTGGGTACGACCCGGCACCACCACCCCGTGGAATTAGGAGGCGTCCCGGCCTCCCGGTAGACGGCGATCTCGTCCGGGGTCATAGTCTCGTTGCCGGGGCACAACTGGCAGATGGGGACTTTCTGTTTAGGCTCCTCTTCCTTGCGGATGAAATCGTGCGGACGCTGGCCCCGTTCAGTGGCTATAATCACCCAGCGATTGGTCACCGGGTCCTTTCTCAGTTCTGGCATGGTCCTGGCCTCCCCAAAAACTCCATCCTCGCAAAGAATCCTGAGACGCCGATGTCAGGGCCGTCCGGCGAGGGCCTTCCGGTACAGTTCCATATATTTTCTGGCCGAGACTTCCCACGAGAGTTCCGCGGTCATAGCCCTCCGCATCAGATTAAGCCAGGCCGGACCCCTGCTGTAGCAGAAAAGAGCCCGCCGGACGGCGTCCACCAGGTTCTCTCCGGTATAATCCTTAAACGAAATACCGTTGCCCACGATGGAATTTCGGGTGACGTCCACGATGGTATCCGCCAGGCCTCCGGTCTCATGGACAATGGGGATCGTCCCGTATTTCAGGCTGTATTGCTGATTCAGGCCGCAGGGTTCAAAACGGGAGGGCATGAGCAGAAAATCGGCTCCAGCTTCGATTTTGTGCGCCAGTTCCTCGTCGAAGGCGAAAGAGACTGCAATCTTGTCGGGGTACTTCTGCGCCAGAGCGGTCAACATCTCCTGATACCTGGCCTCTCCCTGGCCCAGGACAACCATCTGAAGGTCCAGCGCCATGATTTCGTCCTTTTTCTCCATCAGGAGATCGAAGCCTTTCTGCCCGGTCAGCTTTGAGATCATGCCGATCAGGGGGAGGCCCTTCCGATAGCGGAGAGGCGTACGCTTGAGGAGGTCCTTCTTGTTCTCCTCCTTGTCCTCCAGGGTGAGGAGGGAGTATCTTTTGGCGATGAACTCATCCTCTTCGGGACTCCAGACCTTTGAATCAATGCCGTTCAGCACCCCGTAGAGGTCCCGGCTGCGGCTCCTGAAGACGCCGTCGAGGCCCTCCCCATATTCCGGAGTCTGGATTTCCCGGGCGTAGCGCTCGCTCACCGTGGTGATGATGTCCGCAAAGGTGACGGCAGCCTTCAGGAAATTGACTCTGCCGAAAAACTCGAGGGGAGCCGTGGAGTTGAACAGATGCCGGGGAACGTCCAGAATTTCCAGGCTGTCGGCCTTGAAGAGGCCCTGGGAATTGATATTGTGAATGGTGTGAACAATCCCGGCCTTGATCTCCCCCTCGAGCCTGATGTAAAGCGGGATCAGAGCGCTCTCCCAGTCGTTGCAGTGTATTATATCGAAGGGAGTCCGGGAAGTTCTGATAAATTCATAGACGGCTTTGGAAAAAAGAGTGAAGCGCATGCAGTCGTCTTCATAGCCATAGAGGTTGTCTCTTCCGAAGTAAACGGGATAATCCACGAAATAGACCGGGATCCGGTTCCCCGGAAGATATGCTTTTTTAAATCTGACCGTCACTTCCCCGGCGAGATCGGAGACCGTTGTCTCCCCACAGGCCTTGAGATCGTGTGACGCCTTGTCCACCCTGCGATATCGGGGCATGATGATAGAGATATCCGCCCCCAGTTCCTTCAAGGCTGGAGGGAGGGCTCCGGCGACATCGGCCAGGCTTCCCGTTTTGGCAAAGGGCACAACTTCCGATGAGACATAAAGCACTTTCATCGAGGATTCTCCCTTGTGAAAAAAAAGCTCCGGATTTATTCCCTGCCCCTGAACCCTATTCCTGCCGGAGGAGGATTCGACGGAAAAAGAGACGAAGTTTAAAACACCTTTCTTAAGGAGTGTGGCCCCTGCCATGAGTTCGAAAGAAGAGCTTTTAGCCAAGGCCCAGAAACCCGCCCGGGATGCCATGATCCTGCACCCTTTTTACAAGGGTAAAATCGAATTGGCACCCAGGTGCTGTATCAGAAATTTCGACGACTTCGCCATCTGGTACACTCCCGGAGTGGCTGAGCCCTGCCGGGCGATTCAGCGGGAAAAAAATCTGGTCTACGAATACACCAACAAGTGGAACTCGGTGGCCGTGGTAAGCGACGGCACCCGGGTGCTGGGCCTGGGAGACATCGGCCCGGAGGCGGCCCTCCCGGTTATGGAGGGGAAGGCCCTGCTGTTTAAGTATCTCGGCGGCGTGGATGCCTTTCCCATCTGCCTTGCCGCGACTGGTGCAGACGACCTCATTCACGTGACGAAGGCCCTGGAGCCCTCTTTCGGTGGAATAAACCTGGAAGACATCTCCCAACCCAAGTGTTTCCGGGTTCTCAAGACCCTCCGGGAGGAAATGCAGATTCCCGTCTGGCACGACGATCAGCAGGGGACGGCGGCGGTCACCCTGGCGGGATTGGTCAACGCCCTGAAAGTCGTCGGAAAGAAATTAAGCGATGTCCGGATCGCCATGATAGGCGCCGGCGCCGCCAACATCTGCATCGCCCGGATCCTCATGGCCGCGGGAGCGGACCCGGAGAAAATCATCATGGTTGACATCGGCGGCATTCTCCACCGGGGGAGGTCCGAGCTTCGGGAATCCCACCAGGAGCAGTGGGAGATGTGTCTTGCGACCAACGGGGGCAATGTGACCGGCGGCATCCCTGAGGCCATGAGGGGGGCCGAGGCGCTCATCTCTCTTGCGGCCCCCGGCCCCGATATCATAAAACCCGAGTGGATACATACCATGGCCAAAGATCCCATAGTCTTTGCCTGCGCCAATCCCATCCCCGAAATCTGGCCCTGGGATGCCAAAGAGGCGGGCGCAGCCGTGGTCGCTACCGGGCGCTCCGATTTCCCGAATCAGGTCAATAACTCCCTGGGCTTCCCGGGCATCTTCCGGGGAACTCTTGATGTCCGCGCCAGGGCGATCTCCGATGAAATGTGCATCGCCGCCGCCATGGAGCTGGCCCGCTGCGCCGAGGACGGGGGGCTCAGCGAGGATCGGATCGTCCCGGCGATGAACGAGTGGGAAGTCTATCCGCGGGAGGCCGCCGCCGTCGCCGTCAAGGCCGTCGAACAGGGCCTGGCCGCGATTCCCCTCACCTGGGAGGAAGCTTATGTAAAAGCCTCCGCCATTATCCGGAGGGCCAGGGAAGAAGCCGCGGCCCTCATGAAAGGTGGATTCATCCCCCCTCCGCCTTGACTTTTATCTGAAAAGTTTTGACATACGAAACAGCGGATGAATCATTACTATGAGGTGAGCGATGAAAAAGTGTGGCCTTGTTATTTTCATAATTCTCGTTGTGGGATGTGTCGTTCTTTTTTTTGGGACCAAGAACCGGATAAGCCGGAACACGAATTCTGTGATTCACACTTACGCCGGTATTGCTCTTGAAAAGATTGCCCTCTGGGACCCGGCCGAGTTGCAGTATCGGGCAGCCCTTAAATCGGATCCCGGGAACGCGTCGGCTCTTAAAGGCCTGGCCATGGTCTATTTCGGTAAAAAGCGGTATGATTCAGCGGTCACCTTCATCAACCGGGCCCTGTCTAAGGACAAGCACTGGGTGAAGGGCTACCTGCACCGGGCCAAGGTTTTCGAGGCGAAAAAGGACTTCCCATACGCCATTGCCAGCTACAAGAAATACCTGGCCGAATCCCCAGATCTTTCCTCGGCGTCCCGGTACATAATCGAGCAGAAGATTTCGAAGCTGTCTACTGGAATATAGGCGATTCTCCGGCGTCAGGAGGCCGTCCCGCTTTCTTCTTCCTCCCGGGCGCGAATTTTCTGGTTCAGGATCCGCACCTCCCTGCAGAGGCAGACGGCGGTGAGGACCGAAGAGATTAAATCGGAGAGCGGGCTGGTCATGAAGACTCCCGTCAATCCGAAGAAGCGGGGGAGGATGAGGATAGCCGGGATGAGGACCACCACCTGCCTCAGTAGGCTCAGAATCATGGCCTCCCTCGGTTTTCCCACCGCCTGAAAGTAACTGGAACTTACGATCTGAAATCCGACGATCGGAAGAAGAAGAAGATAGATCCTCATCGCCTGGGTCCCCAGGCGAAGCAGCTCTTTATCGCTGGAGTTGAACATCCGGATCAACTGTTCCGGGAAAAACATGGCGACGGTAAAGCCGCAGAAGACAACCGCGCTTGCGGCCAGAATGGCCAATTTGAGGGTCTTTTTGACCCGGTCGAATTTTTTTGCGCCATAGTTGTAACCTATAATGGGTTGAGCGCCATGATTGATGCCGAAGATCGGCATCAGGATCATCATGGTGACGCTGTAGATTATGCCCATGGCGGACACCGCCACATCTCCGCCGTAAGTGACCAGACTTTTATTTAAAATGACCGTCACGGCGGCTGCCGCTATCTGCATGAAAAAGGGGGCCGAACCCAGGATAATAATCCTGGATACAAGCCGGCCCTTCAGGCGCAGATTCTTGCGGCGCAGCTTCATGGTGCTTTTCCCGCGGGTGAAATAGAGAAGAACCCAGACGGTTGTGACCGCCTGGGCGATGACGGTGGCCCATGCGGCCCCGCGCATCCCCCAGTGGAAGGCGAAGATGAAGAGGGACGCCAGGGCCGCATTGGTGAGAGCGCTGATGAACATGGAGACCATGGCGGTCCGTGGGCTTCCGTCGGCGCGGATGAAGTTGTTGGCGCCGAATCCGACTCCGGCGAAGACGCTTCCTATCAGGATGATCCCTATATACTGGGCCGCATAAGGAAGAACCGTCTCGCTGGCTCCGAAAAAACTAAGAAGGGGTTTAAGAAAGATGAGGCCTCCTGCTGTAAGAAAAAGAGAAACCAGGACCAGCAGAGTCAGGGCGTTGCCCATGACCATTTCAGCTTCTTCTTTTTTTCCCTCACCCAGCCGAATTGAGATCAGGGTCGTAGCTCCAATCCCGATCAACATGCCGAAGGCCATGATGAGGAGCATGACCGAAAATCCGATGGTGACGCCCGCTATGCCGAGAGAGCCGACGGCCTGCCCGATGAAGATGCGGTCCACCACGCTGTAGGAGGCGCTGACAATCATGCCGACGATCGCCGGTATGGAAAAACGAAAAAGCAGGCGGGGAATGCCCTCTTCACCCAGTTGTCTGGTGCGGTCCAAACTTAAACTCCTTCAAATCCGGTTTCGGCGGGAAATACCGGCGGCGTCAACGCATTGTTACTTCCTGGCCAGAATTTTTTTCGCCATGGACTCCGACAGGTCCGGGTCATAGCTCGTAATGAAAAAGATGCAGTTGTCTATGCAAAATACCAGAGAATAACCGCCGTATCTGCCTGAGATGCTGAAGCCCAGATCTCCAAAGGGAACTTTGCGGCACAGGAAATAGTCCTGGTAGACGTAAGGCTGTGTGGAATTCCAGTCAGGCCGGCTCAGGCTCTTAGTGTAGGTGATGTACAGAACGCCGTTTTCAGCTTGTTCCGGCTTGTCGTAGCAGCCGTATTCAACAGTGGCCCGGAAGTTGAGATTGGCGTCGGTCCAGGTCTGGCGGATGCCATCAACCGTGGAAGAGATCGAAGGCTCTCCCAGCAGGGTCGAATCAAAAGTTCCGGCGGAGTATCCGGTCTCCGGGTGAGAAAAGCGCTCCGGGAGGGAATCGAAGACAGGCCATAGATGATCAATTCGCTCTTCGTTGTTCAGGGAGAGGGTCGGCACATCGGCTGCTCGAAGCTGGTATTTCTGGCTCTCAAAAAAGGCCCAGCCGGCCCGGAAAAGAGCCAGAACGAGCAGAGCCGGGATCAGGGTGATGGCCAGGAGGCGAATCTTGTTCATCGGGCATCAACCTCCGCGATGTCCTCAGGCAGGATGGGCAGGCGCCTGGCCCGGTAACCCACCGCGTTGAAAATGGCGTTGGCCACGGCCGGAGCACTCGGGATGAGGGGAGTCTCGGCGAATCCCTTGGCTCCGAAGGGACCTCCGGAGTATGGTTTTTCAATCAGGATGACCTTGAATTCCGGGGCATCAAGGACGGTAGGGATGGTGTAAGTGGCCAGAGAGGAACTCAGGAGCCGCCCTTCCTTCATGACCATGTTTTCGTAGAGGGCGTAGCCTATTCCCTGGAGGGCGCCGCCTTCGATCTGGCCTTCGAGAGACTGCGGGTTTATCGCCCGTCCCACGTCATGGGCCGCCGTAAGCTTAAGAACCTGCACCGCTCCGCTCAGAAGATCCACTTCGACTTCGGCTATGTGAGTGGCGTAGGAGTAAATAAAATAGGCCTCGCCCTGGGACACTTCCTCATCCCAGGCGAGGGGCGGAGCGGTAAAATATCCCATGGTGGACAGGCAGACGTTTCTCAGGTAGCACTCCCTGGTCACCTTTTCAAAAGAGATCTCCCGGCCGCGGGCGGAATATCCATTCGGAAAGCCGTTCACCTCTTCCGGGGAGGCGCCCAGAAGGGAGGCGGCCACGGCGACAAGTTTTTCCCTGATCTCGCGGGCGGCGGCGATGACGGCATTGCCGGCCAAAAGCGTCGTCCTGGAGGCGACCGAGGGACCGCTGTCCGGAACAAATCCGGTGCTGGTCTCCAGCATCCGCACCCGGTCAGTCGTTACGCCGAGCGCCTCGGCGGCGATCTGGGTGAGGACGGTCAAGGCCCCCTGGCCCATGTCCACGTTGCCCACGGCCACATTGATGGTGCCGTCCTGCCAGACTTGCAGGTGCGCCCCGGCCTTGTCCAGAGCCCATCCTTTGGATCCCAGGCTGACCCCGTAGAAACTGGTGGCCACGCCTATTCCCCGCCGGACTCCTCCGGACTGCCGCGAAAACTCCTCCCGCTTTTTATCCCATCCGGAGGCCTCGCGGGCCTCCTCCAGGGTTTCCACCAGTCCCACGCTCTCGGTGAGCTTATGGCTGGTGGCGGTGAGGGAGCCCTCCCGAAGAGCGTTCTTGAGGCGCAATTCCATGGGATCCATCGAAAGCTCCGAGGCCAGCTCATCCATTAAGGACTCGGAGGCGAAGGCGACCTGGGGCTGGCCGAATCCCCGCATGGCGCCGGTTGGAAACTGGTTGGTATAGACGCCGATGGTATCAACACGGACGTGGGGAACGACGTAGGGGCCGGCCGCATGGACGTTCGTGCGGAACAGGACGACGGGGGACAGTGAGTCATAGGCCCCGCAGTCGGCGTATATCGTGACCTCGATGGCGGTCAGGCGGCCGTCTTTTTTGGCTCCGATTTTATAGTCCATGATCATGGGGTGCCGCTTGCTGGTGGTGACGAGGTCCTCTTCCCTTGTCAGGACCATCTTTACCGGCCTGCCGGAGGCCACGGCGAGAAGGGCCGCCCTGGCGCAGACTTCCGAGGGAACGTCCTCCTTCCCTCCGAAGCCGCCCCCCATCACAACCTGAATGACCCGCACCTTGTTGTAGCCGATTCCAAGGCAGCGGGCCACGGCTTTCTGGACATAGAAGGGGCACTGTATGGAGCCATAGAGAGTCACCTCTCCATCGGGGCCGGGAACGGCGACAGCCCCCTGGGTCTCCAGGTAGACGTGTTCCTGGTGCTTCACCTCATAGCGCCGTTTAAGAACGACGTCGGCCTCGCGGAATCCCTCCTCCGTGTTGCCCTTGCGGAGCTTGAGGTGAAGGGCCTTGTTGCCTCCGGGGTGAATGGCCGGAACCCCTGCCTTTAAAGCGTCTTCCGGGTGGAAGACGCCGGGGAGAGCCTCATAATCAACTTTGATAAGCCTGGACGCCTTCTCGGCGGCCTCTCTGGACTCAGCCGCCACGAGGGCGATGCAGTCTCCGGCGTAACGCACTTTCTCATAAGCCAGAAGCGGCTGGCCTTCCTTTACGACTCCGATTTCATTTTTGCCGGGGATATCCCCGGCGGTGAGCACGCTGATGACGCCCGGCTGCCTCTGGGCCTCGCGCACGTCAACCGAGCGGATGAGGCCGTGGGGAGAGGAGCTGTAAAAGCCCTTGCCATAGAGCATTCCCGGGAAGACGAGATCGTCCGTATAGGCCGCTTTGCCCTCGGCCTTCAGGAGCCCGTCAACGCGCTCCAAGGGCTTTCCGATGCAGCTTTCCACGGACGGAGAGATGAGTATCGTCATAAGAAATCCTCCTGTTCTTTCCCCTTTTCGTTCGAGATTCGGAGCGTCTCTTCCTCCAGCATATTCTGTCTTGAATAACACCTCGAAAAAGACTGAGGTATGTGACGTCAGGCGATCATGCGATGGGCGTTCACCTCGCCTTGACATCTCAAAGTGATATGCTATAATCTAACGTACGGCGCGGGGTGGAGCAGTCCGGTAGCTCGTCGGGCTCATAACCCGGAGGTCGTTGGTTCAAATCCAACCCCCGCAACCAAAGCTGATAATTGACTTAATATAAAACACAGGCGCCCTTTCGAGGGCGCCTGTGTCGCTTTTATCCCGCATCTTTCCGCCGGCCAGAGGTGTAAGTATTCAGGCCTCGGTGTCCCTGGGGACGACCTCCATCGAGGAGATGGTGAGGCAGGAGAGGAGCAGGAAGATGGCTCCGTAGCCAAGGAGGAAGGCGAAGGCCGCCCACTGGTACTCCGCCTGATAGAAAAGATCCTGAGGCCCGCCCCTCATAGGCGGATAGGGCAGGAGCTCGTGCAGGTGATAGAGTATTGTCAGGCGTTTGAAAAAGCCGGGGAGCCACCCGGCCATGTTCTCCCACCCGAAACCTATTAAAAATCCGGCCAGGTAAGGATTTTTTAAAGCCAGCCCGAGGAGGGAGAAGAGAGCCCCATACACCAGGATTCCCAGAACCGAGACCCCGGCGGCCGCCAGGAAATCCAGGATGCTTTGGCCTGAAAAATATGTCATGCGCAGACTCAAAGCATAGGTTCCGGCCTGTGAAAGGATAACCAGAACCGACAGAGCCGAAAAAGCGCCGGCGAACTTGGCCAGGAAGAGAAGCGACCGGGGCACGGGACGCGTGAAGAGGTAGGGCAGCGTGCCGGAGTCCATCTCCGAAGAAATCAGGCTCACCCCCAGGTAGAGAGAGCTGAGAGGAATGAAAAATCCCAGGTAGTATCCCATCAGCACAAATTGATAGGGGTTGTAGGCGGCAAATCCGGTAACTCTGCCTTTTACAAATAAGGAGTAAAAAATCAGCATCGCCAGCCAGGGGAAGACGGCCAGGAAGATCAGGCCGCTTCGTGACGCGGCGTGGCGGGCCGTCCGCATGAAGATGGATCTCAGAGCCTCCTGATTCACTTTCCCCTCCTCCGCCTCATTTTACCAGGTACTCAAAGACGGCCGCAAGATTGTCGTCAAGCGGATTTATGATTTCAATTCCCAGGTTCCGCTTCGAGAGAAGGGCCGTCAGGTCACGGTAGAAGCGCCCGGCCTCGCTGACCTCCAGGGTGAGACCCCGCCCGTCCGGGCTGAAAGAGACGGAAAAGACGCAGGGCCAGGCGCTCAACTCCGCGCCCATGAGACGCGCATCGGCGCAGCGGAGAAAAATGCGCAGGGGGCGGCTGTGGATGGCCTCGCGTACTTCGAGAACTTCACCGGAGGCCAGGATACGCCCCTTGTCCAGGAGCAGAATCCGGGAGGTCATGGCCTCCACCTCGTGCAGGACGTGGGAGGAGACCAGGATATACTTCCCCGCTTCCCCCAGTTTCCTGATCAATTCAATCGTCTGGACCCGGCTCTTGGGATCCATCCCGTTCAAGGGCTCATCGAGCAGAATGACATCCGGATCATGCACCAGGGCCTGAGCGATCTTGACCTTCTGGCGCATCCCCTTGCTCATGCGGCAAATCCTGTAATTAGCTTCCTCCAGCAGGGCGACTTCACGGCAGGTTTTCACGGCCCGCTCCATGGCCTCAGCCGGGGAATAGCCCGAGAGCCGGGCCAGGTAGGCGACAAAGTCAAGGCCGGTCATCTCCTCGTAGAAATGATCGACGGAGGGGCAGTAGCCCAGAAGCCTTAACGCTTCCGGATTGGCAAATATAGATTTCCCTCCCAGAGTGATCGAGCCGGTGGAGGGGAGGAGCAGACCCGCGCAGATATTTAGGAGGGTGCTCTTCCCGGCTCCGTTCACCCCCAGAAGGCCGGTGACGCCGCTCTCAAGGTCGAGACTGACCCTGTTTAAACCCAGAACCAGGCCATACCAGCGCGAAACTTCCATGAGACTGATCATCGAAGCAGCCTCTTCCGCGAAAAATTCCACCAGAGAAGGCCCAGACTCGCTGCCGTTAAAACGGCGAAATAAATCATGCTGTGACTGAAAGAGACCTTTAACATCTCATCCGCTCCCAGGCAATGTGAGGCCAGAGCGGACATCTCCAGAAGAATGCCGAAAATGGATACCCAGGGATTATTCCCCAACGCCCCGAGAAGCGCCCCGGCAGTCGTCCCGAAAAATAGAATTCCGATGAGGAGAAGCCCGGTGAGCCTGGGAGAAGAACTGAGCGATGAGAGGGCCAGAACAAAGAGGACCAGGCTTCCGACGCCGACGACGGTGTAGAGAAGCGAGCCCCAAAGGACGCGAAAATGCTGGATGAAAAAGGAAAAATCTCCCGTGATTCCCACGTGAAGGAGCACCATGAGCCAGACCGGAAGAAGAGTGAAAAGAAGAAAAAATCCCGCCAGCGAGAAACCCTTGGCCCAGAGATACTGGACGGGGCTGAGCGCCCGCCCCAGAAAAACCTCGATGGTCCTGTCCCTCCGATCCCGCGCCACCAGGCCGGAGCCGACCCAGATTGAAAGAAAGGCCATCATGAAGTCCTGCCACGGATTGGCCAGGAGAAAGGCGGCCACTTTCTCATCAAATACGGGCACATTGCCCATGACCTTGAAATGAAGCAGCACCTGCGAAATTGCGGCCAGAGCCCAGGGAAGGATTGCCAGTGCCATGAAGAAGAAAAAAAGCCGACTGTTCAGGAAGGGTGCGATCTCCTCCCGCCAGAGCGGCACCCAGCGCCACCAGAGCGGGAGGCGCTCCCCCTGGTAGGTCTCATATCCCTGATGGTAAACAGGCATTTTCCCTAGTTCCCCCTGGCGATCATACCGAGATAGGCATCTTCGAGAGAGGATTCCTCACGGACCAGCCGGTGAATGGAGCCATCCAGTGCTGCGGCCAGGCTGAAGAGTTCCCGGGCTCCCGCGTCCGGCGGAAGTACGAGGTGCACCAGGCTCTCATGTCCCGGTTTGGCCTCCCACCCGGCTCCGGCGCAGGCGGCCAGAAAATTTTCCCGCTCACCCTGCCACTGGACGATGAAGTGGCGCTCTTCCGCCACCTTCAGATTTTCGATGGGTTCGGACGCAAGCACCTGCCCCCGGTTCAGGATAACGACCGTGGAACAGATCGCTTCGACATCTTTGAGAATGTGAGTCGAAAAGAGGATGGTTTTACCTGCTCTAACCAGGTCCCGGCAAAGCTCCAGGACCTCCTCGCGTCCCGCCGGATCCATCCCGGCCGTGGGTTCGTCCAGAAAGACGATGGCCGGATCATGAACCAGCGCGACTGCGAATTTGAGCCGCTGCTGCATACCGGTGGAATAGGTCTGGGCATCCCGGTAGCGACTCTCCCCGAGCCCCACATAATTGAGCATTTCGTGAGCCCGTTCGATGGCGCGCCTTCGGGGAAGTCCCGACATCTCCCCCAGGAAGGAGACCCAGCCGATGCCGGAGATGCCGGCCCTGAGCCCCTCCCGCTCGGGGACGTAGCCGATCCGATCCCGTATACCCTCCCCCAGAAGGCGGGAATCCTCTCCCATGAAGCGGAAACTCCCGGAGGAAGGGGGCATCAGGTTAAGGAGTACCTTTATCAGTGTGGATTTACCCGCTCCGTTGGGCCCCAGAAGCCCCACCGCCCCACCCATGACTTCAAAGGTGACGCCCCTGAGCGCCTGCAACTTCCCGTAGTCGGCGCACAAATCCTTAACCGAGAGAACGGCCTGTTTATCCATTGCGCCTATTTTATCACATCGTGAAAACATAAGGCAAGGGCGGCAGGGAAGGGAGGCTGAGTGGGAGAAGATAAGCAAGAGGAGATCAACCATGCAGAGTAATATTCTTGCGAGCCTCAGGGGGCTCTTTTTCCCGGTGGTCTTTCTGCTCCTTACCTCTTCTTTATGCTCCGCCAGGGATGAGGCGCTCCCCCTCCACCCGGCCCGCTTCTTTAAAAGCATTCCCGGGGGACGCGTACAATGCCGGCTCTGCCCCCGCCGGTGCCTTCTGGAGGAAGGACAGCGGGGCGCCTGCACCGTGCGAAAAAACGTCGGGGGGAGCCTCTACTCGCTGGTCTGGGGCCTGCCCTGCGCCGTCAACGTGGACCCGATAGAAAAAAAGCCCTTCTTTCACTTCCTTCCGGGCACACTGACCTTCTCCATCTCCACCGCCGGCTGCAATATGCGCTGTATCTTCTGCCAGAACTGGCAGATCTCCCAGAAGAGCCCGGAGGAGACTAAGAACTGCTCCTTGCCCCCGGTCGAGGTCGTGAAAGCCGCAAAAAAATCAGGCTGCCGATCCATCGCCTACACTTACACCGAGCCCGCAGTCTATTACGAGTACATGCTGGATACCGCCCGCGAAGCCAGGAAAGCCGGAATCTTAAACGTGATGCACTCCTGCGGCTACATCAACCCGGAGCCGCTCAGGGAATTGTGCCGCTACCTCGACGCCGCCGATATCGATCTTAAGTCCATAGATCAGCAATTCTACTCCACCCTCACCATGGGAGACGTGGCCCCGGTTCTTGAGTGCCTGAAAATCCTCAAAAAGGAAGGCGTCTGGACCGAGATCACCAACCTCGTTATTCCGGGTCAGAACGACGACCCCGTCACGATAAAAAAAATGTGCCGCTGGATCCGGGAGAACCTGGGCCCGGACGTGCCGCTCCATTTTTCCCGCTTCCACCCGATGTACCGGCTGAATAATCTGCCTCCGACCTCTTTCGATACGCTTGAATTGGCCCGCCGGATCGCCCTCCGGGAGGGACTTCACTTCGTCTACATCGGGAATGTGCCGGGCAATACCGCCGAAAATACCCTCTGCCCCGAATGCGGCAAACTACTCATAGAGCGGAAGGGCTTTGAGATCCTTAAGAATGAAATCTCCGGGGGAAAATGCAAATACTGCGGCCGGAAGATCCCCGGAATTTTTCGGGAGGAGGACTTGAGAAAATGAGACGCACCACATTTTGCACACTGGCGATCATCCTGATCCTGCTTACCTGTTCCTGCTCAAGCCGGGCCGGGGACAGGAAGGCGAACGAGACAAAGGAGGCAAAAAAGATGAAGGCCGAAAATAAAGTTAGAAAACCGGCGGTCAACGGAATGTTCTACCCGGGAAGTCCCAAGGAGCTCTCCTCCCAGGTGGATAAGTACCTCAGGAACGCCGAGGGGGAGAAAAGATCGGAGGTGCCACGGATCCTCATCGTTCCCCATGCGGGATACCCCTACTCGGCCCAGGTGGCCGCCTACAGCTTCATCCAACTGAAGGGAAGTGCGATCAGTACAGTCTTTCTGCTCGGCCCCTCGCACCGCGCCTATTTTTCGGGCGTGGCCGCGGACGACTCCGACGCCTGGGAGACCCCTCTGGGAAATGTCTCTCTCGACCGTGAAAAACTCGCGCTCCTGATGAAAAAAGATCCTGATATCGCCATCATTCCCGAAGCCCATGCGGCCGAACATTCGCTGGAGGTGCAGGTGCCTTTCCTTCAGAAAGTCCTCCCGGGCGCTTCCATAATCCCCCTGGAAATGCTGGATCCGGATCCCAAAACCTGCGGCAATCTGGCCTCCGCCATCGCCCCGATATTGAAAGAAAATCCCCGCGCGGTTCTTATCGCCAGCTCGGATCTCTCCCACTACTACCCCTACGATCAGGCCGTAAGGAAGGACAATCTGTTCCTTTCGGCAGTCGAAAAAATGGCGGTAAAAGACTTCCCTGGAAAAATCCAGAATAAGGAGTTCGAGGCCTGCGGCTCGGCCCCCGTCTTAACCGCGCTTATGACGGCCGAAAAGCTGGGAGCGAATGAGGTGAGGGTCCTCAAATACGCCAATTCCGGTGATGTCACCGGCGACAAGTCCCGGGTGGTCGGATACGCCGCTGTCGCCTTCTATGGCCGCGAAGAGGCCAAAGTTCCCGGGGCTGAAAAAGAAGAAGCTTCGCCGGCCCACCACGTGGTTCCCGAGGGGGTGGAACTTCTCTCGAAGGAGGAGCAGGCCTTCCTGCTCAAGGTAGCCCGGGAGACCCTGGAGGCGCACGTTCGGGGGAACAAAATTCCCGCCTTTTCCCCTCAGACTCCCAGGCTCTCTAAAAAAATGGGGGTCTTCGTGACCCTCACCAAAAATGGCGACCTGCGCGGCTGCATCGGCTACATCCAGGGCATAGCGCCCCTCTTCGAGGCCGTCTCCCAGATGGCCGTCCAGGCTGCCAGCCACGATCCCCGCTTCAGTCCGGTGCGGCCGGAGGAACTGAAAGACATCCACATAGAGATCTCCGCCCTCTCGGAGCTCAAGGAGATCAAGGACGTCAACCTGATCAAGGTCGGCACCCATGGCATCATCATCAAGAGAGGTTTTTCACAGGGTCTGCTTCTTCCTCAAGTAGCGACGGAATACGGATGGGGCCGGGATGAGTTTCTTAAGCACACCTGCCTGAAGGCGGGCCTCCCGCCTGAGACCTGGAAGGAGCCCGGGACCCAGATCGTCATCTTCTCGGCGCTGGTCTTCGGAGAATAGCCCACGGCAGGGCCACCGCCAGGAGCAGCGACCCTACCAGCCCAACGCCGGCCGGGAGGCCCCAGAGGGGGATCATAATCGTGGAGACGAAAAAGGCCCCAAAACTGCTCCCGAAGAGGTCCCACCCGTAAACCCTGCCCAGATGAGCTTCCTCATCCGCTCTCTTCTCCAGCGACAGGCAATTGGCCGCCGGAAAGAAGAGCCCGATGCAAAGGCCGTCGAGGAACATGGCCAGAGCGAATAGAATCTGGATGGCCGCCTCCGGGATATTAAGGCCGGTAAACAAGGCATTTGAAGCCGGGAAGATAACCAGAGCCAGGGAAGCCATCCCCAACACGCTTAAAAAGGCCGTCCTCTGAGCGTTGCGAACTGAGGAGACCGCTCGCGCAGATCCCAGGGCTGAGCCGATCATGAACATGGCGCTCAGGATGCCGGCCTGAAGGTAGATGTATCCATAGGCCGCCTGAAAAGCGGTGAAGATGAAAATTTCAAGGGCCATGGCGGAAAAACCCATAATCCAGGTCGTCATGAGAACGACCGGGGAGCGTTTTCTGAAAATCCCCAGGGCCGCCAACAGGACCACGAAGCAGTAAAGCGGAATCAATCCAATCCTCTCCTGTCCGAACTTAAGGACCCACTCAAGGCGGATCCCCTGCCGCGAAAGCCAGAAAAGGAGCTCGAAGAAAAAACAGAGGGGGCGGGCGTCCGTGTTGACAGTTTTATTCTCTCTGCCGCGCAGGCTCCTGAAAAACGCTTCCTTCTGGAAGGGAGAGAGACGGTGGCGGATGAGGCCCGGGCTCAGAAAATGAAGGGCAATCTTTCTTTCCTCAGCCCTCCCGATGAGGGTTTCAGGGTTAAGCGGGAGGGAAGTCGGCGAGGCCAGGAGCAGGGCGCGCCACCCGGGAATCACCTGAATCGAGGAAAAAACGCCGGAGATCGTATCCAGGATACAGCCGTTTCTGGCCGCAAGTTCCGGGCTGATGTAGCCCTCGGCCGACTCGACGGTGACCGCCAGAATCCCTCCGGGAGTCAGTCTTCCCCGAAGATCCCGATAGAACTCCTCCGTATAGAAGCGGTTGAGAAGAAGGTTGGAAGGAGGGGGCAGGGCGCAGAATATGAGGTCGAAAGCCTCCCGGCTCCGGCGGACAAAAAGTCTCGCATCCCCGGAAACCTGCCTTATTCTGGATGAAGAAAAAGAATCTTTAAGCGGCTGGGGCAGAAATTTTTCCTCTGTCCTCAGCAGGAAGGGATCAGCTTCGAGATAGACCGCTTCTTCAACCGGGTGCTTCAGGACTTCGGCCAGAAGCCCGCCGCCGCCTCCCAGTACCAGCACTTTTTCGGGAGCCGGGTGAGCCAGAAGAGCTAGATGAGCCGTCTCTTCGTTTGAAGGGGCCTCTCCGCTTCCGGAAAGGTAAATGCCATTCTGAAAAAAATTGACTTCTCCCTTGTTTCTGGTAACCGCGATTCTTCCGTAGGGAGACTCCAATGTGGATACAAGATTAAAACCCCTCCATTGGAGGCGATCGGCCTTTCCCTGAAGGGTCTGTGTCACTCCGCCTCCCGCCACGGTCAGAATAACGAGTGCCGCCGAAATGAAGAACCGGAGGCGTCCTTCACGGATTTTAAGAGCGACGAAAAGTGCGTTAAAGCCCGTCCAATAAAAGAGAATAGGAATGGGTTGCACGCACCGCAGGCCTAGAAAAGTGAACAAAAAACCCCCCAGGGCAAATCCCAGGGACTCCCAGAGATAGATGCGGCGCACGGCCTCCGGGGAAGAGAGGGCCGCTTCATCCTCACGGGCCGCCCGCCCCAGAAAAGCAAACTGGAGCCCCAGAAGGAAACAGGGAAAAAACAGGATGAGGAGCGCCGGGAGGAAGAGCAAGAGGCCTGGGTTCTCCCCTGGAATTCTCCCCAGAATCCCGACCCAGCGGAGAAGGAAGAGGGCGGGGAGAGGCGACAGGATCAGGAAGATCCAGGTGCCCAGGGAGGACGCCCTGGAGGAAATTTTCTGAAACGGCGGGAAGGAAGAGCAGAGGCTTCCAAGGCCGGTAAAGAGCATCCAAGCCCCCAGGTAGATCCCGAGAACCAGCTCGTTTCCCATGAACAGGCAGAGCCACTCCCGAAGGAAAACCAGCTGCAGGAAGACGGCGTTGAATCCCAGGACAAAAGCAGGTCCGTTTTTCTTCATCGCATCCATATTCTCTTAAGAATAGACAGAACCTGCATGCCTATCGGTAGTCCTTATCCCCGACGTGCGAAGACCGAAGGGCTGAGACCCATCACCTTTGGCGGAACAAAAAATACCTCATGCTATAGCGTGGAATTTTTACTTTATTTTTACTCTTCCGCCCGTTTTTTTGATAGCATTTTGACTAGCCTGCGGAGTATACTACTCCCTGAAGCGAAGAACTCTTAGTTGTAACTTCCGGGGCAAAAAGGAGGAGGTAACGGGGATGTTGGACATGGTGCTGGGGGGCGCGGCGGCTCTCTTCCTCCTCATATATCTTGGGTATGCTTTGATGAAAACGGAGAAATTCTGATGTTTCAAGTGGAGAGGGATCTCTTTCAAATTATCCTCTACCTGGCGGTCCTGATTCTTCTTGCAGTCCCACTAGGCCGTTACATGGCACGGGTTTTCAAGTTCGAAAAAACTTTTCTGGATCCCCTGGTGGAGCCTCTCGAACGCTTTATCTACCGCTTGGCTGGCGTGCACCGGGAGCGTGAGATGAACTGGAAGGAGTATGCCTTTTCCCTCCTTCTCTTTAATGGCCTCGGGATGGTACTTGTCTATCTCTTTCAGCGCTGCCAGGGCGCTCTTCCCTTTAATCCCCAACACTTCGGCCCGGTTCCTCACTTCCTCGCCTTAAGCACGGCGGTAAGCTTCATGACCAATACGAACTGGCAGGCCTATGCCGGTGAAACCACTATGAGCCACCTGACCCAGATGGCGGCCCTGGCGGTGCAGAATTTTCTCTCCGCAGCCACCGGCATCGCCGTCGCCGTAGCCATTACGCGGGGACTGGCCCGCCGCACGGCCCGGACCATCGGGAGCTTCTGGGTGGATCTGACGAGATCCGTTCTCTGGGTGCTTCTCCCAGGTTCCCTTCTTCTGGCGCTTCTTCTGGTTTCCCAGGGGGTGATCCAGAACCTCAGACCAGACCTTGTTCTTCAGACGCTCGAAGGAGGCCGACAAACTCTGGCGATGGGACCGGTGGCCTCCCAGGAGGCCATAAAGGAGCTCGGTACCAACGGGGGAGGTTTCTTTAACGTCAACTCCGCCCATCCCTTCGAAAACCCGACGCCCCTCGCCAACTTCCTGGAGATGCTGGCCATCTTCCTTATTCCATGCGCCCTCACCCTCACTTACGGAGAGATGGTCGGAGACCGCCGCCAGGGATGGATCATCCTTCTTTCCATGACGCTCCTCTTCCTTATCTTTCTGGGGACATGCTATGCGAGCGAACTCTACGGAAACCCCCTGATCCGCTCCCTGGGAGTCAGCGGACCGACGGCCATGGAAGGGAAAGAGGTGCGCTTCGGCATCGTGAATTCCTCCCTTTTTGCGACCATCACGACCGCGGCCTCCTGCGGAGCCGTGAATTCCATGCACGATAGTTTCACGCCCCTGGGAGGGCTGGTGCCCATGCTCCAGATCATGCTCGGGGAGGTCGTCTTCGGCGGGGTCGGCGCCGGGCTATACGGGATGCTGGTCTTTGTAATTCTCACGGTCTTCATCGCCGGGCTCATGGTGGGCAGGACCCCCGAATACCTGGGGAAGAAGATTGAAAGCGCCGAGATCCGGATGGCGGCCATCGCCGTCCTAATCCAGGCGGCGGCCATTCTTCTGGGGAGCGCCCTGGCCGTCTCGACGAAGGCCGGCACTTCCTCTATTTTAAATGGAGGCCCCCATGGACTGAGCGAGGTTCTCTATGCCTTCACCTCCTGCGTCGGAAACAATGGAAGCGCCTTCGCCGGCCTCAATGCGAACACTGTTTTTTATAATATTCTGCTCGCCCTGGCCATGCTGATCGGGCGCTTCGGCGTCATAATTCCGGTACTCTCCATCGCCGGCAGCATGGTGGCCAAAAAATCCGTGACGCCCGGCCCCGGAACCTTCAAAACGGACAGCCTGCTTTTCGCCGTCCTCCTGGCGGGGGTCGTCATCATCGTGGGCGCCCTCACCTTCTTCCCGGCCCTGGCCCTGGGCCCCCTGGCGGAACAACTCCTCATGGTCTCGGGAAAAACTTTTTAACCGGAGTCGAAGATGTCTAAAAAATTATCCGATTCAGCAAAAGGAACGGCCCGTTTCAAGGTCCATTTCGACTCCCGGCTTATGCTTCGAGCGATCCGGGATGCCTTCCTTAAGCTGGATCCCAGGGTCCAGTACCGGAACCCGGTGATGTTCGTCGTAGAAATAGGTGCCGGTCTCATAACTTTCTTCATTGCACGCGATCTCATTATTGGAGAACGTTCCGCGCTCTCGCTGAACACCCAGCTTGCTGTGTGGCTCTGGGCGACCGTTCTCTTCGCCAATTTCGCGGAGGCCCTGGCCGAAGGCCGGGGGAAAGCCCAGGCGGAAGGCTTAAGACGCACGCGCTACGAAACCCAGGCCAAAAAAATCATCAACGGATCGGGAAAAATCGAGATCATCCCCGCATCCTGCCTCAAAAAGAACGACATCGTCCTGGTGGAGACGGGCGATGTCATCCCCGGGGACGGCGAAATCATCGAGGGGATCGCCTCGGTGGACGAGAGCGTGGTCACCGGGGAGTCCGCCCCCGTCATCAGGGAGTCCGGAGGAGACCGAAGCGCCGTGACCGGCGGGACCCGTGTCCTCTCGGACTTCCTCAAGGTCCGCATCACGGCCGACCCCGGCGAGACTTTTTTAGATCGCATGATCCGCCTGGTTGAAGGCGCCCAACGGCAGAAGACCCCGAACGAGATCGCTCTTAACATCCTGCTGGTCGGCCTGACATTAATTTTTCTCCTGGCTGTCGCCACCCTGGAGAATTTTGCGCTCTACTCGGGGACCAGCGTTTCCATACCCATCCTCATCGCCCTCCTGGTCTGCCTGATACCGACAACCATCGGGGGACTGCTGAGCGCCATCGGGATCGCCGGAATGGACCGTGTCTTCAAGCGAAACATCCTGGCCATGTCCGGGCGGGCGGTGGAGGCGGCCGGGGACGTAGACGTCCTTCTTCTCGACAAGACCGGGACCATCACCTTGGGCAACCGCATGGCCACCCGTTTTATCCCGGCTCCCGGCGTACCCGAGGCCAAGTTGGCCGAAAATGCCCAACTGGCTTCTTTTGCCGATGAGACCCCGGAGGGGCGGAGCATCGTCATCCTGGCCAAGGAGCGATTCAACCTGCGGGAGCAGGAATTAAAATCTCTTGGAGCCGTCTTCGTTCCTTTCAGCGCCTATACCCGGATGAGCGGGGTGAATCTCAGAGATCGCGAAATAAGGAAGGGCTCCGCCGACGCCGTCGAAGCCTTTGTCGGGGAAAGGGGCGGCTATGTTCCCCCGGAGGTCAAAGCCGCGGTCGAAGAAGTCGCGAAGAAGGGCAGTACTCCCCTGGTGGTGGTCATGGTGGTCCCCGAAGGGGTCAAGGTGCTGGGGGTCATCGAGCTCAAGGACATCGTCAAGGGCGGCATCCGCCAACGCTTTGCCGAGCTGAGCCGCATGGGCATCCGGACGGTCATGATCACGGGAGACAACCCGCTCACGGCGGCGGCTATCGCGGCCGAGGCGGGGGTTGATGATTTCCTGGCGGAGGCCACGCCGGAGGTCAAACTGCAATTCATTCGGGATGAGCAGGCCAAAGGCCACCTGGTGGCCATGACCGGGGACGGGACCAACGACGCCCCGGCGCTGGCACAGGCGGACGTCGGGGTGGCCATGCACAGCGGAACCCAGGCGGCCAAGGAGGCCGGCAACATGGTGGATCTCGACAGCAACCCCACCAAGCTCCTGGAGGTGGTGGAAATAGGAAAGCAGCTCCTCATGACCCGGGGGGCTCTCACCACTTTCAGCATCGCAAACGACGTGGCCAAGTATTTCGCCATCATTCCCGCCCTCTTTTCCGCCACCTACGCGCCGCTCGCTCTCCTCAACATCATGCACCTGGCCTCTCCCCAAAGCGCCATCCTCTCGGCCATCATCTTCAACGCTCTCATCATCATCGCCCTCGTGCCCCTGGCTCTCAAGGGGGTGGCCTACCGCCCGCTCGGGGCCGCCGTCATCCTGCGCCGCAACCTTCTCATCTACGGAGTGGGCGGCGTGATCGCACCCTTCATCGGTATTAAACTCATCGATCTTCTCCTGGTTGCTCTGGGACTGAGCTGAAAGGAAACCGCCAAGCCATGAAAAAAAATATTTTAACAGCAGGATCCCTGCTACTCTTGATGACTCTCCTGACGGGCCTCCTTTATCCCCTGGCTGTTACGGGTCTGGCCGCGCTCCTTTTTCCCCGGCAGGCCGCGGGGTGCCTGCTCTCCTTCAAGGGACAGCCGGTCGGCTCCGCCCTCATCGGCCAGAACTTTAAAAATCCCGCCTTCTTCCACGGCCGCCCCTCGGCGGCCGGAAGAGAGGGCTATGACGGCACTTCCTCCTCCGGCTCCAACCTCGGCCCGACAAATCGGAATTTGATCGATACTATCCGGAAGGCGGCGGAGGCGCTGCGGGTGGAGAACGCCCTTTCCGCAGATGCTCCGGTCCCGTCCGATCTCGTGACGGCATCCGGAAGCGGCCTCGACCCGGACATCACCCCCGAGAGCGCTTTCCTTCAGGTCAGCCGCGTGGCCCGTAGCCGGCAGCTTCCGGAGGAGCAGGTAAGGGAGTTCGTTCTGAAGGCCATTCGAAGGCCTCAACTTGGTATCCTGGGAGAGAGGCGGGTGAACGTCCTTGAGCTGAACCTGGAATTGGAAAAATATTCCATAATCCATATAAGGGGGACTTTGAATGAATCTCAATAAATTTTTTCTTAGCTTTGAAGGGAAAAACCCTCATGCGGCAAAGTAAGTGCGAAGAGAAATAGCCAATCGGCCTGACAGACGGCAATAAAGGAGGAACTCACATGACTTTCGATTCCGGCAATACTGGTTTTATGCTCGTGGCCACCAGTCTCGTCATGTTGATGACACCGGGGCTGGCCTTCTTCTACGGGGGGCTCGTGGGCAGGAAAAACGTTTTGACCATTATGCTCCAGAGCTTTGTTTCCATGGGCTGGACCTCGGTTATATGGTTCGTCTGCGGTTATTCCCTGTGTTTTTCAGGTGGAGAAGGGGGGATAATCGGAAACCTGGATAAAGCCTTCCTTCACGGCATCACGCCGATGGACGTCCTTGCTGGCAACAACATCCCTCTCCTGGTCTTTGTCGCTTACCAGATGATGTTCGCCATCATCACACCGGCCCTGATAACGGGTGCTTTTGCAAACAGGGTCAGGTTTAACGCCTATATGATATTTCTCACGGTGTGGCTGCTCTTTGTCTATTTCCCCTTTGTTCACATGATCTGGGGAGGCGGGCTTCTGCAGAAATGGGGAGTTCTTGACTTCGCAGGCGGAATCGTGGTGCACGCCATTGCAGGTATGGCGGCTCTGGCATCGGTATTCTTCGTGGGAAAACGAAAAGTGCTGGAGCGGGGGGCCCACAGCATTCCGCTGGTTGCCCTCGGAACGGGTCTTCTCTGGTTCGGCTGGTACGGGTTCAATGCGGGAAGCGAACTTCGAGTGGACCATATAACCTCCCTCGCATTCCTCAACACGGATACCGCAGCTTCTTTTGCGGCCATCGCCTGGTTGATCATGGCCTGGATCTTCGAAAAGAAGCCCAAGTTCCTCGGCCTTCTCACCGGTTCCATCGCCGGCCTGGCCACCATCACACCCGCGGCGGGCTACGTATCCGTCCAGGTAGCGGTGCTGATAGGGATTGTCTCCGGAGTGGTCTGTTATGGTGCGATTACCTTGAAGAACAAACTGGGCTGGGACGACGCGCTCGACGTGTGGGGAGTTCACGGCGTGGGTGGAATCCTCGGCGTTATCATGCTGGGCCTCTTCGCCAGCACTCAAATCAATCCGGCGGGGGCAAACGGCCTTGTTTTCGGAGGCACCTCCTTTTTCTTCAAGCAGCTTGTCTCGGTCATCGGCGCCTCTATTTATGCTTTCCTGTTCTCCTACATCGCTCTTGCCCTCATCGACAAGATAACCCCGGTGAGGGTGACCAAAGAGGAAGAGGCCATGGGTCTTGATGAAGCGCTTCACGGAGAAGAGGCCTATATTTAAGATTAATTTTTGTATTACGGGTAAGCCGGATGGTTTGATTGGCTGTTTGCTGAAAATCACCGGGCTTATCCCCATTTAATGGAGGGGACTCGATGAATTTCAGAAGGATGGTCTTACTGGCGCTCCTTAGCTTCCTTCTTCTCGGCGATTGCGCCAGGGCCCAGGAGGATCCCGAGAAGTGCTCCCAGAGAGGGCAGGTGGAATTCAAGTATTATCTTCAGGGGAGCTACGAGGCAAACTCAAATAACCCCCAGTCAGGGAGAAACGATTTCAGGGCCTTTGACATGAAAGCGAATTTCCTCAGCTTCGACTTGGCGCAAATTGTTCTCTCCCATGAAGCCCAGCCGAGCAGTTTCGGCTTCAGACTCAAACTGTCAGGCGGGGAGTATGCAAAGCTGATCCACGCCAGGAGCCTGGGAAATCCTGATGAATCTTTCGATCTGACGGAAGCTTTCGTGGTTTACGCATTTCAGGGGAAGAAAGGCCCGAAGATGGCCGCCGGCAAGATGCTGACCTTTGTAGGCGCCGAAGTTCTCGAGGCCGTTGATGACCCAAATTTCTCCAGATCCCTTCTCTATACTTACGCCGAACCCCTCACCCAGACGGGTGTGAGATTGGGATATGACTTTTCAGACAAGCTCTCCGGAACCGCCTACATCATAAACGGATGGGACAATTTCGCCGATAACAATTCCGCGAAAACTCTTGGTTTATGCATCGGGTACAACCCGAGCGAAAAAGCCGGAATGTGCTTCAATTTCCTGAGCGGCCCTGAAAGGGACAACAATGAGATCGACAACCGTTTCCTTTTTGATTGGGTGGGAACTTTTAAACCGGCGAAGAACCTGACTTTTCTTCTCAACTACGACATCGGCACCGAAAAAAATGCCACCACCACCGGGAGCGATGCGAAATGGGAGGGCTATTCGATCATCGGGAAATATGATTTCTCCGACCGTTTCAACCTTGCCATAAGAGGTGAAGATTTCCACGATTATGACGGTTTCAGGAGCGGAACCCCCCAGACTTTGAGGGAGCTTACCTTTTCGGCGACGATGAAGATGGGAAAGCACGTCTATCTGAGACCGGAATACAGATATGACTGGTCCGACGCAAAAGCTTTCAATAACGGCGCGGCCAATAATCAGAGCACCGTCGGGCTCGGATTAATGCTGGCCTGGTGAGGCGATATGGACCGAAACGGAACAGGTGAAAACAGGCGGCCGAATCCGGACGACCTGCTCGCCCAGACGAAAAAGGAAACCCGGGGACGCCTCACGATATTCCTCGGGGCCGCGGCCGGCGTGGGAAAGACCTTCGCCATGCTGGAGGCCGCCCACGAGCGTATAAACGAGGGGGTGGACCTGGTCGTCGGCTGGGTCGAGACCCATGGAAGGCCGGAGACCGGGGCACTTCTAGAGGGACTGCCTGCCGTCCCTCTGAAAAGCCTGGAATACCGCGATCATACTTATCATGAAATGGATTTGGACGCTCTGCTGACGCGCCGACCCGCCCTCGCCCTGGTGGACGAACTGGCCCACACCAACATCACGGGCTCCCGCCACGTGCGGCGTTTTCAGGATGTCGAAGAACTTCTGGAACAGGGCATCAGCGTCTATACTACCGTCAATATCCAGCATATCGAGAGCCTCAACGACATCGTCGCGCAGATCACAGGAGTCAGGGTGCGGGAGACCGTTCCCGACCGCTTCATTGAGGAAGCCGATCAGATTCACCTCATTGACGTTCCACCCGAAGATCTGATCCAGCGCCTGAATGAGGGAAAGGTCTATGTCCCCGAGCAGGCGCAGCAGGCTCTCCGGAAATTCTTCCGTCCCGGCAACATAAACGCTCTTCGGGAGCTGGCTCTTCGTTTTACGGCCCAGCGCGTGGATCATGAAATGGATCAGTACATGCGGGTTCATGCCATCGAGGGCCCCTGGCCGGCGGGGGAACGGATCATGGCCTGCATAAGCTCCAGCCCCTTTTCCGCTCACGTCATTCGAACCGCCCGGCGCATGGCCGCCGGACTCAAAGCGGAATGGCTGGTGGCCTACGTAGAAACACCGGACTTATTGAGGGATGACGAAGTCCGCCGGGAGCAACTCACTCAGAATCTTCGCCTGGCCGAGGAGCTGGGAGCCGAGATCGTGCGGCTTTCGGGAGAGGACGTCGCGGAGGAACTCCTGGCCCTCTCCCGCCACCGGAACGTCACCCAGATCGTCATCGGGAAGCCTCTTCACTCCAATCTTTGGGAAATCTGGAACCGCTCACCGGTGGACAAGATCATTCGCGGCAGCCACGGGATAAGCGTTCACGTCATCTCAGGCAAACCGAAAATTAAAAACGGCCGAAGTCCGGCTCCGGCGGCGCGCTCCCGGCGCTCTCCCATTAAATCCTATATCTGGACCATCGCCATGGTCTTCCTGGCGACCCTGATCAATCACCTTCACTCCGACCCCGTCAACATCGTTCTCCTCTATCTTTTGCCCGTCATCCTAAGCGCCACGTTTCTTGGACGCGGGCCCTCCCTCCTGGCTTCCGTCCTGGGACTCCTCTTCTTTGATTTCTTTTTCATCCCCCCGTTCCTGAGTTTTTCCGTTGCCGACCTCCGTTACTTCGTCAGCCTCGCTGTTTTCCTTGTTGTTTCTCTGACGACGAGCAGTTTGGCCGCAAAGTTGAGAGACCAGGTGGAGATGGCCCGGCAGCGGGAATTGCGGATCTCCGCTCTCTACGGCCTTAGTCGCAAGATCGCAGTGGAAACGGATCTGGAAGGCGTTCTAAAAAAAGCAGCCGAATCCGTTGCTGAAACGATTGACGGGAAAGCCCTGATCTTCGCCCCGGATGAAACGGGAAAACTCAAGACCTACACCGCGGATCCGGCCCTGGAATCGGTTTTTAACGAGAACGAATGGGCCGTGGCCCGGTGGGTCTTCGAGCACGGTCAACTGGCCGGCCGGGGAACCGACACCTTCCGGGGGGTGGAATGGCTATACCTTCCCCTCATGGCGGACGAGAAGTGCGTGGGCGTGCTTGGAGTCCGCCCGAAATACTTCGAACAGCACTTGTCCCCGGAACAACACCGCCTGCTGGAAGCCTTTGCGAATCTCACGGCTCTGGCCCTGGTCCGCCTGACACTCTCCCAGGAGGCCCAGCACAGCCGCAACCTGGAGCAGTCGGAAAAACTCCGCACGGCCCTCTTTAACTCAATCTCCCACGAATTGCGAACCCCCCTGGCTTTCATCCAGGGCGCCGTCACCAGCCTGCTGGACGACAGGACTTCCTACAGCCGGGAAGATTCTCAGGCTTTTCTCCAGACCATCAAGGAGGGTACTCTTCGGATGAACCGGCTGGTGGAAAATCTTCTGGACATGGCCCGCCTGGAGAGCGGCGCGCTTCGCCTCAAGTGGGAGTGGTGCGACATCGAAGAGCTCGTGGGCGTGGCTCTTAGAAGACTCCGGGATTCTCTGAAAGATCGTCCCCTTAAGATCCAGATTGAGCAGGGCCTGCCTCTTGTCAAGGCGGACTTGACTCTGATCGAGCAGGTTCTGGTCAATATTTTGGATAATGCCGCCAAACATTCGCCGCCCGGGAGCAAAATTTCAATCTACTCACGCCGGGAAGGTGATTCTCTCAGAGTCGCTATCGCCGATCAGGGTCCCGGTATCCCTGAGGCCGATCGGGAAAGAATTTTCGATAAGTTTTACCGGGTCTATTCTCCGCACCAGGTGAGTGGAACCGGGCTTGGACTCTCCATCTGCAAGGGGATCGTCGAGGCCCACGGAGGGAGAATCTGGGTGGAAACACGCCCGGGGGGAGGAAGCGTCTTCGTCTTCACCCTCCCTTTAAATGAGAGCCCCCCTCCCGGAGTCCCGAACGGAAAGGAGTCCGGCCTATGATACCTAAAGGAGCGCGAGTCCTGGTTATCGACGACGAACTTCCGATACGGCGCCTTTTGAAAGTGGCTCTATCAGCCCACGGCCTGGAAGTTGCGGACGCCGCCAACGGACAGGAGGGCCTGGAGCAGGCCATCCTTTTTCAACCCGATCTCGTTCTTCTGGACATGGGCCTGCCGGATCTTGATGGGCAGGAGGTCATCCGCCGCCTCCGGGAATGGACGAGCGTCCCGATTATCATTCTCTCCGTCCGCGAGGGCGAGAACGACAAGATCCAGGCGCTGGATTCAGGAGCGGATGACTATGTGACCAAGCCCTTCAGTATGGGGGAGGTGCTGGCCCGCCTGAGAGTCGCCCTCAGGCACGCGGCAAAAACCGAGGAAGAGCCCGTCCTGGTGGCGGGCGACCTTTCGATTGATCTGGCGCGCCGCCATGTCGAAGTTGGCGGGAGAGAAGTCCGTCTGACCCCTACCGAATACGGAATTTTGAAAAATCTGGCTCTCAACGCCGGGAAAATTTTGACCCACCGTCATCTCCTGGAGCTCATATGGGGGAAGGAATACGCTGAAGAGACACATTACCTGAGAGTTTACGTCCGCCAGTTGCGACGGAAAATCGAACCAGATCCGGCTCAGCCACGCTATATCCTGACCGAGCCCGGAGTCGGCTACCGTCTGGCGCTCAAGGATGAAGCGAACACGGATCTGCCGTTTCCCAATCAATGATTCCCATGAAAAAGGGCGGCAAGGTGCATATAGGTCAGAATAACCGAAATTATGAACAGAATGTTAACATTTTGAAATTATTTGCTACTCCGGCTTTTATTATGCTACAATAGGGCCAGAGTTCATACAGAGAAGGGAGACTGATAATGGATATTAAGGCAACGAATGGATATCCGGAACCGATTGGTTCGAAAGTTGGAGCGTCCAGCGCTCCCGTAAAGAAGGAAACCCCAGCCGCAGAAGTCAAAGACAGCGTGGTGCTCGGCGGGAAAGTGGACGACGTCCAGGCAAAACCGCACAAGAAGTGGCTCTTCTTAAATTACGTCGCCGCCGACTGCAATCTGACCGAGTACCAGATGGGCAACCTCGACCAGCAGGAGATGGTGGGCTCGGATAAAAACACCCATATCGCCGCCTTCATAGACATAGGGGATAAGAACAATTCCTTTGGAGAAAAATGGCAGGACTGCCGCCAGTACTACATCACCAAGGACAGCGAGCAGGGCAAGCTCAACTCGGAAGTGGTAAAGGAATACGGCCCCACCGACATGGCCAGCCCCAAGACCCTGAAAGATTTTCTGGTGGACGCAGTAAAACGCTATCCGGCGGACCATGTCGCTCTTATTCTCAACGATCACGGCGGCGGATTCACCGGCGCCATGTACGACGACGGCTCCGGCGGCTTCATGACCGTGCCCAAGATCCGCCAGGCCATCGAGGATGCAGAAAAAATCACGGGCAAAAAGCTCGACATCATCGGGATGGACGCCTGCCTGATGGGCGAAACAGAGGTGGCCTACGAACTGAAAGACTCCGCAAAGTACCTTCTGGCCTCGGAGGAGAGCGAGGGCGGAGCCGGCTGGTCCTACGATTCCATGCTGGGCGGCAAGACCCTGAGCACCTCCATCCAAAAACTCCAGAAGGCTTTAAAGAGCCGGATCGAAGTGGGCCCGGAGGAATTCTCCAAGATCGTCGTTGATGTAAACAGAAAGCACAGTGAAGATATTCCTACTTTCTCCGCCACCGATCTTTCCAAGATGAACATCCTTAAAGACTCGGTCAACACTCTGGCCGAAGCCATGCTGGCTTCCAAGGACAAGGCCAACATCCGCACCGCCATCTCCAAATCCGAAAATTACGGAAGCGGCTACACGCCGTACAAGGATCTCAGGGACGTGGTGGACATGGCCAACAAGATGATCGAAACGAGCAAGGACAAGGCAGTTAAAGAGGCCGCCAAGGCACTGATTGAATCATTAGGGACGGTTGTCCTGGCCAACGAAAACGATCCGAGCGCTCACCCCGAATCTCACGGCCTGAGTATCTATGCTCCCACCCGGGCCTCCGGTCAGCTTGGCTACGGATACAACGAGCTCAGCTTCCCCAAGGACACCAAGTGGGACGAGGCCATTCTCAGTCTCTCCAAGCCCTCTTCCGAGGGAGACGGCTCTCAGCCGGCCAAGCCGGTTGCGGATCGTCCGGACACCTGGCCGGATGGCACCCCGTTCCCGAAGAAATAATAATTCAGAGCTTTTTCGATTTAAAAGCCAGCCCCGCCATCGGCGGGGCTGGCTTTGTGTTTTGGGCGTAGCAGTAGAGGCAGGCGTGGAGACACTCCTGCCGGTAAGAGCCGATATTCCGGGCCAAGATAGCAGGATATTGGCATCTGTCAAAAGAAAAAACGAAGCAGCGGTATAGCAGCAGTCTATTATGGTACACAATGTAAGCAAGCCGGGAAGAATTTGCGTGGAGGGAATTCAGGGTGCGTTCGAGGAAAGCGAAGTTCACGTTTCTTATTCTGATTCTGGCGATTCTTCTGGGGCTCGGCGCCTGGGCGGTAAGAGCGGCTCCGGCAAGCGACCGGAAGATCATCACGAATTCAAAGGATGGCTCAGAGTTGATCTTGATTCCGGCAGGGGAATTTATCATGGGGGCTCCGGATGAAGAGGGATACGACAATGAGCACCCCCGGCACCGGGTAAATCTTTCCGCCTATTACATCGGGAAGTACGAAGTAACGAATAAGCAGTTTGCGAAATTTGTACAAGAGACGGGTTTCAATGCGCAAGGTAATTGGAAGGGTTGCTATAATCCCAAGACGGCGGATCATCCTGTCGTATCCGTAACATGGAATGACGCTGAAGCTTACTGCGATTGGGCGGGATTGCGTCTTCCGACGGAGGCGGAGTGGGAAAAGGCAGCTCGGGGGACGGAGGATCGAAAATATCCGTGGGGAGACAAATGGGATGTGAAGCGGTGCAATAGCCGGAACGGGCCGAAGCTTTCGGGAATGGCGAATATGGGCTGTGGCCGGGGCACTCTACCGGTCGGCTCTTTTCCCTCGGGAGCTTCTCCTTATGGCTGCCTGGATATGGCGGGAAATGTGTGGGAGTGGTGCAGTGACTGGTATGATGCGGATTACTATTTAAGTTTGCATTCTTCCGACCCGCAGGGTTCCGGCAGCGGAAGAGATCGTGTCCTTCGCGGCGGCTCGTGGCTCAATGCCGATCCAGGATGCTTGCGCACCGCCAACCGCAACAGGAACGCTCCCGACGACTGGGTCAACTTCGTAGGGTTCAGGGCTGCGCGTGACGTTCCGTAGGGGCGGTTCGCGAACCGCCCCTGCTTTTTACCGCGCCCATGAGGGCTCCGTGTTGTTGCAGCAGGTCTGGGTAAGACGCTCGATGGCCGGAGAAATTGCGCCCTCTTCTGACTGTTCCAGTTTGATCACATAGAGTTCCGAGTTGGGGGCATCCTTATCCGCCCAGACCAGAATGTCTTTTGAATCAAGCGACCAGGCCGGGTCACCGAGTCGGCAGTCAAATTCCGTTACCGGCTTTTGATTTTCACCATCGGGATTCATGACGTACACCTGAGAGCTCCCATCTCGCGTTGAAATAAAGGCGATATATTTCCCGTCAGGGGAATACCTTGGCGCAAGGTCCCAGCCGCGGCTCTGGGTGAGTTTCCTTTGCCCTCCGCCATCCGCCTCCATGGCGTATATCTCCAGGTCTCCTTCCCGCGATGAGACAAAGATGAGCCTGTTCCCATCCGGTGAAAAACGGGGACAGGTCTCATGGCTGATAGATCCGGTCAGGTTTCTTTTTTCGCTTCCATCTTTTTTTATCGTGAATATCTGAGAATATCCACGCTCATTGGCTGAAAAAGCGATGGTTTTGCCATCCGGAGACCAGGCGGGGGAGTGAGCCCCCAGAGGAAAGTCGGTGAGCCGGACCGCGGGGGCACCCGACTTCTCAGGGCCTTCCAGCGTTCTCTCGCTGAAATTTCCGTCCCCAATGATTCCAATCGCCATCAGGTAGATCTGCGGGACTTTTTCACGGTTTGAAACAAAAAGAAGCTGTCTCCCATCCGGAGAAAGCGCTGGCTCCTCATCCGAGGCGGGATTCCTGGTGACATTGACCCCTTCTCCTCCGTCCGCACTCATGATAAAAATTTCCTTATTTTTCTCTTTATCCGAGACATAGGCGATTCTCCCGGAAGTGGCTCTTTTGAGCGAAACGAGGGAAAAGATTTTTCCGTCGGGAGATTGGACTTTAACTTCAAGAAACTTGAGCTTGCGAAGAGCAGGTTCTTTTGAATAAGCCTTAAGAGATACTCGAAAGCGAAAGTCCGAGAGGAATCCCTGGAAACTGCCTTCTTCTTCTTTGATGCACGAGGCCGGGAGACAAATGAGTTCTTCCATTTTCTCCTGGGCCAGGAAGGCGCAGATGGTGGAGATTTTGGCGCGCTTTAAGCCCCGGATCCCGTAAGTGAAGAGCTGCACTATAGTGAGAGTAACGATGAGGAGAAGCCCGAGGGAGATGATGACTTCCGGGAGGGTAAAGCCCTTCCTCATTCCGAAAAACCTCGCTTGATTCGCACTTTGGTTTCAAGAGGGAGTTCATCCCCCACGGCAGGATAGGCCCTCATCTCAAGAAACTCATCCGTGTCTCTTCGAAGAAACCGGATTCCCATGAGAGCAGTGTCGTGGCCGATGGGACAAAATGGTTTTTTAAGCTTAAGCCTTGAGAGAAATGTAGGTGGATCTTCGGGGTAGATGACGATCCGGGAGTTCTCCTGGGGGTCGGCGGTAGGCGCCGGAGCTATCTCATAGATCGCTCTCTGGATTGTCTTTGTTCTTTGCTCCAGGGTATAGGCGATGAGTTCCTTCTTTTCTCCCTGCCCCATGAGAAAGATAAAGGGCGGTGTCTCGTCTTTCTTGGGATAGAAGGGAGCTTTAAGGTCTTCTTCATTCTCGGGGAAGTAGATCTCTTCGCACATGCGAAGCTCCCTGGCGATGAGGGCGGCCCCGATTGCGACGTGGCGGAAGAGGGGGGCTTTCTCCTGGTTCTGCCGGTAGGCTTTCACACATTGAAAAAAGCACTTTGAAGCCATCGCCATGAGGAGCAGAAAAAGCCCCATGGCCACCAAAAGCTCGGGGAGGCTCATGCCTTTACTTCTCATACCACTTTTCCAGGTCGCCTCCAGGGGCGATGATTATTCTCTGAGCGATAATCTTATTATCCGTGCCGCTGATTATTCCCTTGAAGATGAGGTCCCCTGTAGCCTCATCTCTCTGGATGCGGCAGAGTTGATTATTATTACTGGGCGGGATAGAGAGCTTCTCGCTCAGTTTCCCGGTGGCTTTGAAGTATTCCATCCCCGACTGAGCCAAGTAGAAGGCCTGGATGGACATCTTCTGCCGGCCTGCGAAATAATAATCGGCTGATAGGAGGTTGAGAAACGAGAGCCCCAGGATAAGGAGAATAACGGAGAGCCAGAGGACAGTGATGAGAGCCATGCCGCGTTTGAGTGAAGAGTGAGCCGTGAACAGGAAGCAGTTAAATGGCATGACTTACCTCCGAAAAGAGTATTCTTTTTTTAAGGTTTAACTTCCTCCAATTACTATTTGGAAAAAAGTTAGGCCGAGGAAGGAATTGCATGAACACTGGCGAATAAAATTAGAACGGGAGCCTCCATCCTATCCTGAAACGGGGGTATTCGGTGGACTCAGGAAAGCCGGTCGCAAAGAAAATCACCTTCCTCCTTTTCTTCCTATTATTACTCGCTCCTTATTGCTTACTCCTCACGGCTCACGCCTTCGCCGAGACCATCGTTGAGGTTAATGTCCAGGATACGTTCAATATTGCTGCCGACGGCATCCGGGTCGAGGAAAGAATCGAGCATTGCGGAAGGCTCGGGGCGGATCTTCGCGAAAAGTTGAGCGGTAAACCCGACGGCCTTCCCACCGAAAAGGCTCTGGCCTCATTCTCCGAAAAGCTGCTTGCCCTCTGGCGGAAAAAACTCCCTTTCAGCCTTCTCATAAATGGCAAAGCGGTCAAGCTCTATCCTGTTTCTCTTGTTTTCGAGGAAGCTCCTGGAATTGAAGATCCTCTGGTTCTTAAAGTTTCCTTCAAGACCAGGAACTTCAAATTCAAGAGGGGTGATTACACCCTGTTTTACAGCAGGGACACCTTAAATCGCGTGACCGGCGAGCTTATGTCTTTCTTTCGGGAAAGGAAAGAATATTCGAAGATCAACTACCTCCGCCTGGTCAATGCCAGGATGAGCTTTGCCTCCGGCATCAAGATCCGGAGCAGCAGCCAGGGTGAGATTCCCGTATCGGATTCTCAAACGATTTATAGCATCACTATGAAAGAGCCGAAGGATAAGGTGATGGCGCAATTCAGAATTTCACCGGAAAGCAGGTAGACAGATCTTTCCTCGCATCCTGTCACCGCATGTTGCGGGGTGACGGGTCTGCGGAGTTTATCGCTGTGAATTATATAAATGAGGTGATGGAAGTGAAAAACAGCAAAGTATTTCTTTTTCTCTTCTTTGTTCTGGTTGCGGCAATCTTACTGGCCGGCGCCTTGCCTGCTTTTGCCACAATAACGGCCCGGATTGACTACCCGGAGGCGGAGGGCCGGTTATACGGTAATGTCAAAATAGCCGGCGTCGCCCAAGCCACGGGGGAATTCAACTCGTACGTCCTGGAAGTCAAGAATCAGCCGGATGGGCCGTGGCAGACCATTGCCCAGGGAAATATCCAGGTACCGGAGCCCTTTGAATATCAGCCGCCGCGCGACATCCTGGGCGTCTGGGAGACGGGAGGATTTCAGTCCGGAGAATATCAGATCCGTCTCACCGTTTATGCCGAGGGGACCAGCCAGAGCGTCACCGTAAACCGGATTTTTCGGGAGAGCTGTACTTATGTCAACAGCATCTCGGTGGACCCAGTCACTTTCAACCCCTACGCGGGGGAAAGCGCCACTGTGGCATATTCTCTCCCGGAGGCCGGAGAGGTGACGATAAGGTTTTACGATGCCTTCAAAAGTATTGTTGATACCAGTATACTCGGGGCGCAGAGCGCCGGGACCCACATGTTTGTCTGGGGTGGTTTGGGGCCGGGGGCCGGATGTGTTAACGACACCGCCTATACTCTTTCCATCCAGCTGAAAAGAGAAGACCAGACTCTGCAAATATATTACCCATCCGATGGTTTAGAGGAAGTGACCCCGACGAACACCTCCATTTCCTCACATTTTAAGCCGCAGCGGAACGAGCTGTGCCAGATTGGCTATACGATAGACCGCCCCTCGTGGGTGCGTATCGGGGTGGGGACGGCGGAGATCATGTGGGACGTGCTGCATCGCTGGGGCAACCCCATTGAGGGTTACGTGCCCCGCCTTAGCGGGGCCCACACGGATTACTGGGACGGGAGAAAAGGACTTTTATCGAGCGTGCCCCCCCTCGTCTCTGAGCCGGAAACTCAGGCTGTCATCTGGGCTCACACCTTGCCGGACAATTTTATAATTACGGAGGGGAAGTTCCCTGTAATTACAAATCTTCAGGCGAATCCCGTCATCATTGACCTGACCAGGGGGCAGAGTACGGATCTATCCTATACCCTCTCCAAAGAAATGAATATGACCATTAAGATCTATGACGGGACTTACCCCGAGATGCGCCTGGTGCGAACCCTTATCAATAATCAGCAAAGGGCCTCAGGCGTGCATACGGAGCATTGGGACGGCCTTTCGGACCAGGGTTTTCCTGGAGCGCCTCCTTCTCCCTACACATTTGCCATCGAGGGAACCGACATGAATGGCCTGTCTGCGGAGCCGAGATTCGGCGCTTTCGTAATAAAAGGACATTAACGTAAGGCAGACTATAGAATACAGGGGACAGGGGATCTGAGTTAGAAGACAGGAGGGACGACAATGGGAAAAAAGGCAGCATTTACGCTCAGGCGATTTTTGGCTTTTTGTCTGCTACTTGTGGGAACGTTGATTCTCGTTTCCCTTCCGGCAGGGGCCGGGGAGAAGAATGCACCGGAGGGAGAACCTGCGATAAAGGCCGGCCCCGGCAGCCTCCTTCCCACGGCCAGGAATCTCTCCGACGTGCGGGCCATGATCCGTCCTCAAAAAGCTCTCTACAATCACAAATATCACGCTCTCTCCCGCTGCGGGATGCTGGGGGCCAAAATCGAGCTTAAAGACAAATATCCACAGGATCCCAATAACAGCGCCTACTTTTTGAAAGGCATAGTGATCCTTAAGGTCAAGGTGGATAAAAAGCACGCTGGCTTTGGCCTTAAGAACGGGCATGGAGTCAAGCTTTATGTGGATCATAAGCTTCTCAACCAGAACGACTTTCTCATAGTGTCTGACCCGAAGATAAAAGATGAAAAAGCCAAAAAGGAGTGGGCCGACATCTGGGAGTGGAAGCTGGACACCACCCGTTTCCCTGACGGTTTCCATACCGTGGCGGTCAACGTCTGCGACCACTTCGATCACTATGGAGTGGATTCCTTCAACTGTTACATAGGGAATAAGGAAGGGAAAATCCAGAAGCCGGAATCTCGGAAGTAGTAGGGCAGACCTTTTCCCGCATCCTGCCACCGCGTATTGCGGGGTCCCCCGCCTGCGGCGGGGAGATAAATCTGCAGTTGATAACTTCCGGCTGATAGCTTTTTAAGGAGGATCTCAAGATGAAGCTAAACAAAGTGGTAAAAAGGGCTTTTAAACCGGTTACCATCTTCATCCTCATGGTATTTCTTCTGGAGATTCTGGGTGCGCCCCTGGCTTGGGGATGCTGTGGAAGAGAATGGATTGGCGGAGGCGCTGGAACCGGTACGGGCGAAAATGACAATGATCCACAGAATCCCGGCCAGAATGGACCCGAAGATGGGGACCCCGTCCGTATGAACAACGGAAACTACAGCCGGGAAAAGCACCTCTTCTTTTACCCATCCAGGGGTATGCCGACGGTCATCTCCGCCTTCTATAGCAGCCAGGAAGTGGCGGAGGGCGTGATGGGGCTGGGCTGGAGCTTAAGTTATGATATCTCTATCACCCGCCTCTCGGATGACACCCGGGTTATCCTCTGGGGGAATAATGGTCGTAGAGATCGCTATACCCCCAAGGAAGGAGGAGGATTTACTCCCCCTCCCGGCATCTTTGATACCCTTACCTGGAATGAGGCCCAGGGCTCCTACACCTTAAAGACCAAGTACGGCACGGAGTATCTATTTCTCTCCCAGAATCCGGTCAAAATCTTCCTTTCAGCCATAAAAGACCGCAATCAGAACACCATCACTCTCAACTACGACCAGAACGGGCGCCTTTTCACCCTGACTGACACAGTAGGCCGGACCTTTACCTTTAATTACACGGGCGAAAGACTCACCTCAATCGGGGACCCGGACGGAAGAAGCGTTAGCTTCACTTACACCGACGGCCTCTTGACCGGCATCACCGACCCCATGGGTAACACTGTGCACTATGGCTACAACGCTCAGGGAAAGATTTCGTCGCTGGAGGACGCGATGGGCGCCACTTACCTGACCCAGAGCTATGACGACCACGACTTTCCCCGGATCACGTCACAGAACTACGGGGGGCAGAACTTCAGCCTTTCGTACAACTTTCGGGATTGCACGGCGGCAGTGACCAAGAACGGGAAGACCACCAGCTATCTCTACTATCCAGAGACGGGGTTTCAGAGGAAGGTGACGGACCCTCTGAATAACGACACATGGACGACCTATGATTCGACGGGGAATCTCATTCAAATCTTTGACGCAAAATACAGAAGCACGAATTTTTCCTATGACTCAAACGGCAATTGCACAAGCATCGAGCAGCCCGGCAGCATCGAGACCACATTCACTTACGAGCCGAATTTTTCTCAGGTGACCGCGGCCACCGACCCCAACGGGAACACCAGCGCCTTCGCCTATGATTCCAATGGGAACCGCCTCTCGGCCACTAATCCCCTGAGCCAAACCACGAGTTTTTCCTATGACAATTCCGGCCAGTTGACATCTATAACCGATGCCAACAGCCATTCAACCGGCCTTACCTACGACAACGCAGGGAATATGACGGCTCTGACCGATGCCCTGCAAAACGCCTGGCACTTTGGTTATGAAGCCCGGGGGAACCTGACTTCCGCCCAGGATCCTCTGAACCACACTACGACCAGGAGCTACAATCTAAACGACCAGCCAACGAGCGTGACGGATCCTTTAAGTCATACAACCAGCTTCAGCTACAACCCGAACGGCAAGCTTTCTAATGTGACGGACGCCAACGGGAATACCGCCAGCTATGAGTACACGATATTGGACATGATTTCCAGGGTGACGGACTCGATGAACCAGAACATCTACTATAACTACAACAACGACGGGCTTTTATCATCCATCACCAACGCGAGGGGGAATACGACGTCCTTTTCCTATAATGAACTGGAACGGCTTGTTCAGACTCAGGATCCTCTGAGTCGCACGACGTCCCTGGGCTATGATGAGGTAGGGAATGTGACATCCAGAACTGACGGGAACAGCAGCACGACGCTTTATTCGTATGATGGTATAGACAGGCTGGATAGCAAGACATTTCCCGACCAGACTTCAGTTTCCTATGGTTATGATGCCGGCTCCCGTAGAACCACAATGACCGATCGGGATAATGCTCAGACGACCTACAGTTACAATAATGCCAATCGTCTGACCTCCGTTGTGACGCGGGGGGAAACGGTGAATTACACGTATGACAATGTCGGGAACCCTTTATCGGTGGAGAACCCAGGGAGTAGTCAGATTACGAATTATGTTTACGATGTTTTAAACAGGCTTTCACAGGTGAGCCACAACGATCGGGTGTTCCAGAATGTGTATGATGCGGCCGGTCGTCTTACGAACCGTCTTTATCCGAATGGTATTGCGACGAACTATGAATATAACGAATGCAATTGGCTTACTTTGATGGCTCACGTGCAGCAAAACCCGCTTCTTTCGTTTCAATATACTCATGACAACGTGGGAAACAGAACATCAAAGACCATAACTGACGGGCAGGGGCAGTATGTTTGGGGGTACGAATACGATGCGCTCTACCGGCTTGTGACCGAAACCTATCCTGACACTCACACGGTGACGTACACGTATGATCAAAACGGGAACAGGCTTACGAGGACCGAGAACGGGAACACTATAAACTCGGTATATGACAATGCTGACCAACTTCTTACGGCAGGCCCGCTGGAATTCTCGTATGACGGCAATGGGAACCAAGTTCAGAAGGTTGATCACAGCCAGGGGGATGCTACGACTGGCTTTATGTATGATTATGAGAACTTGCTGGCTCAGATTACGTTTCCGGACACCACCACCGAGAGCTATTTGTATAACGGGAACGGTCTTAGGGTGCAGAAGAGCCGGAGCGGGATAACGACGAATTATCTGCTCTCTGGCTCCGATGTATTGAATGAATGGTCCTCGCAGGGCGGCCCGCCGCCGACGTATTACATTCTTGGCGGGAGCATGGCTGGTCCTCTGGCCCTTCAGCAGCCTGGAGAGCAGGGTCCGGTCTATCACTACTCCCACACGGACGGGTTGGGCAGCATCCACATGCTTACGGACGATCCGGCCAACATCACTGACGGCTACGGCTATGACGCCTTCGGGGTGGGAATGACTCCGCCGAATCCTCCCCCCAACACCACCTACAACCCCTACCGCTACACCGGGCAACAGACTGATTTCAGCGGCAGCCTCGTTTATCTCCGGGCCAGATACTATGATCCGCAGGTGGGGAGATTTATATCGCAGGATCCGATTGGCTTCTCCGGCGGGATGAACTTCTATGCGTATTGCGGGGGGAATCCGGTGAAGTGGGTGGATCCATGGGGCCTTGATATATACCTGGTACATTTTGAAAATGGTATGCCAATAAGTCATTTAGGGATAGCAGTAACAACCGAACAAGGAGTATGGTATTTTGATTTTAACAAAGCAAATCCACGCGATGGGTCATATAATGTTCCAGGAGAGATTAGGGGGCACTTTTATGAAAGTCTTGATGCAATGGCACAAGACCTTAAAGCAAATGCATTAAGGCGGTGGAATTCGGAGGTTCAGATAGAAACAAGAAACTTATATGAAAACAACGGGAGTGATTATTCTCGCGAAAATGCGATACTCAATCAGGTTCGAAGCCTAGAACCTGACCCGATGTACAATGCAATAGGATATAATTGTGTGGATTTCGTCTTGGACGCCTTAGCTGTAGCTCGTATCTATGGGCAAAATGATCCCGGAGGAATACATGGACGTGGTGGTTTTCCACTCACTCCCAGGGAACATTTTCATGGAGTTTATAAAGCGAAAAAGTAAAAGTATCTTGAGTATACATAAAAAAGTTATAATATATTTTAATCAGTTCCTCTTTTTGTTGCTAGTTATTTCTATTGTTTTTTCATTTATAGGGAGCGCCGCTCTCTTATTGTTCTATTGGAATCAAATGGATGAATGGATAAAAGGCGGGGAGACACTAAGAAGAATTCCTGAATCCGCCCTCTCCGGTGTTTTAATCTTCACCGATAACAGGAATAAATCGAAGATTCGTTGCATGACATTGGGAAATAAAAAGAATACTGCAGGCGTACCAATTGAAAATGCAATAAGGGATTTTGTTTTAACAGAAGGTTTGAAAATCAACAAAGAAACCAAAGGATTGAAAATCAAAGAGAGCAATCGATTCGGTTCTTTTCTTGAGCCTGAAAGTAATGATACTATTTTTCTTGGACTGTTTGAAAAAAAATATATAGGTAGATTATCCAGTCATTCGAAAAAGACACTTTATTACCATGCGGCAATTTCGCCTGATGGGGCGAAATTAGCTTTTATAAAGCCAATAAAAGGAAGTCGGTCAGGGAAATTATGTATTTTAAAATTAGATGACTCGGAGATTTTGAATATTTTGAACGATGTTTCTATTTATTCTGATGTGTCGTGGTCGCCGGATTCAAAGAAGTTATATTATGTGAATATAGATGAGGCACTGTTTGTCTATAATTTGAAAAGCAAAACCGCACATAAAATAATTAATGGCAGCTTTTTGGTTTGGTCAATTGATGGAGATGAGTTTATTTACGGTACCCGTAATGAAATGAAAATTTGTGATTCATCTGGAAATATAAAAAATACAGTCAAAGTTACAAACTCATTTAATGCAGTTTTTTCGCCAGATAAAAAATTTATCGCCTATGTAAGAATTTTTGTAACGATGCCACTTGATTTTACATCGCTAGAAATTTCCAACAGAAATGGTTCAGCAAAAAGAATTATTGCTGGGATGAATACAGAATTGAATAGTAATTTCATTCTTTGGGAGAAAGAGTTAAACTATGGGAACAATAAGTAATAAAAAATTTTTTGAAATACTTTCTGTTTTTTGTTGTTGGGAAATGCTGTTTTTTACATTTATCCTGCTTTTTATCAATACAGAGTTGTATTATTATTTCTTAGAAAAATACGAATGGGTCGTTAGAATAAGTGCGATTTACGAAAAGTGCATTTATATTATGGGGGGGGTTGTATTGTCAAACTTGGCAGTTATGTTTATATATAGAAGATTATCCATTCGAACATTATTAATTAATGCCGTTTTCGCACCATGTATATTTGTGTTAGCGACCACAATATATTTAAGATATATATTAATTTTGATAACACCAATAATTCTATTTTCAACTCTCTATCTTTCCTGTGTTGGATTGTGTTTTAGCATTTCTAAAATATTGAAGTTAAAAATTCCTCCACAGAAAACATGGGAATCTGTATTGATTTTTTTTCTACCTGCATTTTGTATTTTAACATTATTGATTGTAAAAAGTGTATTTTATCCATGGCTGGAATGTGTAGAAGTCGGCGGCATATTATTTGGCATAGATATTATTTTTATCATTGCCATAGTGAGTTCCGTGTTATTTTATAAGCAGGTGAATGTAGAGGGTGATAGTTAGGGGAATAGGGTTGTGTCCCGAATGGCGCTTAACCGCACGACGTCCCTGGGCTATGATGAGGTGGGAAATGTGACATCCAGGAAAAGGGGACAGAGCCCTTTTCGGTGAAAAGGAAAAAGGTTTGTGATGAAAATCACTCATGACAACGTGGGGAACAGAACATCAAAAACCATCACTGACGGGCAGGGGCAGTATGTTTGGGGGTACGAATATGATGCGCTCTACCGGCTTGTCACTGAGACTTATCCTGACACTCACACGGTGACGTACACGTATGATTCCAATGGGAACAGGCTTACGAGAACCGAGAACGGGAACACTATAAACTCGGTGTATGATAATGCCGACCAACTTCTTACGGCAGGCCCGCTGGAATTCTCGTATGACGGCAATGGGAACCAGGTGCAGAAGATAGACCACAGCCAGGGGGATGCTACGACTGGCTTTATGTATGATTATGAGAACTTGCTGGCTCAGATTACGTTTCCGGACACCACGACCGAGAACTATTTGTATAATGGGAACGGACCGAGAGTCCAGAAGACGAGGAGTGGCATCACAACAGATTACCTGCTTTCCGGCTCAGATGTATTGAATGAATGGTCCTCGCAGGGCGGCCCGCCACCGACGTATTACATACTGGGAGGGAGCATGGCTGGTCCTATTGGCTTGATGCAGCCAGGGGATCCGGATCCAGTATATCACTACTCTCACACGGACGGCCTGGGCAGCATCCACATGCTCACGGATGATCCGGCCAACATCACTGACGGCTACTGCTACGACGCCTTCGGGGTAGGAATGACTCCGCCGAATCCTCCCCCCAACACCACCTACAACCCCTACCGCTACACCGGGCAACAGAAGGATTTCTCAAGCGAACTAACCTACCTGCGGGCCAGATACTACGACCCCTCTATGGGCCGCTTCCAAACTCAGGATCCGATAGGGTTTAATGGCGGGATGAATTTCTATGCCTACTGCGGGGGTAATCCGGGGAATTTTATAGATCTAACTGGGAAAGAAACAGGTTGGGTAACAATTCAGCCATATGAGCCGCCTGCGCCTGCGCCTCCCAACCCAAATATTCTTGTAATAAACATGCAGGGGGAACTCAATGCACCGGGGTATCCGCTCGGTGGTAGCACTAGTATCACAATCTATATAGATATAACCACCGGCGATTACGTAATGACTACTTCTTATGGCGTAGGTATAGGGCCAGGTATAGGTGGTATATCCTCAATAGAAATTGGTCAAACTGCAGCCCCTAACATTGAGGACGCAAGTTATGGCAACTTTTTGACAAATATTAATGTTAGTGTTTCTGGATTTCTTGCGAATGGAGGGGGATTTTCAGGGACTTTTACAGGCACATATGTAAACCAAACTTCAACGGCTGGCGGCGGTTTAGGATCTGGAATGGGGCTAGGTGTCAATATTAGTTTGATAACGAACAGGCGGAGGGGAAATTTGCATGATCTGCTTTATAAAGGTTGGAAAAAATGAGCCTGTTGCATAAACCCCCAAAATGGCTTTTTTATGTAAAACCGAAACTTGAAAACCCGCATCATTAGTAGATGTGCCAAATTGGTCAATCGCCTTTAAGGCATTCGTGCAACAGGCTCAAATGAAGAAAATATATAATGGGAGGGAGCTCTAGTAATCGTGAGAGATGCACCTCTTATAAATGAATCTTCTCAAAGTTCTTCTCCTATATCTTTAGATATAGGAGAAGAAAAATCCTTAAGTATTGTTGATGAAGAAACAGCGGGACCTCTTATCGGCCTAATCTTAGGTTGGCTAATTGGACCAATAATGATAGTGGGTTTGCTTTATGATAAAGAAGACCCCTTTGCGCCGCGCGTATTCGTTATGGTATTTGTATTAATTTGGCTTTTTCTTATGAACCTTCAGTATTTTTCTTATATTGTTGAGTTGAAGATAGATGAAGCGGCTCTATGTATTAGGAGATCCACCAGGAACAAAATTTACAAGAAAGTGCCGTGGAAAGAGATAAGGAATGTAAGGTTGTGGATTTTGCCGTCATGGTGGGGTGGAGGTGGCAATCTTATATGGATTGATACGCTTCTAGCCAAACAAATAATTCCCTATCGTATTGGTACAATTTTACCTGGAAAGTATGAGAGAGACAACCGTGATGCGATTTTTGCCGAAATACAGAGGAAAGTTTCAGAGAAAAAATAATGGCTCTTCCGGCTTTAGCATAGGAAAAGGGGGACAGAGCCCTTTTCGGTGCAAAGGAAAAAGGTTTGTGATGAAAATCACTCATGACAACGTGGGGAACAGAATATCAAAAATCATCACTGACGGGCAGGGTCAGCATGTCTGGGGGTACGAATATGATGCGCTCTACCGGCTGACAAGGGAGGTGTATCCCGACACTCACGATGTGGTTTACACGTATGACCAGAATGGGAACAGGCTCACCAGGACTGAGAACGGAAACACTATAACCTCCGTCTATGACAATGCCGATCAGCTTTTGACGGCTGGCCCTCTTGATTTCAGTTGGGATGGGAACGGGAACCAGGTGCAGAAGATAGACCACAGCCAGGGGGATGCGACTACGACTTATGCTTACGACTATGAGAATCTGCTCTCTCAAATCACGTTCCCTGATACGAGCACAGAAAGTTATGTGTACGATGGCGATGGGCTGAGGGTGAAAAAGACAACTGGAGGCATC
>JAZDOK010000102.1:0-14911 GCA_043798715.1 bacterium
CAACCGTCAAATATCCCTCCTCTGCTTTTGAAATAACCTCGTACCTCCGAATCTCTCTCCTGGACATGGTCACCATTCTTTCTCTCATGGTGACATTTTCGCAGAACAGTTACAGGGTGACAATATCACAGAACAATAACACAAAATGTAAAAATCGTTGCATGCTTGCCGTGAAAGTGTTATAATGTGGCAGGAGATGTTCCATGATAACTTCTTTCGGCGACCAGGCGACCGCGGATCTTTACCACGGAAGAGCAACTCAGCGTGTGAGGCGATTTCCGCCTGAGATGGTCGGCACAGCACTCCGAAAACTCGATATGCTGCACGCTTCAAGAGAATTAAGGGATCTGCGTTCTCCTCCGGGAAACCATCTTGAATCGCTCAAGGGCGTCCTCAAGGAATTTTACAGTATTCGCGTTAACGAACAATGGCGCGTGGTATTTAAGTGGGAAGGAAGCAACGCTTTTAACGTCAAGGTGACGGATTATCATTAGGGAGGTGTTATAATGATTCCTGAGAATAGGATGCCGACTCACCCCGGCGAAGTGCTGGCCGAGGAGTTCCTCGCGCCCCTCCGCATGACCCAGGTGTATTTTGCGGCCTATCTTGGTGTTCCGGTGCAGAGAATCAACGAACTTATCCGTGGGAAACGCGGAATCACGCCGGAGACGGCGTGGTTTCTTGCCCAGGCATTAAATACGACTCCTGAATTCTGGTTGAATCTCCAGTCGGTCTACGACCTGGCACGGAACCGCCCAGAGAGAATAATAAAGCCGCTTAAGATGGCCAGTTGATTATTCCGCACATAAAATTAAAGCAATAAGTCAAGGTCTGAACCCACAGTCTTGGGAAAAAAAAGAGGAGGGATAATTCCCTCCTCTTTTTTTAGAGTTTTTTTTCTGCTCAATAGGAGCCGATGAATATCGGGGAAGTGAATATGGCCCCAATCTGGGGATTGGCGGTTATGATGCCGTCGAGATTATAGGCGCCGGAGGCTATCTGCTGACCGCTGTTATCCTTCTGATCCCAGTTGATCGTATAGATTAAGTTTTCGCCGGGCTGGACCGTTAGATCGGTCTGAACCTGAGCGAAGGTCTGTCCGTTCGACCAGCGCCATAGATCGTCTGCCTTGGATTTCATGGAGACAAATTCAAAGCTGATGTCGTCAGAATAGTCCATCAGGCCGCCTGAGCCTGGAGTTAAGACGAAGTCATATTGCTGGGAAGTCGGGAAATGAAGGGTTATCGGCGTGGTGGAATAGTTCAGGAGGTCGAGGGTTATCTGCACATTTTCTCCGACAGAATAGGTGGATTTGTCGGTGCAGACCGTCACGAGACAGCTGAAAGAGGGATCAGAGGGAGAATAGGTCGGCTCAGGGATGGGAGAATAGGACGGCTCAGGGAGAGGCGAATAAGACGGCTCGGGGAGGGGAGAATAGGAAGGCTCGGGGAGAGGTGAAAAAGGTGGGTAGGACGGCTCAGGGTAAGGCGAGTAGGACGGCTCAGGGAAGGGCGAATAAGACGGCTCGGGGATGGGAGAATAGGACGGCTCAGGGAGAGGGGAAAAGGTGGGAACAGGCGGCTGGGTGGATGGCTCCATCTGGAGGTTGACGGTCAGGGCGGCTCCGGTCGACACGCTTACCGTTTGGGAGGCGTCCTCATATGAGCCCCATTTGAAGGCATTGACTTTATAATTTCCTGCTGAAACATTCTCAAGAGTATACTCGCCGTTCTGGTCGGTGAGCGAAAAGAATATGAAATAGCTGGAGGAGGAGCTGAGAGATTCGAGCTGAACGAAGGCTCCTTCTATGGGCTGAGCAGTCTGAGCATCCTTGATTAGGCCGTGGATCGAGGCGCCCTGGGATTGCAGAGTGAAGTCCCGGGAAGTTCTGCTCCCCCCGGAAATACTGACATTTTCAGTGTCTTCGCCAAAGGTGTCGTTCGCGGCAACCGCCCGGTAGGAACCCGATGGGACCCCGGAAATGCTGTAAGTTCCATCCCAGCCGGTGGCCGTAGTGTAAAGAGCTTCTGAGCCGGAGGGGGCGTAAAGGGCAACTGAGGTGCCCGGCGCTGCGTAGAGAGAGCCGTCGGTGTTTTTATAGTAAACGGTTCCGCCAATGGAGCCTTTATCGCCGCTTACGGCGGGAAGTTGGAAATCACAGGTAAAAGTCGCTCTTTCAACCACTACTGCTGTTTTCTCAATCTGTTCAAAGCCGTCTTTCGATGCAATGACCTGGTAACTCATCGCAGGAACACCGGTCAGACTGTAAGATCCATTTGAATCGGTCTGGGTTTCGAGAAGTACGGGCATGTAGGCGTTCAATTCCTGGCTGCCGGAGGAGATGAGGGGATAGGCGGCGATTCTGGCGCCGGAGAGTCCCTGGCCTTGCGACGTCGTCACCTGCCCGGAGATATTACCGCAGTAATAAAGTGAAATATCGCCGACATCAATCTCCCCGCCGGAACCGGAGATGAAATTAATATAGCTGGCCAAATCGCCGTCTTCAAACTGCACTGAGACGGTGTGTTGGCCCTCAGGGACATTGAGGATTTCGAAATACCCGTTGGCATCGGGGGTGACTTCAAGCTCGGTACCCTCAACTGATACCGTGACCTTGGAAGGCGGGACGCCGTTGAGGTCTACATGACCTTTGACGGTGTTCCCTCCGGTAGAGCCGCCCGGGGCCGGCTGGTTGGAGCCGCCACCGCTGCTGCAACCTACGATGGAAAAGATGAAAAGCACGACGACCACAAGCGCAAGAATTCTGGAACCTCTGGACATCTTTATTCCTCCTCCCGAAATGGCGCATAAAAACACAAGGGCATTCGCCAACGCTTCTATTATACCGCCATGAACAGGGGCAGTCAATTCGCCATTGTTAACAAAATGTTAAATCTTTGGGTTGATTTTCTCCTCAGGAGGAAAAAGTTGCCGATCATGGAAGTAACCCGCATTATGAAAAGAAAAATCCTTGTAACATCCGCTTTGCCCTACGCCAACGGACAAATTCATATCGGCCACCTGGTGGAGTATATCCAGACGGATATCTGGGTGCGTTTCCAGAAATTGCGGGGGCACGACTGCCGCTATATGTGCGCCGACGATACTCACGGAACACCCGTGATGGTCTCCGCCCGAAAGCAGGGCATAACTCCGGAATGCCTGGTGGAGGCCATGAACGTCGAGCACCGGCGGGATTTTAAGGATTTCCACATCGAGTTCGATTATTATTACACCACCAACTCGCCTGAGAACCGGGAATTTGCAGAATTCATCTACGGAAAGATGCGCGAGGGGGGGCATATCGCAGAAAGGGAAATCGAGCAGTTTTATTGCTAAAACGACCGGATGTTTCTTCCCGACCGATTCATCAAGGGCGCCTGCCCCAGGTGCGGGGCGCTGGAGCAGTACGGAGATTCCTGCGAGGTCTGCAGTTCCACCTACACCCCTGTTGAGCTGGGAAATCCTTTCTGCTCGGTCTGCTCGGGAACTCCGGTGAGGAAAAAATCCGTCCATTACTTTTTCACCCTGGCGGATTTTTCATCCCGCCTTGAGGACTGGGTCTCCGGTGATCACGTACAGCCGGAGGTCAGGAGGAAGCTTCAGGAGTGGTTCAAGGAAGGCCTTCGGGATTGGGATATCTCGCGCGACGCCCCTTATTTCGGCTTTAAGATCCCGGGCACGGAGGACAAGTTTTTTTACGTCTGGCTGGACGCCCCCATCGGCTACATGGCCGCAACGAAAAAATGGTGCGAGGAAACGGGGCGCAGTTTTGACGAATTCTGGAGGAGCGAAGAGGCCGAGATCTATCACTTTTTAGGGAAGGACATCATGTACTTCCACTGCCTTTTCTGGCCGGCGATGCTGATGTGCGCCGGGTTCAGGACACCAACGAAAGTGTGCATTCACGGCTTTCTCACCGTGAACGGCGAAAAGATGTCCAAGTCGCGGGGGACTTTCATCAACGCCAGGAAGTATCTGGAGCACCTGGATCCGCAGTACCTGCGCTATTACTACGCGAGCAAGCTCGGTTCCGGAGTAGGGGATATTGATCTTTCCCTGGATGATTTCGTGGCCAGGGTCAACTCGGAGGTGGTGGGCAAGATCGTCAACCTGGCCTCCCGGGTAGGTCCGATGCTGAGGAAAAAACTGGATGGAAAAACCGGCCTCATTCCGGCTGAAGCGACCCCGATGGTACAATCGGCCCGGGAGGCCGCCGGTGTTATCGCAGGATATTTTGAAGAGCGCGAGTTTGCCAGGGGTATAAAGGAGATCTGCGGAATAGCCGACGAGGCGAATCGTTTCCTGGAGGAGCGGCAGCCCTGGGTGACCGTGAAAACAGATGCGGAAAAAACCAGGGATACGATCACCGCGGCCCTGGAAATTTTCCGCATCCTCGCAATCTACCTCAAGCCAATCCTGCCCAAAATGGCCGGGGACGCCGAACAGTTTCTCCGCATCGCTCCGCAGGCCTGGGCCGACCTTGATAAATCAATTGAGAACCACGAGATCGGGGAGTTTACCCACCTCGTCGCGCGCGTTGATCCGGTTAAAGTGCAGGCCCTTATTACGGAATGATTTTTCCCTTGCTGTCGCAGTGGAAATACTCAGTTGAGTTGTCCTTTAATATGTAGAGGTAATGTTCCTTGGTGTGGCCGTTTTCCCAGAACGAGGTGTACTGGATGAAGCGGCTGTCAACCATGCAGCGTTCGGCCAGTTTGCCGCTCGGATAACGGCTCTCGTAGGTCATGATCTCGCCTTTTTTGTGGGCGTAGTGAATTTTCATTTTCCCCTTCTCATCGTACAGCGAGTAGAGGATGTCTCCTTTTTCCTTTATGAAGGTCTCCTTGATCTTGCCGTTGGGATAGGTATTCTTAAACGACTTGGGTGAGCGCTTGTCAACCTGCTTGATGGATGAGTCAATCAGGGTTTTGATCTCCGTGGGCCGGTCCGCCCAGGCGGCCGAGAAGCAGAACAAGAAGACTAAGAGAGCGAGAATGAGTTTTTTCATGAGAACCCTCCTTAATTAATTCCCCCTGAAGGGATTTGATCTGATAATTAGGCCTCGCCGTCATTTTTCCTGCAAGGTATTTCAGGAAGGAAGAATTTCCGTGCCGAGAAGGCTTCCGGAGAACCTCCCCGGATCTCCCTCCCGCTGGTAGGCGAAGGCGCTGTGGTTGTGGATGGACTCGAAGTCCTCGCATTCCACTTCGAACCAGGTTATTTCGGTCCGGGCGCGGAGCGCGAGGATTACGTCCCTCATGATGTCCTCCACGAACTTCGGGTTTTCATAGGCGCGCTCGGTCACGTATTTTTCGTCAGAGCGCTTGAGAAGCGGGTATATCTGGCAGGAGGCTTGCTCCTCGATCTTCCGGACCAGGTCCTCAATCCAGATAATTTCCCCGTCGTAGTGAATCCGGACGCGCACGATGCCCCGTTGATTATGGGCTCCGTATTTGGAAATGGCCTTGCTGCAGGGGCAGAGGGCGGTGACGGGTACCTGCACCCCGAGGATGAAGGTGTAGTCATCATCGGTAAGGATGCCCGTGAATTCGCAGCCGTAATCAAGGACGCTCTCCCGGCGGCTGACGGGGGCTTTTTTCTCGATGAAGTACTTGAAGCGCAAGGTGAGCTGGGCCTGGCGCGCCTTAAGCTCCGTCCGCGTCTCTTCGAGAATCCGGCGAATTTCCCGGCTGGAAATTTTTTTCCGGGACCACATCTCAAGGATCTCGACGAAGCGGGAGAGGTGGGTGCCCTTGAAGCGCCTGGGGAGATCGACGCTCAGGCTCAGGTTGGAAAACACGGATTGGTAGCCGCCGGACTTGACCCGGATGAACATCGGGAGGTGCAGATTTTTTATGCCCACCCGTTGGATGTCAATATTCCTTCTGTCGGGAAGGTTCTGGATGTCTTTCATGGGAGTTTCCCCCTGCATTAAAGTTGATTTATAATTTTATGGGTCTGCGGAATGACCCGCACGTCCTTAAGAATTTTCATCAAGTCGGTCTGCCAGCGGAGGAGCTGATCCGGCAGGGGGGGGCTCACTTCCGGGGATGTCGTCGTCGCCGGCTGAAGTATCAGCGGGATGCAGGGATTGATGGACGAGATGAGGTCGGCGGCTCTATTCAATTCAATGCTGTCGGTTTCATCGGTGAGCACGATCTTGACGCAGAAGCGTTCCGGGGCTCTATCGGCCCGGCAGGCCCGGAGGAAAGCCCGATGGAGTTCAAAGAGATCTCCCTGGCCCGAGGCGGAGGGGAGCTTGATGTCCATGGCCGTAAAATCCGTAAGAACGGCGATTTTTTCCATCTCTGCGGGGAGCGTTCCGTTGGTCTCAAGGTAAATTTTCGCGCCCGCGTCTTTCAGGAGGGGCAGAAGTTCAAGGAGAAAAGCGGCGTGAAGGAGCGGCTCTCCCCCGGTCAGGCTTACCCAGGGGGCGTGTCGGGATGAGAGGCGAAGGATGCTTTCACTGAGAAAGCCGGTGGAGAGCGGATTTCTGTGGAGCACGAAATCCCTCTCCCCGGCGGTTTGCTCGATGCGGGCCGATTCCTGAGGCAGCCTGGAGGCCGGGGTGTCGCAGTAGATGCAGGAGAGGTTGCAGCCAAAAAAGCGCACGAAGATCTGCCGCATGCCCACCATGGGGCCCTCGCCCTGGATCCCGCTGAAAATTTCCTGAACCGGAGCCGTGTTTGTTACCATTCTGTTAAAAGTGCAGACCCTTTTTGCTGTTCCTGGCGCACTTAACCATCCAATAATCCGGATAGCTCCAATACGTGCTGTGACCATTTACCAGATTGTTCAGCGGCCTGCAACCGATACTTTTTGTCATTCCACACTTCCCCCCATCGCCGTTGCCAACGCGCTAATTCTACCTGCATCTCAACCAATACCGCCGCCTTATCCACTTCCATCTCCGGAACACTCCACTCTATGAAATATTTGCTTTCTTCCACCATGCTCTCGACCGCTGCCGAATTCGCATCATGTCCTGCAAACGATTTCACCCGACTCAAATTAGCTGCCAAGCCCCCTAACCGAACGGCTAACGTGTCCTGCATAAAGCGGCTCTGAATCACTCGCCGGTCTTTCATTTACTCTCCCAACAGGCTTTCCGTAATCTCCCGCACTCGTTCTCGTAAGTTCGCATCCTGTATATCTAACGAGCGGTTGCCTTGGCGGGGCCGAATATTAATCAGCGATTCGTATATCACTTGTTGCGAAGCGGGATTCCAATCTGCTCCCCATACGTCTTCCTGTTTACTGCCATCTTCCAGCAAGGCCGCTTCACAATCCGCATGTAAGGTTCCTCCCCCGGCTAAGATGCCACGTCGAATATCCACAGCCAGTTTGATATATGTATCGAGAGCAAGCATCATTTCGTCTATTTGCTGCCGAGTTGCCCGATTTCGTATAATCTGGATCATGATCACCTTCAAGTAGGGGCGAAAAATTTTTTGCCCCTACGGTATTCACCCTTACCACAACAATTATTAGACGGAGCGGTGTCAAACCTATTCGGTGAATTCAAGCCTCTTGCCAAATTCTCCTTTCCTAATACTATTTTTGTTTTGTTCCCGGTATCCGTAGGGGCGACCCCCCGCGGTTGCCCGAATGTAGGGGCGACTCGGCGGGTCGTCTCTGCGGATATTGCAATTTTGTGGTATAATAAAAACAAAACGCATACCGAGAGGTGATACTAATGTCTCTTCCGCTCTCGAAAAAAGAAGAAAAATTTACATATGGTGATTATCGTTCCTGGCCCGATGAAGAGCGCTGGGAGTTGATCGAAGGCGTTCCTTACGACATGACCCCGGCACCTTCGGTCAGCCATCAAAGAATTCTGGTGGAATTAACGAAGCAGTTCGCGGTTTATCTGACCGGGAGGCCTTGTGAGGTATTCATGGCTCCCTTCGATGTCAGGCTCCCGGTGGGCGACGAGAAAGACGAAGAGATAGAAACCGTGGTGCAACCGGATCTTGTCGTCGTCTGTGACCCCACAAAGTTGGACGAGAAAGGCTGCAGGGGAACTCCGGATTTGGTCATAGAGATCACTTCCCCGGCTACGGCACGCAGGGATCAGAGAGAGAAGTTTTTACTTTACGAAAAAGCCGGGGTGAAGGAATACTGGATTGTGAATCCCACGGACAAGATTGTTACGGTTTTTATACTGAATGAAAACGTGAAATACGGTCGCCCTGAGATCTATTCGGATGAAGACTCCATTAGAGTGGGCCTTTTCTCAGGCGATCTGGTCATCGACTTGGAACCGGCATTCCCTTCAAAGTAGCAGAATACTGCCTTGACAGCCGGGAGCGCTCTTCTTATAATGAAGAAACACTGAGGGGTGGTGTAGCTGGCAACACAACGGATTTTGGTTCCGTTATCCCTGGTTCGAGCCCAGGCCCCTCAGCCAGCTTTTTGTGACAACCCGTCGAAGAAACTTCCCTCCTGCCTCAGGTCTCCATCTCCAGCAGTTTGAGGAATTCTTCCATGATCTGGCGGCACTGGGGATCTTCGAGAATTTTTTTGGTGATTTTCGCTTCCATCTGCGGGTAGCCCGGGTTCTTTATGATCTCATCCCCGTATTCCTGCTCCAGGGCGGAGGAGACCATCTGGTGGGCGGCCTCGGGGAGAAAGCTCTTGGAATTCCGGTCCATCTTAAGAAGAGAAGCCCGCGCCGTCTCCAGGAAAGACTGGTATTTGCTCTTGGGCAGTAGCTGATGTTCCCGCTCTCCCGGCGCAAAAACGTCTTCGGTTTCGCTTGGGGAAGGTTCTTCCTCCCCGGCTGCTTTGCGGATTTTCTTCTGCTGTATCTGTAATTCGTCGGTTATGGGGATCTGCCCGGGAAAGATTCCCATTTTGAGGGGTTCCAGAGGATCCATCTATGCCGGGACCTCCTTAAAAAGTCAAAAACAAAGACAGAAAAATACCCTCCATCTCTGAAACCGCTTTGGAGATCTGTCTTTCCTTTGTTAATGCAGGCCTGTTCGGTACGCCTGTAAGATATATCACGACTTTGGAGGAAAAGTAAAGCGTCTTCGTGAATGATAGGAGTATTGTGGAAATCCGATGATAAGATGGGGCCGGAAGGCCGAAAATGTTAACAAAATTTTAACAATCTGCTAATACGGCGTTAATATGCCTCCTGTATCATTGGAGATGATGAAAGTATTACAGGCTCTGCATGGTGCAGCCGGTAAAGAACGAGGAAAGGGGGGTCGGTGATGAACGATATTTTCGGAACAAAAATCATGGAGAATGCTTTAAATGCTGCGACTTTACGCCAGCAGGTGATCTCCAACAACATCACCAATGTAAACACTCCGGGGTTTCGCCCGGCAGCCGTCGCTTTTGAAGAGCAGTTGAAACAGGCGATGATGGCTCAGAACGAGGAAGGATTTGAGACGGCCTCTATGGAGGAGCCGGATCCCGAGCACATTCCCATCACGCTCAGTTTGGATCCAGGAAACGTGCAGGCCTCGATCTCTCAGGGGGAGGGGCAGGTTGACGTCAATAAAGAGATGGTCAATCAGGCCAAGAACCAGATTCTCCACGCGGCCCTGGTGGGGAAGATTTCCGGGTATCTCGGTTCTCTGTCGTACGTCATAGACAACAGCGGCAGGTAATTAAGGAAAGGAGGCATCCATCATGTCATTCTTCTCGTCAATGGATATCAGTGCCAGCGGGATGACCGCCGAGCGGTTTCGGATGGACGTCATTTCGGGCAACATTGCCAATGTCAATACCACCAGCACCCTCGACGGCTCTCCTTACCGGAGGCAGCTGGCGGTAATCAATCCCTCCGAGCAGCCGGCCTTCATGCTCCCCTGCGGGCTTGGATCGGATTCCGATGAGATCTCCCAGTCGGGACAGGGGGTCAAGATCGAGGGGGTCGTCGACGACTCTTCCGATTATAAGTATGTATATGATCCCACCAGCCCCGAGGCGGTCAAGGAAGGAAAATGGAAAGGGTATGTCGCCATGCCCAATATCAACATCATCAGCGAGATGACCAGCCTCATCGCGGCCAGCCGGGCCTATGAAGCCAATGCGAGCGCCGTGGAAGCGGCCAAATCCATGGCCATGAAGGCCCTGGAGATCGGACGGGCGTAAAGCCGAAAGGAGAGGGTGAAAGATGGAAGCCAATTTTATGCCGATTCAACCCATAACGGGAAGCATCACTCAGACAGGAGGCCCTTCCTCCATTTCCCGCCTGATTCCGCAGGTGGAAGGTCAGGAAGAGACGGTGGGCTCGTCCTTCCAGAGCATGCTGGCCAATGCCTTAGGCTCGGTCAGTGACACGATGGACGGCGCCAAGCAGGGGACGGAGAAGCTCCTGACGGGCCAGCTTGAAAATCTTCACGAGGCCTCCATCGCCGGGGAAAAAGCCAAGATCATGCTACACCTGACGACGCAGATTGCTTCCAAAGTGGCGTCGTCCTGTACAACTCTCTTCCAGATGCAATTATAGGATATAAAATCTCGAAAGCGAGGTGTGTTCAATGGCTACAGGAATACAGACCGGAATTCGCACGGGGACGGGCACCGTGCAAACACCAAGGACAGGGACTTCCATGAAGCCGGGGAACCCGTCCATGTTCGGCAAGCTGATGCAGGCTTGGTCGAAAATGGAACCCAGAAAGAAGACTCTGGTGATCATCATCGGAGTCGCCCTCCTGGTGGGGATCGTCGGCCTTCAGATGTACACCAAGGCCAGCGCCTATACTCTGCTTTACCCCCAGAAGCTGGCCCCGCAGGATGTCCAGCAGATCAGCCTCAGGCTCAATGAGATGAAGATCGGCTTTACGACCGATGGGGATAAAGTAATGGTGAGCCCGGCTGACAAAGCCAGGGTACAGATGCAACTGGCCAGCTACGGTTTGCCTCATAAGCAGGTCTACACCCCTCCTGTCGACAGCGGACTGTCTCCCAAGACAGCGGACGATAAAAACTGGGAGCGGACCCAGCTGCTGCAGGCGGACGTTACGGAAGCCCTCCGCTCCATCGAGGGAGTGGCCGACGCCAACGTGAGGCTCGTCACGCCGGTGGGCAACCTGTTCCAGGATGACGGCCAGCCGGCGAAGGCCGCGGTCATGCTGTGGCTTCAGCCCGGCACCAAGCTGACGGTCTCCCAGATCAAGGGCATCGTGCACTATGTGGCCTTCTCGGTCGAGGGACTTAATCCCCAGAGCGTCAAGGTCGTGGATCAGAACGGACGGATCCTGAATGACGAATCCATAGCCGACGAGGAGGGTGCCGGCGGCCTGACCGCCAACCTCCCCACCAGAGCTATTGAAAAACAGGTGGCCTTCGAGAAGAGCCTCCAGGACAAGGTCCAGAAAATGCTGGATGACGTCCTCGGCCCCAACAAGGCGCAGGTGAGCGTAAGCGCCACCCTCGACTTCAGCCAGAGCGAAACCACCTCCAAGACCTACGGCTCTATCACCAATCCGAGCGGCGTGGTCGTCGCCGGAGAGAAGATAAACTCGGAGCGTTATACCACCAACGCCGACGAATCCGGCACCGTCCAGATGGGGATTCCCTCAGGCGGGAGCGGCTCGGGCAAGGTGAACTATAATCACAAGGATGTCACCCGCAATTTCAAGGTCAACGAGGTGAGCCGCCGGGTGGTCAGCAACAATCCCACCGTGAGCAGAATCACCGCCAGCGTGGCGGTGGACAACCTGAAGCCCGACCAGATCGGCAATATCAAGAGCTTGGTTCAGGGCGCCATCGGCTACGATGCCTCAAGGGGCGACGTGGTCAACGTGGCCAGCATGCCCTTCAGCCGGAGCGTCTTTGAAGGCATAGCGGCCGAGATGAGCGGCGGGGCGCCGTATGCTCATACCTCCCGCCGCCAGGGGACGAACAGCCAGCAGTACCTTCTATATATGGCTCTTCTGCCGATGGCCGCCCTCCTGATCGTGGCCACCCTCTTCTTCCTGAAACAGCGCCGGGTGCAGGTGGAGAAGTCCAGTCTTATCCTCTCCTCCAGTCCCTCTACCACGGTTAGCGATATCTCCGACCTGCTGAGCGACAAAATGGGGCATACGGCTTCGGCTCCGCAGATGACCAAGGTGAACACGACCGAACAGCTGGAGAAACTGGCGAAGGAAAAACCTACGAAAGTCGCTGAGCTTTTAAAAAGCACCTGGTTGGCAGATAAAGAGAGGTGACCTCTGATTGCTTCCGTAAACCTGACAGCCCGGCAGAAGGCCGCAATCCTCTTGGTGTCTCTGCCGCCGGAAGTTTCAGCCCAGGTATTCCGGGAGTTTAAACCAGAGGAAGTCCAGGCGCTTAGCTTGGAGATATCCAAGCTGCCCAATATCTCTCCCGAGATACGGGCAGCCGTCATAGAAGAGTTCCTGCATACGACCGATTTTTCGGCCCTCGGGATTAACGTTTCGAGTTTTGCAAGTCAGGTGGTTGAGCGGGGGATGTCGTCGGGAGTCTCCTCGGAGACTTCGCAGATGGCCCCCCGTCAGAAGCCCCTTAATTTTCTTCGCCGGGTGGATCCTCACCAGCTTCTGAGCATTGTTCGAAAGGAACACCCGCAGACCATCGCTCTAGTTCTTTCGCACCTGCAGGCTCAGCAGGCATCGGCGGTTCTTCAGGAACTTCCGCCCAGCCTCCAGACTGAGGTGGCCAGGAGATTGGCGGAAATAGAAAATGTCTCTCCCGACATTTTGCAGGACGTTGAAAAAATATTAGAAAACAGGCTCTTCTCCCTGGTCGAGGGTGATTATCCCCAGGCGGACGGCAAGGATGCCCTGGTGGAGATCCTGAGCCAGTCCGACCGCTCGACCGAAGAAAAAATCATCTCGGGCCTGACATCCAGGAGCCCCAACCTGGCCAACGATATCAAGAACAAGCTCTGCGAGTTCGAAGATTTGATGCGCATAGATGAGGGCTCGCTTCAGCAGGTGTTGCGGCTTACCGACATCCGGGACCTCGTTTTAGCCCTGAAGGGGGCGACCAAGGAACTGGCCTCCCGGATCTATGGCTGCATGGCTCCCGACGCGGCCAGGGCGCTCAGGGAGGACGTTGAGACGATGGGGGTCGTCGACTGGAAGGAAATCAAGGCGGCCCAGCAGCAGATACGCAATATTCTGCGCGGTCTGGTCACGCTGGGGAAGATCAAGTTCAGGTAGAGTGGAAGGCTGAGGAAGATGGGACTCATCAAGGCCTCAAAGTACAGCGGTTTGCAGGTGGGCGGCGAAAGCCTCTCCCGGAAAACTTCCATTCTTAAAAGGGAAGATCAGGGATCGGACCGCTCTTCCGAAGCTTCTTCCGAGCGGGAGGGAGCAGTGGAGGAAAAAAAGGGAAATTTCGTGCTGATTCCCCACAAAGAGAAGGAAGCGCCGCCAAAACCGGCCATAAAGAAAGTGGAAGAGGCGGATGTCACTCCCGGAGCGGAACTCCTTCGGAAGACTTCGTCTCAGGAGGCGGACTCCCAGAGTGCCGCCCCGGCGGGGGAGGAAAATTCAGCCCAACCTCCGTCTCTCAAGCTGGATGACGTCATCGTACGCGAGGCTGAAACGAAGGCCGCTCAACTTCTCCAGCATGCGCAGTCCGAGGCCAGGAAACTTCTCGATGAGTCGCGCCTCTATTGCCAGTCAGTCCAGAAGCAGGCGGCCCGGGACGGGTTCTCGCAGGGAAAGGAAGAGGGTTTCAGGGCTGCTTACGAGGAAGTGGCCTCTCTCATTCAGGAGGCCAGGAAAGTTCTCCAGGAGGCGGTAAACCATCAGGAGCGGATCCTGGCCAATTCGGAGCCGGAGATCGCCCGCCTGGCGATTAAGATTGCGGAAAGAATCCTGGGTGTGGAGGTCAAGACCAATCCCGAGACGGTCCTGGGCATAATTCAGGCGGCGCTCAAGAGGATCCGGGATCGGGAACAGGTCACCATCCGGGTAAACCAGGAAGATTACGAAAAGGTCAAGGCCCACAAAGACACCTACACCCGTCTGGTGGACGGCGTCAAGACAATGGATATCGCTCCCGATCCGAGGGTCGAGCGGGGAGGGTGCATCATAGAGACCAACCTGGGCAACGTGGATGCCAGGATCAGCACCCAATTGGCGGCGCTGGAAATTGCGTTTAAAGGCGTTGAGAAAAGTGACTCTGACGGACAGCAGTCAACAGAGAAAGCTTGACATGGAGCGTTACTACGACGCCCTCTCCTCCGTGGAGCTCATCAAGACCCACGGCAAGGTGACGCAGGTGATCGGCCTGACCATAGAATCCGAGGGGCCGGAAGTAAGGGTGGGCGACCTCTGTCATATCTATTCCCGGAGCGGCGGCGAGCCCATCCGGGCCGAAGTGGTCGGCTTCAAGAATAACAAGGTGCTCCTGATGCCTATAGGAGACATGAGCGGGATCGGTCCCGGATGCGAGGTCCGTTCGGCGGGGAAGCCCCTCAGCGTGCCCGTGGGTCCGGGACTGCTCGGAAGGGTCTTAAACGGTCTCGGGGAGCCCATAGACAATAAAGGTCCCTATGAGGTGCTCGCGGAGTACCCTCTCTACAACACCCCGCCCAACCCCATCACCAAGCCCAGAATAACCGAGCCGCTCTCAACCGGGGTCCGGGTCTTGGACGGCCTGCTGACCTTCGGGAAGGGGCAGCGTCTGGGGATCTTCGCCGGTTCCGGCGTAGGCAAGTCAACCCTGATGGGCATGATAGCCCGCTACACCGATGCCGACGTGAACGTGCTGGCCCTGGTAGGGGAGCGCGGCCGGGAGCTTCGGGATTTCATCGAGAAGGACCTGGGTGAGGAGGGCCTGAAGCGCTCGGTGGTGGTCGTGGCCACCTCCGATCAACCGGCCCTCGTCCGGATGAAAGGGGCCTATGTGGGCACGGCGATTGCCGAATATTTCAGAGATCAGGGGAAGAACGTCTTTTTCATGATGGACT
>JAZDOK010000002.1:0-4535 GCA_043798715.1 bacterium
AAACCGGGATCATTCCCCCAAGGCTCGTATCGGTGAAAAGCCAGACCTATATTGTCGCCTACCAGTATATGAGCCGCCTCAAGGAAGAAGACTTCGAGGGGGAATCTCTTGCAAAAATGGCTCACACCGCCGGAATGAGGCCGACTGAGTTCAAGAAAAGATTCGGAAAACTAATCAGTCCTATAACCGGGAAGATGCTCTGCAGATAGGAACTGATTCAAGTGTTTTTTATTTCAATTATGCATAGCATAGCTTAATTTCATGCGAAACTGGACCATCGGACTGGCGGCAGTTATTGTCTTTCTGGCGGGAAGCCTGGTCTATGGCTTCTGTCAGCACAACGTTGACTTTTGCCAGGGAGCCATGATTTTTTTCACCCTCTACGGAGTTTTCCTCGTGCTGGGGGCCATTTTTTTCAGCCACCGGCGCATCATGAAAAACTACTTCTACCGGCCCTTCGTCAGCATTCTCATACCAGCCAGGAACGAGGAGTGCGTAATCGAGGCCACCGTCCGTTCCTTATGCGCGCTGAAATACCGCAAGAATAACCGTCCTCATTTTGAGATTATTGTCCTCGATGATAACTCCACCGATAACACCTGCGCCATTCTGTGCTCTCTGGAAAAGGAAATTGACAACCTGCGTGTTGTTCGGAGAGAGCCTCCGCGAGCCGGGAATGGGAAATCAGATGTCCTTAATGAGGGAATTTCTCACGCCACCGGTGAAGTCATCGCCGTCTTTGACGCCGATAGCCGGGTGCATCCGGATTTTCTCAAAAACGCCGTTGCTTATCTCTATGACCCGAAAGTCGGCGGCGTTCAGGGACGGGTGCAGATCTATAACGCCGCGGGATCCCGCCTGGCCGCCATCCAGAGCGATGAATTTTCCATCTTCAACCATCTCTCACAGATCACAAAGGATATCATCGGAGGCGTTACCGCCCTGGGAGGGAATGGCCAGTTGACCAAGAAAACGGCCCTCGAAGCGGTCGGAGGCTGGAATATCTTCTCCACCACGGAAGACTTTGACCTGACCATGCGCTTCCTTTTGAAGGGCTGGAAAGTCCGGTACGCCCCGGACGCCGTCCTCTGGCAGGAGGGAGTCGAAAACCTCTGGTTCCTCCTGCGCCAGCGAATCCGCTGGGCCGAGGGATTTCTCAAATGTTTCTTTGACTACACCCTCCCGCTTCTTCTGAGCCGGGTGAGCCTTGTTCAGAAGACGGACGGCCTTCTATCGCTGGTGCGCGTCATCCTCCCCCTCTGGATTCTGGTGGGGTACATATTTGGAGTCGGCGCTTTCCTCGGGGTCACTGATTTTTATTCAGAAATCCACCCTCTCATCATGATCGGCATCTCCCTGCTTCTCTTTGGCTCCATGTGGCTGGCAATTCGCAATGAATCCCGAGACGCCTTCTGGGCGATGCAGGCGCGTGTCCTCTACTACTGGTTCTATAACCTCATCTGGGTGGCCGCGGTCTCCGGAGCCCTCTTTCGCTGCCTTAAGAACGTCAACCGCGTCGAGTGGGACAAAACCATCCACAAAGGAAGCCGGGAACACCCCGTCATAATTACATCCGCCCCACAAAGACTGCCGGTTTCCGACCTCCAGGAACAGTTAACAAAAATTTAACCTTGCAGATTTTTTTCTTCCCTGATAGTATCGCCCTTTACTTTTCTTCCCTGCGTCGTGATAGAGTGTATGAGAGGAGGTGGATCGGGATGGATATGGCGCTGCTGGGAAACGCCTTGGCGACTAAATCGGCCTTTGTCGGCCTTCCGCAGAGCCTGAACCCTCTCAAGAACACCCATAAGGAAGACTTCCTCCTCCCTCTTTTCAAGACCGAAGAGTATCCTGAAGAAAAAGGGGCTTCCTTTAAAAAAACCTCCCCTCGCACCGAGGGCCCCGAGTCCCAGCCCCTTATTGCAGAAGAGGCATTCGTCAGAGTCTCTCCCGGCCTGGTGGCCAGGATTGATGATGCCTACAGAAAGCAGAAATCCAAGTCCAGTGCTTCCTCTTCATCTCCCCTCTCGCATCTCGCCAGGATGCTCGAGGTGGAATACCGCCAGAACGAGAAAGATACCCCCCTTCGTTCCCGCCAGGAGCTCAGGGATTTCCTGGGGATAATGAAACCGGACGTGACCGTCTCCCGGGCAAAGGTTCTGTGGGGGAAGGATGGGGCGAAGTCTTCCGGTTATGATTTCAAAAAGGCTGAATCCATGATGAAAAATCTGGAAGAGGCCTCTTCCGCATTTTCTCCCCACACCCTCGACCTCGTCGCCTGAGCATAATTTCCCCTTTTATCCTGCGGCGTGATCTTTCCGGGCATTCATGGATTTCTGATTATCTACGAATCACTGCTGCCTAATGAGTTTTCCCGTAATTATATTCAACCATCAGGGCATCGGATTCGTCTATGCGGCCGCTTCCATCGGTATCAGCGAACACGGCCTCGAGAGGCTCCCAGCCGGCTGAACAGGGCTGGGCATACCAGATAGATGAAGCATTTGACCTTGGCGTGCCTGAACGATTCCAATAGGCCCCTATCTTCATTACATCGTAGGCGTCAACTGTTCCGTCATTGTCAAGATCCCCCGGCCAGACATTCACGCTCGGGCCCGGCGTCGGGCTCGGCGTAACTGCAGGCGTGGGCGCAGGACTGGGCGTCGGCGTCCGGGTAGGCGAGGGTGTTGGCACCGGCGTAGATACCGGCGTTGGCACCGGCGTTGGCACCGGCGTTGGCACCGGCGTTGGCACCGGTGTTGGTACAGACGTTGGCACCGGTGTTGGCACCGGCGTAGGCACCGGTGTTGGTACAGACGTTGGCACCGGTGTTGGCACCGGAGTTGGCACAGGCGTAGGTACCGGTGTTGGCACCGGTGTTGGAGTGGGAGTTGGAGGCGGCGTGGTTGGCTCCGAAGTAGGTGTAGGGGAGGAAGTGGGTTCCGGCGTCAAAGTCGGGGTGGGCTCAGGTGTATTGGTGGGCGTCGGGGTGGGGGTTGGAGGCGGTGTCGTAGGAGATGGAGTGGGAGTTGCGGGAATCTCATAAAGAATAGTTTTACTGAAAGCTGAAGTTAATTGCCAACTACGCTCACTTTCTGTTTCTTTACCCTCCGTGGTTACTGATGAGAAGGTAAGAATGCTTCCCTTATCGGCCCAGTCGCTCCAATTGTTTAACTGGCCGCTTTCAACGTGGTCCGCTCCAAACTTCACGTGCGATTCCGTACTCACTGTACCGGAGGCACTTGTCCCCCCCAGGGTAATTGTTGGCTTGTATTGATGGTAATACACACTGGTTTCGGCTTCGTTACCATTTACGTCGCCGATCTTGAGGGCTTCAGACATCCACCTCTGCGCTGTTCCGTCCGAATCAGAGGATTCCTGGGAAAAAGTGTAGCTGGATCCGGCATCCAGCCATTCGGCAGAACGGCCGCCCAGACCGTCGAAATCATAAAGATGAATCGGGATCTCGCCGTTAAATTGTGTCGTCGTCAAGGCGATAAAATTTTCAACATCCATGGGATTTCCGGGTGCTTCAGTCGTAACCGTGAACACCTTCTTGTACTGTTCGTAATAATTCATATTCACTGTGCCCGACGCAGAGGCGGTGCCAATTAATGCCTCCTGGCTCCACCAGCGATGAAGATTGTCAGAGCCGCTCGAACCCAGGCCGAATGTATACGTGCTCCCCAGGTCCACATCCACCGTCACATCGTGCCCGTCCCAAACCCGGGCCGATTGGTCCGCACCCTGGTTTTTGTAGGTCACGGTCACTGAATTCCCGGCATCCATATCTGTATGACTGGTGGTATTGGCGGTTGCAGCCTTAAATGTAATGGAGACCATCGGAATCACTATTGTAAATCCATTTACCAAAGTTCCATATTGTTCATCCGGGTTCTTAACCTCAATGTCCCAGAGACCAGCCTCTGCGCCATTCAAATTGAAGGTGCAGGCCAACTGGGTCGCATCCGACACCGTAACACTGCTGGCCGCAATGTCCGGCTGACCGCTCCTCTTAAGTTTCACCACGGCTGTACCGCCCGTCTGGAAGCAAGTACCGCTGACGGTCACATCAAGAGATGCGTTGTTGGTGCCTTCTGTTGGGGTAATCCCGGTAACGGCAGGAGGTGGATCGAAGGCGAAAGCATTGGTCGCCGTCGCCGCCTGCCCGTCGGGATTTGTCACCACCACATCAACCGGGCCTGATGCGTGGAAAGGAGCCGTCGCCCTGATCCGGCTTGAGCTTACAAACGTCACGGCCGTCGCTTCCATGCCCCCAAACGTTACCGTGCATCCGCTCACAAAGTTGGCGCCGTTGAGCGTCACCACCGTCCCGCCGCTTGCAGGGCCATTGGCGGGAACAAGAGGCAGACTTACTGACGGAGCCGAATCGAAGGTGAAGGCGCCGGTCGCCGTCGCCGCCTGGCCGTCGGGATTGGTCACCACTACATTGACCTGCCCCGCGGCATGAGCGGGGGTGGTCGCCATGATCTGCCCTGGGCTTACAAATGTCACGCCCGTAGCAGCCGTGCCGC
>JAZDOK010000003.1:0-92748 GCA_043798715.1 bacterium
CCGGGAAGAACTCCCGGACGGCTCCCTTATCCTGCACTTTACAACCTCCAGCCGCTACGAGGTCAAAGCCTGGATCCTCTCACATGGCTCCCACGCCGAAGTTCTCTCCCCAGCCTGGCTCCGCGAAGAACTTCGCGAAGAAGTCGAAAAATTGAAAAAAATTTATTCCGGTAATTCAGAGTGACAGTCTTTGTCATAGTGGGTGTGGTAGAATGATACGGTGATGAATTTAACGTATCCGGAGGTCATGAAAAAACTTTGGGCAAAATCTGAGCCCTTTCACCCTCTTTACGCCCATATGATAGATGCCGGGATGGTCTCGCTGGCGCTTTTGAAAACAACAGCTTTTCAAAGCACCATCAAGCAATTTTCTGAGGCGGCCGAGTGTCCGGTGGATATCGCTCCGGCGTGGTTGGCCTATCTCGTTGCCATGCATGATATAGGGAAATGCCATATTGATTTCCAGGCAAAAGGACCGTCGGAATTGATCAAACCCATTGAGGGAATGGGACTGCGCTGTGTCATGCAATATCCAGGATTTCGTCATGAGGCGATGAGTGCCTTTTGGCTATTAGATTTTTTTCGATCCTCAATGGGATGGGAAAGAAAAGAAGCTGTTACGGTTTCTCAAGCAATTCGCGGCCATCACGGGAATTTTGGCGTGGATGACCCGGCAAATGAAACAGATCAAATAAAAACACAATGGGGGCCACTTCGGGAAAATCTAGAAATTCAGATGCGGAAAGTTTTTGTCCCAGAGGCTTGGAGCCCTCAATTTGAAGATCATAGTATTGTCGGAATCTTGCTTTCAGGGCTCTTGGTCTTAAGTGACTGGATCGCTTCGAACAGCGAGTTGTTTCTCATGGAGACAGGTAAAGAAGATCCTGTTTCGTATGCAGAAAAGAGCAAAAGGCGCGCCGTAGAGGCTGTAAAAAAATTGGGTCTTGATTCAAGTATTCCTTGGATGCAGAAAAGCGGCTTCAAAGAGTTCTGGCCAGAGCTAGAGGCACCGAGGCCGCTTCAAAAAAGCTGCGAAGAACTTTTATTCCAGGGGAAACTACCTCCGGGTCTTGTAATTATTGAGGCTCCGATGGGTGAGGGGAAAACCGAGGCGGCGATCTATATCGCCAGCAGGTGGCTCGCGCAGACAGGCAAAGCCGGAATTTACATTGCCCTGCCAACGGCTGCCACCAGCAATCAGATGTATAGCCGTTTTAAAAAATTTCTGGAACACCATGATAGAAAAGCTCTTCGAGGAGTAAAGTTAGTTCATGGTATGTCATGGCTGCTTGACGATGAAACGCCAAATACATGCCCGACTTTGGATGGTTCATCTGAAGAAGAACCTGCTCTTGCATTGGAATGGTTTCAGCCAAAGAAGCGCAGCCTTCTGGCGTCTCTTGGCGTTGGCACCATAGATCAAGCTCTAATGAGCGTACTTCATGTCAAGCATGGATTTTTAAGGCTTTTTGGCTTGGCCGGGAAAGTGCTGGTTATTGATGAAGTCCATGCCTACGATGCATATATGTCCAAAATACTTGTCTTGCTATTAAAATGGGCTGGTACTATGAAAATTCCAGTTATCATGCTTTCGGCTACACTACCCAAAAAAAGAAGAAGAGCGTTATTGACGGCTTATTCCAAGAAAGAAGCAGCCCCAGAAGCGTCGGAGAAGAAAAATGCCTACCCGCTTATGACAATATTGAGCCATAAGGGAGAGACACAAGAGTTCCCAGTAGAAGGCAGTGCGATGCAGAGCACTGTAAGTGTCATGAAACATCATGGTCTTTTGGGAAAATCAGAGGAGATTGCCAGATTGGTTGCTTCGCGGATCAAGAATGGAGGCTGTTTTTGCGTCATAGCGAATACGGTCAATTCCGCACAGGAGATTTTTAAGAAGATTCAGGCTACCCTTGAAAAAACTCAAGAGAACGATTTTGAGCTACTTCTTTTTCACGCCCGTTTCCGGGCTGAACGCCGTCAGGAGATCGAGAATCAAGCATTGGAGTGGTTTGACAAGAGAAGTCTGCTTCCAGAGGGGCATCCAGATCGAACAGAGCGCCCAAAGAAAGCTATCATTGTGGCTACACAAGTCGTGGAACAAAGCCTGGATCTCGATTTCGACGAAATGTTTTCAGAAATAGCCCCGATTGATCTCCTCTTACAGAGGACTGGGCGTCTCCATCGCCACAAACGCCCTCAAAGACCCACGGGGAATGAAGCTCGTTTCCATCTATTCATGCCAGAAGAAAACGAACGACCGAGTTTTGGTTCCGTTGAGAAGATTTATTCACGATTCATACTTTTGAAAACTATGGCGGTCCTTGAAAAAATTAACCATCTTGAGTTGCCGACAGATATTCGCGAACTCATCGAAAAAGTCTATGATGACCCGCCGTCAATTCCTATGGATACAACAGTTTCCGATGAGCCCGACTTTATACAATCTCTGGAAAAAATGAAGGAAGAGACTGAAAACGAAGAGGATCAAGCTAAAAAATACCTTATTCCTATGCCCAAGAGTAAGGCATTCGAGATTGCAAGGGTGCCTGGATCGCCCTATGATGAAAGTGATGAAGGCTCTTCGTCGTATTTCTATGCAAAAACCAGGCTTGGAGACGAAACAAAGCAAATCCTAGTTCTTGAAGAAGATGACTTTGTATCGGAAATGAAGGTGAAAGATCCACCGGCGTTACATCTGAAAAAGCAAATTTTCATGAAGACAGCAAATATTCCTAGATGGTGGCTGGCAAACCTTGAACAGCCGGTATTGGAGGAAGCACCTTCGTGGTTGAGGGGAACTACAGTTTTAAGATTAAAGGGGACAGAATATGAGGGCAGCGACAAAAATGGCAAGAAATTTGTCATTCGAGACGACGAAAAGCTAGGTTTGATTCGATTCGCGAAAGAAGGGAAATGAAGATGGCAACGTTCGATCTTCTTGTTGAGCCGTGGATACCTGTTTCAAACTTCGATGACACCGTCAAAGAGGTGGGGATTCTGGAAGTTTTACTCCGGGCGCATGAGCTTGAGAATATTGTGGACCCGGCACCGCCTGTACAATTCGGCCTGTACCGGTTTCTCATAGCATTTATTATGGATGCCTATGGAATCAAAGAGTTGGAACAAGTTGCAGAACTCATTGAGGAAGGGCAATTCGAAAAGACAATCATAGAAAACTATATTAACCATGAGGCCCGAGACAGGTTTGATTTATTCCATCCGCTTTATCCTTTTCTGCAGATATCTTCTAAGCAAGCTGAAGGCATGGCTACAAAATCGGTAGCAGATTTATTTCAGCACCTTCCTTCAGGAACTTTTGCGACTCATTTTCATCATTTCAAGGCAGAAGAGCAAGCCTTTTCTCCAGCCGTCTGTGCAAGAGGCCTCACAACCATAGCTCCCTTTATGACAGAAGGGGGGCAGGGTTCGTCGCCAAGTGTTAACGGGAACCCACCCTGGTATGTTCTGGTCAAAGGGAAGAATCTATTTAAAACAATTATCCTGAATTGTTGTGCAATACCCATTCCTGGTTTAGATTTTGAAGAGCCACCTGCTTGGCGCTCTAAAAAGCAGGTGGTTGCAAAAAAGAAATTCGCTGTTCTTCTCTTTTAGAAGGTTATACATGGCGTCCAAGACAAATAATGTTCGTTCCCGGGGAAGGCGGGGTTTGTACTTATACCGGAAAAACATTTCCGATTCTTGTCCGCAAAATGGTTTTCACTTTTGGGCATAAATATGTTGGCGGTTGGACTGACCCCTGCACAGCCTACATAACAAATGATAAGGGGAAACAACCTCTTCGAGCAAGGGAAGATCGAGATTTATGGCGCGATATTGGTCCTTTAGCGCTTCTTAAGAAAGAAGATTACGTAGGAGAAAATGGGAAAATATGTTATTCAAGGCCAGTAATTGTGGATCAATTTCTTGAAATGAAAAAGGAGGCCATTATCCCTGGGGATTTTCCTCTGGAAATAGAAGTTTATGGGATTCGGGCAAAAAAAATGAAGGTTTTTGAATGGCAGTTTGAAAAACTGCTATTTCCGGCGAAGATCGTTGAAAAAGCGAATGCGGGGCAACAGATTCAAAGGGCTTTGGATGTAGCAGAAAAAGCATCTTGGTTGCTGAAACAGGCATTGAAAAAGTTATATCCCAGGGGAGGCGGTGGGAATAAGAAAGCTTTGGATTCTCTTGTCATTGGCGCTCAGCGGAATTATTGGTCTCGGCTACAAGTGCGTTTCGATAACACCTATCTGCCAAAACTATCTGACCAAAATGACAACGAAATAGATGCAGTTTCGAAACTCTTAGAGTTGTGGAAAATTTTTTTGAAGGAGGTGGCCAACAAAGTCTTTGAAGATGCGAGCCAATTCCTCGACGCAGATGCCGAAAGTATTCGACGTCAGGTTGAGGCGAGAGACGGTTTAAAGCGCTCATTGTATAACATTCTGCAACCTCCGGAAGAAAAAAAGGAAAAAATATATAAGAAAGGGGGAAAGAAACGTGCATGAAGTGCGACCCGATAAAACGACAGAGAGAGCCATACCTGGTAATATTTCTGACTTCATCAATTCATTAAAAGTTTTATCACGAGGAGACAAGGCCGTTCTTAGGAGAAATGCTGGGAATACGCTTGCCCGGTCGCGAAATGCCCTTGGGCTCTTCTACAGGATTGTGCCGCATGGAATTGCCGGAGGGCGGTATGAAGAGATTTTTTTTCTGGTAGCAACGTTATTCGGATATAACGAAGTTCCGCATTCTGGCGATTTTGGAACAACCATGCGGAAGGTGAAACAGTTCACACAATCCAACAGCCCCAACAGCCTGGATCGCCGCATGGCTATCCTGCTTGACAGTGATTTCGACTGGGTCGAGCACTCACTTAATGGGGGAGGTGAAATTGCTTACCGCCTGCGCCAGTGCGTGAAACTGGCAGCAGGTCATCATGTGGGGGTGGATTGGCCGGCTCTTCTCAATGATCTACTCTGGTGGATGCATTCTGATAAGAAAGCCAGAAAGAGATGGGCTCGCTCATATTTTGGCCATCAAAACCTGGAAGAAATAAATACTTCAGAAATCAAGGAGGAAGAAAAAAATGTTGATTGAGATCCACATGCTCCAAAATCATGCCCCCTCAAACCTCAACCGGGATGACACCGGAAGTCCCAAAGATTGTATCTTTGGCGGTGTACGACGTTCCCGCATATCGAGCCAATGCCTGAAAAGAAGCATAAGGAAGTCAGAGAGCTTTTCTTCTGATGAAAACATTAAGGATTATTTAGGCCTGAGAACGAGGCAGTTCCCCTCAGAAGTAATGAAAGTGCTTAATAATGAACCAGACAATATTCCAAAAGCTCTGTTGGAGCAAATCAGTCGTGCTCTACCAAATATTACCAAGAAAGTTTCTAAAAAAGAGACTGACGAAACAGGAAGTGGCGCAACAGAACCCCAAAAGGTCGTCACTAATTCTATAGAGCAAACAAAAGAAAACGACCAACTACCTGCAATAACACAAATTGTTTTTCTTACTAATGGGGAAATTGAAGGGCTCGCTCGTCAAATAAAGAGCGCTTTCAAAGAGAATGCAGATGATTTCAAACTAGCTATAGCATTGTTGGACCCCGATGCAAAACTCAATAAAACTGAGAATAAAAAAGCGAAAATGAAAGTTCTTTGGCTTATAAAGCATTTATCAAAAGCCTTTAACCCCATGACAGTTGACGTAGCTCTTTTTGGAAGAATGACAACCAGCGAAGCCTTTCCGAATGTCCAAGCATCCATACAAGTTGCACATGCAATTTCAACAAACAAAATGGAACACGAATTCGATTATTTTACCGCAGTTGATGATTTGAATGAAAGCGAGGAGATAGCCGGTGCTGGCATGATCGGGGATGTCGAATTCAACTCGGCCTGTTACTACAAATATTTCACGTTGGATTATGATGGACTGGTGAAAAATCTGGCAGGCTCAGAACCCCCCCAAAAGGCATCTAAAGAAGAAAAAGAACAGCACAATTGGAAAATTGCAGAGGCTCACCGTGTTGCCGCCTTGACCGTTGAGGCATTCTTGAACTCTGCCGTCTTCACTTCTCCTTCCGGCAAGCAGAATTCATTCGCCGCCCATCAGCTCCCGGATGCAATTCTAGTAGAAGTGCGAGAGAAAAAAATACCAGTCAGTTATGCCAATGCATTCATTAAGCCAGCTCAAACTCACGGGGAAACGGATCTTATGGAGGATAGCTTGCAAAAATTTGTCGGCCATGTGAAGAGTCTCACCAAGAAATTCTCCCTGGAAAGCAGAAAGCGCCTCTGGTTTACAACCAGTAAAGTCAATTTTAAAAATCTCACTGAAATAGAAAAAAGCACAACCCTGGATGAGCCCGAAGAGTGCACAACTCTGAAAGATCTCCTTGATGAACTAAAAAAAGTATTGTCGAAGGAGTGAATTGCATGACAGGAAAATCGTTGCTTTTTCTGCGCCTTGAAGGACCGCTTCAGTCATGGGGACTTCGGGCTCGCTGGGATGTCAGGGATTCCGGCGAAGAGCCGTCAAAATCTGCAATAGTTGGCCTCCTGGGCTGTGCATTGGGTTATCCGATGTATGACCCGCGCCTTGAAGTTCTAGAGAGAAAACTGCTCCTTGGAATAAGGGTTGAACACCCAGGCAGGCCACTTGTTGATTTTCATACCATCACGGGAATTCTGCCTTGTGCCAATGGCAAGGATGAACCTGCCACAATAGTCTCTCACCGTACTTATCTTCAGGACGCCGCATTCCTTGCCATTCTTGAAGGGCCGAACGAAGTTTTAGCAGAGTGCTCTGATGCACTCAAAGCACCCTGCTGGCCAATCTATTTGGGCCGGAAAAGTTGCCCTCCTTCAAGACCCGTTCTTGAAAGTTTGATCGCTGACTATGATTCCTTGCAAGAAGCCTTGGAAAAGCACCTGTGGGATTGGCAGGGAAAAGGAGCCACAAAGGAATTTCCTTCAAAACTTATGTACATCAGAGAAGACAAAAATGGGAATGCCCTTCGCGCAGATTGTCTCAGAGTCAATCCTGCCAGAATGTATGACTTTCGGAGGGTTGTGGTTGACTGGGTTGATTTTCCAGGGGTGAAGGAGGAATTGGAATGTACCTCTCGCGCTTGATTCTAAACCTGCGGAGTCGTGATGTCCGGCGGGACCTTGCTGACTGCCATGAGATGCACCGGACCCTCATGAAGACTTTCCCGGATTTAAAAGGCACCCAAGGCAAGGCCCGGGAAGAATTCGGGCTTCTTTACCGGGTCGAGTCTCTGAGGAAAAGCGGGGAAATAGTGATTTATGTCCAATCTGAAAAACAACCGGACTGGTCTTCCTTGCCTATCGGCTATCTTACGGAAACAGTGAAAGAAAATCCGGCCTGTAAGCCTATTGCAGAGAAATATGCACAAATGAAAGAGGGGCAAGTCCTGAGCTTCGCTCTCAGAGCCAACCCGACTCGCAAGGTCGGAAACAGTTTAAAATCTGAACGCCAGGCTGGGAAAAAGAACAATGGCAGGAGGATCTTCCTGACAAAATCAGAGGATCAAATAGAGTGGCTGAAAAGAAAGGCTGTAAGAGGTGGATTCGAGATATTGGCGCTTCAAAAGGAGCCAACTCTTCCCGATATGGATGTCAGGCCCTCGGATAAAATCACGGGTCGACATCGGAGGATAACTGCCGAAAAAGAAGACGCAAGAGAAGATTTCCTTGTCTTTAAAGGGGTTTTATATCAAGGGCGCCTTCGCATAACAAACATGGAACAGTTTCTAACAACGCTTGCTGGAGGGATCGGAAGCGGTAAGGCTTATGGATTCGGACTTCTGAGCCTTGCGCCACCGAGATAAAACCAATGAGAGATCTACACGAACTTCCAAAGCTCCGTGACGGCTTGAGCTATTTGTATGTCGAGCACTGTAAGATAGACCAGGATGCAAAGTCTATCTCCTTCCATGACGCAGAAGGCAAGGTGCCGGTACCGTGCGCTTCTCTCGCTTTGTTGATGATCGGCCCGGGAACAAGCATCACGCACGCTGCAATTCGAGCTTTGGCTGAGAACGGGTGCCTGGTTATTTGGTGTGGAGAGGAAGGGACTCGATTTCATGCTCAGGGAATGGGTGAAACAAGAAGTGCGGAGCGCCTTTTAAAACAAGCAAGGCTTTGTTCAGATTCCGAACTTCGCCTGAAAGTCGTGAAGCGCTTATACTGCATGCGTTTTACCGAAGTTCTGCCGGAAGATATAACTCTCCAGCAGATACGGGGCAAAGAGGGTATTCGCGTGCGCGAGACTTATACTAAGGCCAGCAGAGAAACAGGCATCCCTTGGAAAGGGCGTGCTTATAAAAGGGACGACTGGAATAGCTCAGACCCAGTAAATCGCGCATTATCTGCGGCAAATGCCTGTCTCTATGGCATTTGCCATGCAGCAATTGTCTCACTGGGGTATTCTCCAGGGCTGGGATTCATTCATACGGGGAAACTACTTTCTTTCGTCTATGATATCGCCGATCTTTATAAAGTGGATATAACCATTCCCGCCGCTTTTCGTGCTGCAGCTATACCGGGGGGGAATTTCGAGAAAGAGGTCAGAGTGGCCTGTAGAAACACTTTCAAAGAGGCGAAATTGCTCGAACGAATCGCGGATGATATTGAAAAGGCTCTCGATGTTGGCATTGATCTCTCAAAATCTGTTGAAGACGAAGAATTCGATGAAGATGGCGCAAAGCCCGGTGGCTTTTGGGACCCTGCGGGCGAAGTTGAGGGAGGATTGAATTACGGATAGAACTTTTGATTGTAGGCCAATATGGTCGTTATGATCCTTGAAAATGTACCGGTTTCGTTACGGGGCAAATTATCCAGATGGATGCTTGAGCCTAAAGCAGGTGTCTTCGTTGGCACGATTTCTGCTATGGTCAGAGAGAAGCTTTGGGAAAAGGTATGTGACAGATCTAAAGAAGGCGGATGTACCCTAATCTATAGCACAAACAACGAACAAGGTTTTGCGATCAGAAGTTATGGAAATTGCACAAGAGAGGTCATAGACATAGAGGGGTTGTTTTTAATCAGAATGGCGAAAAACCAGTAATTTTTTTACTATCGTCCCCACGCGGGTGGGGGTGAACCGGAGTATTGCTCCCCCCTAAGTGGAAACTGGGCATCGTCCCCACGCGGGTGGGGGTGAACCGCTCTTCAGCCATTTACTTTTTGCCACCTCCTTTATCGTCCCCACGCGGGTGGGGGTGAACCGACTGGAGAAGGGAAAGCAGTTGTTGTGCTGCCATCGTCCCCACGCGGGTGGGGGTGAACCGGTTATCGGGTCATTCAGGGAAAGGAACAGAGCAATCGTCCCCACGCGGGTGGGGGTGAACCGCACTAAGCGCCGACGTTCTGCAGGCGTGGGCTATCGTCCCCACGCGGGTGGGGGTGAACCGCGGGGATACGAGATCGAGGCCGAGATTATTGAATCGTCCCCACGCGGGTGGGGGTGAACCGTTGGTGAAAGGGTTTTTGGGGGATGGTATGTCATCGTCCCCACGCGGGTGGGGGTGAACCGGGCGCAGGGAACATCTCTGGCTACAAGATCGACAAATCGTCCCCACGCGGGTGGGGGTGAACCGTATTTAAGGTTAACCATCTTGTACTCCAATTGATCGTCCCCACGCGGGTGGGGGTGAACCGTTTTTGCATGGGTCAGAATTTAAGCTTATAGAATCGTCCCCACGCGGGTGGGGGTGAACCGGCGGGTTGCAGGGCATACTCCCCGGGACCGAAAATCGTCCCCACGCGGGTGGGGGTGAACCGAGAAGTATCCTCCTGCAACTAAGCTCTCAAGCATCGTCCCCACGCGGGTGGGGGTGAACCGCAGTTCTACCAGCAGAGAGGACAATCACTCTAATCGTCCCCACGCGGGTGGGGGTGAACCGCTTCCGGTTACCTGGGAAAATGTGAACTGGGCACATCGTCCCCACGCGGGTGGGGGTGAACCGGCGCTTGAGAAAAGGGATTGAAGATTTTATAATCGTCCCCACGCGGGTGGGGGTGAACCGAACATAGCTTATCATGGCGCAATGTCGGGGATAATCGTCCCCACGCGGGTGGGGGTGAACCGAGTAGATAAAAGAGAGGTAAATAATATTTGGCATCGTCCCCACGCGGGTGGGGGTGAACCGCGATAACGGACAAGGGTAACTACGACGAAGATGCATCGTCCCCACGCGGGTGGGGGTGAACCGCAAACAGAGTTGGATATTTTTAGTATAAAAAATCGTCCCCACGCGGGTGGGGGTGAACCGGGTGCATATAAGTGGGAGAGTTAAGCATACTTGAATCGTCCCCACGCGGGTGGGGGTGAACCGCTGATTGTGGACACGGACGCGATTGATTTGATTCATCGTCCCCACGCGGGTGGGGGTGAACCGTATATAGTCCGGTAGGAGTTACTGGCATAGTTTCATCGTCCCCACGCGGGTGGGGGTGAACCGGCGATGGCGGCCAAGGGGTTTGCGGTTCAAGAAAATCGTCCCCACGCGGGTGGGGGTGAACCGATTATCGCCCCGGAATTCGGGAAGGGGCTTTATCATCGTCCCCACGCGGGTGGGGGTGAACCGGTAATGACAGAATGAAATTGCCTCGTTTACACCATCGTCCCCACGCGGGTGGGGGTGAACCAGGTAAGTTGACGTCGAATCTACTTCTGAAGACATCGTCCCCACGCGTAGGGAAATGGGGACACAATACTATTTTCTTGCTCCCGTTACTCCCGGTCTGCGTGCCGGGAGAGGATTGAAACAAATATGGAACATTGACAAGGGAACCCGGGAGCAACCTGTTTCACGTGAAACATCTACGCAATTATCGGTAATAAACACCGAGAAAGCAAATCTTATTTGTAGACATCGCCTCGAGGGCCGATATAGAAGACCTTAATAACTTTCTGATCTATGTCTATAGATACGATAACCCTCAAATCGCCGACCTTGACTTTCCATTTCCCCTTGAGTGGGCCGTGGAGGGGTTCGGCGACAAGAAAAGGGGTTTCTTCCAGTTTTTCAAAACAAATTCTCAGAGTCTGCCGAACTTTTTCAGGAGTTCTTTTTATGTATTTCAGAGGTTGCTTTGTGAGGCGGACTTCAAACAAGTCCCGGAACCTTTCTCCAAGGGATGCCTTCGTCGGTTTCAGATTCCTTCAAAGCTTTTCGGAAATCGGGAAGTGCGAGAAGTTGGTATTCTTCAGCATATTCCCGCAGCACGGTTTCTATTAAATTGTTCAGACTTCTGTTTTGAGCCTTGGCGATATTATTTAGAAAGTCTAATAACACATTTTCCAGACGGATAGACCGGGGAACTGTCTTTCCCATATCTGTATCACCTCTACTGTTATTGTATTACAAATAGCTACTTTTGTCAAATTCCCGAAGGAGGCAAGAGTGCATCGTATGGAACAAAAACCGGATAGAATGGCCCTCGTCCTTCTTGAAAAAAGAGCAGCACAGGGTCAAAAGCAGCACAGGGTCAAATCTTCATCCTTGACAGATTCCAATCTCTGATGCCGTAATGCCGTAAGGCATTGAGTACTGAACGCGGGGGCGTGGATTGAAACACCAGCATGGGGGGCTACATGGGGGGCTAGGGGTCGGCGGTTCAAGTCCGCCCACTCCGACCAGCTTTGGAGTACCGATTTCGGGGGCACCAAACTTAACTAAGGCGTTGAACGCAAAGAGCTAAGAATTCAGAATGTTAATAAATTTGCTGAACTTTTCCTCATGGCCTTCATTCCGGGACCATATTTCAACAGCTTTCAAGTCTACATCTTTCTGGTGCATCCTTGCGAGCATCAATGCATGGTCGAACGATTGCTCCCGTTGCTCCCGGTCTTAGGGACGGGAGAGGGTTGAATCTGTCAGGGCGAGTCGAATGTCTCCGTCTGGCCGCCGCGGCGCATAGTGCGGTCCCAGGTGTTGGTCAGAGTAGATGCTCTGCGCCCCCGTTTCCACTCGACCCTGATGTGATAGGTCTTTCCAACGACCGCGCCGGTGCAATTCAACTGGGACGAGGCGTCGCCCAGGTCCGAATCCCAGGATTTTGTCCAGCTCAGGCCGGAGTCGCCCAACGCGTAGGCGGAGATTCGACTCACCCAGCATCGGCGGGAGGATTCATAGTAGGGGTGGGCGATGAGGTGAAGCGTCCCTTTCTGAGGTTCACGGGATTTTTCTGAGGAGTAAGAGCCTGAGGTCCTTCCCGGGGCCTGCGGGTTTGCACCGGAGGCGGCGAAGAGCGGAGAGAGGCTGACGAGGACGGATTTGGATTTACCCGGCTCGACGCTTACCTGTCCGGTGGCCTCCCGGTAGCCCATGAGGGTCGTAGAGAGGCGATGGGGGCCGGGAGATATTCCCGTCAGGATATAGGAGCCGTCGTTAAGCGAGATGGTGGACTGACCGCTGTCCAGGGACAACCGGGCCCCTTTCAGGGGATTCCCGGAATTGTTCTCGACCTTTCCGCTCAGGGTTCCTCCTGCTGATGGTTGAGTCGCCGGGGTGACGGAGACGGGTGCGAGGTTGCCGGGGGGACTCGAAGCAACCATGAGGTTCAGGTTGAGGAGGAGCGGGTGCCAGGCAAAGACCCACAGGCCGTGCATGGGATCGAGTGAGGCGTCCGGGTTCAGCAGGTTTCGGCCGGAGATTCTGCCGTCGAAGTCGAACGCGAAAGAAGAAATCCAGTTGTTGCCGGAAGAGCTGTGAGAGGAGCCGGCGGCCGTTTCGAGGGCGCGTGTCGCCTGTTCACGGGAAAAGGTCATGCGGTGCCAGTAGAGCTTCTGAGAAAAGGGACAGCCGATGAGGTTCCAGCCGGGGGCGAGGGAGATGGAACTGACCTCCCTCTCGTTGGCGATGCCTGAAACTTTCACTTTCACCGGTTTTTCGGAATAGGACAGGTAAGCCAGGCGCGGGTTGAGACTGGAGGGAGAGTGCACCGGATCGACCGGGTAGTAGTTTCCGGCGTCGTAGTAGAGGAGCATCCGCGTGAAGCCGGAAGAGAAGTCAATGCGGGCCAGGGGGAAGGAAATGACGCTCCAACCGGCAGGAAGATCATAATTGACCTGGACCGAGTGGGTCTCGCTCCGAGGGGCAGGCGGCGGAGTCAGAGGAATGAGGGGAGAAAGCTGGGATGGGAGGCCGGGCGGGGCCGAGGGGTCAAACAAGGGGTTTTCCATTCCGGCGGCCTGTCTGGGGAAAAGAAGGAAAAGAAGTACCATGACGGCGACGACAGTCAGTTTTTTCATTTAAGCCTCCTTCTTGGCATGAATCGAAGTGCTGCACTCTTATAGCGGAACAATAACGCAGGCTTTAGCTTGGTATTATTTCGCACCAGGCTGTTAATTCCCTCTCACTGAGGCGGGAAGAAATGTTTCACGTGAAACATCAGCATAATCACCGGCGATGGAAAATGGAGCAGGCCGGGAGAGACCACCGGGCTGGATGGCGGGGCGCTATTTCGTATTTTTGTTATGTTCGGCAGCCCTGGCATTCGGGCTTGCAGGCTGCCTCGGCAAGGAGATGCATGAACCGTACTGGAAATCGGCAAAGGAGGATGTCTACAATAGCGCTCTTCAAATTCTAAATCAACATAAAGCAGATCTCAAGAGGGGTTTGAAGTGGCATGTGATTCTGCGCGGCATCCCCGGAATCAAGCATCTGGCCCTCACGTTTGACGACGGGCCGCATCCTCAGTATACGCCGGCGCTTCTAAAAATTTTGGAGCATTACCACGTGAAAGCGACTTTTTTTCTCGTGGGAGAGGTGGCTGAGGCCCATCCTGATCTGGTCAGGGCTGAAGCCGCGGCCGGTCATTGCATTGCCAATCATACCTATCGCCATGTCAAGCTGACCAGGGTTCCGCCCGACATGGTGGCCACTGAAATAAAGGCCTGCGGAGAAGTCCTCAAGGCCATTACCGGTAAAGCTCCGCGCTTTTTTCGCCCTCCCGGCGGGGATTACAACGACCAGGTCCTGGAAGTCGCGGAGCCCTGGGCTATGACACGATCCTGTGGACAGATGACCCGGGCGATTATGCCAGCCCCGGGATCCAAAAAATCGAAAGTTACATCTTTGAGAATATAAGCAACGGCGGCATCATCCTGATTCACGACGGGGTGCAGCAGACGATCGATGCGCTCCCGTAGATCCTGGATTACCTTCAGGACAGAGGTTTTGAGTTCGTCACCATCGAAGAGATGATTCAGGAGAAAAACAAAAGACCTCCTGAGACCGAAGACAGGCCGACCCATTGACGCGGCAGTTGAAGTGGCCACATTTCTCCCGGCCCGGCCGTGAGAGGATTAAAATTAGAACGGCGAATCGAATGTCTCCGTCTGGTCGCCGTGGCGCATGGTGCGGTCCCAGGTGTTGACCAGGGGCGATCCCGTTCCATCGCGTTTCCACTCAATTTTGATGCGGTAAGTCTTTCCCACGACCGCGTTGTCGCAGACCAACTCATACCAGGTGTCTCCCAGGTCTGAATCCCATGATTTTTCCCAGCGAAGGCCGTAGTCTCCCAGGGCGGAGGCCTCTATTCTTTTGACCCACCAGCGGTGATAGCCGTCATTGTACGAGTCGCCGATTATGTGGAGCGAACCTTTTTCGGGTTTGGCCTCTTCTGGAAGTTTGGTGGGGTTGGAGACATTCTTGGTTCCGCCGGGCGGCGGCATATTCGCGACCGGGCCGGCGGCGGCAAAAAGCGGCGAAAGGCTGAAAAGAACGGATTTGGAACTGCTTGGTTCGAGGACCACCTGCCCCGTGGCCTCCCGGTAACCCAGGAGGGTCGTCGAGAGAAGGTGAGGGCCGGGGGAAACCCCCGTTATGACGTAGGTGCCGTCATTGAGAGATATGGCGGACTGCCCGCTGTCCAGGAGTATCTGGGCCCCTTTCAGGGGATCCCCGGAATTGTTCTGCACCTTTCCGATCAGGGTTCCGCCAATGGAAGGATGGGCCGCCGGTGTGACGGCCAGGGGCACGGGATTACTGGGGAAGCTCTCCACCAGTACGATGATGTCTCCCGGCTGCGCCGTGGAGGGAATTCGCACCTGGATTCGCCGATCGCTCCAACTGAGGATGTTATCGCGGGGGATGGGGATGCCTCCGAGAGCGATCCAGCCCTGGAAGGAGCTGAATCCGCTGCCGTTGATTTCGATGGTGTCACCGGCGCAGACGCTTCGTGGCATAAGGGTGCTGATTTGCGGCGGGCTCGGAGGGACCAGGAGGTTCAGGTTAATGAGGAGCGGGCTCCAGGCAAAGACGCAGACACCGTGCAGTGGCTCAAGCGAGGATTCAGGAGACAGCAAATTAAGGCCCGTCACATTTTCGCCGATACTATAGGCGGAAGAAGAAATCCAGTATTTGCCGGAAGGGCTGAGAGAGAGGCCGGCGGCCGTTTCCAGGACGCGTGTCGCCTGTTCGCAGGAAAAAGTCATGCGCTTAAAGTAGAGCTTCTGGGGAAAGGGGCAGCCGATGAAGTTCCAGCCGGGGGAAAGGGGGATGGAGCGTATTTCCCTGGCGTTGGGGTGTCCTGATACCACCGCCTTGACCGGCTTTTCTGAATAGGCCAGGTAGGCCAGGCGCGTGTTTATGGAGGCGGGCGAATGCACGGGATCCACCGGGTAGTAATTTCCGGCGTCATAGTAGAGAAGCATGTATTTGAAGCCGGAGGCTGAAGAGAGGCGCACCAGGGGGAAGGATATGGCGCTCCAACCGGCCGGAAGATCGTAATTGACGCTTACCGACTGGGTCCCATCCTCTGCCGGAGTCTGGGCAGGCGGGGTCAGGGGGACCGGGGGAGGAAGCTGGGATGGGATGCCGGGCGGGGTTGAGGGGTCAAAGAATGGGATTTCCCTTCCAGCGGCCAGTTCAGAAAAAAAGAGAAATATAAGCGCCATGGCGACGATGAATATTGATTTTCTCATTTAAGCCTCTTTGTCGATCTGAAATAACATATCTCCCTAATGTTTCACATCAGGATGTTAATTTCCTTTCCCGGGAGACGGGTATAAGTTTTGAAGGGTCCTTTAGAAAGGATATGTTTCACGTGAAACATATCCGGACGATGCAGATGGTGCGTAGTTATATGAGGTAGACAACTCAAAGAGGGATAGGGGCATTTGTATTGAATATTTTCAGCATGAGGAAAAATATTATAGGGATACGAAAAGAAGACAAAAACCAATGGGAGCGCCGGGTTTCCATCATCCCGGAGCTCGTCCGGACCATCCGTGGGGAACACGGCGCGGATGTGTTTGTCCAGCCTTCCGCTATCAGGGTTTTTCCGGACGAGGAATACCGGGCCGCCGGGGCCGTGCCGGATAAAAGCCTTGCCCGGGCCTCCGTCATCTTTGGGGTCAAGGAGATACCGTCGCAGCTCCTGGAGGCCCAAAAAACCTACGTCTTTTTTTCCCACACGGTAAAGGGTCAGGCCTGCAACATGCCCATGCTCCGGAGACTGATGGAGCTGGGATGCACGCTTATTGACTATGAGAAAATCACGGATGAGGCCGGGCGGCGCCTCGTTTTCTTCGGTCGCCACGCCGGTTTGGCGGGCATGATCGACACCCTGTGGGCACTGGGGCGGCGCCTCGAGTGGGAGGGGATTACCAATCCATTTACCATGATTAAGCAGGCCTACCACTACCGGGATCTCGATGAGGCCAGGGAGGCCGTCTCCGCCGTCGGCGGGGCCATCCGGAGCGAAGGGCTCCACGAGAGCCTCAAGCCTCTTTCCCTCGCTTTTACGGGCTATGGCAATGTCTCGCTCGGGGCGCAGGAGATTTTTGATCTCCTGCCCTTCCGGGAAGTCAGCCCGAAGGATTTGCCCGGCCTGGAAAACTCCGGGGAGCGGCATCTCCTCTACAAGGCGGTCTTCAGGGAGGCCGACATGGTCGTTTCTAACAGCGGGGAGGCTGCTTTTAATCTCCAGGATTACTATTCTCATCCGGAAGGCTATCGCTCGGTCTTCCATGATTATCTGGAGCATCTGACGGCGGTGGTCAACGGGATTTACTGGGAGCAGAAGTATCCCCGCCTCATCACCAGGAACCATTTGAGGAAGCTTTTTGAAGAAAAGCCTTCTCCCCGCCTGCGCCTCATCAGCGACATCAGTTGCGACGTGGAGGGATCCATCGAATGCACTCTTAAGGCGACTACGCCGGACCATCCGGTCTTCGTCTACGATCCCATCAGGGGGGTAATAAACGACGACTGGGGAGCGCGGGGGGTCGTGGTGCTGGCGGTGGACAACCTGCCATGCGAGCTGCCCCGCGATTCCTCGGTTTACTTCAGCGGGGCTCTGGCCCCTTTTATTCCCGCGATAATCGCGGAGGATTTCACGGTGGAGTTTGAAAAAAGCACCCTTCCTCAGGAGATCAAGCGGGCCATGATTCTCTGCCGGGGAGAACTGACGCCCCCTTATCAGTACCTGGCAAGCCATCTTAAGGCCCATTCGGCCTGAAAAAATTATTATATTCAAGGAGGATTCTCTCATGAAAAAAATTCTCGTCCTCGGCGCGGGGCTGGTGGCCAGACCCCCGATCCGCTATCTTCTGGATCAGCCGGATTTCAACGTCACCGTGGCCAGCCGCACCATGAGCAAGGCGGAACAGCTTATAGAGGGGCGGCCTAATGGAACGGCCATCGCTTTTGATGTCTCAGATCTTCACCGTCTGGAGGAGCTCATTCCACAACACGATCTGGCGATCAGCCTCCTGCCCTACACGCACCATGTCACGGTCGCCAAGTCCTGCCTCAATCACGGGAAGCACCTGGTGACCACCTCCTACGTGAGCGACGCCATGCGCGCGCTCGACGGCGAGGCGAAGGCGGCGGGCCTCCTCTTCTTGAACGAGATCGGCCTGGATCCAGGCATTGACCACATGTCGGCCATGAAGATCATCCACTCCGTCCAGAAGGCAGGCGGCACGATTGTCTCCTTCAAATCATACTGCGGCGGGCTTCCGGCCCCCGAGGCCAATACCAATCCCTTCGGCTACAAGTTTTCCTGGTCGCCGCGCGGCGTCGTGATGGCCGGAAGAAACAGCGCCCGCTATCTCGAAGACGGACGGGAGATAAAGATTCCCGGCGAGGATCTCTTTTCCCACCACTGGATGCTTCCCATTGAGGGGGCTGGGGATTTCGAGGCTTACCCCAACCGGGATTCCCTGGGGTACCTTTCGCTCTACGGCATCGAGAAGGCCCGCACGATGTTTCGGGGGACTTTGCGCTACTCCGGGTGGTGCGACACTCTGAAAAAGATCGTGGAGCTCGGCTTTCTCAGCGATAAGGAGATGGAGGTGGAAGGCCTCACCTACGCAGGTTTACTTGAACGGCTGATCGGGAAAAAAGAGGGGGACCTCCGCAAAAATCTGGCCGAATTTCTCAGCCTGGACGAAAAGGACGCCATCCTCGACCGCATGGAGTGGCTGGGGCTTCTCGGCGGCGAAGTCATACCGGCAATCAAATCTTCTCCACTGGACATCCTGGCCAACCGGATGCTGGCGAAGATGGCGTATGCCGAAGGGGAGCGGGACATGGTCATTCTGCACCACCAGTTTGTCGGGCAGTTCCCGGATCACACCGAGGAAATCACTTCCACTCTGGTGGATTTCGGAATTCCGCATGGGGACACCTCGATGGCCCGGACGGTGGGACTCCCGGCCGCAATCGGCGCCAGGCTCATCCTTCAGGGTAAAATCAAGACTGTCGGGGTGCACATCCCTGCGAGCGCTGCGATCTACGAGCCTGTTTTGGCGGAGCTGGAGGGCGTAGGGATTTCCTTCGTGGAAAAAGTAAAAGCGCTGAAAAAATAGGGAGGGCGAGAAGATATGGCAACGGAACTTGCAGCTTCCGGCCTGACGGCTCTGTGCTTAACGGCCGCTTCCATCGGCTTTATGCACACGCTGATGGGACCGGATCATTATATTCCCTTCATCGCGATGGCCAAGGCCGGGCGCTGGTCCCTGGCCAGGACAGCCCTGGTGACTTTTCTGTGCGGACTTGGGCACATCGGAAGTTCCGTGCTGCTTGGGTTTGTCGGAATCGCCTTCGGTCTGGCCGTCTCCCGCCTTGAGTTTCTGGAAGCTTTCCGCGGCAACCTGGCGGGATGGGCCTTCATCGCCTTCGGGCTCATTTATATGATCTGGGGCGTCCGAAGGGCCGTCAGGAACAGGCCTCACAATCACCTCCACCGGCATGGTGACGAAATGCCGCACGAACACGGACATTCGCATGCAGGAGAGCACGTCCACGTCCACGCGGAGAAGGCAAGCATGACCCCTTGGATTCTCTTTACGGTCTTCGTATTCGGGCCATGCGAGCCGTTGATTCCCCTTGTCATGTATCCGGCGGCCCGCCACAGTTTCTGGGGGGTGGTATGGGTGACGGTCATCTTCGGCGCGGCTACGATCGGGACCATGATGTCCGTGGTTCTTCCCTCCGTCCTCGGGGTAAAGCTCCTTCCGATGGGGCGTCTGGAGCGCTATTCACACGCCCTGGCCGGTTTTGCGATCCTGATTTGCGGGATGGCTATTCAATTTTTAGGACTATGAGCAATAAATCAAGATGCCGTATTTTTGTGCTTCTGTTTATTTTCCTGGCCGTTTTCGGGACGGCCCGGGCGGGGGATATTGCCGTTTCGGCCGGCCTGGATAAAACTTCGATATCCCTCGACGAGACGGCGACCCTTTCGGTTGAGATCTCAGGTGCGATGGGAAACCTGCCGGAGCCCAATCTTCCGGAGATCGAGGGATTTTCCGTGCAGGGAGCCGGACAATCCCAGAATATCTCCATGATCAATGGTAAAATTTCGGCGTCCGTCGTGCACCAGTATATTCTCACGCCCCGGAAGGCGGGGTCCTTCTCCATTCCCGCGATATCCCTCGAATACCAGGGGAAGACCTATCAGACTGAACCCCTGACCATCGAAGTCGCCAGGGGTCAGAGTTCCCGCAACCTGGCGCCGCCTCCCCCGGGTCTTCGGCATGGGAAGCGACTTTTCGTAGAGAGCGCAGTGGATAAAAAAGAGGCCTATGTAAACGAGCAGATCACTTTTACTTTCCGCTTCTACCGGGCGGTCAATCCCCTGTCGCAGCCCGGCTATCAGCCTCCGGAGACGACGGGATTCTGGACGGAGGATCTTCCGCCGCAGAAAAATTACCGGACGGATATAAGCGGAACTCCCTATGCCGTTTCGGAGCTTAGGCTGGCTCTTTTCCCGATGGCCCCGGGGGAATACACGATCGGCAGCGCCCGCCTCCGCTGCCGCATCGAGGATTTTGCACAGGACGATCTCTTCGGCGATGACGCCTTCCGGAATTTTTTCGGGGGGGAGCGCGAGGTGCTTCTCTCCACGGATCCCATCAAGATCCGGGTTTTACCCCTTCCCGCCGGCAAGCCCGCCGGTTTTTCGGGGGCGGTAGGATCCTATACTATGAAAGCCGGCCTCGACAAGAAAAGCGTTCCCGCGGGGCAACCGGTGACGCTTGCGGTGACCATATCGGGGAAGGGGAACATCAAGACGATAGAGGCCCCGGCGTTCCCGGATTTTTCGGGGTTCCGCAATTACGAGCCGACCTCATCCAGTAAAATTTCCAAGGAGGACTACAGGGTCCAGGGTTTCAAAACTTTCCAGGCCATGCTGATTCCCGATGCGGAGGGAGAGAAATCTCTTCCTCCCCTCACCTGGTCCTACTTTGATCCGGTTTCCCGCAGTTATCAAACGCTCACCACTTCCTCTCTCCCTCTTTCGGTGACTCCCGGGAGCGGGGGAAGTTCGGCCTCCCCGGCGGCGCCGGGAACTTCACCCGTGAAGGCCGCACCGGTTCAGATTCTTTCGCGTGACATCCGCTTCATCAAGGATCCTCCCGTGCGTCTTACGAAGGGGAAAGTTGACCTGTGCAAAAATCCGCTCTTCCTCCTGCTTCAGTTTCTTCCCCTGGCGGCCCTTCTCTTTGTGGTGTTGCGCCGGCGGGCGCTGGAGCGCATCAACAGGGACCCTCTTGAGTTCAGGCGGAGAAGAGCCCTTTCGGATGCGCGAAAGGCTCTGCATGAGGCGGCGCGCCTTATTCATGCCGGCAAAGTCGGTGAATTCTACGCCTTGCTCAGCAAGGCGCTTCAGGACTACTGTTCAGGAAAGCTTGCTGGGGCGACCGCGGGCCTCCCCGCCAGGGAAATCGCCCGTATTCTGGATGATAAAGAGGCTCCCGGCGGCAACTTCTGCGCCCTGCTGGAGGCGGCTGACGAGGCCCGCTTCTCTGCGTCACGTCCAACCGCCGCGCAGATGAAGGCTCATCTCAGGGAGGCCGGGAGACTTCTCGGCGAGCTGGAGGGGAAACTCTCATGAGGAGAAAAGAACCCGGAATTCGGAATCCAGAATTCAGAAGAGGGCTCATGAGTTCGTTGTTTACTGCTACTCTACTGATTCTTATACTGACAAGTGGAATTCAGGCCTTTGCTGGAGAGGCCGATCCTGCCGGGCTCTTCAGGCAGGCCAATCAACTCTACGGGAAGGCTGAGTATCCGGAGGCGGCCGCTCTCTACCAGAAGCTGTCCGACGAGGGCTTCGTGTCCCCGGCCCTCTTCTACAATCTTGGGTGCGCCTCTTTCAAGGAAGGGAAGCTCGGGAAGGCCGTCCTCAACTTCGAGCGGGCCTTGCGCCTTTCTCCCAGGAATCGGGATGTCCGCGACAATCTCCTGCTGGCCCGCTCCCGCCTGAAGGACGAAGCGCCCCAGGGAGGAGGCCTCATCGAGAGGCTCTTCACTTTCCTCAGCTTAAATGAGCTCACCCTGCTCACCTCGGGTCTCTACTTCCTCTTCATGATCGCCCTTCTCCTCTTTCTCGCCAGGCGGAGCGAGGGATGGCTCTGGGGTAGCCTCGTCCTCGGGATTTTCCTGCTGGCGACCGGAGTTTGGCTGGGGGCCAGGATCTACAGCGAGCGGGCAGCCCGCCCAGGCGTCATCACCGCCGGGAGTGTCGAGGTCCGCAACGGCCCCGGGACGGATTATTCCACCGCCTTTGTGCTTCACGAGGGCACGAAGATTCAGATTCTATCCCGCCAGAAAGATTGGCTTGAGATAGGCGCCTTCGGAAAGATGAAGGGCTGGCTTCCGGAGAATACCCAGGAGGAGATATAATAAAGACAAGGGGATATTTATGAGGCCGTCCTTGAGAATCCTGAGGGAACAAGGGGTCCTTTTTTGTTTCATGCTGTTGCTGTCCTTATTTATTCCTGCAGCTGCCGCCCGGGCCGATGACACCGTATTCTACAACAAGGACACGATTCGCTGCGCGGTCGGGAAGAATCTCACCGCCTCTCTTGAGAAGGGGTTCTTCTTTTCGAAAAGCATGCAGGAACTGACCCAGCAGTACCTGGAAGCGGGCCTGGGCCGGAAATACTCCCCTTTTCTCAGATGCAGTCTGAATTGCCGGAAAACCGTCTATAAAACAGGAGGCGGCTGGTTCGAGGAAGATCGGTCCCACGCAGCCATAATCCTGGCCGCGCCCATGGGCCGGATTCGCCTGGAGGATCGCAACCGCCTTGAGTACCGGGCTTTCAGCCAGCCGGGGAAGCCTTCCGCCTGGCGCTACCGCAATTACCTCAAGTTTCAGTTTCCCATGGGGAGCGGGCTCGTTCCCTACGTGGGTGACGAGTTTTTTTTAGAGAACGGGAATTTCAACCAAAACCGAGTCTATGCGGGATTTACGGCGTCTCCCGCCCTTTTCCTGGAGGCGGAGGCCTACTACGCCCGGGTTTCCACGAGGAGCGGCGGGGCTCCCTGGCAAAACGACAACTGGATCGGACTCAATCTCCGCTTTACATTCCGCTTCTGAGGCCGCGCCCTGCCGGGGGACTCAGACTGACTTAACCACGATGTCGGCGATGATGTTGGCGGCTTCGTCACACCGGTCGGCGGCGTTGCTGAGGTGGCGGTAGATTTCCCGTTTCTTTAGAATGGCAATGAAGTCAGTTCCTTCAAACAGTTCCACGATGGCTTTCCGGTATATTTTTTCCACGTCGTTTTCTATTTGCTTGGCCCGGACGGCGTGCTCTCCGGCTATGTGCGGGTTCCGCTCGATTCGCTCGATGGCCGTCATGATTTCCCGGGATCCCTTGATAAGCTTTTCGACCATCTCGACCAGGTGTCTATCGGGGGCAACTTTAAAGAGAATCATTTCATCCACGGTGGAGGTGGCATAGTCGATGATGTCGTCAATGGCCCGGGATAGGCAGAAGATGTCCTCCCGGTCGATGGGCGTGGAGAAACTCCTGAGGAGTTCGTCGATCAGGATGCGGCGCAGCTCGTCGGCTTCCCTCTCCTTATTATCCAATTCCTCCGCCTTGGCGGAGTCACCCGTCTCCATGTATTCTTTGAGTTTTTCCATGCCTTCCACGGTCTTTTTGATCTGGTTTCCCAGAAGTTCGTAAAAGTTGTTGGCCTTGGCCCGGAAGAGTTTTTTGAAATCCATGTCGTCAGGCTCCTTTCACAAATAAAGAAATACCGTAATAGGCAAGGGCGGAAACCAGGGCCGCCGCCGGAATGGTCAGGACCCAGGTCACAAGGATGTTCTTGGCGGTATCCCATTTCACGGCGGTGGGCCGCTCTCCGGATCCGACCCCCATGATGGCGGAGCTAAGGACGTGCGTTGTGCTGACCGGGCCTCCCATGAGGGCCGCGCTCATGATGACCAGAGCAGAGGTCATCTGGGCGCAGAAACCGTGGATCACCCGCATCTTGAAAATGCCCCGGCCCACGGTCTTGATTATACGCCAGCCGCCGGTTGCGATCCCGGCCGAGATGCAGGCGGCGCAGGCCGCCATGACCCAAAGAGGCACATGGAAGTCCGGCAGGAGACCGAGGGTAACGAGAGACATGGTGATGATGCCCATGGTTTTTTGAGCATCGTTTGCTCCGTGGCTCAGGGCCAGGCCGATGGCCGAAAAAATCTGCAGCACCTTCAGGAAGCCGGCGATTTTAGGTGTGGCCCGTCTGGTCAGGCGCTGCATTATCTTGAAACTGATAAAGCCGAAGAAGAAGCCCAGAATCGGGGAGATAAGGAGCGACATGAAGATCATGTAGACGCCGCTGAGTTGGACCTCATCCCAGCCCCTGGCCACGATGATGGTGCCGATGAGGCCGCCGAAGAGGGCGTGAGACGAACTGGAGGGAATGCCGAAGTACCAGGTGATGAGGTTCCAGACTATGGCGCCGACCATGGCGGCTATGACGACCCAGATAGTTATATGGTGCGGGTCCACCAGGCCTTTCCCAACGGTCTTGGCCACGGAGGTGCCGAAGAGGAATGGCCCTAAAAATTCCGCCGAGGCCGCGATGGTAAGGGCCATGATCGGGGACAGGACTCTGGTGGATATCATGACGGCCACGATGTTGCTGCTGTCGTGGAAGCCGTTTATGAAATCAAAAAAGAGGGCGATGGAGACGACGACGATCGCCAGAACCATGACTTCGCTCAATTCGCCACTCTCTCAATCTGTCCAGATATGAAAAAACAATCCACACTTCTATATTCTTCGGGGAAGACTTTTTTCCTGCGGGAGCCCTTCCTGCCTGCGCGGAGAATACTTGATTCAAAAGGAGGAACCTTCCCGCCGCAGTAGAAAATAAGCCTCTCATGAAGGGGATTCGTTCCAAGCTAAACACGTTTATAGATATAGCCAGCTACAGCGCCGAGGTTCGGAATCTCGTCGCCATCCTCAACCGCCGGATCGAGCAGCCGGAGAGCGTCTCCATCCATATTCCCTCGCACCCGAGCGGCTTTTCGCGGGAAATCCACAAGAGGCGTCTTTCCATCGCCGAGGCCTACATCAGGATCATCCACGCCCTGGATTCCGACAAGTACGAAGAGCGCCTCAAGGCCCTTGAATCGCTCGTTCGCCAGTCTTTCCATGCCAAGACAGTCTCCATGCCGCTCAACACGGCCCGGGTGCAGGTGGCCCTCATGAAGGAGGCCGTCAAGAACGCGGACCACCGCCGTAAACAACTTGAGCTCATGATGGATTTCACCCGGGCCTCTTACGGACAGGAGACGGTCATCCGCGCTCTCCTCAGGGATCATAGTCTCATCGAGGTGCCGGAGACGGGGAAATCCCTCTCCGAAATGAACCTGGGGTGGGATGATCACGTCCACGACAATCTCTCGGAGGGGCGCAAGACACCGACCCAGGTGATGCTTGACGCCTTCATCAAGGGCATCTCCGGGGTGACCCTGGCCTACTACGACCTGGCCGACGAGGGGATCATCCGGGAGGCGATCCGGAGCGGAGAGATCCTGGGAATCCGGGTGCGAATCGGTATAGAGTTCAGCGTGGGGGTCAAGGGGGCCCGCCGCCACTATATGTACATCCCGGCCGGCTGCCTGACGGCGGAGAACTACATAGATTTCTTCGCCCGGCACAGGGAAAAACTCTCGCATTTCCTCCAGGGCCTGCACCGGAACGCCGAAAATCGCCACAAAACCATCGCCTCCATCTTCAGTAAATTTAACGAGACATACCTGGTCAACCTTAACGAGGGCTTCACGGATATTGATTATCTCACCTTGAAGCCCCTCCAGTGGGAAGACCTTCAGGGTATCGTGCTTCACGGACAGGCCTCCCGCATGCACCTGGGGGAGCTGCTCTTCAATAAATTCAAGCAGATCCTCCACAAACGGGTCCTCTACTACCGAACTCTCTACGAGGTGGCCCTCCAGAAGAAGGCGGGGGAGATCTCCCGCTGGGAGTTCGACATGGTCTCTTCCCGCTATGAGTCTGTCCGGAAGCAGTACGAAACTCTGACTTCCGAGTGCCTGAGGCGGCAATACTTTTCCGATAAAAGCATTGTGGATTATGACTCCGCCTTCCGGGAGGAACAGGAAATTTTTCCGGCTCTCAGGGATTGCGGGGGCGAGCTGATCTACATTCATCCCCTCGAACGCGGACTCCCGACGGCGGCGGCCATGCTGATCCATAACGCCGCCTTCATCACCCATATCGAAACCTTTAACATGAGGGACAGCGTCCGTCGCAACCCGACGGATCTCAGGCTCCTCAGCAGTTTTGTAAGCCTTCTAAACGGAGGGAACTGCGTCGAAGTGAAACACTTCGTCGAAGAATGGAGCGTCCCGGGTTTATCTGACGGCGAAATTCGTGACGCCTGCGCCAATTACGGGAAGAACCGTCTCCTCCCTCGCTGCGGAAGCGACTCCACCGGCCGGGATCCCCTCATACCCGGAATGGGATTCGTCGCCGTCGAGACCCTCCCGAGGCGGATGAGCGCCTCCTTCATGCGCCACCATATAGTTCTGCCCCAGCCTGTGGCCAACCTGATTTTGAGCCGAGGAGAGCCGGTGCCGGAGGGGTCGAAAAAATACGGCCCCATCGTCTCCATGGGGAAAAGCGGCGGGGAGCTTAAAAACCTGGTGGGCGACGAGGAAGAGGTGGTCTATCTTTCCCCCATGCGCATCTGGAAACACCTAAACCCTGGGATCCGCAACTTCCTCAAGGTGATCTTCGGCTTCATTCCAGCCTTTTTAGGGGGTTCCTGGACGCCGAAAGGCTGGGACTACGGGCTGGGGTTGACCATTGTCGCCATCTGGTTCGGGATCACCTTTATCCGCAACGTAATTGTGGACCTCGTATCCGCCTCGGGCCTTGATCCCAAGGACTGGGCATGGAAAGACGTGGACATGGACAACGCCACCTCCTCCCTTTTCTGGACAGGCTTTTCGGTGCCCATTCTGACATTCGTCAAGCTGGGCTTTGATTCCGCTTTCAAGGGCCTCCAGTTGTCACATATCGCGGTCTTCGAGATGCTGAAATATTTTTTCATCGCCTTCTTCAACGGCTCCTATATAATGTTTCACAACACCCTGCGGGGCTTCAACCCCAATGTTCGAAGCCGCAATTTCTTCCGGACGCTTCTATCCTGGCCCTTCGCCACTCTGTTCTCACCCGTCGGCGACTTATTGCAGATTCCGTCCATTGTTCAGTCCAAGTTCTGGTCGGATTTCGTGGCGGGGTTAATCGAGGGATCCGGAAAACTCTCAATCCGCATGAAGCTTCGCGAGCGAGACATAGGCGAACTACTGCCCGTGCTGGATTCCCAGGATCGCCAGGAGCGCATCACCTCCATGCTCGATGTCCTTTATATCTGGGCCAGGAGCCAGCGAGGAGAGTCCTCGCTCTATAACATTCTGACGGAGAAGCCAATAAATCGGAAGAAGTCTTCCGCCAAAGGTAATGGCGCACAGGGACAGGCTTTGAACGGCGCTCACTACCGGCGGCTTCTGCACGACCTCTTCACGGAGGAGGGAGCCATCGAGAACCTCAGCAAATTCATCCTGGTAAATTTCAGCGGCAAAGAGGCCATGCTGCTCTCCGGGGTGCTCGGGACGCATTACCTGCACTTTGTCAACTGGCTGGAGCGAATCGAAAAGAAGGCGGAAGGCTCCCCGAAAGCCGAGCCCGCCGTATAAAAAGCCTGCCCGATAGAAACATTCAAGACGATACGCTTGACAAAAACGCATTTAGGTACTATAATGCGTAAATAGGAGGTAAGCATGTCGGAAATTGTTCACATATCGGAGGCCGCTTCCCTGGGCATCCACAGCCTGGCCCTCATGGCCGGAAAAAATAATGAGTATGTAACGGCCTCTCAAATTGCCGCGGAGCTGGGCGTCTCACGGAATCACCTCTCCAAGATCCTTATGAAACTGGCCCGCGAGGGCTTGGTTATCTCGCATAGGGGTCCCAGGGGCGGCTTTTCGCTGGCCAGGGATCCCGGAAAAATCTCTCTTTATGATGTATACACGGCGGTCGAAGGGCCGCTTCAGGGGGCGCACTGCCTCCTCCACCGGAAAAGATGCCCCTATTCTTCCTGTCTTCTGGGCGGAGTCATCGGTAAGGTCAACAGGGAAATAAAGGAAAACCTGTCATCAAAAAAGCTTTCAAGCGTCCGGGTGAAATAAGAAGTGAAAGACGGGGAAATCATGCAGAATGCGACAGTGAAGAGGGCAGTAATAAAAATCAACGAGGAACTCTGCAACGGCTGCGGGCAGTGCGCCTCCGCCTGCCACGAGGGGGCCATTCGCATGGTCGGCGGGAAAGCCCGCCTGGTGAGCGCAAGCTATTGCGACGGCCTGGGGTCCTGCGTAGGAAAGTGCCCGGCGGGGGCGCTCACTCTCGAAGAGCGGGAAGCCGATGTTTTCACCCCGGAGGCGGCGGCCCCGCTCTCTCGCGGGATCGGGCCGGAGCAGGGGGCCCATTCGTGTCCGCATTCGGCGCCCCGTGTTCTTACAGGAGAGGCATTGCCCGTAAAAAAGCCCGGGGTTTCGTCTGCGGCTCCCTCCGCATTGCGCAACTGGCCGGTGCAGATTAGTCTCGTCCCGGAAAACGCTCCATACCTGGCGGGAGCCGACATCCTTATTTCGGCCGACTGCGTGCCTTTTTCGCTGTCCGGCTTTCACGAAGACCTGCTGGCGGGCAAGGTGCTCATGGTGGGCTGTCCCAAGCTGAACGATGCGGGCGAGTACCGGGATAAACTGGCGCGGATTTTTTTGTTGAACGATATTCGCTCAATAGAGGTGGCCTACATGGAGGTGCCCTGCTGCGGCGCTCTGGTGCGCCTGGTCGGGGAGGCCCTGCGTGCAGCCGGCAAAGCGATCCCGTGTACTCTCACGAAGATCTCCATCGAAGGGGAACTCCTGGAGAGGCGCGTTGTCTGAGTTTATTTAAAAGATAGTAAAAGGAGGTAGAAAAATGTTTTGTTTTCAGTGTGAGCAGACGGCCCAGGGAAGCGGGTGCACCGTGGCGGGAGTCTGCGGAAAGTCGCCGGAGGCCGCCTTCCTTCAGGATGCCCTTCTCTATGCGGTCAAGGGGATCTCCATGTACGCCGCCCGGGCGGGGAAAGCGGGAATGAGGAATAGGGAAACGGACGTTTTTGTCATAGAGGCCCTGTTTTCAACTATAACCAACGTCAACTTCGACCCGGAGGCATTAAGGGGACGGATCATCACGGCCGGGCAGATGAAGGAAAAGGCGCGTCTTCTTTATGAAGAGGCCCTGAAAAAAGAGGGCCGGACGCCCGAGGCCCTGCCGGAGCCGGCTTCCTGGATAGTTCCACAGACGATGGAAGAGCTTCTGGAGAAGGGTAAGGCGGTCAATGCCGCCACCCGCTTCCCGGCTCTGGGGGAGGCGATTGCGGGCCTTCAGGAAATGGTTCTCTACGGTCTCAAGGGAATGGCCGCCTATGCCGATCACGCCCAGATTCTCGGGGTCGAGGACGAAGGAGTCTATCTGTTCTTCCACCAAGCCTTAAGCCGCCTGGCGGAAAATCCCTCTTCGGCCGACGAACTTCTGGGCCTGGCCCTCAGGGTGGGCGAGATGAACATCCGCGTCATGGAACTCCTGGATCGGGCCAACACCGGCGCCTACGGGGCCCCTGTGCCCACGGCGGTCCGCATCACCCCGCGCAGTGGCAAGGCCATCCTGGTGTCCGGCCACGACCTTAAGGATCTCGAGGAGCTTCTCAAGCAGACGGAGGGACGCGGAATAAACGTCTACACCCACGGGGAGATGCTCCCGGCGCACGGCTACCCGGCCCTCAAAAAGTATTCTCACCTGGCGGGAAACTACGGGAGCGCCTGGCAGAATCAAAGAGAGGAGTTCGACCGCTTCCCGGGGTCCATCCTCATGACCACCAACTGCATCCAGAAGCCGAAAAATTCCTATATGGGAAGGATCTTCACTTGCGGCCTGGTGCGCTATCCCGGCGTCACCCACATCGAAAATCGCAATTTCAAGCAGGTCATCGAGGCCGCCCTTCAGGCGGAGGGCTTCCCGCAGGATGAGGCCGAAAAGACCATCCTGGTGGGCTTCGGGCACGGGGCGGTCCTGGGAGTGGCCGATAAGGTGGTCGAGGCCGTTAAGTCCGGAGCCATCAGGCACTTCTTCCTCATCGGGGGCTGTGACGGGGCCAAGCCCGGGAGAAATTACTACACGGAGTTCGCGCAGATGGTGCCGAAGGATTCCGTGATCCTGACATTGGCCTGCGGTAAATACCGCTTCAACACTATGGATTTCGGGACCATCGGAGGGCTTCCCAGGCTCCTGGACATAGGCCAGTGCAACGACGCCTACTCGGCCATAAAGATTGCCTCCGCCTTGGCCGGGGTCTTCCATACCGATGTCAACGGCCTTCCGCTTTCGCTTATCCTCTCCTGGTACGAGCAGAAGGCGGTGGTCATCCTGCTCTCCCTGCTGTCGCTGGGCATCAAAAATATCCGTCTGGGGCCGAGCCTGCCCGCCTTCATCAAGCCGGCGGTCTATGAAATTCTCAGAGAAAAGTTCAACATAATGCCCATCAGCACGCCTAAGGAGGACCTGGAGGCCATTCTTAATCCATCAGCCGCCTGAGGCAGCAGACAAAATGACGCTTAAAAGAAAAGGGGGGGAATTATCCCCCTCTTTCTTCTTTCTGCGTAATCTGTGAAATCTGCGGTTTCATTTCCCCTGTCTCTGAATCTTCCGTATATTTTTCCCTGCTCTGCGTCCTTTAATCTCCCGCTATTTTCCGAAGCGGCTGAAGATCTCGTCCACGTGAGTAATAAAGAATGACTCGTCGAAAATGGCGGAAAGCTCCTTTTCATCCAGGAGACCGGTGAAGCGTCCATCCGCCGAGACGACGTCCTTCATGTCTTTATTGAGCTGAGATGCCTTTCCTGAAGTCTCCTGAACCAGGCGGTAGGCATCCTCGCGGCTTAAACCTTTTTTAATCAGGGCCAGCATCAGGGGTTGAGAGAAGACCAGCCCTCCTCCGGCCTTGAGGTTTGCCTTCATTTTTTCCTTATTGACCTTCAGGTTTTCCAGAATAAAGAGGAGCTTTTTAAGAATATAATCCGTCAGGATGCTGCTGTCCGGGAGGACGATCCGCTCCACGGAGGAGTGGGTGATGTCTCTTTCATGCCAGAGGGCCATGTTTTCCAGGCCGGCCAGGGCATTTCCACGAATGACCCGGGATAGGCCGCAGAGCTGCTCCGAGACGATGGGATTTTTCTTGTGGGGCATGGCCGAGGATCCCTTCTGTCCGCTTACAAAGGATTCTTCAACCTCCCCTACCTCCGTCCGCTGTAGGTGGCGGATCTCGAGGGCTATTTTTTCCACGGTCCCCGCGATTAAGGCCAGGGTCGTCAGGTAGTGGGCGTGGCGGTCCCGCTGGAGGATCTGGCTTGAGAGAAGGGCTGGGGTCAGCCCCAGGCTTTCGCAGACATGCTTTTCAATGAACGGCGGCACGGTCGCATAGGTGCCCACCGCGCCGGAAATTTTTCCAACGCTGACGGAGGCGCGGGCCGCCGAGAGGCGCTCTTTCTGCCGCTCGACCTCGCTTTGCCAGATCAGGAGCTTGAGGCCCCAGGTGGTGGGCTCCGCGTGCATCCCGTGGGTCCTGCCGGCCATGAGCGTCCTTTTATGGAGGACGGCCTGCTTAAGAAGAAGGGAGGAGAGCTCTTCCAGGTCTTTCAGGAGAAGGTCCGCTGAGTCGCGGAGGAGGAGGGAAAGGGCGGTATCCTCCACGTCGTAGGAGGTGACGCCGAAGTGCAGGTATTTACCTGCTTCTCCGACGTTCTCCGAGACGTTCTGAACGAAGGCCGCCAGGTCGTGGCGGGTCGTCTCCTCGATTTCCAGGATTCGCTCGACTCTGAAAGAGGCCTTCTTCCTGATTCCGGCGGCGGCCTCAGGCGGGAACTGCCCCAGGCGCGCCCAGCCCTCGCAGATGAGGATTTCCACCTCGAGCCATTTCTGAAATTTGTTTTCCTGGGACCAGATGGCCCCCATTTTAGGCAGGGTGTAGCGTGCGATCATGGCGTTATCCTCCTGTGCCGTATCATTTCTCACTGTAACGGAAAATACCTGCGTTTACGAACGAATTGACCTCATTAGTTAGGATAGTTTGTAAAGGGAAACGTGTTTGCGTCGGCGAAAAAGAGAGCACAGTTTTTAAAGGGGGGTATAGCATGAAAGGTGTAATCCTGGCGGGGGGCCTGGGAAGCAGACTCTTCCCACTTACTTTAGTTACGAACAAGCACCTGTTGCCCATATACAACAAGCCGATGATTTTTTATCCGCTGAAGGCCCTCGTCCGGGCGGGGATAGAGGAAGTCATGATTGTGACCGGGGGAAACAGCGCCGGGGACTTTCTCAGGCTCCTGGGTAACGGGGCCGATTTCGGCCTCAAGAGTATCAACTACGCCTATCAAAAGGGAGAAGGCGGGATTGCCGAAGCGCTGGGTTTGGCGAGGCACTTTCTTGAGGGGGAGCGGTCGGTCGTCATCCTCGGTGATAATGTCTTCGAGGAAGACATCCTCCCTTTTGTGGAAAAGTTTAGAAATCAGAAAAGCGGGGCCAAGGTTCTTCTTAAAGAAGTGGCGGATCCGGAACGTTTCGGGGTGGCCGAACTTGATGGGGAGAGGATCGTCGGCATCGAGGAAAAACCGAAGGCTCCCAAGAGCCGGTATGCGGTTACGGGCGTTTATATGTACGACGAGGAAGTCTTTAACATCATCGAGACCCTGCGTCCCTCCGGCCGCGGAGAGATGGAAATCACGGATGTGAACAACGCTTACATCGCCAAAGGAAACCTGACTTATGACCTCCTTCAGGGATGGTGGACCGACGCCGGCACTTTTAATTCGCTTCTCAGGGCCAATATATTGATTGCGCAAAAGCATGATGTCAGGTGGGATGTTCTTCCTGCCAAGGGGAAGGAACAATGATCCGGGGCGTAGCGGTAAAACATCTGAAGTGTATTCCCGACGACCGGGGTTTTCTCATGGAGATGCTTCGCTGCGACGACGGGATTTACGCGGGTTTCGGCCAGGTCTATCTCACCGGCTGCAAAATGGGCGTGGTCAAGGGCTGGCACTACCACAAAATGCAGACGGACCATTTTGTTTGTGTCCAGGGCAGAGCCCTGGTTGTTTTGTATGATACGAGGCGGGATTCCGAGACGTATGGAACAGTCGAGGAATACGTAATGGAGGCGCCTCCTCATTCCGAGCGGCCTCCGTTTCTGCTTAAAATCCCCCCCTATGTGCTTCATGGCTTTACGGCTCTTGAAGGAGACGAGGCGCGGATTATAAACATTCCAACCCTTCCCTATAATTATAAGGAGCCGGATGAATTCAGAATGTCCTGGGACGACAAGGAGATACCCTATTCCTGGCCTCCTTATGTAAAGAGGGGCGGGTAAGCTTTCGCCTCATCTGGTCTGAAATGGCCTTTGTTTTAATTGCTCTTTACGAGTGCGGATTTTTTCTTCCATGGCTTGAATGTTTTCGTTTTTATACCTGTAGAGATTACTTACGTTCCTTTTGAATATCGAAACAATCTTCTCAACAGGTTCAGGATCCAAACGGCTGCAGATATACATGTTGAAAAGGGCCGTAAGTATCTGAGGATTCTTGACATCGGAAAATCTCTCAGGGTCCATGTCAGCCGTCCGGGCTTTCAGGCTGAGTTTATCAATGACGGAATTGTGCGCAAAGACGGCGGCCCTTTCGTAAAAATAGATCAACTTCCAATCAGGAGAAGACAGGAAGGACAGGATAATGCCCAGATAATCCATGCTGATTATGGCGGTATTGAAAGGATACCTGGCTCTCAAGGCTCTGAGGGTTTCAAGGGTGGGATTATTTGTATAAGAGAAGTAGTCTGAGATGACCTCTTCTTTGTAGTTATACCGGGGATCCATGAAAACCTTGTATTTGGGGTAAAGGTCCCAGATGAGATAGCCCCCGATGACGTAGTCGTTGAATATCGGTCCCGGGAGGTTGCTTTCTCTTAGAAATTCAACTTCTTTTACCGGCGTATAGTCGCGGGTATAGGAGCCATACCAGGAAGTATGGGCGAGAAATTGGGCAAAAAAGAGGAGCATGGTATAGGCCCAGAATAAAAATATCACCAACGCGATTGGGGCGAACTTTCTTTTTATTTCGAGAAGATCGGATTGTTTCAGAATGTAGATCGAAGAAAAGAACCAGATAACTGTAAAAAACATCGTGGATCGCGCCACTTTCATGCTGAAGAAGAAGAATATCAGATTTATAAGAAGAAGAGGGAGGTCAACAAAGTTCTTTTTCCTGTAGGTGTAAACGCACAACATTGCAAAGAGTACCCCCATTGTAAGTAGAGCCCAGGAGGCATTTGAGAAGATGGGCATAGCTACCTTGGGGAAAAAACAGTCCCACATGGTAAAATACGCTTTAATATTACTGTATTGGCCGAATTGATTTGTGCCCAGCCATCCTTTGACGATGTTGACGAGATAACCCGCCCCGTAAGGATTAACAGCGCATGCGCATAAAGAAGCTCCTATGGAAAGGGAAAGATAAGGGAGAAATTTCTTGTCGGCAACACTTTTACTGAAAAGAAAGTAGGCCAGTTCCGCCATCAGCGCCAGTATGACGAATGCAAGGCCTACAATAAAACCTCCGTGCGAGTTCACCCAGAGTAGAAAAAGGAGAGGATAGAAAAAGAGCATCTTTTTGTTGATGCTCTTTGAATAAAAATACAAGAAAACAGTCAAGGCAAAAAACAGATCCGAAAACCTTTCAGGCTTGTAGTAGTTACCGGCGAGTTTAAGGGTGACGGCAATAAGGATGAACCCCATAAGGTGGCAGATGTCTAATTTATCTCCCCTTGATTTCAGGTAGAGGTAGAAAAGGGCGAAGATGCCGATAAAGGTAAGCCATCTTACAATAGCCAAGCCGTTCTCCCGGGCTGCATTGTAAACCAGGTAAAAAATTACGTCGGCTATCCAGTTGACGTACTTCCAGCTCGGTTCAAAAGCAGTCCAGGAAAATTGAGTGTGGTCGATATTCCATGTATGATTTTCAAAAAAATGCTGGCCGTATTTTAAATGGTACCAGATGTCGTTATCATCGCTGAGCACCGTATGATAGCAGATGACGCAGACGACCAGAAGAACAAGGCAAATCCAGAAGACGGCCTTCCCGTTGACCAGGCGGGAGAAAAAACCGTCCTGTTGCAGCTCTCCGCCCTGAGGGATGTTCTTCCTCTTCCTCGATTTCTTGCCCAAAATCCATCCTCCTGTCCTCTTGCGCTTTCTTGCGCCGTTTCCAGGATTATTCTTTCAAACCGTGAAAAAACCTCTATCTCATGGGCTACTGTCCGGCTGCGGATGGTGTTCCGGCAGGGGAAAGGGGGGGCACAGAGAATATCAGAGAAAGGCTTGACCAGGAAGCATTGCCGGGATGGAGTGATGGGAATAATGACGCGAACTTATCTGTTGCTTTCAGTGCTGTTTGCCGTTTCCGGCCAACTTCTTCTTAAGTGGAGGACAGGAAAATTCGGCTCCCTGCCGGAGTCCCTGCTGCGTAAAATTCTCTTTTTTTTCCGGAATCTGCTCGATCCCTTCATTCTCCTGGCCCTGACGCTGGGGCTCATTTCGCTGTTCTGCTGGATTATGGCCATCTCCCGGGCGGATCTTAGTTACGCCTACCCCTTCATGGGGGCTGTTTTTGTTCTGATTTTCATTTTTTCGGTTCTTCTCTTCAAAGAGCCGGTGACCCTTCCGAAAATCATCGGGCAGGTCCTTATCGTCCTGGGAATCGTGATTTCCAGCAGGTCCCAATGATAATCTGTCCCGACTGCAAAATAGAGTTGACTCCCCAAAGCAACAAATTAAAATGCCCAAACTGTGATTATTCTGCTGAAATCATGGAGGGAATTTATTTTTTTCACCCGAATGCAAGCGATTTTCAGGACTACAGATCAGAGGACCTGCATTTACTTCACGAAGCAGAGGATAAATATTTCTGGTTTAAAACAAGAAACAGCTTTATAAGCAGTTTATTTGAAAAGTACGTGGCCAAAAGCGAAAAAATAATCGAAGTCGGGGCTGGAACCGGAAATATCTCAGGGATGTTGCTTCGGAGAGGGTATGACGTCAGTGCGGGAGAGATTCATAAAACGGGGCTCCTGTATGCAAAAAGTTACGGGATTAGAGAGGCATATCAGTTTGACGTTTTAAAGTCGCCTTTTATTGAGCATTTTGACGTAGTTGGCATGTTTGACGTATTAGAACACATAGCAGATGATGCTCTGGCTCTGAAAAATGTCCATCAGATGCTCAAAAAAGGCGGCAAGGTTATTCTCACTGTCCCTGCGCATGAATGGCTCTGGAGCCGCAATGATAGAGTGGCAAGCCATAAAAAAAGATATGAAGTAAAAAGCATAAAAAAACTGTTTCAGGAATCCGGCTTTGAAGCGCTATGCATTAAGAGCTTTTTTGTTTCAATTTTGCCTCTTTTGTATCTCAGGTGCTTATTAAACAGAGACGATGGCTCACCGCCTCGTGAGGAGGAATACAAACGGGAATATTTTAAAATTTCTCCCGTTTTTAATTTCATGCTGGAAAATATTCTTAATTTTGAGAATATGATTTTAAAGCATTTTTCTCCGGGAGCAGGAGGCAGTCTGGCAGTAGTGGGGAAAAAACATTGACAAGCTTGAGTGGTAAGATTATGATAACAGGACAACAATGCCAGTTTAAGAATTGTTTTATGGAAGTGTAGAAGTGGAATTATCTGTTGTCACCACGATGTATCATTCAGCCCGGAACTTACAGGAATTTTATGATAGAATTTCCTCTGTAGCGGGGAAAATTACAGATGATTACGAGATTGTTTTTGTAAATGACGGCTCCCCGGACGATTCCCTTGAAGTAGCATTAAGTTTGTATGAAAAAGACGATAAAGTCAGAGTGGTGGACCTCTCCAGAAATTTTGGGCACCATAAGGCGATAATGACCGGTCTTGCTCATACCAGGGGCGAAAAAGTTTTTGTTATAGATTCCGACCTCGAAGAAGATCCTGAATTGCTTGAAATATATTACAATAAATTCATGGAAGAGTCCGATTGTGATGTCGTATACGGCGTTCAGCGATCAAGGCGAGGGGGGATTTTCGAAAGAATTTCAGGGAATTTGTTTTATTTTATATTTAACACTTTTTCAGACGACAAAATGCCTTCCAATATGGCCATTACAAGACTGATGAGCAAGCGCTATGTTAAAAGTCTTCTTATGTATCAGGAAAAAGTTGTTTTTCTTGCCGGCATATGGTGCAGTACCGGTTATAAGCAAGTCCCGGTTTTTATTGATAAGCACTCGAAAGGAACAACTTCGTATACTTTCAGGAAAAGATTAGCTCTATTTATTAATGCAATTACTTCTTTCAGCGATAGACCATTAAGGTTGATTTTTTACACGGGTTTTATCATCTCCATGTTGTCGGCTGTCTCGATAGTATATCTGATTGCCGCAAAGATTTTCTTTTCAGTTGTTATCACGGGGTGGACATCGCTTAGCGTGACAATCTGGTTTTTGGGCGGCTTGATGATGTTTTTTATGGGGATAATAGGGATATACCTTTCGAAAATATTTATTGAAACGAAAAACAGGCCATATACAATTGTAAAGGAAGTTTACGAGAAAAATTTAAAGGCGCATTGACATGTGCGGAATTTTCGGTTTTTATGGATTAAGGAAAGATCGCCTGCTCTATGAGATGGGCGGGGTTTTGAAGCACAGAGGCCCTGACGACATGGGGGAGTTTTATAGCGCCCAATGTTCTCTTGGCATGTGTCGGCTCTCCATCGTGGACCTTATAACAGGGCAGCAACCCTCGTTTTCCATGGACAGGAACGTAGTCTCTGTTTTTAACGGAGAGATATACAATTTTATGGAACTCCGTGAACAACTGGAGAAAAAAGGCTGTAAATTTGAATCAAACCATTCAGATTCAGAGATCATTCCAAATTTATACCTGGAATATGGCATTGATTTTGTAAAAAAAATAAACGGAATGTTTGCTATAGCAGTCTATGACCGGAAATTAAACAAGTTGTTTGTCATAAGGGACAGAGTCGGCAAGAAACCCTTATACTATGCCTTCAAGAACGGCGGCTTTTTTTTTGCCTCTGAAATAAAAGCTCTCAAACAGGCAGGGCTCGGGAGAAAACTGAGGGAGGAATCAATTTACTGTTATTTTGCCAAAAAGAATACCTGCGCCCCTCACACCATATATGACGATATTTTCCAATTAGAACCGGCAACAATCCTGGAAATTACAGGGCGCGATCATAAAGCATATAAATATTGGGATGTGCAGTTTACGGGTGCTCTCAAGCTTAAAAATGAAACTGAGTATATTGAACTTCTGAAAAACGAATTTGAAAAAAGCGTTGAAAGAAGAATGCATATAGATATTGAGTATGGAAGTTACTTGAGTGGCGGCCTTGATTCCAGCCTGGTAACCGCTATCCTGGTTGCCAGGGGAGCCCCGAAATTAAAGACTTTTACGCTGACTTACAGGGATTCTCTTCATGGCAAGGAGCTGGACAGGGAATTTGCTTCTCGAATGTCCAAAGTGCTGGGGACGGAACATTACGAGTACGAACTGACTTCGGAGGAAGTCTTCAGGGAGATGCCGGCGGTACTCCAGGCACTTGATGAGCCTTTCTGCGGTACAATCAGTACGTTTTTCCTGAGCAAGCTTATTACAAGGCATGTCAATGTCGCTTTTTCAGGTGATGGGGCTGATGAATTGTTTGGAAGTTATCTGACGCACAGGCTTTCAAACCCGATAGAATATCTTCACAAATTTAGAAAAGTTCCCGCTTTTTCGGAACTGTCCAAGACCGATAAAATCAAGCTGGCTCCGTTCAGTTTCCCTTCCGAATACGAAAAGTTGTCAAATATTTACGACAGAGATAACCTCAAGTGGAGGAGCAAGCTTCTGGTGTTCAACAGCTCTGAACTTGGAAAAATGTTTAACAGAGAAATTGATTTTACACCGTTCAATGATATAGAAGCAGATAGCAAGTCAGAGCTGAATCTTACCCTGGAGTCAGAGTTTAAAGATCAATTACACAACCAGGTTCTTGCTTTTGTTGACAGATTATCTATGGCCCATGCCATCGAGATCAGATCGCCGTTTTTAGATTTTGAACTCGTAGAACTGGCAGCAAGTTTTCCTGCCGGACTCAAAATTAAGGATGGCGAATGTAAATACTTGCTTAAAAAAGCAGCTTTGGAATATCTTCCCGAGGAGCTGGTTTTCAGGAAAAAAGAAGGATTTGTTTTGCCGAACTATAACTGGATAGAAGGAGATTATTATGAAGTGGTACGCAATGTCATTCTGGATTCAAAAATGATAAAGGATCTTGCAATGAACAGAGAGTACATACGAAGCATTTTGGATGAGTTTAAAAACGGCTCTCCCAATCATGCTAAAATCTGGAGTTTATACAATTTTGCAGTTTGGTATGGTTTATGATGTTCAAAAAACATGAATCCTTCTGAATTATACGGGACTGAACACCGCGAAAGCAGTAAAATTACGCAATGAAACGAAAATTGATGGAATTCATTCAATGTCCCCAATGTAAAGAAGACTATGTATTAAACGTTGAGGACCAAAAAGGCGAAGAAATTGTTTCGGGGTCCATTGCCTGCCCTCAATGTCGCGCTTCCTATCCCATCGTAAGGGGAATTTTGCGTTTTCTGAAAAACGTCAGGACAGAGCAAGACCTGAGGAAAGTCTATGCCGACTCGTTCGGCCAACAATGGACAACATATAACTGGTTGAGAGATGAAGACGAGCAGGAATTTTTCAACATTACCGATTTGCAAAAGGATGATTTAAAGCAGAAAACAATATTGGATGCAGGCTGCGGCGGAGGTCGTTTTGCCAGGTTTATCAGTCGTTACTGCAAGGAATTTATTGCTTTTGATTATACTGTAGCCGTTGAAAGAGCTTATGAGCTGTGTAAAGATGTCCCCAATGCTCATTTTGTTCAATGCGATGTAAATGATTTTCCTTTTAAACAGAACTTTGTAGATTTTGTTTTCAGTCATGGAGTTCTCCATCATACGGAAAATACAAAAAAATCGTTTTTAAATTTGCCGCCCCTTGTGAAACCAGGTGGATTATTATACGTTGCCTTGTTCAGGCAATCTTTCATTCTTCTGAGATTGTCTGACGGTTTCTGGAGGTTTGTTTTTAACAAACTTCCTTACAAATCACTTGACAAGGTTTGCGGAGCGTTAAGCTATCTCTACTATATCCCGTTTCCTGTTTTTTTTAAGCGTTTTTTCTGGTTTTCATTGCAAAAGACAAAGGAAATAAGGAAATGTTGTCTCTTTGATTGGTACGGACCAACTTATCACCACGAACATACGGTCCCGGAAGTAAGGAGCTGGTTCGAACATGCCGGGTTTGAAGAGATAAAATATATTAATGCCTGGCCCTATTGCCCACAAAAGGAGAAGTATGCCGTCCCCGGGTTTTTAAACAGCTTCAGATTAGGTCAACTCCTGGGAGTTATTGGGAAGAAGAAAATAACCGGGGACACGGGTAGTGACCGAGGATGAAACAAGAAGAAAAAAAGAGGTTGCTGAGTATAGAATCAAAGCTCATAGACTGGGACTTCCCTCCCCAGATAATAATTGAAACTACTTCTTACTGTAATATGAAATGTGTTCACTGCAATCACAGGGTCATGAAAAGACGCCCTCAACATATGAGAGATGATTTATACAAAAAAATAATCGATGAAATTGCCGGGACGAATCCTGATACGGAAGTCTGGCCCACTTTTTATGGAGAGGCCTTTATTCTTGGTGAAAAATTATTCGAACGATTGAGATATGGAAGAGATAGAGGTTTAACCAACCAGGTTCTGAATACCAATGGGAGATTGTTGGACAGAAAAGATTGGATAGATAAGATTCTGTCATCGGGTTTGAAGAGATTTATTCTATCGCTTGACGGTTTTACAAAAGAGACATTTGAAAAGATCAGGGTCGGCGGCAATAGAGACCTGATTTACCAGGCTGTTGAAAAACTGCTGGAGAGAAAAAAGGAACTGGGCCTGGAATATCCTGTAATACAATGCCAGTTTTCCGTGATGGAGCAAAACAAGCACGAAGTTGAGCAGTTCAAGGAATATTGGAAAGCAAGGAATGCAGAAGTAAAAACAAGAAATATGCTTTCGTGGACAAATTCCGGCGATGTTATAGCACCCAACCTGGATTATGAAACAGACTTCAGAATCGCCTGCCCGTGGGCAAATAGTACGGCCGCAATTCACGCGATTGGAAACCTGGTAACATGTGCCTGTGATTATGAAGGCGGATTTATTGCAGGCAATCTCGAAAATCAGACCATCAGTGAAATATGGAAGGGCGGACATTATATGAAAATCAGAAAAATCCACAGGGAGCATAAATGGGATGAACTGCCGGATATATGTAAAAATTGCCCTGATTGGCAGGCAGTGGGAGCTGTTTATTATGAAAATGAAAAGACAGGCGTAAAGGAGGGGACCAGGCCGTTCTGGGACAGAACATAGGATAGCCTGATTTCCACGGGATTATTTCATAGGCATGATGAAACTGCAAAACGGAATTATGAAAAAAATATTGATATACGGCTCGAAAGAATTTGCCCAGGTGGTAAAGGATCTTATGAGCCAGACCGGCTTGCCATTTACAGGCTTTATTGATGATTTTAATACGGGTGACGGGATTCTGGGTGATTTTGAATACATAAGGAATAATTATCCGCCGGATTCTTATGAAATTGCAGTCGCAATAGGATATAAGGATCTAAAGGCCCGCTGGTCTGTCTGCCAGAAAATTCTCAACGCAGGCTATAAATCACCCACAATAATACATCCTCGTGCTTATGTCAGGGATCCTGAATCCGTCGGCCGTGGTGTTATTATAATGGCCGGAGCGGTGGTTGATATGTATTGCAAAATCGGGGATTTTGCCGTCCTCTGGCCAGGTGTTGTTGTCGCTCATCACAGTGTTATTGGGGCCAATACTTTTTTGTCTCCTAATTGTACCGTATGTGGAAGCGTTACTGTGGGTCATGGATGCTTCATCGGTGCCGGCTCAATAATTGTCGATCACAATGATGTCCCTTCCGAAAGTTTTGTAAAAGCAGGTCAACGGTATTACCGGTCAGGCCGGAAAGGTAACGTTTCTAAGGCTGACATGTGAAGAAGGTCGCCGTCATTCAATCAAACTACGTGCCCTGGAAGGGTTATTTTGACATCATCCATGACGTCGATCTTTTCATCTTTTACGACGATGTCCAGTTCACCAAGAACGACTGGCGGAACCGGAACCGGATAAAGACGCCTTCCGGCCTAAAGTGGCTCTCCATTCCCGTGGGAAAGAGCCTTGACCGTCTCATCTGCGAGGTGGAGATAAAAAGCGATCTCTGGGCGGAGAAGCACTGGAAGACCATAACTCAGAATTACGGGAAGGCTCCTTTTTTCAATGAAATCAGAAAATTTTTTGAGGAGATTTACCTGGAGAAATCCTGGAAGTTCCTCTCGGAGCTCAATCAGCACCTGATCCGGATGATTTCGCGCAAGATGCTTGGAATCCGGACTGAATTCAGGGATTCCAGGGAATTCGAAGCCTGCGGGGTGAAACAGGAGCGCCTCCTGTGCCTGCTGAAAAAAGCGGGGGCCGGGCTCTATGTCTCCGGCCCCTCAGCCCGTAACTACATTGACGAAAAGCGTTTCGAGGAGGAGGGAATCGCCCTGGTCTACAAGGATTATTCAGGGTACCCGGAATATTCGCAGCTCTATCCCCCTTTCGAACACGCAGTCTCCATAATGGACCTTCTTTTCATGACGGGACGGGATGCCCCTGGCCATATCTGGGGCTGGCGTAAGGAGATAAAATGATAATCCCATTCAACAAGCCTCACATCACCGGCCGGGAGTACTCCTGCATGGCCGAGGCCGTCGCCAACGGGCAGCTTTCGGGAGACGGGCCATTCACGAAAAAATGCAACGAGTGGCTGGAAAAGACGACTGGGGCACCCAAGGCGCTGCTTACCCATTCATGCACCGCTGCACTTGAGATGTCGGCGATACTTGCCGATATAAAGCCCGGAGACGAAGTGATCATGCCTTCCTACTCCTTTGTCTCCACGGCAAACGCCTTCGTTTTGAGGGGCGGGATACCGGTTTTCGTGGACATCCGCGCCGACACACTGAACATCGATGAGTCCAGGATCGAGGAGGCTGTTACGGAGCGGACTAAAGCCATCGTCGTCGTCCACTACGCCGGGGTCGCCTGTGAAATGGAGGCCATCTCAGCCATTGCCGCAAAACGCCGCCTCCTTCTCATTGAGGATGCCGCCCAGGGGATCCTCTGCACCTGGCGGGGTCGCCCGCTCGGCACGCTCGGAGACCTCGGAACACTCAGTTTTCACGAGACAAAGAATATCCACTGCGGAGAGGGCGGGGCGCTTCTTATTAATAATGACACAATGGTGGGACGGGCCGAGATAATCCGGGAGAAAGGTACCAATCGCAGCAAGTTCTTCCGGGGAGAGGTGGATAAATATACCTGGGTGGATCTGGGCTCTTCTTATCTGCCGAGCGATCTCTCCGCGGCTTTCCTATGGGCCCAGATGGAGGAGGCGGAAGGTATAACCACCCGGCGCCTGAAAATCTGGAACCGCTATCACGAGGCTTTTGAGGATATGGAGAAGAGGGGAGTCCTCCGGCGCCCCGTCATCCCCAACGGGTGCCTCCACAATGCCCATATGTACTATCTTCTGCTGCCCGACCTGGATTTCAGAACGGCCTTCATCGGGGGAATGAGGGAAAGGGCCATCAACACAGTCTTTCACTATGTCCCGCTCCACAATTCCACGGCGGGAAAGAAATTCGGCCGGGTTCACGGGGTTCTGAAGCAGACGGAGCAGTTGAGCGAGCAGCTCGCAAGACTGCCCCTCTGGCCGGACATGCAGGAGGAAGACGTGAACGGCGTTATTCAGGGCGTTATGGATTCGATTGCAGCCGTAGAAAGGAAGAGCACCCGGCCTTTTCAATAAAAATCCGCCGGAACCAGCATGGAAAAATCAGAAAAAATTCAAAAAATCATCGATAAAAGCCGTCTCCTGGGTGCCAGGAACGCTTCTCTCTTATTTCTCCCGGGAGACCGGAGCCCCCGGCGGACGGCCGGCGCCGGATTCAAGGGTTTCCTGCAGAATCTGCTCAAGGGGTACGGTCGCTTCTACTACTTCCTCCTCTATGTCTTCTCTCCCGTCTATGGAAGCTTAAGGCCGGTCAAAAAGATACTGGAACAGTTCGGTAAGGAAAAGATTATTTTGAACCTCGGCAGCGGCCCGAATTACTACATGGGGCGAAAGGATCTCGTCAACATAGACATCTTCGCCTTCCAGGAAGTTGATATTGTCGCGGATGCGCACGATTTGCCCATAGCCAAGAACTCGGTAGACCTGATCATCAATACGGCCATGCTGGAGCATGTCGAGGAACCCGGAAAAATTGTGGACGAGATGTACCGGGTCACCCGGCCCGGCGGGTACGTCCTCTGCTACGTGCCTTTCATCGTCCCCTTCCACCCGGCCCCCTCCGATTTTTTCCGCTGGACCTCCGGTGGGGCCCGTAAGCTCTTTTCCCGCTTCAGCGACGTGACCATTCACGTAGGCGGCGGGCCGACCTCCGGGATGCTCTGGGTTTTCCAGGAATGGCTCTCGACCCTCCTTTCCTTCGGCAGCCGGACCCTGCACGATCTTCTCTTTCTCCTCCTCATGCTGCTGACTTTCCCAATCAAGTTCCTGGATATCGTTCTCGCCTGGTTTCCGACCGCCGAGAACATCGCCAGTGGTTTCTATATCACGGCGAGGAAAAGCTGAAAGACAATCCATTTCTCAGTCTATCCAGGAATGGGCTCTCCTCAAAATGAAAAACCGTGCTTAACAGATCACTGAAGCAGTTATTCTATTGGTTCAGCAGGAGACAATACAAGCCCGTCGAAAATCGTAATAATTCGGCGAGAAGAGGTGGGTAAATGCGCTTATTGGTAACCGGAGCAGCAGGTTTCATAGGCTCCAACTTTGTTCACTATTATCTTGAGAGGTACCCTAAGGACAATCTATTAATTCTGGATGCTCTTACTTACTCCGGCAACCTGGAAAACCTCGACAGTTTGAAAAACGACCCCCGTTTCGAGTTTGTCAAAGGAGACATAAGAGACAAAAAACTGGTTGGAGATTTGATGAAAAGGGTTGACGCCGCCATTAACTTTGCAGCGGAAAGCCATGTTGACCGCTCCCTTTATGATGCGGATGAATTCATCTCCACCAACATCCACGGCGCTTATTGCCTTCTTAAGGCGGCTAAGGAAAACAAAGTCGGGCGTTTTATTCAAATCAGTACGGACGAAGTGTACGGCGCCATAAAAGAGGGCTCATCCATAGAAACCGATCTTCTTCTTCCCAGCAGTCCCTATGCGGCCTCCAAGGCCTCAGCCGATCTCCTGGTTCATTCATTCAAAGTCACCTTCGACTACCCGGCCATCATAACCAGGAGTTCCAATAATTTCGGGCCTTATCAATATCCTGAGAAGCTCATCCCTCTTTTTGTGACAAATGCGCTTGAAGACAAGCCATTGCCGGTTTATGGCGACGGATTGAATGTGCGCGATTGGATCTATGTGCTGGACAACTGTGAGGCTATTGACACGGTCCTGCATAAAGGCAGACCCGGAGAGATATACAACATCGGCGGCGGAAACGAGAAGACTAATATGGAAATAACCGAGTCGGTTCTTGAATCTCTCGGCAAGCCCGAGGAGCTTATAACTTATGTGAAAGATAGGCCCGGCCACGACCGCAGATATTCCCTGAATTGCGAAAAAATCAAGTCGGAATTGGGATGGGAGCCGAAATACAGCTTTAAAGAGGCACTGTCCGAGACCATTGAGTGGTATATTAACAACAGGTCATGGTGGGAAAAGATAAAGGGGAAAAAAGAATCCTACCAGGGTTTCATGGAGAAGCATTACGAGACGTTAAAAAGATGAACATCGCCGTTACCGGGGGCAGGGGAATGCTGGGGCGCGACCTTTGCCGGGCGCTTTCAGAAAAGCACCGGGTCTTCTGCCTCGATCTTCCGGATTTTGACATTACGGACTCCGATTTGGTCCAAAGAAAATTGTCCGACCTTGATCCGGGAGCCGTTATCCACTGCGCGGCCTTTACGGACGTGGACGGCTGCGAGCGGGACCCCGAAAAAGCTTTCAAGGTAAATGATCTGGGGACGCAGAATGTCGTCTATGCCTGCATGGGAAAAAGAGCAAAACTCATGTACATAAGCACGGATTACGTTTTTGACGGCTCCAAGAAAACTCCTTACCTCGAGGTGGACGCTCCTTCTCCTATGAGCGTCTATGGAAAATCGAAACTGGCGGGGGAAATGGCTGTCAGAGACCTGCTACACCGCTTTTTCATTGTCCGCACCTCCTGGCTTTTCGGCAAGAACGGTAAAAATTTTGTGAGCACTATCCTGAAGCTGGCCGGAGAGAATCCGGAGCTAAGGGTGGTGGACGATCAGCGGGGCTCGCCCACCTTCGCGGCGGACCTGGCGGATGGACTCGTCCGCCTCATTGAATCCGATTTTTTCGGCATCTACCACCTCACCAATTCGGGGGAATGCACCTGGTATGATTTTGCCCGCGAGATTCTGGAAGAAGCGGGGATAAAAAAGCCGGTTTATCCTCTTAGTTCCGAGGATCTGGTCCGTCCCGCTCCGCGTCCGGCCAACTCCGTCCTGGCGAACACCCACTATCTTCTCCGGGGTTTCCCGCCGCTTCGCTCCTACCGGGAGGGGCTCCGTGCCTTTTTGAAGATATGACGCAGGCTTCAAGGATGGCCATTCTTTCATGAATAACGAGTTAATCAAGGTTTACTGGAAGAAAGACGGTGTTTTTTCAGAGGAACATTCCCTGGCCGCCCCTTTATATTACGACCAGGACTTCGGCGGTTACGATTTTGAACTTTCCCCCAATGCCCTCCGGGAGGGTTCAATCACCCTGATGATCGGCCGTCAGCCCGCCCTGATCGAAATAGGGGAGATCGCATTTTCGGACTCCGCCCGGCCTTCTGCGGACGATAATTGCATCTTTAAATGCTGTCCGGAAAATCACTTCGAAGGGCTCTCGACCCTCGGCGGGGTCATTCCGCTCCCGTCCCCGGAGGCGTATACCTGTCTTGGTACCGCCGGAGAGGCCCGGCTGCTCCTGGATTTCACCGGTTCGGAGCAGGGAAGGATGCTCAGGCAGGCGTCTTTCTCCCCCCGCCTGCGTCTCTTCATGAGCGCGCGGACGCGCATGAATCCGCAATTTGCCGAAATCCTGAAAAGGGCCCTTTACGGCAATGAAACCGTTCAGGCCCTGGAAGCGGCGGAAGAACGGGACAAGCTGGAGCGGCGGATCCGGAACCTCCTAAAAAAATTTCTCATTGTCAATTTAGATCTCGACGCCGCCTTCAGGTTTCCCCGGGATTTCCTCAAGGTGGTACTGAGGGAGTTCAGGGATTTGACCCGGAAAAGATCGGATTCGGAGTTTTGTCCCCGGGGAGACGTTTTGAACCTGAAAGAAATCCGCCGGATCACCGGGGAGCCCTTCGTGGTCTTCCTTGCCCATTCCGATTACCTGAAATCGTGCGGGGGAACGGAAAAATACCAGCTGGAAGATGCGCAGGTCTGCCGGAAGTATCATCTCAACGTGCTGCAGATTCATCCCGAACAGGAGGAAGCGGACGGGCGTTTCGGGCTGAACGTGAACAGGAAAAAGATCTGCGCCATTCCGCGCGAGTCGGTCATGATTCTTCTGCGAAAACTGTGCGCCTCAAAAAAAATGGTCTCCCTCAACATTCATCACCTCAACGGGTGGCCCGACGAACTTGTGGCGGAACTGTCGGACCTGGCGGAACAAACGAAGATTCTTTTCTATCTTCATGACACGAGTTTTCTCCTTCCCGATATTTCCTGCCCGGAAAACCCGAAATGCGGGCTCCGGGGGCTCCCCGGGAAGGAGAATGAGACGCTGCGTGCCGAGGAGCCCCATGCCGCCGGGCGGAGGGCCCTGACCAGGAGGCTGCTGGATGCTTCCCACGCCGTCATTTATCCCTCCCGGTTCATTGAAAGGGCTCTTTTCGTTTTCGCTCCGGACTTGGATAGAAAGAAAATGCACTTCGTCGAGCACCAGAGCCTGTTGCGCCACCCGGTCGGGGAGCGCGTGCGCATCGCCTTTCTCGGGTACAAGGCCTCTTCAAAGGGGTGGGAGACGTTCACGCGGCTGGCCGCGGACCCAGGGCTTCTCCATGATTATCTTTTTTATCATATCGGAAGCACCCTGGCCCTGAAGGAAAATAACATTCTCCAGGTGCCCTACTCCTACAACTCCGATGAAAGTTATGCCCCGATCACCAATCTTTTGAAGCACGAGATCGACCTGGTGCTCCTCTGGTCCCAGGTTCCGGAATCCTACTCCTACACCCTCCATGAGGCCCACGCTGCCGGAGTCCCGGTTCTCACCAGCCGGAAAAGCGGGAATATCGCCGAAAAAGTGGAACATCAGATGGTGTACGGAAAAGTATTCGGGGACGAAAAGGAATTGTTCGCATTTCTAAGGGAGCGGGAAAAGGTGCAGGATTTTCTCCGGAACCGTCCGAAGGACATCCTTCCCCTTTCCCACCAGTCCGCGTTTGAGAGCCTGGTGCTCAGGGAGGGGAAACCGTCATGCTGATCTGCACATCCATCTGCGCCAATTACCTGCCGAAGGCGATGGCCCTGGCCGAGTCCCTCAGGAAGGTGGAACCCGGCGCTTCTTTTCTCTGTTGTCTCCTGGAGCGGGAAGCCCCCCCCGAGGCCGTCACCGGCGGAAACTTCGATTTTCTCGTCCTGGGAAAGGACCTGGGAATTGCGGACTTTGATTCCTTCATTTTCAAGCATTCCATCATGGAGGCCTCGACGGCCGTCAAGGGCCGCCTCTTCAGGTATCTCCTTGATCACTTCCCGGATCACGGGGAACTGATCTACCTGGATCCGGACATCCTGGCCGTTTCGTCGTTCCACGAGCTCAAGGAGGCCCTCCGGGAGCACTCCATCGTGCTGACTCCTCACCTGACTATTCCCGAAGAAAAGGACACGTATTCCGCCACGCTGGAAGCAGTCATTGACAATGAGCTGTGCGCCCTTCAGCATGGTGTTTTCAACCTCGGGTTCCTGGCGATCAGAAGATCACCGGATGCGGAAGCGTTCATCAACTGGTGGGCCGCGCGCCTGGACATGTTCTGTTATGACGACATTGCCCGGGGCATTTTTACCGACCAGAAGTGGATCGATCTTGCCCCGTGCTTTTTCGACGTTCACATCCTGAAGCATCCCGGGTACAACGCGGCCCCGTGGAACCTGTCCATGAGAAGGATCACCGGTTCGGACCCCCTGCTGGCGAACGGGGAACCGCTGAGGTTTTTTCACTTCTCGGGCTTTGATTCCGGGGCGAACGAGGCCATGCTGAAAAAGTATGTTTCCGACCCGGGAAGCCCGGTTCACCGGCTCCGGGAGGACTACCTTCGGGCCCTTCGGGAACACGGGCAGGAAACCCTTGGGAAAGAGCCCTGGAGTTACGATTTCTTTTTTTCCGGGGAAAGGATCGATCGCAGGAGCCGCCTGGCCTACCGGGCCGACGGGAAACTCCGGGAATCGTACCCCCAGCCCTTTGCCGGCTCGAACTCCAAGTTTCTTCCCTCGTGGAAAAACATGAAATCCCGGGCCCGTTTCGATCTCATGAAAAATCTGATGAGGGTGAAAGTGTCTTTCAATCCCTTCCCGAGGATTGAGATCCTGAAATAAAAAGTTTACTGAACTCCATCAAAGGCATTTTTGAAAGCTCTTCCTTATCCGAACCTTCAATAAAAGAGAAAGAGCAGTAAGGGAAAAAGGTTTGATCTTCAGCAGTCGCTCTGAATAATAACGGGCTTCTGTTGTGTAACCCTTCCGTAAAAGCAAGGTTGCCAGTTTTGTGATGACCCCGGGATGGCCTGAATCAATTTGATAAGCCGTCTTATATAATTTCTCAGCTTCCTCAAAATCACCGTTTCTCCGCTTTAAGTCTCCCATAAGCATGTAGGGCTCGACATCGTCCGGAAAAGCCTGAATAAATTCGGAGGAAAAAATATAAGCCGTCTTATGATCTTTTTTCAAAAGCTTGCGGCCGCAAGACAGGAGTTTTTGGGGGCTGTTGCAGGGAAGATCCAGGGAGGCAGCCAGAAATTTAAATACCAATGAAGGTGTTCCAACGTAATGGCGCAAAACTTTCCCCTTCAAATCGCGCACAAGAAGTTGGATTGTTTCTTTTGTGTCCGGATGATATTTCAGGCTCCATTTTTCGGCTATTCCTTCAAGGCGGCCCTCGCTTTCCTCTCCTTCTTTACAGAGGTAAACTTTAAGAGCCATCGCGGGGAACTCCGGTCGTACCGTGCCGATAACGCCCTTGAATTTCGATTCCACCTCTTTAAAGCGCCAGTCAACTCCGTATAAACAGAGCTCTTCTGCGGTCTGATTCAGCAGTTTCAGTGTTTCAGGAGAGGTGTCCGGAGAAATCTGCCACCGAGTGGGAATAAAATTTGAAGGCGCCTTGCCGCTTGTAAAGCGTTTCAAGATCGGATAAATTTCAGGACCGAAGCCATCTTCCCGATAATAATTCTCCTCATCGGAGTATATTTTCTTTCGCCATCGGGTATTGAATTTTTCCAAATTAGCGCCATCATTCAAATGTCGTCCCGAGGTTTGAGATTCATGGTGAATAATGCAGGATTCTGGTTGATACCATATTTCATAGCCACGTTGGGCGAGACGGAGACAGAGGTCAATATCTTCATAGCCGTTTTGAAATATTTCGTCGAAGCCGCCCATATCCAGGAATAGTGAGCGGCAAATCAACATGCAGGCCCCCGTTACCGCCTGAAAACGCCGGGTTTTGTTGACATGAGGTGAATTTTCATGCAGTCCCGAATAGATGTGGAGAAGATCTTTCTTTCTGTTGAAGACAATCCCCGCATGCTGGATCTTGTAGGTAGGATAAAGAAGTTTGGCGCCGACTACGCCTGCTTCAGGATGAGTTTTCACAAGTTCCAGAAGTGCTTCCGACCAGCCCGGGAGGACGACGGTGTCGTTGTTTAGAAAAATCAGGTATTGCCCTTGAGCCCGTAAAGCGCCCAGGTTGCAAGCCCTGGCAAAGCCCAGGTTGACTTCCTGTCGGAAATACATCACATTTGGGAATTCCTCTATAAGCTTTACCGGCGTTTCATCGCAGGAGGCATTGTCAATTACCAATATTTCAGCATCAGCGCTTATACCTGTCTGCAAGAGGCTCTTCAGGCAGGCCCGTGTTAAATCCCATTTATTGAAAACAGGCACGATTATACTGATTTCTTTGGTTATATTGTCATTCACCTGTTTATTTCCTCAAGTCCTCCAAGAAGCTTTTTTCTTTTCCGAGAGCGCTATTCGTCGGAATAATCAGATTCCCTCCAAGGGCGGCACCGCTTAAGTTCCCGACCACGATTCTACTTCAAGGCGGCGGAGGAGTTGGGGGAGATAGTCCGAATAAAAGAGCGATGACTGCCTTTGAAAAATTTATAGAGTCCGTTTTGGGGATAAAGCTGAACCGGGAGCCCTTTTTCCTGGATGCGAAAGGCTTTTACGCCTCGCTGGATCCGGAAAACACGGGAATCGAGGGATCTCTCAAGGCGGCGAAGAAGAGGGATTATTTCAAGGCCGACGGCCTCCTCCCTGATTATTACCGGGAGCGCCTGACGCCCCGCTTTCTTTTTTCCTGGGACGCCAGGGAGGAACGTCTTCCCCTGCTCCGGGGCCGCCGGGAATCCGCCGGCATCGTTCGCAGGGCCTCCGAGGCCTGCCGGCATTGTTTCGAGTTGCCCGGGATTGGGAGCGTGGACCTCGGGACCCCGATCAACTGGAATTCCACCAGCGAAGGTGCGACCTGGGCCTTCGGCGATCGGGCCCAGATCGAGCGGGACATTTTCTCGAACGACTGCCGAAACCCACACTATATAGGGGACATCCGGCTGACATGGGAGATTAACCACCATCACCATCTGGTTGAGATGGCGCGGGCCTTCTGGCTTACCGGAGATCCGCGTTACGCCCGGGAGGCCATCTTTCAGATTGAGGACTGGATCGAGCGCAACCCGGTGGATCAGGGAGTGAACTGGATTTCGCTTCAGGCCGTCTCGGAACGGGCGCTTTCGTGGATGACGTGTCTCTCCATGCTTCTCCTCTCAAAATCTCTCGCCGGGGACAGCTTTGTCAGGATCCTCCAGGGCCTCCTGCTTCACTGCCGTTACCTGGCCGCCCGCCTGAAGGAGAAGGAAGTATTCTACGGGATCCCACTCGTCCGTCCGCTGGCTCTGTATTATTTCAGCCGCCTCTTTCCCGAGTTTCGCGAGTCTGAGGGGTGGAACAGGACGGCCGTTGCCGCGCTGCTAAAATTCAGCCGGGAGGTCATGGCGGGGGATTGCGTTCCCCGGCGATCGGCCTCCGTGGCCGCCTATTCGGCCCGGTGTCTCCTCCTGGCCCTGTCACTGGCCAGGATTCATGTGGTGGAACTTCCGCCCGAATTTGGCCGGGCCGCCGAGTGTCTCCTGGAATCGCTGATGTGGCTCACGAGGCCCGACGGAAAAGAAGAAGCGGTGGGGGAATGGTGCGGGTGTTTTGATGTAAATCCTCCCCAGCTTCTGGCTCTCGGGAGCGTACTCTTCGGTCGGGGGGATTTCAAGGCGTTTTCGGCGGGACACGAGGATCTTCTCATCTGGCTTCTCGGGGTAGACGACTATGAGAGGCATGGAAAACTTGCCGCCTCTTTCCCCCGGGAAAATGTCCGTTGTTTTGAGGGGGCCGGACTTCTGGTCTTCCGCGGAAGCTGGGAGAACTCTTCCTCATGGCTGCTCTTTCTGGGCGGCCAGGTTCCTCCCGGAGGCCACAGCGATGCGCTCAGCCTCTCGTTCTTCGAGCAGGGCGGCCCCGTGCTGGTTGATTCGGGCTGTCACCTCTGCACCGGGAACCGCGCTGCCGCCTCTTATTTTCACGGCGGGTGGGGCCACAACGTAGTTCTGATAGACGGGGAAGACATAAAGAATCTTAAGGAGGTCAAGTCGTCTCCCCTGAGCCCCGGGAGAGCGTTTAAGAACCAGGAATGGGGGCAGGGGCTCTACGCTGAGGCCTCTTTCAGCGGAATGAGTAAAGACGGGCGGGAGATCCGCCACCGCAGAGAAATCATCTTCTTCCCCCAGAAGAACGCCCTGGCCATCAGGGATTCCATCGAGTGCGGAGTGGATACTGAGCACCGGCTGGATGCCCTCTTTCACCTGGGCGTTCACACCGACATTCTTCGCCGGGGCGACGGCAGCTGCAAAATCAAGACCCCGGGCGGGCATGTCTGGCTTATTCCCTATTTTTCGACTCCGTTCCAATGTTCGGTCGGAAGCCCGGAGGGCGTTCCTCCCGGGGTGGATTCCCTGCTGGTTCGCTACAGCGCCGCTGCGAAAGGCGCCGCCGTCTTCCACACCTTCATCATAGGAAGCGAAGAGCGGTTTTTCTTCGATCCGCCCCCGGCTGAATCCGTGCGGGAGCTTTTCGACGCTTCCATGGGAACGCCTGAGAGCGGGGAAGCGTTGCCTCGCCGATGATGGGAATAGAGAGGAAGAGATGATGGTTATCGCCGTGGTCATAATGTCCGACCGGGAGGAGCCGTTTCTTCCGGCCTGCCTGGAGAGCGTGGCCGATGCGGTGGATCTGGTGGCTATAAATGACAATGGGAGCGCGGAGGAGAATCCCAACATGGAGGCCGTCATCTCCTCCCGCCTGTACCGGGCGAAGAAAGTACGGGTCATCAAGAGCCCTTTCAGGGGCTTTGGTCCCGCCAGAAATAAATGCCTGGAACTGGTATTCGATCTCCGCCCGAAAACGCCCTGGGTTCTCATGCTGGACTGCGACGAGGTGCATACCTGGGGGCTCACGGCGCTCACGAGGGGAATTCTCCCCCGCCTTTCGGCGAAAACAGGCATCGTTGATGTTTATGCCCGGCAATTCATGCGTACTTTTGACTATTATACGGCGGTGGATATTCGGCGCAATTTTCTCTTCCGGCTCCAACCCGAGACCCGGTGGGAAGGAGCGGTGCGCGAGGAGCTGGTCGGCGCCGAAGGAAAAAGGATCCGCCTTCCCTATACTTTTTTCCATTACGGAGGCGCCATGCATCCCCGGGCGGTTTTTGACAATTTGAAAACCTTTGCCCGCTACGGGGATCCCGCCTTGAGGATGGAGGACCTGGAAAGGCTTGACCCGGAGAGGTTCCTGGATGGGGAGAGCGGACGGGTGCTCAATTTCAAGGGGACGCATCCCCCCCTGGCCGAGGCCGTCATCCGTCTTCTTACTCAGGAAAGAGAGGAAGACCTCCGCCTTTTCGACTCTCTGGTTCAGAAGGCGCGCAAGGATCCGAGGGTGCGTCTTAAAAATATCCTGAGTGAGCTTGATTTTTCCTCCCGGGTAAAGTGGAGTTTCCTGCAATCCCTCTTTTTATTCTGGAACAACAACCGGGCTTTAAGATCGCTGGGGGAGCTTTTTTCGTGAAAATTATGGTCTTTCACCGTGGGGGCGGAATGGGGGATCTCCTGATGCTCACCCCGCTTCTCTCCGCCCTTAAAGGATTCAAAGGGGTCACACATCCAATACCACATCTTTCCGTCATGCTGAGAGCTTCGTTGCGCGCGGTCCTGGAGGGAAATCCCGACGTGGACGAGATTCTGGCGGACTCCCCGAAATTCAGAGGTGTGCGCGGCTGGCAGGCTTTTGCGTCTTTCCTGAAGAAAAAAAAATTTGACATCGCCGTTTTTCCCTGGACGACGGCCCAGGACGCCTGGGGCGCTTATCTGGCCGGCATCCCCGTGAGGGTGGGGCAGGATGGAAGGCTCCTCTACAGTTTCCTTTTCACGCACCGGGTCAGGGTGCGTTCAACCCTGGGAGACGCCGAAACCAACTGGAGCGAGATTCTACTGGATTATGCCCGTATTATTGGAATTGAGCCGCCGCCGCCGAAGTTGTTCCTGGACGTTCCGCCGGAGGCCATGGAAAAAGCGGAAGGTATTCTAAAAGAGAGCGGATACCAGGGGGAGAGGCCTCTCATCGCCCTTCACGCCTTCAAAGGGATGCCGCTTACCGCTTCGCGCTGGCCGCTTGGGTGGTTCGCCCGACTCGCCGATCTTCTTGGGGAAAAATTCGGGGGCCGGGTGCTTCTCACCGGGGGTTTCTCGGAGGTTCCCCTGGTGACAGAGATAAAAAAGCTAATGAAGCGCCCCGCCCTGGATCTTTCCGGAAAGACCTCTCTCAAGGAACTGGCGGCGGTGCTCGGGAAGTGCGATCTTCTGGTCTGCCCTGATTCCGGTCCCATGCATATCGCCGCCGCTCTGGGAGTGCCGGTGGTCGGCATTTTCGCCCTCAAGGAGGATTTCCCCGGCCGCTGGGGGCCGCTCGGGACGAGATACGAGGTAGTGCGTCCCCAAAGCTGGCGCTGCTCAAGAAAGTGCGTCAAGGAAAAATGTCCGAAAATTTCGTGTTACGAGGAGATCCCGCCGGAGAAGATCCTGGAGGCAGTGGAGAGGCTAGGGGTCAAATCTTCATCCTTGACATCTAGCAAACAGGACTTGGCTCTGCAAATAGAATTGGAGAATGTCAAGGATGAAGATTTGACCCCCTGTTCCCTTTGTAGGATGGGGAACGGAGGGAGAGAAACGGAGAAATCTGCGGTTTCAAACACGATAAGAACGAGCGCTGTCTTTCTTGATCGGGACGGGACAATCATCGAGGATGCGGACTTTCTTGCGGATCCCGAAGACATCAGTTTTATAAAAGGGGCTCCGGAGGCGCTCTCGGCCCTGCAAAAGGCGGGATTCAAGCTTGTTCTTATCTCCAATCAGTCCGGGGTGGCCCGGGGGTACTTCACTGAAGAGGCGGTGCAGGATGTCCACCGGAGGCTGGAGGAGCTGCTTGAATCCCGCGGGGTGAAGCTCGATGGCGTCTATTACTGTCCCCATCTCCCTGACGGGGCGGTTGAAAAGTACCGCCTGGAGTGCAACTGCAGAAAGCCGAAGACAGGAATGATCCGGCGGGCGGTTGAAGAATTGGGGGTGGATCCGGCCCGTTCTTTCTGCGTGGGCGATAAGGAGAGCGACATCGAGGCGGGGCGGGCGGCCGGGTGCCGCACGGTGCTGGTGCTCACCGGGAAGGGTTTAAATACATCCGGAGCGATATCATTGGAAAATCGCCCGGACTTTATCGCGAAGCATATCGGGGAGGCGGCGGAGTGGATCTTGGGGCAGAAGGGAATGGGATAATCCGCAGATTACAAAGAGTGATACGGAGAGTAGGATTATCCGCAGATTACACAGATTACGCAGAGAGATAGGGATGAAAAATGTTTGAACCGTTGGATTTCAAGGAAATTAAGACCGAGTCTCTATATGAGAGAAAGTCGAAAGTCTCCATCGCCGATTTCGGGAAGCCTTTTAATCCGGGTGGAACCTTCACTGATTTCATCGGCTCTCTGCCGGAGATCCTGGCAGCGGGGGATCTGAGGGAGATCGTCCGGTGCCTTCTTCTGGCTCGCCGCGCCGGGAAGCCCATCATCTGGGCCCTGGGGGCCCACGTGATCAAATGCGGTTTAAGCCCGGTCGTCATCGATCTGATGCGGCGGGGCTGGATCTCACTCATAGCTTTAAACGGGGCCGGGAGCGTACACGACGCCGAAATCGCACTGGCCGGAAAGACCAGCGAAGATGTCCCCGCGGCCCTGGCCGACTCGGCCTTCGGAATGGCGAGAGAGACATCGGAGATCCTTAATTCGGCAGCCGGCGATGGAGAGAAAATCGGCCTGGGGAGATCCATCGGAGAGCGCCTTCTGGCTGAAAAAGCGCCCCACTCGGCTTTCTCCATCCTGGCCTCCGGGGTGGAGCTTGCCATTCCGATCACCGTCCACGTTGCGATCGGCACCGACATCGTACACATTCACCCCTCGGCCTCCGGGGCGGCCATCGGGGCGGCCACCTACACCGATTTCAAGATTTTCTGCTCCGCCGTTTCCCTTCTGGGGAATGGCGGGGTCATTCTCAACTGCGGCTCGGCGGTCATTTTACCGGTCATTTTCGAGAAAGCGCTCTCCGTCACCAGGAATCTCGGCCATGACGTCCGTAATTTCACCGGGGTCAACCTGGACTTTCTCCACCAGTACCGCACAAATTTAAATCCCATTCAGAGGGCCCGGGATCTGGACGGGCGGGGCTTTTCCCTTACCGGCCACCATGAAATCATGATCCCGCTCCTGGCGGCGGCATTGCTGGAACAAGAGTCAGAAGTCAGAAGGCGGAATGAATAAATGAGACCGCTTGATTTAATCGAGAAACTCCTCGGGTCGGTGGGAAGGCTGGCTGAGGTGAAGTATCTCAGGGCCATGCGGGACGGCATAGTCTCCATCCTGCCTCTCATCATTGCCGGGAGCTTCTTCCTTCTCCTGGGAAGTCTCCCCGTAAGTGCGCTCTCAGCGGAATTTCTGAGCCGGTATCCGCTGATGAAGTCCGCATCTGATTGGTACCAGGCGCACACGGCGATTTTTCTTCAGCCCTACCGGATGACGATGAACCTCATGAGCCTCTTTGCCGCCTTCACCGTCGCCTACCACCTGGCCAGGATCTATGCCCTGGACGCCCTTCCGGCTGGGATCCTATCTTCGGCCTGCTTCATGGTGATGCAGGCTCCCCGCTATCTCCCTCCGGAGGCCGGGAAGAGCGGCGAGTGGGTGCTGGGATTGGCCAATTTCGGGGGAAGAGGGCTTTTTGCCGCCATCCTGGGGGCGATTTTCACCGTCGAGGTCACCCGGATCTGCGCCCGGATGAAGTGGGGTATTAAAATGCCTGAAGGGGTCCCCCCTGCGGTCTCCCAGGCTTTTACAGCTCTGATTCCCGCCTGCCTGGCGGTGGCGGGCGTCTGGTTCGTCTCCTCCGTCCTGGGGGTGGATATTACCGGTGCGATACTCAAGGTTTTTTCCCCCCTCATGGCGGTCGGTGATTCTTTCGCCGCCGTCATCATCATTAATCTTGTCATGCACCTCATCTGGCTGGGGGGGCTCCACGGCGCTTCCATTATCGTGGCCCTCATGATGCCGGTCTGGATGGGCTATCTCGACGCCAACAGCGCCGCCGTGGCCGCTCATCAGGCGGCGCCCTACGTGACCACCCTCCCCTTCTATCAGTGGTTCGTCTGGATCGGAGGGAGCGGCACCACCCTGTCTCTTGCTTTCCTGATGCTCCTCTCCCGCTCAAAGACCGTCCGCAGTCTGGGGAAAGTGGCCCTGCTTCCCGGGATCTGTAATATCAACGAGCCGATCATCTTCGGCCTGCCCATCATGATGAATCCGGCGCTGGCCCTTCCATTTCTCCTCTCCCCCCTCATTGCCGGGACCCTCTCATACTGGGCGATCCGGCTTGATCTGGTGAACCATCCATATATCCTGGTCCCCTGGACCCTCCCCGCCCCCCTCGGGGCCTTCCTGGCCACGGGCTTCGACTGGCGGGCGGTGGTGCTGGTGGGGGTAATAATGCTGCTCACAGGCTTGTTGTATTGGCCGTTTCTGAGAGTCTATGAGAAAGGTAGTGTTATTGATGAACACTGAAGAAATTGCCTTTGAGCTCATTCTATATGGAGGGAATGCGCGGGCTTTCTCCTATGAAGCGCTCAGGGCGGCCAGGGAGGGAGACTTCGAGCTGGCCCGGGAGAAGTTTCAGCAGGCCGGCGAGGAGCTCAAGGCGGCGCACGAGATCCAGAGCACCCTCCTGCAAGGGGAGGCCGGCGGGCTCTCCGGTCCACCCTCCATGCTCCTGGTGCACGCCCACGGCCATCTTATGACGGCCCTGGCGGAGCGCAACCTCATCGAGGAAATGGTGGAGATGTACAGGAGAATTCAGAATCCAGAAGTCATGAGTTAAGGTGGCAGTAGGCGGGGAGAAGCAGGAAAAGCTCATGCCAAATCACGAAAAAAATTATACAGGCCGAAAAATCAGAAGGAATTCCTATTTTAACGTAGAAACATACGAGGCGCCTGTGCTGTCTTTGAAAAAAAACGAATTTTGAGAAGGAATTTTGAAATCAAGGTCGAATAGCTCATTTGAAGCTGTCCAGCTTTGTGTCCTTTTGGAGTCAGCGGGAAAAAGGAATCGGGCGGCAGGTCATAGAATAGGGTTAATAACTTCATAGTGGATGGCCTTCGGGGAAACCCTGAAGAGGGTGTGGAAAAGCAAGACACACACCATGATTCAGGAGAAGCTTGAAAGAGCTTGATAAGATTCCGCAAGGCACATGATTGAAAAGGAGGTGTGTTGAAGGCACAAGACCGGTGAAGATAGGGTACAAGCGGCCGGGAAATTCAAGATAACCGGACGCAGAACAACCGAATAAAAATACTAAGGAGGGAAAAAAACACGATGGTAAACAAGAACTACAAGAGATTGGCGCTCCTGCTGTGCGTGCTCGCCATGGGCATGTTCATCTTCGGATGCTCCAAGGGCCTGGTGGGAGACAACACCTACCGGAGCACAACGCAGGTTGATGCCGCCAACCCGAACAACCCGGTCCTCGCCCTGAGAGGCGAAATCCAGGGTATTGTTAAGAATGTATACGGCCGGCCGCTTCAGGGCATGGTTGCCTCCATGGCCTATGAAAATGGCGACGGGGTCTGCAAGACCAGAACCGCCACCACCGACGAGTATGGCCACTACAACTTCCTTAACGTACCGGTTTCCGGCACCGCCTCCTACGACGCGGTTAATGGAACCTGGGCTTTCACGGGTACTTCGGCTCTCTCCATTACGGTGAAAGATCCCAATGCCACTTACGTCACGCACTACGAATCTGTCAGCCTCGACTACCAGACCCTCGAGCAGGACAGCCAGATCGTGACCGCGGGCAGCGAGCTCCAGGTTGTCGGCAGCCTCCTGAAAGAGGCGAGCCCGACGACGATGCTCAGACCCATCGCCACAGTAATCGGCAAGGTTCAGAACAAGTTGACCGGAGCCGCCCTCAGCGGAGCCACCGTGGCCCTGAGCATGAATGCGGGTTTGAATCACGACATGCCCAACACCACCGCCATCACCGACGCGGCGGGCGAGTTCTCCATCACCAATGTGCCCGAAAACGATCTCTATGACCTCACGATTTACGCCAACGGATATCAGACGATTCGTCTTTTTGGCGAAGTCCCGGTTCCCAAGGGATCCGAGACCATCCTGGTCGGCCAGCCTGAGGTTATTGCTTACGCTGACGCCGATGCCATGGCGACCACCGGTTTTTCGCCCGGCGCCGACGGCATCAACGCCACGGCCTATGAGCTTCTCCCCGGAGCTCCTACGCCGGATTCCACTCCTCCTTATACACTGTCCACCAACATTCCGAAATTCGGCACCATCCCGACAGCTCTTCTCTCCGGTCCCTTCACCGTGGCCTGGAGCGAGCCCATGGATACGACCGTAGGAACCGTGAGCATCACGACGACTGCCTTCAAGGGCAAAGCTCCTATTCCCATCCAGAACATCGTCTGGACGGACAGCAACAAAACAATGACCATCACCCCCACCACCCCCATTCCTGCGGGAATGATGGTGACATTTGCTTTCAACGGGTTCAGAGATGTGTTCGGCAACCAGCACAACGGCTATAAGGCCGCCGTCATTCTCCCTGCGCTCCCGTCTATTGCTGAGGATGCCACTTCAAGATTCCTCGGCGCTCTGGATCCCCAGGGAAGAATCCCGGTCGGCTCAGTTTTAGCGCTGAGCATCGCCACTACGTCCCAGGGCTCTTCGACTCTCATCGCCGTCGCCAACTTCATCCAGAGGCCGACCCTGGCAGACCCCACTTTCAATGAAGGCGGACCGGCCAACTACGTTCCCCAGCCAAACAACTTTAACAACCTCGATCCGACCGGAATGTTCATCGGCCCTCTGGGCGGTGGCACCGGCGAGGCCGACACGGTAACCATGGGATGGGACGCCGCAGCCGGCGCCAGACGGTATAACGTGTATGCCGAGCTCAACACGGGCGGTTTCTTAAATGGTCTGCCCCAGTGTGTATACGCTACCAATACTTCCGGCAATCCGCCGACAACCGTTCCCTTACAGCTCAGCGACCTTGAAGGCGTGAACTTCGGGAACGTTGGCGGGTTTGACCTTTACAACTCCACCCAGCTGGATCCCACCAAGAAGATCCCCCACATCGGGCCGGCAACCGCCAATTCTCCGTTCGGCGGTCTCAACCTGACTAATCCCAGCAACCCGAATTCGGCTGTCCTTGAGTTCTTCGACAACGGATTCTCTCTCGTCCAGATGGCCGCCACCGCTTTCAACAGCGAGGGCCAGGAGGGCGGATTCTCCAACATCGTCTCCATTATGGACAACGTTCAGCCGGTGGTTGCCGACAATAGCTTCGGCTTTGACGAGGCCGGCCTGTTCTATGGCATCCCGGCTCCGGTCTATGCTCCGCCGACCACAGCGACCTACATGCCCCTCTTCGCCATGCAGGCTGCGGACATGGGCGCTGGCGGGACTGCAAACGGGTTCTATAACACTTACGACCTTCGGGTCAACCAGACGGGCGCGTTGGACAACATGTACAACGCCACCTCCTGGGCGGCCGCCAGCAAGGCCCACGGCCTCGATGTGCTCATCAACGAGGATGTGGACACCACCCAGACGCTGCCGACCCTCACCATCAGCACCACCGGTGCCTGCACCATCACTTCCGCCTCCATTCCGGGGAACGGCGTGAACCGCAGCATGATAAAGGTGAATCTTAGCAACATCACCGTCCTTGAGACCGGCGCCGCCATCAGCTTTGCCGGCGTGAAGGACGAAGCCGGACTCCTCGTTCCGAGCGACTTCACCGGTAAGCTGAAAATCGTTGACCGGATGGGTCCCTTCTTTGCCACCGCTGTGACCAGCCGTACCGCCGGCCCGACCGACACCCTGACCATGACCTTCCAGGAAGCGATCAACGACACCGACGCCAAGGCCGTTGTCGGTACCGTAATCAGCCACTGGTGCTACCAGTCCTATAGCTGGGTAGGCATGGCTTTTGGTGGAATGACCGCCATGCCGGCCATGGCTGCTGCCGGCGACGTGACCGTCTCTACGGATAAGAAGACCGTCACCGCCAAATTCCCCGACGGCTCTCTCTCGGGCATTCTGGCCCAGGGCGCTGCTATCTTTACCAGAAACGTCGCCAACACTCTCTTCGTGAGAGACCTGGATGGCAATTCCTTCACCAACTACGGATTCCTGGTTAAGGACGAGATCGCCCCGAGAATCGTCAGCATTATGCAGCAGGGCGGCGGCGGTTGGTTAGAGGGCGTTAACACCAACGTTACCAACCCCGGCGTCGACAAAGTAGGGTGCTGGAGAGTCGGTGACACCGTGGCCTCCACGGTCAACGTTCAAGTCACCTTCACCGAGCCGGTCGTCTTCCACGCCGGCGGTGGCGCTATCGTTCTGGCTGATGCCCAGGCTCAGTGCACCTATGCCTTCACGGTCGGCGGGACCAAGTACAACTATCCCGCCGTCCAGGTAACCGCCGTGAATGCCACGGGCACGGTCGTCGACTATGACATCGTGAAGAACGGCTCCGCCGCGGTCGCGGCCCTTGACAAGGTGAAATTCGCCGCTCAGGACAAGGCCGCAAACATCCTCGACACCGGTTTCGATGAAATCGAAATCACTGGTGCAATCGGCGGAGGATACACAATCAAGTAGTTTCCCGCTGATATCATGTAACTCAGACCTAAAAGGGGCTCCCCGCCGACAGCGGGGGGCCCCTTTAGCATGGCCTGACCTTAAGGAGGATTTTAAAGGGCGCCGGAGAAACTATCCCGGCAGGTCGGTTCTCCCCAATTCCTGACAGCTTTTACCGGAGGTGTTTTTTTTATGCTTCGTCGTTGTTTGATACTGAGCGCCCTGGCCGCCGTTCTCTTCCTGCCGGGCTGCTCCCGCTCAGGGACGGCACTTTTCAGGGGCGATTCTGCTCATACCGGATGGTATGGAGAGACCCAGAAAATTGGCGGGAGTCTTCTGTGGAAAGTGAAAGTGGGCGCCTGGGTCGTCTCCTCTCCCGCCCTCTCCAAGGGCCGCCTTTATATCGGCAGCGCCGAAAAGAAACTCTATTGCCTGGATCCGCGGAGCGGAAGGGAAATATGGGTCTTCCAGGCAGACGGCTCCGTCGCCTCATCTCCCGCCGTCCGCGACGGGCGCGTCTTCTTCGGGTCCGGGGACCTAAATAAAAGAAGCGGAACGTTCTACGCCCTGGACGCACGCGACGGTAAATTACTCTGGACCTTCAGCGACGGCTCCCCCATAAAGTCCTCTCCGAACTTCTCCGGAAACCTGGTTTTTTTCGGCACTCTCAAGGGAGACTTGTACGCCCTCCGTGCGGCTGACGGGAAAGTGGCCTGGAAATATAACGTTGGCACTTACATTTTCATTACCTCGACTCCGGCCGTGGCGGACGGAGTCCTCTATGTCGGGGCCTGGGACGGAAAGGTGTATGCCCTGGACGCGGCCACGGGAAAATTTAAATGGGCCTTTGAAACTAAGGACAAGATTGGCTCCTCTCCGGCCGTGGCCGACGGGTGCGTGGTCATCGGCTCGGGGGATAAAAATATCTACTGTCTGGACGCGGCCACCGGGAAATTAAAATGGAAGGTTCCCACCGGATTCTTTGCAGATTCCTCTCCGGCGATACACGGCGGAGTCGTTTATGCGGGTTCGATGGACGGATTTATCTACGCTCTCTCGCTGGCCGACGGGAAGGAACGGTGGAAATATTTTTGCGCCGGCCCCGTTCTCTCCTCGCCCGCCGTGACCGGGGGGGCACTGTACGCGGGGTCCCAGTCTCCGGAGGGCGACCTCTTTGCCCTCTCAACAAAGGACGGACGGATGCTCTGGAAGTTCAAAACCGGAGGGCAGATAAACAATTCACCGGTCCTCTTCAGGGGGAAGATTTTCTTCGCGTCTTACGACGGCTATCTCTACGCGCTTAAATAGCGGTCAATAGGGAGATTCATTTAACGGCTCTGTAAATCAAATAAGGAAGGAAACGGAATGTTTCGACGAGGCGCGTTTATATCGGTCATTTTTCTGGGAATGGTTTTATTGGGGGGATGTTTTCCTCCGGGCTCCGGGAGATCCCTCTTCAGGGCCAATCCGGCCCATACGGGTGACTACGGCCTGGGCGGGAGGATCTCCGGCCAGCTTCTATGGAAGGAAAAGCTCGGGAAGACGACTTTTTCTTCGCCGGCGGCCGCCGGGGGACGCATTTACGTCGGGACTTCCGATCGCCGGCTTTTAGCCCTGGACGCGCGCACTGGTAAGACCCTCTGGGTCTTTATGGCGGACGGAGCCATCGCTTCAACTCCTGCCGTGGCGGACGGAATAGTCTATTTCGGGACGGTAACAGCCGCCATCAAGGGCACCTTCTACGCCCTTGACGCCAAAGACGGGCAGGTACTCTGGTCTTTCTCCGACGGGCATCCCATAAACACCCCGCCGTGCATCTCGGGGGGAAGGGTTTATTTTGGATCCTGGAACGCAATCCTGTACGGTCTCTCCGCGAGGGACGGCCGGGTCGCATGGAAGCACGGGCGGATGGGCGGCCGGGTCACCTGTTCCCCCGCTGTTTTTGGAGGGATGGTCTACGTGGGCTCGTGGGACAACGTCTTTTATGCCTTGAACGAGAGCGACGGGGATTTCTTCGTGTGGAATTTTAAGGCCAAGAACAAGATCACGTCCTCCCCGGCGGTCTTCCAGGGGAAAGTCTGCTTCGGCTCGATTGATAAAAATATCTACTGTATTGACGCTGACAGGAGAAAACTTCTTTGGAAGTTTTCCACCGGGGGCTGGGTGGATTCTTCCCCGGCCGTGCGCAATGGGACGGTTTATTGCGGCTCTATGGACGGCAACGTCTATGCCCTGGGCCTCGCCGACGGGAAGGAGATTTGGAAATACGAAACCGGCGGCCCCGTCGTCTCCTCGCCGTCTCTCAAGGGGGATACCCTGTATATAGGATCCCAGGACCGATATCTTTACGCCCTGGATTCCATCACGGGGAAACTTCGCTGGAAGTTCAAGGCGGAGGACGTCGTCAGTTCCTCTCCCGTCCTCTCAGGCGGAAATCTCTATTTCGTCTCATTCGACGGCACCCTGTACGCGCTTAAATAACGGTCAGCCGAAAGATCGATCCGCCGGGCGTTCCTTTATCTCTTCCGGCGGCCGGCAGCTGAATGACTTATATTTTTTATCCGGGAAAGAAGGAAATCTTCCTTCTTTGCAGAATGTGCTAAGGACTATATTTTTGGAGGTTTCACAAATGTCAAAAAAGATCGCGGTTTTGTGCCTGGTCGCCTTGATTTTTGTCTTCATGGCCGCATCGTTGAACGGCTGCGTGGGCTCGACGAGCACCGGGAGCACGGGGAACTTTACGTCCGAGCAGGTCTCCGCCTTCCTGGGCAATCTAACGACGCTCACCGGGTTTGCCTTTTTGGCGAAATATGCGACTAATGATATCAATGCTGGTTGGCAAGGTCAGTTTGTCAGGTTTTTCATGCATAACAGCCTCTACGGCCGGATCCCCATGACCGGAAACGTCCACGTGACCGGCCCCAACGGGTGGGGCTCGGCCACCCTGGCGCGGGGCGGTGGGGCCGCAGTCAATATCGGCACCTTCTACTACGGGCCGATCCCGACAGTGGTTCCGGGTCCGATAGATTATGTCTACGAAACCCCGTCCGCTTACAGCGCTCCCGACCAGTTTATCTGGCCCGGCTGGGAAAACGGCCGGTATCTCTATAACATCATCGGAACCCAGCGGACCATCCTGGATAACACGCCATATCCCGGGTTCCTGACGATTACGACCCCGCTCATCGCACCCGCACCCCCACCCCCCTGGGCCCTTCCTATAAATGTTGCCTGGACCTCCATAGGGACGGATTATGTCTACAACATAGTAGCTTACACTACGGACCCGGGCGGGAATCATCCCAAGCTTTGGTCCAGCGATGACATCCGGGGTTACGACTGGAGAAATCCACAGACTCTGAAGGATATTTTTGCCCTGTTTTCAGGCTACGGCACCCCTGCAGGTACTCCCATGAACATAAATATTCCAAACGGCATCTTTGTGGGCGGAGAAACCGTAGCTATCCGTGTTATTGCCATAGACCGGACGAATTTTGCATTCGCCACCGAGGCCCCTTACGGAACAGTCCAGATAAACTGGAGCTGGTGTAATGTAGAGGTAACCCTATAAACAGGTGCTAGAGGTAACCATCCTCTAGAGGTTTAAGATATTTAGTTTCCTGGGAATCTAAAGGGGGGCACTTGCCCCCCCCTTTTGCATATCCGGCTTTTAAGGTCTTTTTAAAGCGTCGTCTTCGCGGGCCGGGAATCCGGAAAAACTCTCCCCCGAATATTTTCTTCTGGTCTCCCCGTCCATCTCATCCTGGATCCAACCGTTCTCAAGGCCGCTATCATAGAGAAACCGGCAGGCCTCTTCATATTCTTCATGGGAGATGGGGCGGTCGAGGAGCAACTCTTCCTTCGCCTTGAAAAATGGAAAGTACTGGCTCATGAGGCTGACATGGGTTTCGGGAGAGAGTTCCTCCCGGATGAAACCAAGAACGGCCTTTGTTCCGGCAAGGCCATTGGGAAGAATCAGGTGGCGTATGATAAGGCCCCGCCGCGCGATACCGTCCTCGCACTTAAGAAGGCCGGCCTGGCGATGCATCTCCCGGACAGCCGCCCGGTTGATTTTTACGTAATTTTTCAGGGCGGAGTATCTTTCAGCCGGAGCGTCGTCCCCGTAGCGCATGTCCGCCAGGTATATATCCACGGTTCCCTCCAGCAGTTTCAGCGTTTCCATCGCCTCGTAACCGCTGGTATTATAGACCAGGGGGAGGTTAAACCCCCGCTCGACGGCTGGTTCCAGGGCGCTCATCACCTGGGGGAGATAAGGCGTCGGAGAGACCAGGTTCACGTTGTGGCAGCCCGCCTCCTGCAGGCGGAGCAGAAGATCGGACAACTGCGGGATGGTAAGGTCTTCTCCCCGGCCCTCGCGGCTCATGGGCCAGTTCTGGCAGTATAGGCACCTTCCGGTGCAGCGGCTGAAGAAAATTACGCCGGAGCCGTTTTTTCCCGAGATCGGGGGTTCCTCCCCGAAGTGCGGCAGAGAGGTGAAGACCCTGGCAAAAGCGCCTGCCCGACAGAATCCGACCTTCCCGTTCAGACGGTTGACGCCGCATTTCCTGGGACAGAGGCTGCAGGCGCGCAGGTGTTCTGAAAGTGCCTCGACGCGCCGCTTCAAGGCTCCGCTTCGGGCGAGAAGGACATATCCCGGCTCGCTTAATTCAGCTTCCCGGCTTCCGGCATCTATCTTTTCCCTGTCTCCCGTCTTCTGTCTCCTGTCTTCTGCATTCTTATCTACATCTTGATCAATTCCACGACGCTTGTTCCCTTATTGAACTGCGGGTGCTGTTCCCATGGAACATGGCTGGCATACTGAACGACCAGCGGATAGGCATAGTTATAAAGTTCCGTTGCGGTGATTTTGCCGTCGTGATTTATGTCGGCGGGGCCGATCGTGGAACCCGGGCCGAGACCGGTGATAAGATAGTGCATGCAGAGGCTGTGTCCCAGGTCCGGAGCGGTAAGGGATTCCTCGTCTCCGGCCGCAGCGGTGATTCCCACTGCATCCGGCATCTCCTGGATCTGCTTGAGCGGGTTGTCTCCCTTAAAATCCAGGCGCGATCCCGGTATTCGGACAAACTTGGAGGTCCTGCCCCCCGGGGCCTTCCCGATAAACAAGCCCGAAAAACAGGAATCAATGATGACGCAAATATTGGTATATTCTCCCGTCTTTCTTAAGGCCGTAAGCCAGCTTTTCAGTTCTTCCCCGCTTATGTAGGAACTCGTATCCGTCCCATCGTAGGGAATCACATAACCCGTAGTCCCGTCGTTGGTCCCGTGGCTGCTGAAGACCAGGAGGAAGAGGTCGTTCGGGCCGTAAAGTCCCTGATGGGCCAGAATGGCGTTCCGGATGGCGGCCTTGGTGGGCTGGTTGTCAGTGAGGACGGTTATATTGTTTCCCGAGGCTCCCCACAGGATGGAGCCGGCCAGGGCCGACTTGGTGTCCACTGCATCTGGTTTGCACTCGGGGAGATTCATCGAAGGATCCAGATAATTATTGACGCCTACCAGGACCGCTCCTCTTATTCCCGGCGGCGGGGTAGGTGCCGGTGTTGGGCTCGGTGTCGCCGTGGGCACGGGAGTTGGCGTGGGCACCGGCCCGGCTGACGAGCCTCCGCTCCCTCCGCATCCGGGAATAACAAGGGACAGAGCAAGAATAAACAAGAGGGAAAGCCTTTGCAATTTCATAAACGACCCTTCTTTCAAAATATAGATTTTCTAAATTCAATAAATTATAGCATATTCCCGCCCGGAAGGCAAAAAGGCCCAGGACTTTCGTAAATAGGGACAGCGCCTATTTTATTTGACAATCTCTTTTCATTTTGTTATCCTTGATAACATGCCGAGAATCGCTAGAGCTGTTGCCCCCGTATATCCTCACCATGTCACCCAAAGAGGTAACTATCGACAACCTGTCTTTGAAGAAGAAAACGACTTCCGGCAATACCTGTTCTGGCTGAAAGAGTACACCCAAAGATACGCCTTGAAAATATGGGCATACTGTCTCATGAGCAACCATGTGCATTTTATCTGCGTACCGGAAAAAGAAGATTCCTTGGCCAAGTGTTTTAACACGCTTCATATGCAATACTCGCAGTATGTCAACAAGAAGAAAGCAGTTCGTGGACATCTATGGCAGGGGAGATTCTATTCTTGCATGATTGACGAGAGGCACCTGTATGCCGCCGTTCGGTATATAGAAAACAACCCGGTAAGGGCCGGAATTGTTAAAAATCCTATGAATAAATAGGCGCTGTCCCTATTATCTCCCTATTATCTCTCGGGTAGAAGATGTGCCGTGAATTAAGAAAGGGAGGCATTTACGATGATCGGCAGGAGTTTTGTCCAGGGATTCTCTCTTCTTTTTTTCTTACTGCTCTTTCTTTCGGGCTGCAGCAGGGCGGCCTCCGGTGTCTCTTCAAACAACCAGATCGGTCTCAAGGTCGCCTGGGAACCGGTGCTGCTCTATTCGACCCACTCCGATTCCGCCGGGAAAAAGGCCAAAAAGGCCGTTGCCTACGAATTGCAGCTGGTGAATTTTTACCCGGACATGCATCTTGCCATTTCCGCCGTCGAAGTCCGCTCCGGCGGCCCCTCGGGGGAGCTCCTGCTTAAACTCGAAAAAGACGAGCTGAAAGGCTGCCTCTGGAATCCCTATTCCACCAACCGCTACAGCATCAGGCCGTGGCCCATGGTGTATATGTGGATTTCCCTTTCTCCCGAAAGCGCGGTCCCGGATTCCCTGTATCACCGGGTTTTATTCGTTTCCGACAGGGGGGCCGAAAAAGTCGTGGAAGGGGGCCTTGTTCCCGTTCATCATGCCCCGCCGGTTGTCCTGGGGCCGCCGGTTCGCGGGGGGAGATGGTGGGCCTGGCATGCGCCGTCAAACATGGCGGACAACCATCACCGCCACGGCCTGTTCAACATGGATGGTCTTTTGCCGTGCCACCCGGAGCGATTTGCCGTGGACTGGATGAAGCTGGGCCCGGATGGAAGTATTTACAGCGGCGATGGTTCCCAAAACGAGGATTTCTACTGCTACGGGGCAACGCTCGTCGCGGTGGCGGACGCCACCGTGGTGGACGCCCGGGGCGACCTGCCGGAGAACACGCCTTCCCATGCTCCGGAGCCCAACCTGGAAACTCTATGCGGGAACTCGGTCACCCTGGACTTGGGGAACGGTGTTTTTGCCCTCTATGCCCACCTGAAAACCGGCACCCTCCAGGTTTCTGCCGGCCAGAGAATAAGCCGGGGGCAGGTCCTGGGGCTTCTGGGAAACTCGGGGAACTCGGATTGTCCGCATCTGCATTTCCAGATAAGCGATAACAGGACGATTTTCAGGGCGGAAGGGCTGCCCTATGTCTACGAGAATTTTGTCTGTCACGGGACCAAGTACAACCCCGTGGGACCCTGGGAATCCGCGAATTCCGAAACGCGCACCCGGGAAATTCCTTTCGACAGGGAAGTCATGACATTTCCTGAATGAGGAATGAAATAATAGAAACAATAAGGACAATGAAAGCCCCTGAAACAGTCCTGGTTTATGCGTTTCAGGATACGGGGCAGTCCGGGGCATCTCCCACAACAAGCTGACAGCTGTCAAAGGAATATAAGAGCTGCCGCAGAAAACAACTGTTATGAAAAGCAACTTCATTCTTCAACCATTCTGTCTCCTTATCCTTCTCTTTCTTGTCAGCGCATTCCCGGCCCGGGGAGAGGTTCAACCAGGCTTTGACCCAAGCGTTCCGCCGGGTCTCCCGTCGCAGATTCCGCCTCCAATCCAGGGAATATCCAGGCCCTCTCCGGTGCATGGTTCAGCTCCCGTGCCGGCAGGCACGCAGAAGATCGAAGTCAGCTATACCCTTCCCCCCGGCTGGAGCGTCATCTCCTTCCCGCTGGCCCGCCTGGACTCGGCATCGGGTTTCACGAGGTTGCTCTACCGGTACTCCAACGGCATGTACTACCCGGTAGACCCGGTGAACGCCCCCGAGAGCATCGATCCCCGACTGGGTTACCTGGTCTTTTCCGATAAGGAGGCCGCCGTTAAGGTGACGGGGATCCGCAACACTTATCTGGTTCGCTACATCACGCTTAATCCCGGCTGGAACCTCATCGGCTGTCCCGCCCTGAAAAAGCTCTCCTGGAGCAACGCCGTCGCCTCCCGGGCCGGGGTGACGCGGGTCATCTCGGATGCCGTCGGCATAACCCTCGAAGGCCAGACCGGTTCCTGGCTTTCCGCTTTTGCCTATGCCTTTGACGGAAACGCCTATGTCCAGAACATCCTGGACCCCGGGGCGAGCCTGGAGCCGCAGCGAGGGCTTTGGGTCTTTGCCTTTCAGCCGCTCATCCTGAGCGGCAACAACGTGGCGCCGGAGAACCGTCCCCAGATAACCTCGGTGGTTCCCCCCAGCGTTTTTGCCGGCCAGGTCTTCGCCATCGTGGGGAGCGGTTTCGGAAAGTACAAAGGGCAGGTCAACCTGGAGGGCATTCCCATCCAGGAGGAAGACATCGCCTCATGGGGTGATAAGTGCATCCAGGTGCGCCTCCCGCCGTATGTCAAGTCGGGAGATCTCATCGTCATGGCGGGAAATTTCCCCAGCAATTCCGTTAAGATGTCGGTCACGACCGACGTGACCCGGAGTTCCGTCGGCACCGTACTGGGAAAGGTCGTCTCTTCGTCGAAAAGTCCGCTTGCCGGGGCCCAGGTCTTCGTGGACAGCGGGCAGTCTTCTATATCCGCCGCCGACGGGAGCTACACGATCACGAACATCCCACCGGGCTCACATACTGTCTATGTCAGCCTTCCCGGGTACAACGAGGCACAGGGGCAGGTTCTACTTGAGCCCGGCGGATCAAAATCCGTCCTCATCAGCCTCTCGTCCCTTTCGGCAATCGATGGAACCTCCTTTGAGGGATTTCCTCCTCCCGGGATCGGCAGACCCGCGGCTGAAAGCGCGAAACCACCGAAAGCCGACAAGCCCCGTACGGGAATCCTCCACGTCGTCGCCCATCCCTACGATGACGAATACCACCGCTGGTGGATAAATCACATCGAGGTCTTTGAGATCGGCAACTACGACCGGCGCTGGGAGAACTCCTGGGACAAGGACCTGAACGATGCCTGGTACGAGTTGGACTGCGACGGGGCGGAGGTGGGGAAGACCTACCGGATCAAAATCAGGTGGAAGATGGATAAAACCGGTGAGTCCAAAGATACCACCTGGGATCGCCGCATGGAGAGTACCCACCAGACGGTCACCTTTGATTCGCCGTTCTCGGCGCTGCCGCCAATCAACCAGTGGACGGCCGTGAAATGAACAATCCGATTTTCATCGTGACACAGTGTTGATGGGCATCTTTAGTTGAAACCTGTCTATGTCTATGGCAGAATTCTGCGATGCGACTCCGGCAAAAAGAGGAAGGGGTCTCTGCCAAATTTTGACGGAAGGAGAATGGGGGGAAAGGAAGAAATACACCGGAACTTATTCCCCTGGAGGTTGCGATGCTGAAAGAATTGATGAAGACCAAGCCCATCGAAAAGCTGGTGTCTGATGCCCATGAGGGCGAACATCGGCTCAAGAAGGCTCTCTCGGCCATTGATCTCACCGCCATCGGCATCGGGTGCATTATAGGGACCGGCATCTTCGTCCTGACGGGGGTCGCGGCCATCAAGTACGCCGGGCCGGCCATCATGCTATCCTTCGTCATCTCCGGCCTGGCCTGCGCCTTCGCCGCCCTCTGCTACGCCGAATTCGCCTCCCTGATCCCGGTGGCCGGGAGCGCCTACACTTACGCCTACGCCACCCTGGGGGAGCTGGTCGCCTGGATCATCGGCTGGGATCTCATCCTGGAATACGCGGTCTCGGCCAGCGCCGTGGCCATCGGCTGGTCCAACTACTTCCACAACATTCTCGTCAAGATCGGGATTCATCTGCCGGAATGGATGGTCTTCATCCGGGATGCCCAGCATCCTAACGGCCTGATGAACGTATTTGCTGCGGTGATAGTCCTCCTCATCACGGCGCTTCTCACGGTGGGGATCAAGGAGAGCGCCAACTTCAACGGCGTCGTAGTGGTCATCAAGGTTTCGATAGCCCTCTTCTTCATCGGCCTGGGCATATTTTTCATAAAGACCGCCAACTGGCATCCCTTCATTCCTCCGCACATTCCTTCTCTGGAGATCTCAGGCAATTTCTACGAGTGGCCCCTGATAAAGGTGCTGGTGGAGATGTTCGGAGGCAGTTATCCCGAAGGCTTTGGGGGGCTTTCCGGCATGATGACGGCGGCGGCCATCATTTTCTTCGCCTATATCGGCTTCGATGCCGTCTCCACCACCGCCGAGGAGGCCAAGAACCCCCAGCGGGATCTCCCGATCGGTATCATCGCTTCCCTCGTCATCTGCACCGTCCTCTACATGGCGGTCTCCGCCGTCTTCACCGGAATCGTGCGCTGTGACGGGGTTCTTAAGATCAGCGATCTGGGTTCCCTGTCCGGGGCCCCGCTGGCCTATGCCTTAAACGTCATCCACCAGGAGTGGGCCTCATTCCTGCTTTCCCTCGGCGCCATCTGCGGCATCACCAGCGTCCTCCTGGTGCTCCTCATGGGACAACCGCGGATTTTCTTCTCCATGTCCCGGGATAGACTGCTTCCCAAGATCTTCGCCAAGATACATCCCAAATTTCAGACGCCCTACCTCACCACCATCGTCACCGGGTGTCTGGTGGCTATCGCCGCGGCCTTCACCCCTATTGAGATCGTGGCCGAGATGGCCAACATAGGCACGCTCTTCGCCTTTGTCCTGGTCTGTTTCGGCGTCCTGTTCCTCAGGAAAAAGCGGGACGGACAGAAGACGGGTTTCATGGCTCCCTGGTTTCCCGCCACCCCCATCCTGGGCATTCTCTTCAGCCTGGCCCTGATGGTGAGCCTCCCGGTCAGGACCTGGGTGCGTTTCGGAGTCTGGCTTGCGATCGGCCTTATCATCTACTTCTGTTATGGGTACTGGCGGAGTGAACTCAGGGAATATAATAAGAATCCGGAAGTCAGAAGCCAGAATTCAGAATAGTTTGTAAAAGGGAAGAAATCTTCCGGCGCATCAGCTTGACTGAGGGGTGAATCAAATGCGGAAATTAGTTTTCCTTATCTTTGTTTGCCTGCTGGGATTTACGATCTCTGCCTGGGGCGCCCCGGTGGCCGCGCAGGGAATAATCGCCTATATCCACGCGGGGGACGTCTGGGTCATCCATCCCGACGGGGCTCAAAATTTCCGGCTCACCCGGTTCGGAAACTGCTCCTATCCCGCCTGGTCGCCGGATGGGACAAAAATTATATTCCTGCGCGGGGAGCAGCTCTGGATGATGGCCTCCGACGGTCGGGGGGCGGCTATGATTCCCACCCGCACCGACGCGGCGGAGCGTCCGGCCTTCCTTCCCGGGAAAGCCGAGATCGCCTTCGGCTCGCTGGACGCAAAGGCGATCTGCGCCGTCTCCTCAAACGGCGGGGCTCACCGGGTTCTGGCCAGGGGGAAACCCTATGCCTGGGGGCCGTCTTTTTCACGCGACGGAAGCTTTTTCATCTGTTTTGCCGGGAACCACCAGGAGGGGATGGCGGCCCGGGCCGAAGTCAGGCCTTCGGGCTCTTCCCCGGCCTCTCTGCGGGTTCTCTCTTTCAACGCCTCTTACCCGGCTCTTTCGCCGGACGGTAAAAAAGTGGTCTTCGTGAGAGACGGGGCCCTCTGGCTCATGAGTTCGGGCGGAAAGATTATAAAAAAGCTGGTTGCGGCCGGGACCTATTCCTGCAAGATGCCATCCTGGAGCCCCGATGGAAACTTCATCGTCTTCAGGAGCGAGGAGAAGAAGGGTTTTTGCCTCCGGATCGCAGATGCGGGCTCCGGATCGGTGCGGATTCTCAAGACGGGCTTCAACGATCCTTCGGACCCGTCGTGGGGGAAATAAAGGGATCGGACCCAAGATTCCCGGGGATTCAACGCGGAGATAAATCATTCACAGGATAGATAATAAAAGAATCTGACTTCGGGTTACAAGGTGGCAGCGCGTGGCTGACGAGGTAAAAAGCGAACCCAAGGCTGAACTTCGCCGCGACGTCACGGTCTGGGGCTCCTATATGTGGGGCTTTGCGGACGTCGGGGCCGATGTCTGCGTGGCTCTGGGCCTGGTGATGGCCGCCGCCCAGGGGGCCACCAACATTGCCTTTGCCCTAGCGGGACTGGTCTATATTCTAATCGGCCTGGCCTACACCGAGCTTTCCTCCACCTACCCCATCGCCGGCGGCGGCCAGTTCTTCACCATGAGGGGGCTTGGGGATTTCTTCGGGTTTCTGGCCGGGTCGGCCCTCCTCCTCGATTACACCATTGATATCGCCCTCTTCTCGGTCGGGGCGGCCGGCTACCTCAACTTTTTCTTCCCGGCCTTCCAGAAATGCGCTGTCTCCTTCGGCCCTTTCCATAACGTCAACGCGATCTGGTGCATGGAGTCGCTTATCCTCATTCTGGCCCTCGTCCTCCTCAATATCAAGGGCATGAAGGAGTCCTCCCTTTTAAACGAGATTCTGGGGGTCGTGGACATCGTCTTTGAGTCGGGCATCATCGTCCTCGGGTTCGTCCTGGCCTGGAGGCCGGAGATCCTCCTTCACCAGTGGCAGACCCAGATGCCCACTCTGAGCCAGTTCATGTACGGCTCCTCCCTGGCCATCATTTCCTTTGTGGGCCTGGAGTCCATCTCCCAGGCGGCCCAGGAGACCAGGCGCCCGGCCACCATCGTCCCCAGATCCTCCATCACTCTTATTTTCACCGTCTTTATTTTCGCCACGGCCTTTTCCACCCTGAGTCTCGGCATCCAGCCCCCGGGAGGGGTCGAGCCATGGATGTACTTCAGGGATCGCATGGGCGATCCCATCGCGGCCCTGGCCAATATCATCCCCTTTGTCGGGGTCATCGCGGGGCCCCTGGCCGCCCTCCTGGGATTCACCATACTCCTGATATCGGCCAACTCCGGCGTCATGAGCGCCTCGAGAGTCACCTACTCCATGAGCCGCTTCGATTGCCTGAGCAAGTGGTTCGAGCAGGTGCATCCCCGCTTTCATACCCCGGTGCGGACAATCGCCGTCTTCTCCATCATTGCGGTCATTCAGACGTTTCTCTCGTTTCTCACGCCCAATGCCATGGACACCCTCGGCAATATGTACGCTTTCGGGGCCACGATGGGCTACACGCTGGTATTCATCTCTCTCATCAAGCTCCGCTTTTCCGATCCGTGCATCCCCAGGCCCTACAAAATGCCTCTCAATCTCAAAATTAACTACCGGGGGACTCCCGTAGAGTTTCCCGTCCTCGGGGTCATCGGGATGCTGGGGGTGCTCACCATCCTTATCGAAGTCATCCTGACCCATGCCATCGGGAGAATCGCCGGGCCTGCCTGGGTCCTCCTCTGTCTTGTTTATTATGTGTGGTATCGGAAAAAACAGGGCTTGCCGGTTTTCGGCAGTGTCAAAAGAAACTGGGAAGGCCACCAGATGGAAGTTCTCAAGGACGCCGAGGAGTTCGATATGCTGGAGCAGTACCGGCAGGCTTTGAAGGAGCGGGATCGGCAATTGAAAAAGGGGTTGAAGTTCGACGGCAATGGGTAATAAGAAGTGGGAATTACCTGAGAAGATGACTTTCCGCGATGCCTACCGGAGCATCCTCTCCGTCATAATGGTGGCTCTGGGCCTTGTTATCCTGAGCAACCTGTGGAAGGGGTATTTCAGCATCCCGGCACTCCTTTTGGGCGTTTCGCTTCTTCTTTTCGGCCTCTACCGCCTTTACTTCGTCTGGCTCTATTTCAGGAGGAGGTGAAGACGTGCCGCCCCAGGAAGTTCACATGACGTCCTTAGGGATCCTGCTCGCTCTCCTCTTTGCTCTCTCCATGGGGGGGCTCCTCTGGTGGATGCTCCACGTCCCCAAAGCGGTCTCGGAGGCGACGGCCAGAGTCTGGCGCTCGGTTGGCGCCATCAAGACCATCCTGGTGCCGGTCATGGGGACTGATTACTCCAATCGCGGTGTCGAGCTGGCCTGCCGGATCGGCCTCCCGCAGAAGGCCGAGATTCTGCTGACCTATGTGGTTGAAATTCCGCTCTCTCTGCCCCTGGACGCCCCAATGCCCGAGGAGGACAGGAAGGGCAGTGAGATTCTTGAACGGTCGAGATCGATCGTGGACGTACACGGCCTTCCCTCGCATATGCGAATAGATCGAGCCAGAAGCGCGGCCGACAAGCTGGCCCAGATCGTGCGGGACGAGGATCTTCAGCTCATCGTCATGGGCATCCGGCCCAGGGCCTGGGCCATTGAAAATCTCATCGGGAGGACCTCGGAGGCCATCCTCCGGAAGCTGCCCTGCGAAGTGATCATAGACGCCTTCCCCGAGTCGCCGGCCTTGTAGGGACGCCCCACCTTCGTCGTCGGCCGCGTAAGGGCGACGCATGCGTCGCCCCTACTTGCGCACTTTTGGGCCTTGTGCTATAATCTGGAAACAATGCCCTGCTGGAAGGAGAAACTGTTATGGATTACATAGCTTTGCTTGAAAAAGAACAGATGAAGTCTGAGATTCCGAAATTTCGCCCCGGAGACACGGTCAAAGTTCAGATAAAGGTCGTCGAAGGCGGCAAGGAGAGGCTTCAGGCCTTCGAGGGGATCTGTATCGAAAGAAAGAACGCAGGACTTCGCGAGACCTTTACCTTAAGAAAGATTTCTCACGGCGTCGGCGTCGAAAGAACGCTTCCCATCCACTCTCCGCGGGTGGATAAAATCACGGTCGTCCGGCGCGGGGACGTGCGCAGATCCCGCCTCTATTACCTGCGCAGCAAGGTCGGTAAGGCCGCCAAGGTGAAGGAGCTCAGGGATTGAGTCCATACCAACTCGGCGCCATTATTGTATTCCTGGCCATCATTCGGGGGCTTATTTTTCTCAGGCAGAGAAGCCGGAAACTGAAACTGGCGGAGCAGCCCGAAGAACTGGCCCGGTTTAACGGAAAACTCAAGGGTCTCAATGAGACCCTTGATTCAATTATTATCGCCGGGGTCACGGCCCTGCTGCTCATAAATTTTGTAATTCAGACCTTCTATATCCCATCCAGCTCCATGGAGCCGACGCTCCAAATCCGGGATTTTATCCTGGTGAATAAGTTCATCTACCGTTTCCATCCTCCGGCCAGGGGTGACATCATGGTCTTTATTCCCCCGGCGGAGGCTCATGCCGACGGGAAGGATTACATCAAGCGGGTCATCGGGGTCGGCGGAGATACGCTCAGGGTGGAGCACGGCAAGGTCTATCGCAACGGGAAAGCCCTTGAGGAGCCCTACGTCGCTGAGTCCATCTACGGGGATTTCCCGGAGGTAAAAGTTCCGGAGGGCTGTTTTTTCGCCATGGGAGACAACCGGAACAACAGCGAAGACAGCCGCTTCTGGGGATTCGTTCCCCGGAAGAACGTCATCGGCAAGGCGTTTGTCATCTTCTGGCCCCTTTTGCCGAATAACTTCCGTGCTCGGGTTTTGCGGTAATACCGGGAGGGAGGCCTCGTGCCGTTTCATTGGTTTCCCGGGCACATGGCCAAGGCGATAAGAGCGCTTAAAGCCGATCTTAAGCTGGCGGATCTTCTTCTTCTCGTGTGCGACGCCAGAATACCCCGGGCCTCGCTCCCCTCGAACATCGAAGATATTTCCACCGAAAAAAAGGTTCTTTTTGTTTTTAACAAGGCCGATCTGGCTGAAGAAGAAGCGACCGCCCGCTGGATTTCCCGTTTTGAAAAAGAATCGCGTCCTGCCGTTTCCCTGAGCGCCGCGAAGAATAAGGGAATCGGTCTTTTAAAGAGGGCCATTTCGGATCTCAAAGCCGCCGTTATTGCGAGGCGCAGGGAGCGGGGCTTGAAAAATGAAAACCTGCGCCTCCTGGTCGCGGGGATTCCCAATGTCGGAAAATCCACCCTCACCAATCTCCTGGCCGGGGGGGGGCGGGCGCTGACCGGAAGAAAGCCGGGGGTGACCAGGGGAAGGCAGTGGGTGCACACCGAGCTCGGGCTCGATGTCCTGGATACGCCGGGGATTCTCCCGCCGAAGATAAACTCCCCGGAAGCGGGTTGGCTCCTGGCTGCGGCCGGCTGCATACCTGACAATCTTTTCCCCCTGGAAGAGGTGGCCTCCCGTCTCCTCGGCCTGCTCGCCTCAAGGGGCCGGATCCCGCTTCGGGCGGGAATGTCCCCGGCGGAAATCCTGGAGAAGTTCGGGAGGGAGCGGGGCTTTCTCATGCGGGGGGGAATTGCCGATATCCCAAAGACGGCCCTCTGTGTTCTTAGAACTTTCCGGGAGGGAAAATTCGGCAAGTTTACTCTGGAGGAGCCGCCGGGATAGACGAGAATCCAGGAGATAGAATCCAGAAGTCAGAATGCAGAATAACAAGGAATTTCATTTGAATAAATTTGAAAAAGAGGCCAGGGCTGAGGGGTTCCAGGTTATCGCCGGAATTGACGAAGCGGGGCGGGGACCCCTGGCCGGGCCGGTCGCTGCCGCCGCCGTTGTTTTCGGCGAAGTTCAACCGGTCGAGGGCCTGAAGGATTCCAAGCTGCTCACTCCCGCCAGGCGGGAGTCTCTCGCGGAAAAAATTAAAGAGCACTCTCTGGACTACGCGATTTCCTTTGTCGAGCCTTCGGTCATCGATGAGATAAATATCCTTCAGGCCTCTCTCCTGGCCATGACCCGGGCCTTGAGAGCGCTTAAGATGCGTCCGGATTATCTCCTGATTGACGGGACTTTTATTCTTAAGGATGTCGGGGCGGCCCAAAGGGCCATCGTCAAAGGGGACCGCCTGAGTTTCTCCATCGCCGCGGCCTCGATCCTGGCCAAAGTGGCCCGGGACAAGTTGATGAGGGAGATGGATAAAAGATATCCCGGTTACGGTTTTGCCGGGCACAAGGGCTATGGCACGGCGGAGCACCTGGAGGCCCTGCGAAGGCACGGCCCCTGTCCCATTCACCGCATGTCGTTCAGGCCGGTCTTCGAATGCATGTCACCAAACGGGGTCAGGTCTACACAATTGACATTTTTGCGAAAACATTTTGCAGGAACCCGAAGTCATAATGTCAATTGTGTAGACCTGACCCCCTCATCGTCTGAGGGGGAGTGAGGAGTCTGGGATGGCGGCATCTGGAACTGGGGAAAAAGGGCGAGGAACTGGCGGCAAAAACTCTCCGGAAGCAGGGCTATCGCATTTTATGCCGGAATCACAAAACTCCTCTCGGGGAGATTGATATGGTCGCCGAGGAGTCCGGCCACCTCGTCTTCGTGGAAGTAAAGACCCGCAGCGGTACTTCCTTCGGGGAGCCGAAGGAGGCTGTTTCCGCGAAAAAGCGTGCAAAATTGAGAAACCTGGCGCAGTATTACCTGAAAGAGAAGCGCCTGGGGGACGTCTTCTGCCGCTTTGACGTCGTTTCCATCGTCTTCGACGAGAGCAGTCCGCCACGGGTGGAACTTATCAAAGATGCGTTTTAGCTAAATCAGGAGGTGCATGATGAGCTGTATTTTTTGCAGGATTGCCGCGGGGGAAATTCCGGCCGATATCGTCTATCAGGATGAGCACATTGTCTGTTTCAGGGATCTCAATCCCCAGGCCCCCGTTCACGCCCTGATCATCCCCAGGAAACACATCGTAAGCCTGGGAGAGACGGAGGCAGAGGATCATAAGCTCCTGGGCCATATTCTGGAGAAGGTGCGCACCCTGGCCGATTCCCTCGGCCTTAAGGGGTTTCGCCTTGTTTCAAACTGCGGGGAGGATGCCGGCCAGAGCGTCCCGCACCTCCACTTTCATCTCATGGGCGGGCGCCGTTTCTCCTGGCCTCCGGGTTAGTCTTCCACCTCGATGCTTTCGACGAAGAGCTCCCGGCCGCTCAGGATTTCGACTTCCGTGCTCCCGCAGGAGGCGCAGGTGAAGAGGGGCAGGTCTTCTTCGGGAATTTCAAGCTCCCCGGAGCAGGCGCGGCATCGAAGGCGGAGGGGTATTTTTTCCACTTCCAGGACGGCGTCCCGGGCCATGGTATCTTTCCCGATGAGGGAGAAATAATAGCGGATGCACTCGGGAGCGACCATGGTGAAGGCGCCGATCTTAAGCTTTATTTTCGTGATCCGCCGGGCCCCGTTCCGTTCGGCCTCGCTCAGGACCACTTTCAGAATATTCTCCGTGACGGCCAGTTCATGCACGGCTTATAAGGCCTGTTTGTAACTTCAGCCACTCAAGCCACGTCGGAAGTCCCTCTCCCGTACGGCAGGAGAGGGAAAATAGCGGGACCTTGGGCGTAATTGTGTAGAGGTTGCATAAAAAAGCCTCCCGATTGAACGGGACATAGGGCAGAAGGTCTATCTTGTTAAGGACGACGGCGTCCGCCTCCCGGAACATGACCGGGTATTTCAGCGGCTTTTCGTCGCCTTCGGGGACGCTGGCCAGGATTACGCGCAGATCCTCTCCGAGGCGGAATTCCGCCGGACAAATCAGGTTGCCTACATTTTCAATAAAGAGTATGTCCAGCCCGGGGAGGGAGATTTCCTCAAGGGCCTCGCTTACCATGTCCGCCCTAAGGTGGCACCCGCTCCCGGTATTGATCTGGACGACGGGGACGCCATGCTTTCTGATTCGCTCCTGATCGAGGTTGGTGGCCAGGTCGCCCTCGATCACGGCCATCCGCATCGAGGGACTCAGAGCTTCAATAGTGCGCTCCAGGAGCGTGGTCTTGCCCGCTCCCGGTGAGGCCATGAGGTTGATTGTCAGGATGGAAAATTTTCTTAAGAGAGCGCTATTGGCCTTCGCCTTAAGGTCATTTTCCTCCAGGATGTCCCTATAAACCGGTATTTCCAAAAGATTCCACCATCCTTTTCACTCGGTGAATCGCCTCATCCGGAGTGGAGGCGCCTCCCGTGAGGCCGATTTTCTTTTTCCCCAAGAACCATCCGTGCTCCAGTTCTTCAGCCGATTCCACCAGGTATGTCGTCGTGCCCGCCTCCTGGCTTATCTCCAGGAGTTTCCTGGTATTGGAGCTGTTTTTACCTCCCACGATTATCATGAGATCAACGATCATGGCCAGTTCCAGGGCGGCCCGCTGGCGTTCCTGGGTGGCAAAGCAGATTGTGTTGAAAATGCGGCATTCTTCGGCCCGTTCCAGGAGGCGGATGGCTATTTTATGAAAATTTTCCGTAAGTTCGGTCGTCTGGACCACGATTCCAAGCTTTTTCTGGAAGGGGAGGGCGGCCGCTTCCTCCTCCTTTTCAATCACGATGGAGCCTTCTCCGCTGTATCCCAGAATTCCCTGTACCTCAGGGTGGTGGCTGTGGCCGATAACGGCCACGCGGTAGCCCTCCTCCCTCAGGTTCCTTACAATGTCGTGAATTTTTTTGACCAGCGGGCAGGTGGCGTCTATAACCCTTAGACGCTTTTTTTGGGCTTCCTCGATTATGGCGGGGGGTACCCCATGAGTGCGAATCAAAAGAGAGCCTTCCCTGATCTCTTCCACCGAGGACACGGGGTGGATTCCGCGCTCTTTCAACTGATTGATGACCAGGGGATTGTGCACCAGGGGGCCAAGGGTGTAGATGGGAGGTTCCCGGGCGGCCAAAGCCAATTCAAGGGCCCTGGTGACCCCGAAGCAGAATCCGGCCTGTGAGGCAATGAGAACTTCCAACTTTTCCGCCTTACTTTTCGATTTCCGGAAATTCCGTGAGCTTTATTATATTGACCGCGCCCAGGTCTTCAAAGGATTTTTCGAAGGATGACGGCTTGCCGACCAGCAGTATAGCCATGGCCCCTGGATGCAGGTAGGTTTTAGCCACGCGCAGTATGTCGGCCCTGGTGACCTTTCGGATGTTGTCAAGATAATTCTGGTAGTAGTCGGAAGGCATCCCCTGGTACTCCAGGAGGAGAGTGTTGATAAGCATCCTGCGGGGCGGCGCCAGGGTGAAGACGAAGCTGTTGCTGTAGGAATCCTTGGCCCAGGCCAGTTCCGAGTCGGTGACCGGCGAGGCCATGATCCTTTCGATTTCCGCCTTTATCAGGGCGGCTGCGCGGTGGGTCGTCGGGCCCTTGGTCTGGCAGGAGGCCTCGAAGGTTCCCCGCTCCCGGGTGTTAGTGGAAAAACGGCTGGAGCAGGAGTAGGCCAGCCCCTCGTCCGAGCGCACCTTCTGCATGATGCGCGAATTGAAGGATCCGCCTCCCAGGATATAGTTCATGAGCGAGATGGCGTACTGGTCGGGATTATTGCGGGCCACTCCCAGGTGGCCCATTCGGATGTAAGTCTGAGTCAAGTCTTTTTCCACGATAAATACGCCGGAGGGGGAGGCGTCGGGAACATTCGGGACGGCCGGTAAATCCAGGTCCGCTTTCTTCCAATCGCGGAAGGTGTCGCTTATCCGGGCGATCATTTCGTCTGATTTAAAGTCGCCGCAGAGGGCCAGCATGACGTTGTTCGGGTGAAAATATCGTTCATGCCAGCGGATGATGTCGTCGCGGGTGATATTTTTTACAACATCCCAGGTCAGTTCCCACCCGCAGGGATGGTCGCCGTAGATGATCTTGTTGAATTCCCGCTGGGAGACACCAAAAGGGTCGTCGTTTCTGCGCCGGAGCCCTTCTTTGATCTGGCCTCTGGCCAGTTCCAGCTTCTCCTGGGAAAAAGCCGGCTTCATGAGGATCTCGGCGAATATGGGGAAAGCCTTCTCAAAGTCTCCGGAGAGGACATCGAGGGAGGCTGTACCGCTTTCCATGCCGATGGAAGTCTCTATTTCCGCCCCCATGTATTCGAGACGGCGGTTTACTTCCTCCGGCGGGAGGGTCGCCGTCCCGCCGGTGCGAAGAAGGGTGCCGGTAAGCCTGGAGACGCCATGCTCCTCTTTTTTTTCGTAGAGGGTGCCCGTCCGGATGACGGCATCCGCCGTAATCAGGGGCAGGGTGTGGTCTTCGCGCAGAAAGAGGATCATCCCGTTGGGGAGGACGACCCGCTCGATGCCGGCTCCCACACGGGGGAGATTGACCTTGATGGGCTGAATGCGCATCTTCCCGATCAGGCGGGACCCCGGCGAGACGGCTTTTAACTCCTGTGCCTGCGCCAGGCAGGGGAACAGTAGAGACAAGATAAGGAATATCCACAGATTACGCAGATTTCGCAGATGGGAAAAAGGATCCCTTTTTGTTAATCCGTTCTGCGTAATCTGTGTAATCTGCGGATAACTCCCCGTCTCTTCCGGCTTTATTTGAAGTTTCATTTCTCTTTCTCCTTGCTTACGAGTTCGGCGACGGTCCGGTTGGTTTTGGTAAAATAAGTCCCGGCGACGCGCATGATGTCTTCGGGCGTCACTTTGGCGTATTTTTCGCGTTCGTCAAAATTTCGCCAGTCGCCGGTCCGGATCTTGGCCGATCCCAGCATCCGGGCGAGACCCATATTGTCCTCCAGGCCGCGCACGAAATCGGCGTCCATCTGGTTGCGGACTTTTTCAAGCTCCCACTGCGAGACGGGCTCGGTTTTCACTTTTTCCAGCTCGGCATAGATTGATTCCTCCAGTTCCCGGGTCGTGTGAGGGGCCTTGGGAAGGGCCTCGATGACGAAGAAATTCGCGTAGGGCATGTCCATGTTATAGGCATCGGCCGAGAGGGCCAGGGGCCGCTTGTCAATCAGTTCCTGATAGAAGCGGCTGGTCCTCCCCAATGATAAAATTCGCCCGAGTATCTCGAGCGCGTACTGATCGGATGAGCCGAAGAGCGGTCCATGAAAGCCTATGGTAAGGGACGGCTTGGCGTCGAACTCCACCTCGATGCGCTTTTCCCCGCACTGTTTTTCGTCCCGGGCGAAGACCGGTCTGGGCGGCCTTTGAGCGGGTATCGGCTCGAAGTATTTTTTCATGAGCGCCATCACCTGGTCTTCCTGCACGTCTCCCACGATAACGGCCACCGCGTTGTTAGGGGCGTAATAGGTCTTAAAGTGCTCCGCGACCTCCTCCCGCTTCATCGTCTCTATATCGGAGGCATAGCCGAGTACATACCAGTGGTAGGGGGTGGCCTCAAACATGGTACTCATGAATTTCTCCCACAGGAGGCCCTCGGAGCGGGTCTCAATGCCCAGGCGGCGCTCTTCGCGCACCACGTCCCGCTCGGAGTAAAACTCGCGGAAGACGGCGTTTTTAATCCGATCCGACTCCATCAGCGCCCAGAGTTCGAGGCGGTTGGCGGGAAGCTCCACGTAGTATTGAGTGGTGTCGTAGCCGGTGGAGGCGTTGAGACTCTCGCAGCCGTTTTTCTGGTAGGTGGACCAGAGTTCATCTTTTACGATGTATTTTCGCTCCTTCTCGATCAGGGCCATTATTTTCTGCTTGAGCGCCGAAACCTTCCCGGGATCTCCCTTCCCATAAGCGGTCAGGAGTTTTGCCTGCTCTTTCTCCATCAGGGCCGCCAGTCGGTCAATTTCCCGAAGCATGGGCGCCTCGGCCTGGTAATCGGTGGTTCCGAAGATCTTCGTCCCCTTGAACATCATGTGCTCCAGGAGGTGCGAGGCTCCGGTGAGGCCCGGGCGCTCGTTGACGCTCCCGGTTCTGAACTGGATGAAGGCGGCCACCACCGGCGCATCGCGTTTAGGAAGAATGAGGACGCGCATCCCGTTTCCGAGAGTGTGCTCCCGGACGGCGACCTGGACGGAGCGGGCCTGGGCGCCTGCGCTTAAAAGCAGAAAGGCCAGGGTGATAAGCAGGATCTTTTTCATAAGCTACCTCCTTTGGGCGGGGCGGGTTTGAAACCCGCCCTAAATTCCACGCTCCCCGCAAAATACCTTTTCTTACTAACTCTCCTTGGGGCAGAAGGCCAAAACTAACCGAAAGTGCTTTTTGGAAGAGGTAAAAGTCGATTTTCCAAAGGGGAGTCACGGATTCCTGTTTTTTTTTATCTTAAGGAGGAAAAGCAGGAGGGGGTAGCGAAAAAAAAGAGCGGTTTCCTTTATTTCTTTTAAATCGGAGGAGAGAAATGCGACAGAAGATTGAAAAACTGGGAGAATTGGTTCTGAGAATCCTGGTAGCGGCACTGATGCTGGGCCTGGTTTCGTTTTCCGGAGCCTGGTCGGTAGACAAGGCCTCATCGCCCACCGCCCCTCAGGTGCAGAGCCCCAAACCGGCACCCGCCAAGGCGGCACCCGCACCGACCGTCAAGCCGGCGCCCGCCAAGGCGGCGCCCGCACCGACCGCCAAGCCGGTGATTATGTCCTCGGAGGGGGCCCAGCTCGAAGCCGGGAAAACCTTCAGGATCATCAAGATCCAGGTGGGCGGAAACAACCTCGTGTCCGATAAGGAAATAGGATCCCTGGTGAAAAACTACGAGGGCAAGGATCTTACCCTCGAGGATCTCAAGAAACTTTCTCTGGAAATCCAGCAGCTCTACAAGAACAAGAGCTACTTCCTGGCCAGGGTCTACGTACCGGCCCAGGAGATCCAGAACGGCATCGCCCGGCTCCAGGTGCTCGAAGGGAAGCTGGGTGAAGTAAAGGTGGAGGGCAACCGCTATTACTCCACCAAGTTCATCAAGAAGTATTTCGCTCCCGTCGCCAAGGACGGGGCCGTTTCCTACGAAGAACTCCAGCGCTCGCTTCTTCTCCTTAATGAATTTACGGATCTTTCAGTAAAATCGGTACTCGCGGCCGGATCGGATCCCGGCTCCACGGACATAACCCTCAAGGTGGCAGACAAGAAGCCGTTCCACGTCGGGCTTGATTACAACAACTTCGGAAATCCATATACCGGTGAAAACCGGGCCGGTCTGAACCTGAACTGGGGCAACCTGTTCGGCCAGGGGGACATGATGGCCGTCAGATCGGTCTTCGCTTTCCCCTCCAAAACACAGACCCCGTTCTACCAGGCGGCCTATATCGTGCCTCTTTGCAGCAAGGGGACCAAGCTCACGGTGTCCTACGCCAGCGCCGACATGAAAGTGGGGCAGGAACTTGAGATCCTTGACATCCGGGGCGAGGCCGCTATCTACGGCCTCGCCGTCGGCATCCCCCTTCAGCGCACCATCGCGGTAAGCTCGGATCTCAACGTGGGCTTTACCAGCAAGAGCAGCAAGAATTACATCTTCAGGCAGAACACCAGCGACGACGAAATCCGCCTTCTCAACGTAGGCTACAACCGCAACTGGGTCGGAGGCCGCGGACGCAACATCCTGGCCTTCAATATTTCGCAGGGCCTGGGCACTCTGTTCGGCGGAATGCAAGACAATGACGTCCGCGCCAGCCGCCGGAATGCCGGCGATTCCTTCACCAAGTTCGGTCTGGACCTGGCCCGCATCCAGCAGGTCGGGAGCAAAAACTTCCTGATTCTTAGAGGTTCCGCCCAGGTCTGCGGCACGCCGCTGGCCGTGGGAGAACTCTTCTCGCTAGGCGGCGTTGACTCGGTCAGGGGCTACGCCCAGTCAGAATTTCTCGGCGACAACGGCTACTTCGTGAGCGCCGAGTTCAGAGTTCCGATCACTTCCTTTAGATCAAACCCCCTCCAGGGAGCGCTTTTTGTGGATCAGGGCAGTGTCAGCATCAATAATCCGGGACCGGGAGAAAAAGGCAACCAGTCGCTCTTCGGCGGCGGCATCGGCCTTCGGTATTCCATCGGAAATGATACCGCCTTCCGGGTGGACTGGGGCTTCCCCTTCTCCCCCCCACCAATATGCTCAGGCGGAATTCCGTTCTCTACGGTCAGTTCTCGACCCGGATGTAATAAAGAAAATTCATAAGCCACTATAAATATCTTAAGGAGGAACACAGCAATGAGTAAAGGAAACTTCGGAAGGAATCTCCTGGTGCTGGCCCTGGTTCTCGTCTGCCTGTTTGCCGTACCGCAGGCAGTCTTCGCCGCGCCTGAGGGCGGTACGGTGACTTCGGGCAATGCCGCTATCGATCAGAGCATGCCGGGCGTCACCAACATTACCCAGTTCACCGATCGGCTGATCTTAAACTGGGAGAAATACGGCATCGGCCTTCAGGAGCTGGTGCGGTACCTCCAGCCGAACGACCTGGCGGTGGCTTTAAACCGGGTGACCGGAGTTGATCCTTCCATTATACTAGGGTCGCTTCAGTCCAACGGACGGATTTTCATAATCAACCCGAACGGCATCCTGTTCGGCTCGCAGTCCAGGGTGGACGTGGGCGGCCTCCTGGCCACCACGCTGACCCTGAGCGACAAGGACTTCTTAAACGGGAACTATGCCTTCGTGCAGGATCCCGCCAAGGGATTGTCCTTCGTGGTCAACAAGGGCCAGATAAAGGCGGCCGACGGCGGATACGTCGTACTGGTGGCCCCCCTGGTAAATAATGAAGGAACCATCATCGCCAACCTGGGGCACGTGGTGCTCGCCGGCGGCTCAAAGGCCACGGTAACCTTTGATGCCCAAGGGCTGGTGAATTTCTCCCTGCCGGCCAATGACGGCCCCACCGGCAACGTGGTCATGTCAACCGAGGCCTGCGCCGACGTTCTTCGGCAGACGGTAAACCAGCAGGGAATCGTCGAGGCCGGAGAAGTGCTGGACCAGGACGGCAAGGTCATCCTGGTGCACGCCGAGGGCCTGGCCGTTAACAGCGGCACGATTCAGGCGAACGGCGCCGCGGGCAGTGACGCCGGGACCATCCTCCTTCACTCCACCGGGGCCACGATCACGACCGCCGATTCAAAACTTGAGGCCCGGGGCCTTGGGGAGAATTCAAACGGCGGCTTCATCGAGACCTCTACTCACGGAATGCTCTCAATTAATTCGGCGCCGAACGCCTCAGCCCAGAACGGGCACGGCGGCACCTGGCTCATAGACCCCAACAATATCGAGATCGTGGCCGGAGCCAATTCGAATATGGGCGGAGGTCCTCCTCCCGCTGCGTATGTTTCGACCGGTAACACGGCCCAACTTATCGTTACGGCTATCACCGGCGCCCTGGATGCGGGAACCAGCGTGACCGTGCAGACGATGTCGGCTTTTCCCGACACCGAGCTCGGCGATATTACGGTCAGCGTCCCCATCGTCCAGTCAGCGGCCTTGAGCGGCACGACCCTTACGTTAATCGCCCTTCATGATATTATTATCAATGCCGGCATTAGCTCCACCTCCGACACTCTCAGCCTGGATCTTCAGGCCACCAACAATGTGACGGTGGGCGGAGTAATAGACTTGAACGGCGGGTCATTCACTTCCGCCGGGGTCAACTTCACCAACACGGTCGGCAATACCATCACCACCGGCGGCGGCAGCGTTGATCTTAGCAGCCACAGCGGCGCGGTCGCCATCAACGCGGCGATAGATGCGAGCGGCGGCGGCAGCTTCACTTCTGCCGGTACGACCTTTACCAGCGGCGCAGCGGGCACCATCACCGCCGACGGCGGGGTCGATCTTACCGGCCACAGCGATGCAGTCCTCATCGGCGCGGCGGTGGATCTCACCGGCGGAGCCGGCGGCGGCTTCTCCTCATCCGGCACGACCTTTACCAGCGGCGCAGCGGGCACCATCAGCACCGACGGCGGCGGGACTGTTGATCTTTCCGGCCATACCGGCGCGGTCATTATCGGTGGGGCGGTGACTACAAGTGGCGGCGGCGGCACCTTCTCTTCATCCGGCACGACCTTTGCCTCCACCGACACTATAACCGCCGACGGCGGCGTCGACCTTACCGGTCACTCCGGCACGGTCGCCATCGGCGCGGCGGTGGATCTCACCGGCGGAGCCGGCGGCGGCTTCTCCTCATCCGGCACCTCCTTCACCAGCGGGGCGGCGGGCACCATCGGCACCGACGGCGGCGGCGCGATTACGATCAACCATTCCGGCGCGGTCACCATCGGAGCCAATATAGATTCCGGTGCAGCCGGCTCGGACACCTACATTACCGGGTTAAGCATCAGTCGGACCGCCGGCGTCATATACGCCGCGGGCCTGAGCCTGGATGCCACCGGCGGCAGTGTCGGCGCCTTGGGCACGCCCATCCGGACCGATGTAACCACCATAGCGGCCAGGGCCACCAACAACATATATATTAATGATGATGATACAACAAGCGCTGATAACCTCGACATAAACAGCGTGAACGCTCTTAATGGTCTTGTCACCAGCGCCAACGATGGAATCATCTCTTTGACGTCCTCGGCGAACATCGCCGTAAACCAGCCGATAGCGGCTGACGGAACCGGGAATGTAACTCTGAGAACCACTGGCGGAGCCGGCGACATAACCACCAACGGTACGGTTACTTCCACTTCGGGCGCTATAACCTTTGAGAGCAACACTATTGTCCTGGGGGCCAATGTGCAGTCCACCGGCGCACTTATCCTTCAGCCCAACGCGGACGGTACGAACATCGGTATCGGAGATGCGGCGGCCGGCACCTTCAGCCTCGATGGTTCCACAGAGATACCTTTTCTTCAGCCCGGTTTCTCCTCAATCACCATAGGCCGCTCCACCGGAACCGGCATACTTGAAGTCAACAACACTCCCCCCGGGCCGAGCCTCACGTTCAGCGATCCCCTGGTCCTCAGGGCCCCCGGCGTGGGCGGATCGATAAATGTGATTGATGGAATCACCGATGCGGCCGGGATCACCTTTATGTCCGATACCATTACTATCGGTGCCGCCATCTTGGGGCCATCTACTCTTGAGGTATCGACTGGCAATACAATAGGTATTGTGGGGGGCGCCGGCAACTTCCAGCTCAACCAGGCAACCATCGACTTTCTTCAAGCCGGAGGGGATACTCTTGTAATCGGGAACCCTGCCGGGACCGGCACCATTACTATCGGCGCTCTCACCACCTTCCATGGTCCGGTAACCATTCAGGCGCCCGGCGCCGGTGGTGCGATAGTAGTAAATGGAAACATTGTGGATGATGGCGGAAGCGGGACGCTCACTTTGGACGGCTCCGGCGCCACCACCACCTTGAACGCCGATATCATCACCAACGGAGTTGCCATCAACATCGCCGACAGCGTCCTTATAGCGGCTGCAACCGTCACTCTTGACACCACGAACGCCGGTGGGACTCCGGCCGGAGCGGCGATAACCATCACCGGCACGACCAACAGCGCGGGCGCGGCGAACAGCCTGACGCTCAACTCCGGGACCGGCGCGGCTATTGACCTGCAGAGCTCGGTCGGAAACAGCGCCGCTCTGGGCACGCTGACGGTGACCCAGAGCAACGGGGCCACGTTTACCGGCGGCGGTGCCAACACTTTCAACGCGGCGACGGTTATAATCACCGACACGCAGGCCGGCCAGACGGTGGCTTTCCCGGGAAGTACGAGTATTACCACCGGCCTGACGGTGAATGCCGGCCCTTATGACGTCTCCTTTACGGGTACCGCCAATACGGTAGCCGGGGCCACTACCTTTAATAATTCCGGAACGGTGACGCTTGGCGACGGCGCCTTGGATATTATCACCTTCACCGGCGGCCTGGACACGGACAGCGGTCCTTCCTTTACCTATACCTTCGGGACGGTGAGAACGGCCGCAAATCCGATACTCATCGGACCTTCGTCGCCTGCGGGTCTGACTCTTAACGGAGACACCACCCTGGACACTACGAACGGCGGCTTGAACCCGTTGGGCAGCGGCATCACAGTTACCGCGACGACACAGAGCGCGGCCACCTTTAATTACAACCTCGTTCTTCAGGCCGGAACCGCTGGGGCCATCACCTTGCAGGACACCGTGGGAGACGTTGACGCCCTGGCGAGCCTGAATGCGACCGGCGCTACCATCAGCCTTCAGGCGGTGACGACGACCGGGTTGCAGACGTACACCGGGGATGCTACAATAAACGGGGGTCTCACCTCGAATACGGCGGGTGCGATTACTCTGACGGGCGCGACGACCCTGGGCGCGGATTTGACGATACAGACTGCCGGAATTGCCGGAGACGACATTCTGTTCAACGGCGCCGGGACGATTGACGGGGTTCAGGCATTGACTCTGGACGCCGGCCTGGGCAACGTAACCATCGGCGGGAACGTGGGCGACACTAATCCTCTTACGAGCATCGACGTGACGGGCGCCGTAATCGACCTTCAGTTTGTGGAGACGACCGGAGCCCAGACGTACACCGGGGATGCGACGCTGAACGGGGATCTCACCTCGAACACGGCGGGTGCGATTACTCTGACGGGCGCGACGACCCTGGGCGCGGATTTGACGATAACGACGGCCGGAGCTGTCGGGGACAACATTTGGTTCACCGGCGCCGGGACGATTGACGGAGGTCAGACGTTGAATTTGGACGCCGGCCTGGCCAATATCACCATTGACGGGATCGTGGGCGGAACCCCGCTTACGAGCCTCGTCATTCTGAATGCCGCCGATGTGAGCCTGCCTCAGACGACAATCACCGGCGCTCTCAACCAGACGACGGGTACCGGCACCACCACCTTCAACGCGGCCACTGAAGTCGGCTCTCTTAACATGACGAGTAACAGCTTCCTGGTAAACGGCACCATTCTGTCTCATGGGCCGGTTTCATTCAACTCTATCGGCGCCATGTTTGTCAATCAAGCAATCACCACCGATACCGGCGGTACTGTGACGATTACCAACGGGGGTCTTCTGACGATTGCGGCGGCCGGGGACATGAACCTGGACGGCGCGTTCCTCCAGAACGGTGCGGGCTTGGTTTCGACGGCCGGTGACATCACCACCACCAATGATAACATCACCTTCACCACGGGGACGACCCTTACGGGCAACGTTCTTCTCAATACGGGAGCCGGGATCGGGAACATCACCTTCCTCAATATCCTGGACGGCGGATTCGACCTGGGTCTTACGGCCGGAACCGGTAACGTGGTATTCGGTGGTGCGGTCGGCGGCGTAGCCAGACTCGGAGCTCTTACGGTAACGAGCGCTGCTGA
>JAZDOK010000067.1:0-51717 GCA_043798715.1 bacterium
TAACCCCGTCAACAAGCCTGAAGACCTCTTCGTCTACGATCAGGCTAAGGACGCTCTCGTCCGACTGTCGAAAAAAACCGATCTTCTGGCCGTCGTCGTCTCAAACCAGGGGGGCATAGAAGCCGGCTATACAACGGAAAAAGACGTCCAGGCAGTCAACGAGAAACTGAAAAAAACCATTGGAGAAAGCGGAGGCCGGATCGACGCCATTTATTATTGCCCCTCAAACGATCCCGCCAACTCCATGAGAAAGCCCAATCCCGGTATGATCCTCAAGGCCGCAGAAGAACTGAACATCGACCTCGATCGCTCCTATATGATCGGCGACCAGACCACCGACATCGCCGCCGGGGAAAAAGCCGATACACACGTCCAAAGCATTCTCGTCAAGACCGGTGCCGGAGGAAAAGACGGGAAGGAAAACATTCCGCCGGACAAGGTCTGCCGGGATCTCAGCGAGGCTGTGGACTATATCATTGCCGACTATCAGGGAAAAAAATAGACAGCTTGAGATCTTATCGATTTTGCAAGCACCTATGCCCATGATGGGTTTTCCCTTTCATGATCCTTTTTTTCCTCCGAATAGGGTGGGTTGTTTCTTCTGTACCAATATAATTGGGATACAATAATTTTTCCCGTTGGCAACAGGAGAACGGAAGTTAAGCTCTCTACCGCCGATGGTACTGCCTTGGCAATGGGTGGGAGCGCCAGAAATTTGTCATAAATTCGTAATTTCGTTGACCCAAGATAAGGCTTATGGTATAATCATTGTAGATACAATAAAAGGGGGGATCCGTTGTGCGAGCCAAAGTTCAAAAATGGGGAAACAGTCTGGCTCTCAGAATTCCAAAATCATTTGCGGAGGACATCCAAATTCAGCTTGGAACTTCAGTTGAGCTGTCCACCCGTGACGAGACTCTCGTTGTGACTCCTCTTAGAAATATAAAGTATACCCTTGAGGGACTCCTCAGCGGCGTGAATGAGCAGAATATCCATGAAGAGCTGGATTTGGGGTCTTCTTACGGCCGGGAGGCATGGTGATTTCCCCGGGTGTTGTTCCCGCGCGGGGAGATGTAATCTGGTTGAACTTCAAGCCGCAGGCTGGGCATGAACAGGCGGGAAGAAGACCGGCCCTCATCATTTCCCCTCTTCCATACAACCGAAAAGTAGGTCTCGTCCTGTGCTGCCCGATTACCTCTCAGGCAAAGGGATATCCCTTTGAAGTCACCATACCAGATAGTTACGAAGTCAGCGGGGTTGTTCTCTCTGACCAGGTCAAATGCCTGGACTGGCGGGCAAGAGATGCCGAGCTCATCTGCCGCCTGCCCGACTCGGTCGTCCGGGAAACGATTGAAAAGTTGTTGATTTTGTTGGAATGAACTGAGGCGAAAAGATCCCGCCGATGTTACTGCCCGCGGGCTTCGGGGTGAGGTAGATTGAGATAAACGGATGCCCTGCGATTTAAAGGGAAATATTGAACCGTGCAGAAGGTTTTCCGAAAAGTGAAACAGTTGATGAAGGAGGAAGATTGATATGTTCAGGTTTTTTGGTCTTTTTACCCTTATTCCGGCTACCGTGCTTCTCACAATCAGTTTCTTTGTCCTGTTTACGCGTACCAGGGTTGATAGCCCGGGGTTGAAAAAGTTCGGGATGCTCGCGGCGACACTTCTATGGGTATCGGCCGGACTCATTTTGCTGGCAGGTCTCTACATCCTGGTGACAGGGCATCACCCCCTCTTCAACATGATGAATGAGACCTCTAAATTATGCCCGCTGTGCAAATGATGTAACGCGGCAGAGACATCAGCTCTTTACTGCCCTTTACTGATGAGCAATAAAGCAATAATTTCCGGTGACATCACAAAAGGGCAGTAAAGAGCTGATGTAGAATAATTTCTTTAAAGCTGGATATTCAGCTCTCCTTATACTTTTTTCAGGACAGGGGTTGAAATTTCTTCGAGGGATAGTGTATATGGTTATAGTATCTTGAATATCTGCGGAAATAATGCCGCGGATTAAAGCGGGGAGGCGTTAAGATAGAAAACAGCTTGCCAGGGGGTGCTTCCCGGAAGAAACGGGTGCTTTTTGTTTACCCGCACGTCCGAACCGACCCCTACGCCATTTCAAAAGCCGACGCTCCGGTAACACCCAACCTTACCTTGGCGGCCCTTGCCGGGGTGGTTCGACAGGAGGGCTCATCGGCGGCTGTCTGTGACCTCTTTGGCCGGTTGGAACCTTTGAAGCTTTTTCGGAAGGCCCTCCAGGATTATCGGCCCGATCTGGTCGCTATTACTTTTAATACCCCCCAGGCGGATTCTGCCCTGGATCTGGCGGCGGAGGCCAAGAAATTCGATCCATCCCTCCTGGTCGCAGGAGGGGGGGTCCATGCGACGGCCATCCCGGAGGAAGTTCTCCGGGACAGCGCTTTCGATATCCTCGTAATAGGGGAGGGCGAAATCCCTTTTGCAAAGCTGCTGTCCGGGGAAGATCCATATTCCATACCCGGTGTGGCTTATCGGCGGGACGCCCAGGTTCTCATCAATCCCCCTCCTCCCCTTATCCCAGATCTGGACACCCTTCCCATGCCCGATTACGAATGTTTTGATCTGCCTCGCTACCGGGTCAGGAAAAGACTCTGGAAAAATGCAGAGATAGCCGGTATAGAGACGAGTCGCGGATGCCCTTACTCGTGCAGCTACTGCGTGAGCAACCTGGTCTTCGGAAACAAGTTAAGGACCAAGAGCCCCGAGCGGGTGCTGGAGGAGTTTGAGAGACTGTCCAGGTTCGGATTCCGGGAAGTGCTCATTCAGGATGATGATTTCACGCTGGACCAGGATCGGGCTGTAAGGATTTTTGAGGGGCTAATCTCCCGGGGAATAAAGATGGATCTTGAGCTTTCCAATGGAGTCCGCTCTGAAAAACTCACGAAAGAATTTCTGAAATTAGCCAGACGGGCCGGTTGTTATCGTATCCGTATAGGGATCGAATCCGGAAGTTCCGAAGTACTGAAGAATGTCGAAAAAAACCTCGACCTGGAGCGTCTGCGCCGGGTTATTGCCGATGCTCGCTCCTCCGGCATCGAGGTGATAGCCCTTTTTGTTCTGGGCCTTCCGGGGGAAACGGAAGAGACCTTCCGCAAAACCCTGAAGTTCGCCCAGTCCTGCGGCGCGGACATGGCGCGCCTCGCTCTCTTTACGCCCTACCCGGGATCCAGAATTTATGAGGAATGGCGGGCGGAAGGAAGACTCCTCCCGGCCTCTTATTCGGATTATATCGTGCACCAGGTCGAAAAGCCCCTCTACCGCCACCCCGCCATGAGCCACTCCGAGATCGTACGATGCTATGACCGCTTTTACCGGGGCTTCTACCTTCGGCCCGGATACATCCTACGCCAGGGATGGAGTTGGCTGCTTCGGGGCAGTCTTCCGGATTACATAATTTATGTCCTGGGAAAATTTTTAATAAAGGCAAAGCGTTCAGATACTCCCCCTGAAAACAGCGAGTAGCGTCAGAGTGCTTCCGCCCTGACAACGAGGCGGGAGAGCTGACGTTTATTGTTTTTTCCCAAATAATATGCTACTATATCCTTACTGAGAGGACTGATCTGCACCCATCCCGGGTGCATCAAATCAATGATAAACAAGAGAGGATGCCTTTTATGACACTCCAGATTGAGGCCATCGAAATATTAATGCATTGCAACAACTGCTGTGTTTACTGCGCCCGGGATGCCTTCCCCGGGAACAAGACCGAATACTACACTCTTGAACAATTTGAGAATAAAATCTCCGAGTTGCGTTCTCAAGGGGCCAATGCCATCGAACTCACAGGGGGAGAGCCGACTGAGCACCCCGACCTCCTTGAAATGGTCAAATTATGCCACCGGTATAATTTTGAACATATCACCATCAATACGAATGCCAGGAACCTGAAGGATAAGGCTCTTTGCGAACAACTGATAAAAGAGGGCGTGGACATGTTCCTTACATCAATTGATGGCCCCAACGCTGAAATACACGATGCACAGACGACGATACCCGGCTCCTTTGATGAGACCATTGCGGGATTCAGAAATCTTTCCAGCCTGGGAGCCGTAATAAGTCCTCTTACCGTAATCACGACACTGAACTACAAGTCAATTCTGGATGTCTTCAAGCTGCTTCATGAAGAATTCAATCTCAGATCCACCGCTATTTCCGTCAGCTATCCTTCCGGTCGGGGGATGGCCAATTTTGACAGCTATGCTCCCTCTTATACACAAATTGCTCCTTATCTCAAGGAGGCCCTGGACTACGCGAAAAAGGTCGACATGAAAGTCGATTGCGATAATATACCTCTGTGTTATCTGCTGGGACATGAGTATTCCTATCATTCCTTCTATATCTCCGGCGGCGTGTATAACGATGCAAGAGCCTATGCCGCCAGATGCGAAACATGCCATTATTTCCCGCTTTGCGAAGGATTTTACCCCGTCCATCTGGAGCGTTTCGGGGAAGATGAGGCGCTCCCAGTTTTACCGCCATCAGATTCTCCCTGGCAGAACTCGAAGCATGTCCTCAATTTCTCGCGAAAAGAATATTTCGCTTTCAGGGCGGATAATATCATCTATAGCGAAAAGTTGGCGGCCGGGATCCTCATTGAAACCGCAGAGGATTTCACAACGGTCTGTCTGACCCCGAACGGTATCCAGCTCCTGCAAAACCTGGATCCTATGAAAACGGTGGGAGAAAACATAGACTCCATCCCTTTGCAAGAGAGAGATTACCGTTTCTTAGGCTCTCTTATAGAACGAAAAGTGTTGCAGCTTTCGTCGCTCCCGAGCCAGTATAAATTGGTGCCTCACTCCTCCATGTTCAACCGGGAATTTTATTCAATTAAACGGCAGGTGGAAGATCTGACAGAAAGAGTCAAGGACAGCCTGGAGTATCAGCTTTATCCCTTCGATCAGATCTATCCGGATGTCCATATCATTGAATAGGTGAATCGGACATTTTTTTCTGTATTTTCCGTGAGCCCGGAGAAGCCCGGCTGTACTACATAAAGAGGCGGGGAAATAAGTGGCGGGCGAGGCAGGATTTGAACCCACGACATTCGGTTTTGGAGACCGACGTTCTACCCCTGAACTACTCGCCCGCTGTTCAGAATAATACCTAATCGGTGAAGAAAAGTCAATCGGAGAAGACTCTTAATGACGAAGAACAGGTCGTGACTGAGGGGCTATGCATAACTTGCTGATTCTTTTTAAATGGCTGGTGGTGGCCTGGGCGGCCAACATCCTCATTCTCTATCTCTTATCGAAAATAGTACGCGGGATCAGCCTGGAAAATTTCGGGACCGCAATCTATGGGGGGCTCATCCTGGGCCTGGTGAACGCCATCGTCTGGAAGACGGTCACCTTCTTACCGCCGTTCTTCTGGCTTGCACAAGTTATGACCCTTGGAGCCTCCAGCATCGTGGTGATGGCGGTCATTGTCTGGCTGACGAGCTTTTTTGTGCCTGGGATGAAAGTGCGCAGTTTCTGGGCCGCCGTGACGGGGGGTATCGTCCTCGGAATCTTAAACGCCTGGGTTAAATTTTACCTTCTTATTCCCTGAACTTCTCCTTGGACTCGAACTTGGTGTATTCCTTAAGGAAGACCAACTCGATGGTGCCCGTCGGCCCGTTGCGGTGCTTGGCGATCTCGATGAAGACGTCCCGGTCGTCCTCGTTCTCCTCTTCCCGGTAGATGAAGATCACCATGTCGGCTTCCTGCTCTATGGCTCCTGACTCGCGCAAATCCGAGAGCTGGGGACGCTTCCTGGTCCTTTTTTCCACTTCGCGGGATAGCTGAGAAATGGCAATGACGGGGATGTCCAGTTCCTTCGACAGGCTTTTAAGCTGACGTGATATCTCGGAAATTTCCTGGTTCCTGTTTTCGCTCCTGGAAGTGGAGCGAATGAGCTGGAGATAATCTATGATCAGCAGGGCGATCCCGTGCTTCGCCTTGAAACGCCGTGCCTTGGAGCGAATCTCCAGCATGGTGATGGCAGGGGAGTCGTCCACGAAAATCTGGGATTCGGAGAGGATGCCCATGGCCCGCCCCAGCTTGTTCCACTCGTTCTCGTCGAGGTGCCCGGTCTTGAGCTTCTGCGCGTTGACCCGGGCCTGTGAGCAGAGGAAACGGTGAGCCAGTTGCTCGGTGGACATCTCCAGGCTGAAGATGGCGACCGGGCTCTGGACGGTCGAGGCCACATGCTGGGCAATGTTGAGACAGAGGCTGGTCTTGCCCATCCCGGGGCGGGCGGCGATGATGATGAGGTCCGAAGGCTGAAAGCCGGCGGTATAGATATCCAGTTCCTTGAAGCCCGAAGGGACGCCCGTGATGTGGGCTTTTCTTTTATAGAGCTCATCTAAGCGCAGAAAAGCCTTTTCGAGCACATCCCCGATGGGCAGGAAATCGCGGGACATCCTCTTCTGAGAAATTCCGAAGACGATGGATTCCGCCTTGTCCATAAGAAGCTGGACGGGTTCTTTTTCCTCATACCCCATGGTGGCGATGGTGGTTCCGGCATAGATGAGGTTCCTTAAATCGGCCTTGTCCTTGACGATGCCTGCGTAGTATTCAACGTTGGCCGCCGTTGGCACCGTATTTATGAGGGCGGTGAGATAAGGGGCCCCGCCGATCTCCTCCAGCTTGTTTTGTCGCCTGAGTTCCTCGGTGAGGGTAATGGAGTCGATTGGCTCGTTACGTTCGTAGAGCCGCACGATGGCCTCATAGATGAGCTGGTGGGAGTCGCGGTAGAAATCAGAGGAGTGCAAAAGCTCGGCCGCCCTGGCGATGGCCTCCTTCTCGATGAGCATGGAGCCCAGGGTGGATTGTTCTGCCTCGATGTTCTGGGGCGGAAGTCTGTCCAGGGTCGGTGTGATCATGCCTTTATTCCTGCGGTACGGTCTCTATGGAAAGGTCGGCTTGGACCTTCGGGTGTAGTTTCACGGAAACATGGTAAACTGCGATGCGTTTAAGAGGTTCCTTAATATCGATTTTCCTCTTGTCAATCTCCATCCTGGCCTGCTTCTTGAGGGCCGCCGCAATATCGGCGGAAGTCACGGAACCGAAAAGTTTCCCACCCTCTCCGCTTTTTGCCTGGATGGTGATTTTCATGCCGGTGAGTTTCTCTTTCTGCCGCAGGGCCGTCTGGTACTCGCGGTCAACTTTATCTTCCTCGGCCGCCTTGACGGTTCGCAATGTTGACAGATTTCCGGCAGATGCCTCAACCGCCAGCTTCTGCGGAAAAAGAAAATTTCTGGCGTACCCGTCGGCGACATTGACGAGATCGCCCTTCTTTCCGAGTTTCTTCACATCGGAAGCGAGTATGACCTTCATGGCGTACGTCTCCCCTCCAGAATAAGAAAAAGAAGAAAAGAAGCTGTAACTATTTGATTATTCTTTTTTTTCTATTACAGGGTGAAAGGAAGCAGCGCAATCGCGCGGGCCCGCTTGATTGCTGCCGTCAGGATTCTCTGGTGCTTGGCACAGTTGCCGGTAATCCTGCGCGGGAGTATCTTTCCTCTCTCGCTGATGTACTTTTTAAGCTTCAGATATTCCTTGTAGTCAATTCCTACGATTTTATCCGCACAGAAGGTACAAATCTTCCGTTTCGGTCTTCTCATCCGGCCGCCTTCTCGGCCGCCTTCTCGTCCGCCGGAACCTTCTTTTTTCACGCGACACCTCCAAAAAATTTAACAGAAAATTAGAAAGGAAGTTCTTCCATGTCAAGGGAGCCCAGATGGTCCTCTTCAGGCATCTGCGGGTAGCGATCAGTTTCCTGATGGGTCTCGGGCGCCCCCTGGGCGGCGCCTTTAACAGGACGGTCCAGCATCTGCATGACGTCCGCGACGACTTCGAAGGCCTTGACCTTCTTTCCCTCGTTGTTTTCATACTGGCGCGTCTGCAGGCGGCCGTCAATGGCGATTAATTTGCCCTTGGTCAGATACTGGGAGCAAATCTCAGCCAGCTTCTGCCAGGCCACGATGTTGATGAAATCCGCCTCGCGTTCCCCTTTTGCGTTGGGCCGCGGGCGATCAACAGCCAGGGTGAAATTGGCCACCGCCTTCCCGCTGGGCGTGTAACGCAGTTCGGGATCCGCGGTCAACCTTCCGATCAGGATGATCTTGTTATAGCTGGCCATTTGAAACCCCCTTCGTTCTTCAGTTGGAACGCAGCATCAGGCTCTTCACAATTCCATCGCTGAGCTTCATCACTCTTGCCAGCTCAGCGGCGGTCTCAGGGGATGCTTTGAAGCGCATGATGTAATAGAACCCTTCCGTGAAACCGTTGATTTCATAGGCAAGCCGCTTCTTGCCCCAGGCGTCCAATCCCGCGATTTCCCCGCCCATAGTCCTGACCTGCTCGGAAAATTTCTCGGTTAGCGCACCTAAGGCTTCCTCAGACAGGTTGGGATCCAGGATGTAGGCGACCTCATAGTTTACCATTGCGTCTCTCCTCTCATGGCCCTATGTCTCCCCGTGGCGGGGAGCAAGAGGGATATTACCACGACATTATATCACTAATCTTCAAAAAACTCAAATTCAAAACCGGAAATGACCACCATGTCCCCCGTGCGGGCGCCATGGCGCTTAAGTTCGTCCTCCAGGCCCGCTCCCCTGAGCTTGCGCTGGAGGTAGGCAACGGCCTCGTCGTTATCCAAATTAGTCATGGCCACCAGGCGTTCGAGTCTTTTCCCCTGGACCACATAAGCCCCATCCCGGCAACTCACGGTAAAGCCCTCTTCATCCGGTTTTAAAACCGGGACCGATTCGGGCGCCTTCTCCTCCGGAGGCAGTGATATGAAAACGTCCTCCAGGGTTCGAACGAAATCCTCAACCCCCTCACGGGAGAGAGCCGAGACGGCGCAGCCCCTGAGTTTGCGGACGGCGAGCGCTTTCTCAAAGGCGGGCCAGGAGGCCTTCCCCTCGGGGAGATCCAGCTTGTTGCCGACGACCAGATCCGGACGTTTCAGAAGATCCTCATCGAAGCTTCCAAGTTCTTCCCGCAAAACTTCATATTGTTCCAGGGGATTTTCCGCAGAGATTAAAGAGAGATCCACCAGATAAACAAGGAGCCTCGTCCGTCTGACATGGCGTAGAAAGGCGTGCCCAAGACCGGCTCCCCGGTGCGCTCCCCGTATGAGTCCTGGAATATCGGCCACCACGATTCGCTGCATGTTGCGAAGCGTAAGGACCCCCAGGTTGGGAGTCAGCGTAGTGAAAGGATACGGAGCGATCCTGGGTTGGGCGGCGGAAATAGCGGCAAGGAGCGTGGATTTGCCGGCGTTGGGAAAACCGATAATACCCACCTGGGCCAGAAGGCGAAGTTCCAGTTCAATTACGACTTCCTCCCCCGGCTCACCATTTTCAGCCATCAGGGGAGCTTTATGCGTCGAGCTTTTGAAGTGAACGTTTCCCCTCCCGCCGCGGCCTCCCTTTGCGGCCAGTACCCGCTCTCCGGGACGCATGAGATCCCCTATCAATTCCCCGTTTTCGGCATTACGGACCAACGTTCCCATGGGCACCCGCAACACCACGTCCTCGGCGTCCCTTCCGGATTTGCGGGAACTGGAGCCGTGCGCGCCGTGGCGGGCCTTGAAGTGCTTCTTGAAACGATAATCCGCCAGGGTCTGTACATTCTCGTCGGCCTCGACGAAAATACTGCCCCCCCGGCCGCCGTCGCCCCCGTCCGGACCGCCCCTGGGGACAAACTTCTCCCGCCGGAAGCTCGAACAGCCATTGCCGCCGGCTCCCGCCCTGAGATTGATTTTTTTTGCTTCGTCCAAAAAACTTTTTATTTCCAAATTGATGCCCACCAATAAAAATCCACGGCCTCAGCTCAGACCGCGGATATAATGAAAGTGGAAAGCCCTCTATATCCTAAAGAGGAAGGACGTTCACGAGCTGACGATTATTACGGGTCACAAAATTCATGCGCCCGTCCGCCTTGGCGAACAGCGTATGATCCGAACCCATGCCCACGTTCTGGCCGGCCGTAAACTTTGTTCCCTTCTGGCGAATGAGAATATTTCCGGCCTTGACGGCCTGCCCGCCGGATTTTTTCAGACCAAGCCGCTGAGCGGCGCTGTCTCTTCCATTCCTCGTGCTCCCCAGACCCTTTTTATGTGCCATGTTGATATACCTCCCTTACTACCGCCAGATTATAACATACCTTCTTTTATTTTTCAAGCAAACAAATTGAGGAAGAATCAAATCATGAGAGAAAAACCTCGTGTCATCAGAAAGCTTCAAGCGCTTTCTTAAGTTGAATATCCTCCTTTGATTCGAACGGAATGAAAGGATCCATCGGCACCTCAAGATCCGGCTTTACAGTCTCCTTCTCAAATATTTTTCCTTCAGACAGCCGGTAGTAGCTGGTTACGATTTTAAGAGCGCTGCCGTCGTTTAAAGGGAGCACCTCTTCCACCTTCATCTTCGCCGTGGATGGCATTCCGACTATTCTGGCCCGCCCCTGCTCCTTGAGAATTGCGGCCAGTATCATGCCGCTTCTGGATGTGTTTTCATTTATCAGGACTACCAGAGGCAGATCCGAATAATTTCCCCCCTCTGATTTGTAAATCATCCTGCCGGCCCGGGTGATTTTGGTAACGATGCGTTTGTCTGCGGGAATGAGTTTCTGACAGAGCTTCACAGGTCCCTCGATGCTGCCGGCGCTGTTGCGGACATCCATAACCAGCCTCTTCATCCCCTTGGCCTTAAGACCGGCAATGACGTCCCCGATCTCAAATTCCACCCTGTCGCCCAGGTAGGCCGGATAAATATATCCGGTCCGGCTGTCCAGCATGGAGAAATAAAGGGTCTTGGGGTTGGGATTTATCCAGACTCTCTCGAGGGTGACTGTAATCGGTGGCGCTGCGCCCCGGCGCTCAAGCGATACTTTGACACGGGTTCCGATCATCCCGCGGATTTTTCTTCCCAGGGCCTCGTATTCCCACCCCTTGACGCTCTCCCCTTCAACCTCGACAATGCGGTCGCCGGGAAGTATTCCGCTCTTCTGTGCCGGAAATCCATCCAGCGTACAGATGACGACATAGAAGCCGTCCGCGTCCTTTTCCTCTGTCACATACATACCGGTGCCCCCTATTTTGTGGGGGTCCGTGCCGAAATCCTTATCGTAATCCTCAGGCGAAAGGTAGCGGCACTGTGGCTCGTGCAGGGCGGCTATGAGCCCCTTTAGAGCGGCATCGTTTAATTCTCTCCTCGATGCTTTTCCCGTTGCAAGAATCTTATTAAAACATTTCTCCAGGGACAGGATGTCCTCGTGAAGAGAACCGCTTAAGACGATTTTTGAAAGGTCGCAATCAGGCTCCTTCTTTTCGGCCATGAAATCTTCCGTCCCGGAAATAAGACCCTGGTAAAGATCGCGAAGCTCCACTTTTTCTATGTAATCCTGGCTGATAACCTGTACGGCTTCTTCAATCACGCCGATATCGGTGGCATTTATCTTCTGGGCCTGCAAGGAGGCGGCGGATGAAAAGAGCAGGAAAACTCCCAGAAACACAAGTCCGCACGTTTTTAAAAGCACAGTCCTCAACATGTCCTTCCTCCCTATTTATTGGTGTTCAGGCGAATGTTCTCGATAATGAGAAAATCACCTGCCCGGCGGGCGATAAACTCCCAGGCAAGCACGTTCTTGATATCGTAACGGTTGGTGGCGTTATATTTGAGATAACGCCACGGGCGGATCTTGATGTCTTCTCCGTTCTCTTTCCTGAGAACCAGGTAGCTCAGATGGCCTTCCTTCTTAAAGAAGCCGAGGACCCCTTTCCCGAGAGGAAGGAGGGCCTCCCGGGGCGGATTATCCGTGGTCGCAGGTCTTACGACCATCAGAGCGAACTCAGATAACTTTTCCGGGACCAGAAGTTCCCGGGAATTTACGGGCCTGGAGTAGAAGGCCTCGACATTGGGATTCCAGGAGAGAGGGGAATTCTTCTCGCCCCATCCGGTAAAGCCCGTCACAACCTGATCTTGAGTGATTCCCGTTTTAGGTAGAGAAAGACGGTGAAAAGTTGTCCAGGCATAGTCGTAGAGAGGGTGGGTGATCTCGACGGGAATCCAGCCCGGGCCGTTTATCCAGAGTTCATCCCAGGACCTTCCGTCGAAAACGACCCTGGCGGGTATCCCGGCCAGGCGGGCCATGGCGGCAAAAAGCTGCGCCTTGGTATAGGCATCTCCTATATTTTTTCTGAGCGCCCCGGTCAGATCGAAAGAAAAGGTATCAATACAGGAGGACAGAGGTTTCTCTAAAAGGCGTTCCCCTGCGTAATCATAGGCCATCATCTGGAAAAGAGGAGAGAGGGCGATATCCTTGGCGGTCTTCAGCATGTCCCCTTTGGAGGAGGGTTGGATGGCGTTCTGGACCAGATCTGTCAGTTCCGGATTCGTCGGGAGAAGGTCCTCCCGGTTCGACAGGTATTTGCTGACTTCAGGCGGATATTCTCCGGGAAAAGGATAAGACTTGCTTTGATCGAAGGCCGGGAAAAGCCCGCCCAGACCCCGGCAGACTCCGCAGGTCAGTATTTGGGCTTTGGAAAAATCACCGGAGACCTCCAGCCATTCGTTTCCCTCCGGATCACCAGCCAGAATGTATTCCGGATTCAAAGTATTCCATCCCTTATCCAGCCACAACAGCGTATAGGTCCAGGCATATGGAACATAGTGTTCTAGAGGCAGAAAAACTTTCAGCGAAACCCTGCTGTTATCGTCATCCTTTTTCTGCCACTCAGTTCTGGTGATCCTGTAGGGGAATTCGGAAGGATCGATTTTATCCTTCCAGGTGCCTCTCCGGAGGCGTTCCACCTTATCCCAGTCGAAGGGCGTGTAAAACCTGCGCCCCAGCAACCTGAATGCAAACGGATCCTCATTCGTGAGAGGGGATGATATGGTTTCCCAATCAGATTTGGATTGGGTCCACCTGTTATCGAAACCCATTTCATAGACCGAATCGTCGGCCATGCGGAGGTATTTATGTCGGCCCCTGTTCATGGCCAGGTCTACCGCCTCAAGCTCAGGGAGTCCCTCCATTGAAATCTCCCGGCAGACGCCGCTTCGGCTAAGCGTTAAGATTCCCCTGGAAGTCAAAAACCAGATGCTGCCCGCGTCGTTCCTCAAGGCCTCGGCGGCGGCGATGGGTTCAAAGGCAAGCGCCTTTACGCCCAGGCTTTTCTCCTGCCCGGGGAGAGTCACCCGGATAAGTGAATCGCTGAAATTAACGACTGAGAGGCCGTCCTCCGAACCCACCCATACGAATCCCCCGGGATCCACCATCAGGCACTGGATGGATTGAAGATTGAAATTGTTTTCAGCCAGAACCGTCTTGACCGGTTTTTTAAACTCCCGCAAGACATTCTCGCCTGAAACCTGGCCAAAAGAAAGCCCGCCTGAGCAAAGGACAGCGATAAATATTCCCAGGAAGAGCCGGATTAATTTATTTTTCATAACATTCTCCCTTCAACAAGGCTGCCTTGTAGTCTTCTCTTCTTATGAAAAAAATCCTAGGCAGGTTTGAAGAAAGAAAAATGCTGCCTTCCGGTAGCGGCAGGAGGAAAAACTATCAGGTCTTAACTTCAGGGAACTTCAGGGTGCGCACCCTCGTCCCGGGTGAGGCCCAGGCGTCGGCTGAGATCGTCCAGGAGGGTGTAAACCACGGGAACTACCAGCAGGGTGAGGGCGGTGGAGGTGAGAAGTCCACCGATGACCGCCTTGGCCAGGGGGACAAACATCTCCGACCCTTCCTTTATCCCAAGGGCCATGGGGATCATGGCCAGAACTGTGGCTGAGGCAGTCATAAGTATGGGGCGTAACCGGACGGGTCCGGCCGTAAGGATGGCCTCCTTCCGGGACATACCCCGGCCCCTCAGGATGATGATATAGTTAACGAGAAGGATGGAGTTCGAGATCACGATACCGGTCAGCATTATGAGTCCCAGAATAACCGTGATGCCCAGATTTTCCCGAAAGAGAATGAGGGCGAGGGAAACGCCGATCATCTCAAGAGGAACTGCCATCATGATGGTGAGCGGGTGAATGAATGATTCAAATTGGCAGGCCAGGATGACATAGACCAGAATGAAACCCATGGCCAGGGAGCTCCAGAGATCGCCGAAGGCTTCCTGGCGATCTTTCTCCTCTCCGCCCATCTCCCAGGTATAGCCATCCGGTAAGGTCATACTTGATAGAGCGCGGGTGATGTCCATGATGCATGCCCCCGAGGGGCGTCCGGACAAAGATGCCTGGACGCTCACGTAGCGGGTGCGATCCTGGCGGGAAATTTCGGTGGGGCCCCCTTCCAGTTTGATGGTGGAAATCTCTCTTAAAGGGATGCGGATTCCCTTGGGGGTAAGAATAGAGATGTTTTTTACATCTTCAAGGCTTCCTCGCTGGGATTCCGGGAGCCGTACGGTTATATCAAATTCCTTGCCGGCTTCCTTGAATTTCGTAGCGTCCTCGCCGTTTACCAGCGTTCGAAGCGTGAGGGCCACCTGAGCCAGGTTCAGTCCCAGGTGAGCAGCCTTTACCCGATCCATTACAACACGGTATTCGGGGTTCCCGGCCCTCCAGTTGAGATCAGCGTCAATAATGCCGGGGACGTTCTCCACGACTTTCTTAACGCTGAGCCCGAGTTGGCTCAGGATGTTCAAGTTGTCCCCCTTGATGATAACCTCAATGGGTTTGCCGCTCGAGAGCGATTCTTGTGCTTCGATCCGGATGGTGGCACCGGGAATTTTTTTAAGTTCGGGGTGTATCTCGTCCTGTATCATGAAGATGGAGCGCTTTCTCTGCTTGGAAGGGACAAGGTAGAAGGTGACTCCACCCATCCGGGACTTTTCCTGGTCGGCTCCCATGGACATCGTGCCGCTTGGAGATTTTCCCGCGTCGGCGATCATGTCCCTCATTTCCGGGATGCTTTTCCGGATGATCTCTTCCACCTGACGGACGACGTCGTCCGTACGCTGAAGAGAACTCCCAATCGGCGTTTCTATGGTGATTGCGCCTCTTCCGTGATCCATTTTCGGGGCCATCTCGACCTGAACGAAGAGGCCCATCATGACAAGGCTGACGACGAAGATGGCAAAGGTGGAAACAACGACGGTTCTTCTATGTCCCAGCGCCCATTCCAGGAGGAGACGATATCGCGCGTCGAGCTTTTTCCAGAATTCATTCCAGGAATTCAGGATCCGGCCAAGGAGCCCCGTTTTCCTTTCCCGGCTGCCCACGGATATCAGACGGGCGGAGAGCATGGGGATGACCGTGATGGCCACGACGAGCGAGCAGATCAGAGCGAAGGCGAAGGTCCAGGAAAGGGGAGTGAAGATTTGCCCGACAAAGCCCTTGACCAGGAAAAGGGGAAGGAAGACCGAGATGGTGGTAAAAGTGGAGGCCAGTACCGCCAGGCCCACTTCTTGGGCTCCATCGATGGCGGCCTGCATGCGGGGTTTGCCCATCTCCATGTGACGGTGGATATTTTCGAGGACGACGATGGAGTCGTCCACGATGCGGCCTATTCCGAGGGTAAATCCCGCCAGGGTGATCATATTGATACTGAGATGGCGGAAGTACATGAGTATGAAGGTGGCAATGATGGAGGTGGGAATGGAGAGGGCGATAATCAGGGTGGAGCGTCCCGAGGCCAGGAACAGGAAGATGATGGCGATTGCCAGGAGGGCTCCTTCAACGGCCTCTTCCTTCATGTTGTCAATGGCGTTCTTGATATACTCGGACTGGTCGAAAACGGCCAGGAGTTTCGTCCCCGATGGAAGGTTCTGGTTTATTCCTATTAATGCCTCCCGGACGGCATCGCAGACCCGGACTACGTTGGCGTCGCTGTTTCTACGGATATCAAGGGTCACGCAGGGTTGTCCGTTCAGACGCGACTTGGATTTTATCTCCTTGAAAGTATCTTTTACGAGCGCAACATCTCTCAGATAGACGGGCTTGTTACCCGCCATACCAACCAGGATGGTCGGCAGATCTTCAACGGCTTTAAATTCGCCGACGGTACGGACTTGAAATTCAAGCTTGGTTGTGGTGAGTTTTCCGCCGGGCAGGTTGATGTTTTCCGCCTGGAGCGCCGAAACTACCTGCTGGATGGGAAGGTTGTACTTTTCGAGCTTATCCCGATCAACTTCTACGATAATGTTTCGTTCGAGTCCGCCCGTAATAGTGACGGAGGCTACACCCGCTACACGCTCGAGGTCCTTTTTGATATCCTGGTCGGCGATCGTCCGAAGCGTCCTCAAATCTTTTTCTCCCGAAAGCACAAGACGCAGGACTGCCGTGGCGGCCATGTCAGCCTTGACCACGACCGGGGGCTTGGCATCAGAGGGGATTTTACTGCGGGCGGCATCAAGTTTTTCCCGCACGTTTGAGACAGCCTCGATCATGTTGGTACCGTAACGGAATTCAAGGGCTACGATGGAGAGATTTTCCATTGATGATGAGGAGATCTTTTTAAGATTACCGATGGTGCCGACAGCCTCTTCAATAGGCTTGGTCACCTGGTCCTCGATTTCCTCCGGACCCACTCCCGGGTAGGCGGTGGAGATGGTCACAACCGGGATGTCCATCTCCGGGAACATGTCAATATTGAGTTTGGCCCCGAGAAAGAGGCCGAGAAGAATAATACCCATAGTGACAATGGCTATGGTGACGGGACGTCTGACGGAAAATTCAAACATTACTGGCGGCCTTTCTCTATTTCAATTGTATCGCCGTCCTGAAGGGTCTCCTGGCCGGTTGAGATGACTTGGTCCTTTGATGAAATCCCGGCTATAATTAGAATTTTTTCTTCGTTCCCCCAGCCTATTTGAACCTGGCGCAGACGGGCTTTATTGCCGTCCTTGATCATCACGGCAAACTGACCGTCCTTGTTGAGCACGAGGTGGCGGGGCAGGATAATCCCCGAAAGCGACCTCTTATAAAGGGTGGCCCGGGCGAACATTCCGCTTTTTAAGACGGCGCCGGGGTTATCGACCCGTATTTTGACGCGAAAGCTGCGGCTTCGGGGATCGGCGGAGGCGATCAGAGTCTCAACTTTCCCGGAAAAAGCTTTTCCGGGAATAGCGTCGGCGGTGACTGTTGCCCTCTGACCGGCGGTGACATCCTGCATTTCTTCCTCGGTCACGTCTCCTTCAAGGCGGACCAGGCGGTTGTCGGTGACGTTCATGAGGGCTTTCCCCTTGCCGCTCTCCGAAGAGGAAATAATATCGCCGGGATCGACATCCCGAAAAGTGATGACACCGGTGATGGGAGTCTTTATGGATGTGTTTTCGAAGCGGATCCGGGCCAGGGCCAGTGACGCCCTGGCCTGCTCCAATCCGGCCTCAGCCAGTTTCACGTCATCTTGACGGATGGTGTTCTGGGCAATTGAGGCCTGGGCCAGGCTGTAGCTCTCTTCGGCCTGCTTCTGCTGAGCCATGGATGAGTCATATCTGTTCTTGGAAATATCATAAGCCAGTTGGGTCGCTTCCATCTGTTGGCTGGCAATAGCGCCCTTCTCGAAAAGTTTTTTCATCCGTTCAATCTGGCGCTCGTTATTGTCAAAATCGGATTTTGCCGCCTTTACGGCATTTTCGGCCTGCCGCTTTCCTTGCAGTGCCTGCAGAATGGAAGTGGAGACCTGGGTCTCTCCGAAGCTGTGGCCGGTTTTAGCCTGTGAAAGGTGTGCCTGGGCCGTGAGGAGACTTGCCTGTGCCTGCTCCAGCTGGGCCGAGATTTCGTCTTTTTCAAGCTGTATAAGAACATCTCCGGAATGGACAAAATCTCCTTCCTCCCGATAAACCGAGAGTACCCGTCCTGAAATTTTTGATAGAATCTCCGCCTCTTTCCTGGGAATAATGGATCCGGAAACCGACACCGTGGGAGTAATGGTTCCTTCCACGGGTGTCATGACCTGTACCGGTCTTAATAACAGGGCCGGTGCCTCTTTTGATCGTGCGTTGCATCCGGCGATTAGCGGTGCCAGAACAGTGACGAAGATGATTGCGAGTGTGGTGGTTACTGATTTTCTTTGAGTTGTCATTGGATTGTTCCTTTCCAGCTTTCGCCCATGGCCCGATCAAGATGCGCCTTGGCCAGGAAGTAGGTGCATTGGGCCGAGATGAGTACACTCTTGGCGCTGTTAAGAGCCAGTTGGGCATCCTGGAGCTCCAGGTTGGTGCTCAGGGCGGCTTCGTAACGAACGGAAGCGATGCTGTAGGCTTCATTGGCCTGTTCCACCGTCTTCCGGGCGACCTCCATCTTCTGAAGGGATTCCTGCACATAAAGGTAGGCCTGCTTCACCTGCAGGCTGATGTTTCTCTTCAGATCATCCGCCTGGAACTGGATTTGCCGGAGGCCTTCCCGGGCCTCGGCCACTTTGGCGCGGGTGAGTCCGCCGTCCCACAGAGACGTCGAAAAAATCAGCGCGCCCAACCATCCCGTCGACTTGGACATGAGCGTCTCATTCTTGAAATCCAAATTACCGGCCAGAACGATTGAAGGCGTCTGCCCGCTCCTGGCCAGGGAGATCAATGTCTGCCCAAGCTTGAGAGCGAGGTTCATCTGGGCGACTTCCGGCCTCTTTAACAGCGCCTTCTGCTGGGCGGTATCAATTGAGAGTTCGAAAGGAGGCAAATCTTCTTCCTTCTGAATATCTATGTGGGTTTCCATATTCAGGGCCAGCAGGTTTTTCAGGGAGGCCTTGGCCAGCTCGACGGCGTTTTCCGCCGTAATCAGGCGCTGCCTGGCTTCCGCCAGGCTAACCTCCGCCCGGATTACTTCAAACCTGGGGAAGATGCCGACCTCAAAGTTGTGGCGTGACTGCTGAAGATGGCTCTCCTGTGACTTCAGGTTCTCTTTGGCCACCGAGTAGAGGCCCTCAATTTCCTGGAGCGTGTAAAAGGCATTTTGAACCTTGAGCACCGTCTCATCCCGGACCCTCTGTTCTTCCAGTTCTGACTGCTGAAGGTTGATCAGGGACGCCTCGATAGTTTTGTTCAGGATCCCAAAGCTGGTGATCAACTGGCGCAAGGTCAATTGGAGATCGTAGCTGGTATCAGGTATGATGCTGACGTTCTGTCCCCCAAAGGTGACGGAAACACTCGGGCCCATTTTGCTGAACGTGCCGCTGAAACCAAAGTTTGGATTGCGGCCGCTCCTGGCCTGATCCAGCTGGTCCCGGGCCGTGGCGATCCGGGAAGTGGCGGTGGCCAGGGTTAAATTATTTTTCAGGGCTGTTTCGATGCAATCCTGGAGAGTGAAAATCTGGCCGCTCCCGCTGGTGACTGTGGCGGGCGGAGGCGATGGCGATGATGCGGGAGAAGCGGGCGCTCCTGCCGCTTGGCTGACACCGAATAATAAAATGAAGATCAGTAATAGGAAAACCGTTTTTTTCATCATCTCTCCTGGTGTAATGAAATTCATCTATTCGGAGTTCCTCTTTATCCCGCCCAGGATCATTTCCCTGACGTGGCGGAAGATTTCCTCCGGGGTAAACTTGGATTCCTTAGTACAATGGTGTCTCGTAAAGGGATGGAACGAGACCATTATTGATATGGCGGCCAGCCTTGGGTTTAATTCCCGGAACAAACCCTCCTGAATGCCCTGGGAGACAATTTGTTCCAGTGGCTCGATGGCCGAGTTAAACATCTCCAGAAGCTGCTCACGGGAGTACTCTCCGAATCCATGAATCTCCCGGGTAAAGAGGAGTTCAAAGTCGGGATTCACGCTGAAATTTTCAAGGGAGAAACGTATTACCTCCTCCAGTCGGGCCGCAGCATCCGTCTTTCCCTCCAGCGCCTTTTCAAGCGCCATCGAAAGGTTTTGTTGGGCATCGCGATAAATAGAGTCATAAAGCTCTTTTTTGTTTCTAAAGTAGTAGAAGAGGAGGGCGGTGTTAGTCCCGGCAGCCATGGAAATCTCTTTGACCGACACGCCGCGGAACCCCTTTTCGGCGAAGAGATGCATCGCTGCCTTAATAATGCGTCCCCGGGTGTCATGGTCTTTGCCTGAAAGCGCGTTATTTTCTTCCAAAGCTTTTTATCTCCCTACATCCTAGTAAGTGATTAATTAAATTAACTGATTAACAAAGGAGATTATACTCGAACAAACTGCGCTTGTCAATACTTTGAACCGACTCATTAAAACCACGGATAAATCGGCTCAAAGCCTCAAATAATCCGGCAGGGCGACACATGAGCCGCTCTGCCTGGCTTCGAAGTAAGGGCGACGCATGCGTCGCCCTTACTTCTTGGGTTTTGCCAGGCCTTTCAGGAAAATATCCACAGTGTGCGCTTCAATCTCGTCGTAAGGGACAGTGGAACCGGAAATTATGTTCTGCTTAATAAAAATAGAGGGTGCTCCGATAAGCGCTATCGCCGCCAGGCGCGGATCAACACTTTGGAATAATCCGGCCTTGATTCCTTCGCGTATGACTTCTCCGGCCAGTCTGATAATGTCTTCCTCGAACTTGCTGAGAACATCGTAACTGCAAGCGCCGGGGGCGGAGATCTCCGTGTAAAGAATCTTGAAGATCTCACCCTGTTCCAGGTAGTTTTCTATGAAGATTTTGAAGATGTTTTTCAGCTTCTTGTCTACTGTTTTCTCTTTTTTCAGCTCGGCCTTGACGGCATCAGTGATCGCCTTCATTATGTCGCTTATCAATGCATAATAGAGGTTTTCCTTGCTTTTAAAATAATAAAAAAGAAGGGCCTTGTTGACGCGCGCATCGTCGGTGATCTCATGAACCGCCGTCTCACGGAACCCTTTCTCGGTAAATAGCTTGCGGGCTGATTGCAAAATAATATCTTTTGCTTTTGATGGTTTCCTGGACATGTTTTTCTCCTCCTTATAAATACAAACGGCCATGCTGCTTAAAGTGATGTTTAAGAATTATAGCGATAGCGGGGCTTCTTTGTCAAGGGACTTTTTTGAGACGTCCGCGACTCCTATTGCAAAAAAAAAAGGTTTTATGATATAATGACCCTGGTAAGTCAGACGAGCGGAAGTAGCTCAGTGGTAGAGCATTGGCTTCCCAAGCCGAGGGTCGCGGGTTCAAATCCCGTCTTCCGCTCCAGGGCGACGTAGCCAAGTGGTAAGGCAGCGGTCTGCAAAACCGTTATTCAGCGGTTCGAATCCGCTCGTCGCCTCCAAACGGCATACTTTAAGAATCCTGTTGCACAGCGAGTTACTATCTTCCGAAAGTGCTTGACAAGGGAACGGTTTTTGATATAATACCTCCAAGGGCGAATAGCTCAGTTGGTAGAGCACATCGTTCACATCGATGGGGTCACAGGTTCGAGTCCTGTTTCGCCCACCATGCGGGGTCGTAGCGTAGCGGTTTAACGCGCCGGCCTGTCACGTCGGAGATCGCGAGTTCAAATCTCGTCGGCCCCGCCAGATCCGAAGCTCGCGTGAGCTTTCCAAAGTTCCCGCGGTTTGTTCCAGTGCCGAGGTAGCTCAGTTGGTAGAGCAGCGGACTGAAAATCCGCGTGTCGACGGTTCAATTCCGCCCCTCGGCACCATTTTTATACCTCCGCTTTGGTTGAAGCCGATCATATGGCTCTACATCAGAAGATCCTGCGTCCACAGAGGAGTATTCTGTTTCTTCCCCGAAATAGTCTTCGCCCAATACGGCTTTTTCAGGGGAAACTAATCAGCAGGAGGAAAACACTATGTCCGGTCACTCCAAGTGGCACAACATTAAAGAAAAAAAATCCAAGGTGGACGCGCAGAAGGGGAAGCTGTTCACCACGGTCTCCAAGGAAATAATGATGGCGGTCAAAGAGGCCGGCCCTGAGCCGGATACCAACTACCGCCTGAAAATGGCCATCCAGAAGGCCAAGGATGTCAACATGCCCCAGGACAATATCAAGCGCTCTATCGATCGGGCGTCGGGAGTCGGGAGCGAGAACATCGAGGAGATAAACTACGAGGGCTATGGCCCCCACGGAGTGGCGATAATCGTCGAAGCGGCCACGGACAACCGAAATCGCATGGCTGCCGAAATGCGCAATCTCTTCAGTAAGAGCGGTGGAAGTCTCGGGGAGGCCGGCTGCGTCGCCTGGATGTTTGATAAGAGGGGTGTCATCGAAATATCCTCCGAGAATATCAAGGACGAGGATGAACTCATGATGACGGCCCTGGAGGCCGGAGCTGAAGATCTGAAGAAGGAAGAGGATGTGTTTCAAATCTTGACTTCACCCTCAAAGCTCCATCAAGTGCGCCTCTTCCTGGAGGAGAAGAAATTTCCCATTGAAAGTGCTGAAATTACAATGATTCCCAAGAATACGGTGACGCTGGACAAGAACCAGGCGGCTCAGGTTTTGCGCCTGATGGACGCCCTTGAGGACCAGAACGATACCCTGCAGGTTTATGCCAATTTTGACATCCCCGCTGAGATTCTCGAGGAAATGGCGGGATGAACGATATTTCTGATTCCGTATTTACCTTATGATCATCATGGGAATCGATCCCGGCACGGCCGCCACGGGGTATGGCGTGGTGCGGGTTGAGGGAAAAAACTCTCTGGAGGCTCTGACGTACGGTTGTATCCGGACCTCGGTCTCCACGCCCAGGCCGGTGCGATTGAAAGAGATTTTTGAAGCTTTGACCACCCTGATTTCACAATATCATCCGGATGTCATCGCTGTCGAACAACTGTTCTTTAGTAAGAATTCAAAGACCGCCCTGCGCGTCGGCGAGGCCCTCGGGGTTGTGCTCCTGGCCTCGGCCTGTGCCGGAATCGAAATCGCGGAATACACCCCGCTCCAGGTAAAGGAGACACTGACCGGGTTCGGGAGAGCCGCCAAGGACGATGTCTGTGAAATGGTGATACTGCACCTGGGACTCACCAAGCCGCCCAGACCGGATGATGCCGCCGACGGCCTGGCTATTGCGCTCTGCCACCATTTCAGATCGGCTCTGGGAGGGATTTTCTAATGTTTGCCCATATAAGGGGGAAGGTAGATCAGTGCGGAAAGGGCCTCCTGGTCCTTGATGTCAGCGGGGTGGGATTTTCCATTGCCGTCCCGGAAAGGTTTTCTGAGACTGTGTCCGTGGGGCAGGATTTGAAAGTCTTCACGCAAACAGTCCTCCGGGAAGATTCCATCTCCCTCTACGGCTTTATAAGCAATTTGGAAAAGCGCTTTTTCCTGCTGCTCCAGCAGGTAAAGGGAATCGGCCCCAGAGCGGCCCTCAATATACTCTCCGCCCTTGGTCCCGACTCTCTGGCCCGGATAATTGCCTCGGGAGACGTCCACGCTCTTAAGAGCGTTCCCGGCATCGGCCAGAAGAGCGCTCAGCGCGTGATTCTGGAACTTCAGGAAAAAGTGGCCCTCCTGGTCGAACACATCCCGGTTGAGGGCGAAGATATCGCCCGCGAAGCCCGCGAAGTATTAGTTGAGCTTGGATGTACGCACCGGGAGGCTGAGGATGTCGTTCGGACGGCTCTTTCCTCCGAGAAAACCCCCATTGAATATGAAGTATTCATCGCCCGCTGCTTCAGGCTGATCGGGGAGAAGAAAAAGTAGGAGGGCATTGTGACTCGGATTTTGTCCGGAGTCCCGGAAGAAGATGAGCAGAATCTCGATCGGAGTTTAAGACCCCGCCGGATCGAGGAGTTCATCGGACAGACCCAGCTCAAGGAAAATCTCTCGGTCTTCGTTCAGGCCGCCAGTCTTAGAAATGAGCCGCTCGACCATGTTTTGCTCTACGGCCCCCCGGGTCTGGGTAAGACCACCCTGGCCCAGATCATCGCCAATGAGGCCGGCGCCTCTATAAAATCCACCTCGGGGCCGGCTGTCGAGCGCCCGATAGACCTCCTGGTCCTCCTCAAAAGCCTGGAGAATGGCGACATCCTCTTCATCGACGAGATCCACCGATTGAGCCGCATTGTGGAGGAAATTCTCTATCCGGCCATGGAGGATTTCTTCTTTGACCGGATGCCCAACAAGGGGCTGGTTCATCGCTCCACCAGGGTGGAGCTGCCCCGTTTCACTCTCATCGGGGCGACCACCCGCGGCGGCTCCATCTCTTCGCCCATGCGGGACCGCTTCGGGATCGTCTTCCATATGAACTTTTATACCCCGGAGGAACTCAAGGCCATCGTGCTCCGCTCCGCCGGAATTCTTTCCATCTCCATCGAAGAGAGGGCCGCCCAGATGATAGCCGGGAGATCCAGGGGAACCCCGCGCATTGCCAACCGTATTTTAAAGCGCGTGCGCGACTTCGCCCAGGTGCTCTCCAAGGGAAAAGTGGACTTCGAGGTGACGGCCAGGGCGCTGGAGAGCCTTGGAATTGACCAGCTGGGTTTGGATGATACGGATCGGAGCATCCTTAGAAATCTCATACTCAAGTTCCGGGGCGGGCCGGTGGGAATTGAAACTCTGGCCGCCACCGTCAACGAAGAAGCGGAAAATATCGAAGAGGTCTATGAGCCTTATCTTTTGCAGAGCGGCTTCCTCCAGAAAACTCCGAGAGGTCGGATGGCCGCCCCTCTGGCCTACCAGCATCTGGGTCTTCCCCGCGAAGACGGCGGGCAGGAGACATTCCTGCGATGAGAATTCTCCTGCATACCTGCTGCGCCCCCTGTCTGATTTTTCCCGCAAAAAAATTTAAAGAGCAGGGATTGGAGATTCTGCCGTACTTTTTCAATTCCAACATCCATCCATCTCAGGAATACTTGAGAAGGAAGGATGCTCTGAATCGCTATTCGAAGCTGACCGGGCTTGAGGTCCTCTTTTCAGAGGAATACCCTATGGAAGACTTCCTTCGCTCCGTCTCGATGGAACCGGAAAACCGCTGTCTTTCCTGTTATCGCATCCGCCTGGCTGAGACGGCCCGCAAGTGCCGGGAAGCGGGTTTGGAGGTTTTCAGCACGACCCTCCTGGTGAGCCCGTATCAGAAACACGAGCTGATTCGCCGGGTAGGGGAGGAGACGGCCCTTGAATTCGGTCTGTGCTTTCATTATGAAGATTTCCGGGAAGGTTTCCGGTGGGCTCAGGCTCAGGCCAGGATTTTTGAACTCTACCGCCAGCCTTACTGCGGTTGTATCTACAGCGAAAAAGAACGCTATTACAAAAAAAATCGTTGAGTGTTGCGAACATCCGCTCCGCCCCGTAGAGCAAGGCTTTAGTCTTGCAAACTAGAAGACCTACATGAGAAAAATTCGCCATGCCGGCAATGCCAGTAAGAATTTGGCCTTTGTTGCACTTGCTCGCATCCCAGGTGTTTCCCCAGGGATATATCCTTACATCTGTCCCACGGGCCGCTTTCTCCCATTCCGCCTCAGTCGGAAGGCGGTATCCATAATAATCACAGAAGGCCTTGGCATCGTCCCAAGTTACTTCGACAACCGGGTTGTTGGGATAAAAAGAAGAATATCCCTGACACCTTCCTTCAGCGTTCTGCCAATCTTTCTGGGATGTATAGCCGCTCGCATGCACAAAAGCGGTGAACTGTGCGTTAGAGACCTCATATTTCCCGATTTCGTAGGCATCAAGATAAACCTCGTGCTGGGGATGCTCGTTAGAATGTCCTTCGTCCTCAGGACTCCCCATCGTAAAAGTGCCAGCGGGAATCCGGATAAATTCTATCGCTATTGTCATCGGTGTCGGCGTTGGAGTTGGAGTCGGGGTGGACATTGGGTTTGAGCCACCCCGACCGGCGTGCAAAAAACAAGAACCAACGAAGACGCCTAAAAGAACTTTCCCCGTTATGCCGATACCCGCATATTCTCATACAAAAACTCCGGCGCCAAATCGGCTCCGTTCTCCCAAACAATCGTCTCTATTTCAGGATCAACATGAAATCTGCTAAACATTGTCTTGTCATGCAGGGGTCCGAACACCTCCCCCTCCAGTTCGCTCTCCAAGTTGATTTCCCCCTCGGCACCGTCGTTGAACCGGAGCCAGATCACATAATCACGGATATACTTCGCTTCCTTGACGTGCAAAAACATAATACATTCACTCCAGTGGGGCGATTCGTTTCAAGGCCTTTTTCTGTGCGGCCAGTTCCCAATTCGTCAACAATTCGTCTATGTGCAGTTCACGCCATTCCTGGATAAGCGCCACTGCTTTGGGTGTCATTTGCCCGGCAACCCGTCCGGTCTCTACCTCCATCGTAATTTCATGGTCTTGGTACTTTGCATGAAAATGCGGTGGTGCGTGCTCGCGCCAGTAGAGATAAATTACGATCCCGAAAAATCGGCTGATTACAGGCATCCGTTCATTCCCTTCTCCGCATAACATCCTTGCTCTAGTCGTATTTTACCAGAAAATGTTGGTGAAGTAAAGAAATTTCTCTCCGCTTACAGGCAAAATTAACCTCTGCGCAGCAATTGACACATAATGACGCAAGCGAACACGCAGACCTAAAAGGTCTGCCCTACATAAATTTCACATATCCGTAGAGGCAGGCCCCTGTGCCTGCCCTATTGGCCCCTATGACTTTTCAGAAAAGGCCGGTTTTAAATCAATAGCCAAGTCGCCTGAAAAAAGACCCACTTCAATGGATTCCTCATCCGAATAGATCTCAGGGCGACCGTATTTCCCGTGCTCGTCCAGTTTAAAAACCGTGATGATCCTGTCACCGGCATTCACAATCCAGTATTCTTTTACCCCGGCTTTTTCGTAAAGAAAAAATTTTTCTCTCTGATCTTTGCGGGCCGTCGCCGGCGAGGTGATTTCAATGATCAAGTCTGGAGCTCCCCGGACGCCCTTTTTGTCCAATTTTGAGGGGTCGCAGACGACGACAAGATCCGGCTGAACGACCGTCTCGACTTCTTCATCCGCTTCATTACTCTCCGGGAGGCGAACATCAAAAGGAGCCATGTAAATCCGACATTTTTTCGCAACCAAATAATTAGAAAACTGCCTGAAAATTTCTCCGAGAATTTCCTGGTGAAACCTGGACGGCGCCGGAGTCATGCCGTAAGGAACGCCTTCGATCAATTCCCAACGCTCTTCGTCGGGCCAGGAAAGATAATCCCTGTAAGAATATTTTTCCTCTTTTCTCGGAAGCGGAAGAGTCATCAGCCTCGCCTCTCGGTATACGTTCTCCATTGATTATACCACAATTTCTCTACTTTCTCACGGTTTTTATTATACCATAATTGCTTCATCCTGCCTATCCTGGGCGTCCAAAGTCCGGCCGGTCCCGATAGGGGCAAAACGGGGGGCGCTTCGGGAGGAATCTTACTCGATCATGGCAAATTTTATGCAATGACTTTGAGGTAAACTTACTTGATTGTTTTTCATGCGCTTTGGTATCCAGTGGAAGGCGGGAGGCTGCGCCTCTGGGCCGAGACATCCAAACCAATGAAAGCGACTCCAAAAAGAGAAGGCCGCAAATCGAAGCGGGCCGGCCCGCCTTTCCATCCTTATGCCGTGCCCGCCGATTCCCTCGGCATTGCCGCCGAAACCGCCTTTGATAAGAGCTGGAACGATTTTGAGACGGCTCCTATAACTCTCCTCCTTCCCTCCGCAGAGGCAGGCCCGAGCCCTTCCCCCGGTCTCATCATCGAGGCAGGGGTGACGCATGCGTCGCCCCTGCTTTCTCCCTGGCAGATTGCCGCCCTTGCGCTGCCACCTAGTTCAGCGTTTGACTTTCTGCTGAATCTCCCTCTCCATTCCCCGCACGGCGTCTGTTACGGCGATTCCCTCCGTTTCTTTTGCGAATGCGCCAAACTGGTTCTGGAGCTGGCCCTCGGCGGACACTACGCGCCGGCGCTCATCCCGGAAGGAGATGGACGATGGAAAGCCGCATGGGAGCCTGTATTTTTCGATAATGAACGGGTCCATCTTCTGGCCCGGGCGATGCCGCCCCTCTGCCGGGCCATGCTTCCCGCCCCTCCTGAAGAAGCCGGGGAGCCCTTTTTTATAGTCTCAAATTTTCTCAGCCGCACCCTTTCGGCCTTCATCCGGCAGAGCCTCTCTCAGACAAAACTTCAGGCCCGCCGAGGCCGGAAGACTTCGCCAATTCTATGGCTGGAAGCCTTAAAAGGTGACGGAGAGGCATTTTCGCTTCCGGCAGACGAGAGGGGCGAATTTCAGGAGAAGGCGCGTAAGTGGCTGAGCGGGATTAAACCCGATGTCATCCACACGCCTTTCCGCACCTGCTTCCGCCTGGAGTCCCCGGAGGACGGGGGGCCGTGGGCACTCAGCTTTCACCTTCAGGCCCGGGATGACAAGAGCCTTTTCATCCCCGCTGAGCGGGTCTTCCGGGAGCGTTCCGCCACCCTCACTTTTTTGCGCCGCACTTTTGAAAACCCGCAGGAGCGGCTCTTGGAGGATCTCGGAAAAGCCTCGCGCCTCTACCCCGCTCTTGAGGACTGCCTCCGGACGGCGCATCCGGCGATGCTCTCCCTGGATGCGGAAGGAGCCTGGCGGTTTTTAAGGGAAGCGGCTCCGCTTCTTGAGGAAAGCGGCTTTGTCGTTCTTCTTCCGCCCTGGTGGCAAAAGCCGCAAAGCCGCCTCGGTGTGCGCCTTAAAATTGCGTCCCCGGCAAAAGGCGGAGAGACTTCCGGATTTTTCGGCCTGGACAGCCTCGTCTCCTACGACTGGCAGGCGGCGCTCGGGGAGGAGACCCTGAGCCGGAAAGAATTTGAGCAACTGGCCCGGATGAAGGTTCCGCTCGTAAAGCTTCGCGGCCAATGGGTTGAATTTAAGCCGGAGGACATCGAGAAGGCCATTTCGTTTTTCCGGCGGAAAGAAGGGCCTCAGACAATGCGCATGGGGGAACTCCTCCGGATCGGCCTCTCAGGCGAAAAAGAAGAAATGGGCCTTCCCGTCCTCGGCCTTACGGGCGAAGGAATGTGGCAAGATCTCTTGGAGAAAATGTCGGAGGACACCACCTTACCTTCGGAAAAAGCGCCGAAGACTTTCATCGGGAAGCTCCGCCCATACCAGAACCGGGGGCTTTCCTGGCTCCTGTTCCTGAGGCAGTTCGGCCTGGGAGGGTGCCTGGCCGACGATATGGGGCTGGGAAAGACGATCCAATTGATCGCGCTTCTTCTTTCGGAACGGGTGACGTCCCTCAAAGCCGATAAGCCCGGCCCCACCCTGATTGTCTGCCCGATGTCCGTGGTCGGGAACTGGAAGAAGGAGATGGAGCGTTTCTCCCCCTCTCTCAAAGTCCTCCTTCACCACGGAGGCGCGCGTCTTTCCGGCCGGGAATTTAAAGCCGCGGTGAAGGGCAGCGACCTTGTTCTTACGACTTATGCCCTGGTCCACCGGGATTTCAAAATGCTCTCCGAACTTTCCTGGGAGCGCATCGTCCTGGATGAGGCCCAGAATATCAAGAATCCGGGAGCCAAACAGACCCGCGCCGTGAAAGAGCTTCGCGGAAGCCATCGCCTGGCCCTCACCGGAACCCCAGTCGAAAACCGCTTGACGGAACTCTGGTCCATCATGGATTTCCTGAACCCAGGCTACCTCGGGGGGATTCATGGCTTTGAGGCCAGGTTCGCCGTCCCCATCGAGAGATACCGGGACGCCGGCAAAGCCGAGACTCTGAAAAAGCTGACCCAGCCTTTCATCCTCCGCCGGCTGAAGACGGATCCAAAAGTCATTACGGACCTTCCGGAAAAAATGGAGATGAAAATCTTCTGCCCTTTGACGAAGGAGCAGGCGACCCTCTACGAGGCCGTGGTCCGGGACATGATGGAGAAAATTTCCGGGGCGGAAGGGATGAAGCGCAAGGGACAGGTCCTGGCCGCCATCGTGAAGCTCAAACAGATTTGCAATCACCCGGCCCAGTTTCTTTCCGACGGAAGCGCTCTTTCCGGCCGCTCCGGAAAGCTCCTCCGGCTGGAGGAAATGCTGGAGGAGGCCATCGGGGAGGAGGATCGGGCGCTCGTCTTCACCCAGTTCTCCGAGATGGGGGCACTCTTGCGCCGCCACCTTCAGGAGAAGCTCGATCGGGAAGTCCTTTTCCTTCACGGGCAGACGTCTCAAAAGCAGCGGGAGGCGATGATTCAGCGCTTTCAGGAGGAGAAGGACGGCCCCCGCGTCTTTATCCTCTCGCTAAAGGCCGGAGGGGTCGGGCTCAACCTCACTGCCGCCAGCCATGTTTTTCACTTCGACCGCTGGTGGAACCCCGCCGTGGAAAATCAGGCCACGGACCGGGCCTTTAGAATCGGCCAGAAAAAAAACGTGCAGGTCCATAAATTCATCTGCATGGGAACCCTCGAAGAGCGGATTGACGGGATGCTGGAAGAAAAAAAGGGCCTGGCGGAGAGAATCATCGGCAGCGGAGAATCATGGCTCACCGAGATGTCCACCGGACAAATCCGAAAGCTCTTCGCCCTGAGCCGGGAATCGGTGGAGGAGGACGCATGAGCCGGGGATGGTACGGCGACTACCATAGATACTATCCGCCTTCACGCCCCATTGAGGTGGAAGACGGCCTTAAGACCAAAAAGAAGTCTGGAGACATCGGACAGACCTGGTGGTCGAAGAGGTGGCTTTCGGTTCTTGAGTCCTTCAGCATGGGAGCCAGGCTCGATCGCGGCCGCTCCTATGCCCGGCGGGGGCAGACCCGCTCCCTTGAGATCACGCCCGGAGTGGTCACCGCAAAAGTGCAAGGCTCCCGCCCCAAACCCTACGATGTTAAAATTAAACTCAAAGCCCTCTCCGAGGTCGAATGGGATAAAGTCATCTCCGAGATGGCGTCTCAGGCGATCTATGCCGCCAGGCTCCTGACCGGAGAGATGCCGCAGAACATCGAAGACGCCTTTCAGGCGGTCAAAGTGCCGCTTTTCCCCGCCTCAAAAAAAGAGCTGATCACCGACTGCTCCTGCCCCGATTGGGCCAATCCCTGCAAACACATCGCCGCCGTCTATTACCTTATGGCCGACGCCTTCGACGAAGATCCCTTTCTGCTCTTCCGGCTGCGAGGGCGCACAAAAGAGAAAATCATGACGGCTCTGCGCAAAATACGGGTGGAGAAGCACCCCATGGCCGGGTCTTCTTCCGAAATTGAACCCCTCTCTCCGACGGAAGTTCTCGTGCCACCCCTGGAAAAATGCCTGAAAAATTTCTGGAGGGCGGGAGAAGATCTGGCCTCCTTCACCATCAATATCGAGAATGCCGGAATCGCGGGCGGTGTTCTCAAAAGGCTGGGGGAGGCGCCCTTCGCTGTCGGCGGGCGGAATCTCATCGTCGAACTGGAACCTTTTTATGAGGCGGTTGCCGCCGCCGCCCGGGAAAAGGTAGGGGCGACACATGCGTCGCCCTTACCCCGGGTCGGCACCCGGAAGGAAAATTCCCGTTGAGGGAGGAATTAGAGTAAGGGCGACGCATGCGTCGCCCCTATTCTCTCTTATGAGGTGATAAATGGGTAATCGGGTTGTAATAACTGGAATCGGGGTTATTTCGCCGGTCGGGAACGGCAAGGAAGAATTTTTTGACGCTCTTGTGCATGGCCGTTCGGCCGCCGATAGAATCACGGCTTTTGATCCGAGCGGATTTGACTGTCAGTTTGCCGAGGAGGTCAGGGATTTCAATCCCGAGCAGTACCTTGACCGGAAGGAAGCCCGGCGCCTTGACCGCTTCCTGCAGTTCGCTGTCGGCGCCTCCCATATGGCCCTTGAGGATTCGGCTTTAAAAATAACGGAAGAAAATGCATCGGATACCGGAGTGTTGATCGGCTCCGGAATCGGGGGAATGTCCACTCTCGAGACCCAGCACAGCCTCCTGATCAACGGGGGCCCGGGGAAAGTCAGTCCCTTCTTTATTCCCACGATGATCGCCAACATGGCCTCAGGCCAGGTTTCCATCAAATACGGCATCCAGGGCCCCACGCTCTCGATTGTGACGGCCTGCGCCACGGCCGCCCACTCGATTGGAGAAGCTTTTCATATTCTGAAACGTGGAGATGCCTCCGCCATGCTGGCGGGTGGAGTGGAGGCCGCCATCACGCCCCTCAGCCTGGCCGGTTTCTGCTCCATGAAAGCCCTCTCAACCCGGAACGGGGATCCGAAGAAGGCCTCGCGCCCCTTCGACCGCGAGCGGGACGGCTTTGTCATGTCGGAGGGGGCCGGGATTCTCATTATGGAAACCCTTGAGAACGCCCTTAAACGGAAGGCGCCGCAGATTTATGCCGAGGTGGTCGGATTCGGGATGTCGGCTGATGCCTACCATGTGGCCATCCCCGATCCAAACGGCAGAGGCGCCGTACTGGCGATGAACAAGGCTCTCAAATCCGCCGGGCTCATGCCTTCAGACATATCCTATATCAACGCGCACGGGACTTCCACTCCTGTTGGGGACAAGGTGGAAACAATTGCCATCAAGACCGTCTTCGGAGAGTATGCCACAAAGCTTGCAGTAAGCTCGACCAAGTCCACCACCGGCCACACGCTCGGCGCCGCCGGGGCTCTTGAGACTATCGTCTGCGTGCTGGCCTCCGTTCACGGCATCATCCCTCCCACCATCAACTACGAGTTTCCGGATCCAGAGTGCGATCTGGACTATGTTCCCAACATCGCCAGAAAAGCGGAAATTACCCATGCCATGAATAACTCCTTCGGTTTCGGCGGCCAAAATGCCGTTCTCATCGTGAAAAAATTCACCGATGCAAGATGAGATCCCCGTTCCCGCCCTGGATGAGGATCTCCTCCGTCTGGCTCTGACCCATCGCTCCTACTTCATCGAGCATCCCGGGGAAGGCGGGGATAACGAGCGCCTCGAATTTCTGGGAGACTCGGTTGTCGGCCTCATCGTCGGGGACTTCCTCTACCGGGCCCATCCGGAGGCGGATGAAGGGGAACTGACCCGGCGGAAAGCTCTCCTTGTCCAGAAAAAAACCCTGGCCTATTTTGCCCGGGAAATAGGTCTTTCCAGCCTGATCAGGCTGGGACGGGGGGAGGAGGGGAGTGGGGGACGCCGCCGTGAATCGATTCTGGCCTCCTCCTTTGAGGCCCTGGTCGGAGCGGTCTTTATCGGACTGGGCATGGAGGCGGCTTTTTCTTTTATGACTGATATTTTGCGGAAACTTGTCCCATCTGGGACGGCCTCCCCGAAGGATTCAAAGTCGCGCCTTCAGGAGTATTTTCTGGAACATTTCAAGTTGCTGCCTGTGTATGAAGTCGTCCGCGAGGAAGGACCGCCGCACCAACGCCTCTTCACAGTGGAAGTTCGCCTGGAGGGGAAAACGATTACCGAGGGGTGCGGCGGGAGTAAGCAGGAGGCCGAACAGTCGGCGGCTTCTGCAGCCCTGGAATCTCTTATATGAGTAGGGGCGACGCATGCGGCGCCCCAACGACCCGACAGCACAAAAAAATATTTATTCCAGACACCCTCTTGAGCAGGAATGGGGCCGTCGGCAAACGAATCTTCAGGTGAAAGGTGGTGTATAATACACATGAAACCAAATCTTCAGTTTTCAGTTCCCTGTTTCCAGGTCGCGGAAGATAAGGATCATCCCCCCAGCTTCAACTATATTTTCTATGAACTTCCATTCCCCAGGTTCCCCTTTCCCCCGCGCGAAGACGATCCCGAGTACGACCTCTATAAGGAAAAGTGGGCCAACTGGGGTTTCTTCATCACGAATGGCTGGTGCAACGGGAGTGGTGATTTTGTGCAGTCAATGCAGATCGTCAAACCCGACAAGAAAACAATCGTGGCCAAGACCGGCGATCAGCCTTTCAAGCTTGAAAATCCGGAAACTCCCTTTATGGCCATCAACCTTTTCCAGGGGATTCGCTTTGAAGAACCCGGCACGCACTGGATCCAGGTTTTTCTGAACAATGTCCAGACTCTCGAATATCCGCTCGTAATACGCAAGGCTGAAAAAGCCTAAATGAAGCATGACGATGCCACAGGCCTTGTTTTCCGGCCTGTGGCATCGTTCTAAACAGCGTGCAGCGTATTTTTTCTTGCCTCTTTCTCGCTCTTTTCCTTATTGCAGGGCAGTTTGCCTGCTCCAACACATCTCCGTCATCGGCCGTGCGGACATTTCTCGACCTTTTGATTCACAGCAAATTTGCGCAGGCCTATTCCTGTTTGTCCAGGAGTCTTCAGGACGAGTTCAGCTTCGCTCGATTCAAGGAAGAGGCCCTGCAGGCCAGGCAGGTTCAGCTTTTTTCATTAAAACTTCTTGAGAAAAACTCAAATTTTGCGCGGTTGAAACTGAAGGGGAAAATTCTCTGGAAAGAAAATAATAAGCTGGTGTGGGTTCTGTATGAAGGAAAGGCCGACCTGCTCAAAGAAGATGGACGCTGGCGGATTCTGGCTGTTGATTTTGAACCCGTCGCCAGGAGCATTTCAGAAAAAGGGAAAAACCTGAGGATGCACAAACCCTGAAGATAGGTGGGAATAAAATGAAAAACAAGCTGTGGTTTTCCATTTTTACGGGGTATCTTCTGCTTCTGGCTCTTCTCACGCTGGCGTGCGGCTATCTGCTTGAGAGAGGACTGGAGCGTCAGGTGCAGGCGCTGATGACTTCAGAAATCCTTAAGCTCAGCGCAAGATTTGAGCAAATCAAGGACCTGAAAACAGGCTCTTTGAGTGCTGCCTCTGATCTGATAAACGACTACCAGCTTGGAAACAGCGGTTTTGCCTGGCTGATTGACAATAAGGGACGTTTTCTGGCCTATTCCCAGCGCCAGCGGGTTCTTAAGCCACAGGTTATAAGAGACGATCAGAAGGAGAGCATTCCTTTTATTCTGCAAAAGAAGGATATGCATGGAAAAATATTTTCAGCGAAAATTTCCAACCGTTTTGTAGTTTTCACTAAAATTCCCGGGACGGATTGGATCGTCGCTCTTACCTGCCTGAAGGAGGATGTGTCTCGGATTGCCTATAAGGGCTTAAAGGAGATGGCCCTTGCCTTTTACCTGCTTTCTTTCCTCGGCCTGGTAATTTCTTATTTTATCGCCAAAGGTCATGTCCGGCCGATCCGGCGTTTTTACGAATTCATGTCGTCTCTTTCTTCAGGCAATTTAGACGTGGAGCCCCCTCCTTCGGAGAAGATGGACGGAGACATGAAGGATTGGCAACTAATCTCCCAAAGAATCAAAGACAAACTCAAGGATAGCGAAATCCCTGATTCCAGCCCATTAACAGGCCTTCCTTCCAATAAATCCCTTCAGAACGTCCTCTTCAAAATCATTGATTCCAAAAATCCTCTGGCCCTGGCCTTCCTGGATATCAATCATTTTGGGAGCTACAACCGCAAATACGGATTTGAAAAGGGAGACAGCGTCATCCGCCTGACTGCGGCTCTCATCGCAAACAAGGCAGGCGAATTCGGAAACAGCGAAGATTTTGTGGCCCACCTCGGCGCCGACCATTTTGCAATTGTGACCACTCCTGACAAGGTCGAGGGAATCTGTCGTGAAATCATCAGTGCTTTTGACGAGCAGATTCGTCACCATTACAGCGCCGAAGACCTCAAACACGGCTATATTTTGAGCAAGGATCGGAAAGGGAATATCGACAAATTCCACATTATGACCCTATCAATCGGCGTTGCGACGAATAACCAGAAGCAAATGATCCATCCCCTTCAGATTATACAGACAACGGCGGAAATCAGGGATTATCTCCGGGGGAGGGAAGAGAGCAGTTATCTTGTCGATCGGCGGGCGGAAGAGAGGGAAAACACTCAAGATGAGAATCCGCCCAAGTCGGACCGGAAGGAGCCTGTTTAAATGAGCGAGGAAGAACCTAAGGGAAAAGAATCTCACGGACGGGCCTATGAGAAGGGATTTAACGCCCTCAAGGAGGGCAACTACGGTGAGGCGCTTGATTTTTTCATTGTGGCAGCGCCTTCTTTTGAAAATGATTCAACTTTTCTGAGCTTCATGGGCAGTGCCTATTATTTTCTCGGACGGCATGAGGAAGCTCTGGAAACCTATAAAAAAGCAATGGAATGCGATCCAGACAGGGCCTCCAGTTATAATGATCTGGCCAATGTCCACATCCTGAAAGGAGAGATCGAGGAAGCCGGGAAAAACTACCAGAAAGCTCGTGAAATGGAGCCCGGCAATTACCTCTATCCCTACCACTTGGGCCTCATGACCCTGGATATAAAAAAAGAGTATGATACAGCCGCTGATTTATTCAGTGAATCCCTCGAACTCTCCGGAAATACTTTCGTTGAAGCTGCCTTCAGATTGGGAATATGTTATTTTCTAAAAGGAAATTATGAGGGGGCTGACAACAGCTTTACCAAAGCGATTGAAATAGCCCCGCGAATTCCGGATTATCACTATAATAAGGGATGTGTCCTTCTGGAACAGGAGAAAGTGGAAGAAGCCGTACAGGAATTTATGAATGCGGCCCAACTGGACCCTGAGAGACCTGAATTTCTGGCAAATGTCGGAAAATGCCTGTTTCTCCTTGACAAACCCGAGGAAGCTATCGAATGCTTCAATAAGGTTATCTCACTCGATACCGACAGTGCCTATAGCTACCATTTTCTCGGTTACCTGTACTTTGAGAAGCAGATGTTCATGGAAGCTGTCAATGCGATGGAGGTTGCCATCATGCTGGAGCCCAAGTCGGCAGCCTTCAGGTACAATCTGGGCACGATGTATCTCAAGAAAATGGATTACGAAAACGCCACCCGCTACCTGCAGAATGCGGTGGAACTCGACCCCGAACAGAGTTTCTATCACCACAACCTGGGAATCGTCCAGCTCGCCGTCGGTCGCACGGAGGATGCAATAAAAACTCTGGAAAAAAGTCAGAATCTAATATCGCCCTTCGAGGAGACGAAAGTCTGCCTGGAAAACCTGAAATCCTCAAGAGGAGAAAAGGCGTGAGTTATGCTTGGCGAGTGTTGGCGAGAGAAACGAGCCAACTCCGTTTTTATACTGCATGTTTGGCGATGATCACGAATGAAATGAGTGAACTTCGCCAAACATATCTTTGGCGAAGTTATGGTTTCCCAAATTAAGGCTCTGGGGGTGCCCTAAACCATGGATCTAATCAGGAAGCGGGGTTATTATAAGGCCGATTTCTTAAGCTATATCGCCGTCGAGCGTAACCTCTCCCCCAGGACGATCAAGGAATACGAAGCGGATCTGAATATCTTCTTTGACTTTTTCAAACCCTACTTCGAGCAGGAACTCACGCTGGAGAATCTCGAAGAGCGAAGCATCCGTGATTTTCTCGCCTACCTCAAGATGGAACATCATTATACCGCCAAGTCTTTGAACCGGAAGATTGCCGCGCTTCGGTCCTTTTTCAAATACCTGGAAGACGAAAAAATAATCCCCCGCTCCCCCATGGGCGGCATAAAAAGCGCCAAGCTCGAAAAACACCTACCCAAGGTGCTCTCGGAGTCCGAGGTGCGCGACCTCCTGGAAGCTCCAGTCGTTCTTAACAATGACAAAGGCATCCGTGACAAGGCCGTCCTGGAAATCCTCTATGCCACCGGCATCCGCATCAGCGAGCTGGTGGGCCTCAATCTTGAATCCATTGACATGGAAAATTTAACCATGCGCGTGCGGGGCAAAGGCAGCAAAGACCGCCTGGTACTTTTTAATGAATCGGCCGCCAAAGCAATCGAAGCCTATCTTGCAGTTCGCCCGAACACAAGTTTGAACGCCTTGTTTCTAAGCCGCGCACAAAAAAGAATGTCCAGGAGAACAATCGAATACATTTTCGAGGAGTATCTGGAGCGGGCCGGTATCCATAAATCAGCCTCTCCCCACACCCTGCGCCACTCCTTCGCCACTCACATGCTCGAAGGCGGCTCCGATCTCATGACCATCAAGGAACTCCTGGGCCACGAAAATCTCTCCACCACCCAGATCTACACCAACATCTCGCTGCAACACATTCGTGAGACCTACAGGAAAAGCCACCCAAGGAAATAAAGCACGCAAGTGTGTTTTATAAAAAGGACTTATAAAGGAGGCCGCTCGAATGAAAAAAACGATTAATCCCCTGCTCTGCCTGCTCGTCCTGTCCGTATTTCTGATTTCCGGCTGCGGAGGGAGCAGCTCAAGTTCCTCTCCCTTCTTCCCTACCCCTACCCCCACCCCGACATCTAGCTCCATGAGCATCGTCCACGGCCCACGGCTGGGGCTTGTAACCTCAAATGAGGCTACTATCGCCTGGGACACGAACCAGCCCGCCCTCGGCCAGGTCAAGTGGGGAACAAGTTCCACCTATTCTTCCACCCTGCAGGAATCGGCGGCCGTAACGAACCACCGCCTCACGATAACCGGCCTTTCGCCGGGCCTGACTTACCACTACCAGGTCGTGGCGGGGACGGCAAGTTCCCAGGATAACACCTTTAAAACCGCCGTGCCGGCGGGAACGGACTTCACGTTCATCTCCATGGCGGACAGCCGGGGCGGTTCGGACCACGACGACATCGTCAGTCTCCCGCAGGCTTTCCTCAACATCGTGCAACTGGCTTCCTCGAAAAACGCCTATTTTGTCGTCAACGCCGGGGATATTTTCTACGGCTACAACCCGGATATAACGCAAATGAGGGGCCTTTACGATTCCTTCAAAAGGGCGACGGATCCGCTGGCGAAAAACACCCCCCTCCTCGTCAGCCCGGGCAACCACGAAATGTCCCCTTTCAATTCGCAATATCCTACCCCCGGCTTCGACCCCCTCCAGCTCTTCAACGAAGAGTTCGCTCAGCCGCAGGTCCTTCCTGGATTCGAGGGGACGGTCTTTTCCTGGGACTGCGGCAATTCCCACTTTGCCTCCGTGGATTCCTGTAAATTTCAGGCGGGTCAAAAATTTAACGGGTTTTGCGTCGTCAACGATGTCCAGCTCGCCTGGCTGGAGAACGATCTTCAGCAGGCACAAGCCCGCCATGTGCGCCACATATTCGTCTTCTCTCACTCCCACGCCTGGAAAGAATCCACTTGGACGCTCTGGTACATGGGGAATGCCAATGAGGTACAGCGCGACAAGTTCTGGAACCTCCTCATTCAGTACAAGGTGGACGCCTACATCTGCGGCCACATGCACCTCTTCAACGACCAACTGGGCCAGGGTGGCGTCGTGCAGTGGCTGAACGGCAATTCCGGTTCCGTATCGGCCGGTACGGCCGGCAACAACGAATGGACTCTCTGGACGATCTCCGGGGACACCGCCACGGCCCAGCTCATTGACGACGCGGGAGCGGTCACTTACACCCGGGTAATCCACAGCTCCCAGCCGTGAGGAAGACAGAAAGAATCTTGGCGAAATGAAAGGCGGAGTGATGATTGAAATGAAAAGTTTCATGCGAATTGCCATTGTCTTGATTGCTGCTGTGTGGCTTTCCGGGTGTGGCGGAGGCGGCAATTCGGGCGGCTCCGTCACTTCGTGGGGTGAGTTGAATGCGCCCGCCGGCTTCTCTGTCAACCGCAAAGGAGGAATCCTGATAGCCGATACCAACAACCACCGGATCCAGGAGTTCACTTCCAGCGGCAGCTTTTTAAGTACATGGGGAGAAGAAGGCACGGGTTCCGGACAATTCTCTTATCCCGCGGCAGTTGCAGTTGATCCCCTGGGCAGCATCTATGTTGCCGATACGCTCAACAACAGGATCCAGAAGTTTGATGCCAGGCACAATTTCGTGCTCCAGTGGGGAACACAGGGAAACAAACCGGGGCAGTTCATCGTTCCATTCGACTTGGCCGTTGACAGCGCAGGTAACATCTATGTCGTTGACAGCGGCAACTCCAGGATCCAGGTATTCTCGAACGACGGCCAGTTTATCCGCACATGGGGGAAAGAAGGTAGCGGAAGCGGCCAGCTATTGCATCCCGGTGGAATCGCCATATCATCGTCAGGTCTGGTCTACGTGGCAGACACCGACAACCACCGAATCCAGGTTTTTTCCGACACGGGGGAATATGTCACGGGCTGGGGGGAGAAAGGGAGCGGAAGCGGCCAGTTCCTTGACCCGCTCAGGATTGACCTGGATGCCCAGGAAAATGCCTACATTGTTGATAACGGGAATGCTCGGCTTCAGAAATTCAGCTCCACGGGATCGTACCTGGGCGAATGGGGGGGAGCTGCTGGCGGGCAGTTCACCGATCTTTATGACATCATCATAGGCGCTTCCCGCTCCTTTCTCCTGGATGAAAAAGCCAACAAGGTCCATGTCTTCGATCCGCAGGTGGTTCAGCCAAAAACAGGCGCCGACAACAAGAAAGGCCGGCGCCATGAGAAAACAGCCACCGATAAAATGAAGAATAAACAACAGACCGGAAAAGATAAAGTTGATAACTCAAATTGGATGAGCGATCTGTCTGCTACAATAATTGATAAAAACCTCAAAGAGGTAGTCATTCCCGGCACGCATGATACAGGGACCTGGGCGATCACACCGAATTCAGCCTGGGCCCATGACGGCAATCCCAACCATGCCCAGCAGGTGATTGATGCCTTGAATAAAAAGCTGGGCTCTTTTAGCTTTCTCCTGAAGCCCTTTGAGAAAGATCTCTATGATCAGTGCGTTGTCTTTCAGGCGGGATGGTCAAAGACCCAATACCAATGCATAGGTGACCAGTTGACGGGAGGAATACGATATCTTGATTTCAGGGTCTCATGGGAGCCCTATGGCGATGACAATGGGACCGCGTATCCGGAGGGCTTCTATCTCGACCATTCCATGCGCGGCGACACGCTCCAGAACGCCTTGAACAACATCCGGGACTTCTGCCGCGCACACCCGAAGGAAATCATCATTCTGGATGTCAATCACATGTACTACAACGACGTCAACGGAGGTATGACCGAAAGCCAGTTGCAGGCCTTTGATACGATGGTAACGCAAACTCTGGTCTATGAGAACGGGAAAAGCATGATGGTCGAGGAGGATAATGGGAGTGATATATCGGTCGGAGAAATCTGGAATCGCGGGCAACAGGTTCTGGTCTTCGTGTATGATCCAAGACTGTATCAGAATTATTTGAGATACTGGAGCAGTGTGGATGACGTACGCTCCATATGGGACCAGACAGACGATCTCGGCAACTTGAGGAATTTTCTCGTCGGCGAAATGTCTCATATAGACGGCCTGCTGTTCCACGTATCCCAGAGCATCAGAACGGAAGCGGAGATAGACATCATTAACGGCGCACTCTCCTGGCTCTACGATAAGCTCAATGGTCATAAGACCACTCAATGGATATTGGAGAAGCTGGCGAACCACTATGGCTACTCAACGGATGCTCCGCAGGACATCCTGAGCTTCGAAGCCGATACACTGGCCAACATAAGCACCTATACGGGGTGGATAGGCGCCCAATACCAGGGGCCCAAGATCCAGATCATCAACAACTTCGGCGACGATGTAAATTATAACTGGTGGCTTGTTTCCAGCGGCGCCCTGAAAGCCGATGGATATGTTGACTACGCCAAACAATTGAACATCAATTACTTCGGTGACGGGGGGCCGACCATCAACCTGGTGAACAAGACGACACTCGACGACACCACCGGGGGTCCTCCGAGCATCGCAGCGCTTAATGATCCGGACCTGACGGAATATGCGGGGATTCTCATCTATGGAAGCATGGACTCCCCGCGCAAGGTCGTCACACGGGGTCTCATCGATCAGTGGAATGTGGATTTCGCCGACAAGGTCGTCTTGAACGCGACCACCTCGACCTTCCCCACGGCAGGGTCAATAGGCAATAATGAAGTCGTAATTGCGTGGACGGGGACGGGGAACAACCAACTTAACTTCACCACGACAGAGGATGGGAATAATTACACTACCACTTACACCGACTCGGCCGAAACAAGCAGCAGTTATCCCGTGGCAGTTTGCAGTTACAACGGCGAACTGTCAGCCTCATGGCGGGGTGGGGATGGAATGATGAACGTTAAGAGGTACAAGGAAAGCTCCGGTGCTATTACGCCGGGACAGAAGTACCCCCTGTCGCCCACTAAGTATGGTACATCGCTCACCGACGCCAATGGCACCCTCGCCATCACCGGCGTATCCAGTTCTGGATCCTTTAGCTTACTCAACTGCAATTCATCCTACCAGTTCTCAGAGGGCGATGAATTTCCGAATGATTGGACCAGCGACACGGTGAGCGTCGCCTATATCCATGGCTATCTGGTCCTGGCCTGGATCGGCGGTGGAAACGAGATTAACCTCTACATGAAAGGAAGCGGGAACACATGGTACAAGAGGACGCTTCAGGAGCAATCCCCTTCGGCGCCCTGTATTGCCAATATCAACGGTATGCTTTATCTCGTCTGGCGGGGAGGCGACAACAGGGTCAACGCCGCAATCGTAGCCGGGCTTTAGGGGTCACGGGCTGCACATTATAGCACGGGGTGAAGTGAATTCACCTCCTGAGTTTTGTCACAAAGGCATTCTGATTACCTGTGTTGCCCGGCCAGGGCTGCGCCGGGTTCTTCAGCGGGAAATCGGAAGAGAAGGTGAGTCCCGTCAGGATGATGTTTCCTGAGGGATCGACGGCCAATCCATAGGTACGGTCATTTCCCGTCCCGCCGAAGAAGGTGGAGTAGGCTAAGGTGGCACCGTCCGGGCTGATTTGCATCAGGATGGCGTCAAAACTCCCCTGAAGAGCCGGGTATAATGCGTCTCCGGTGTACGGAAACTGGGATGGTGCCTCAGTAGGAGTGGGAACGCTGGAAGGCGTGTATTTTATCCCCTGAGAAGAGGTCTCCCCGCCGACATATGCCCCGCCTTGCGTATCAACGGCCACGCTGGTGCAAAAGGCGCCCCCACCTCCCGGGTTAGGCGACCCACCTCCCAGAAAGGTGGAATAGACGAGCGATTCTTCGCCGGTTAATGAAGGATCGATCTTCACCAGGAAGGACTCATCATTGGAGGTGCCTGGTTTGAGATAGGAGGCGCTGTTGTAGATGGTGGGGACGGGCGGTTTGACCATCGGAAAATCCGCCGACTGCGTACGGCCGGTGGCTACAATGAAGCCATTTGAATCCAGAGCTACGGCGTATGTGTCATCCCGGGCGTCGCTGGCGTCAGCCCCCAGGTAGGTGGAGTAACGCGCCGAATATTGTGAGGATGGATCACCAGGCAGGCTTGATGTGAACTGGGACACAAAGCCGTTACTGGTGTAGCCTGACGGCGCATGGTGGTTTCGATAAGCGTTGGCGGTGGTAGGAAAGTTCAAAGATTTGGTATAGCCTGCCACGGTGATGTAGCTGCCGCTACCGCTCGCCGCGACGCCATGCCCTTTGTCATCCAGCTCGCCCCCAAGAAAGCTCGAGTAAACGAGTGACTCTGCGCCGCTTTTCCCGGGATCGATGATGCTCAAAAAGGCATCTGTTCCACCGCTCAGGTCGGGCCGGATGGCATTGGGCGTTACGTGGAATTTACCCGTCCCGCTGCCGTCACCGCCGGAACTGGTAGTGCCGGTAATATAGACCAGCCCCTGGGCATCGGCAGCAATGTTGTTGCCGTTGTTGTTGTCATCGGTAAAGACTTTCCTCGGCGTTCCCTCCACGCCGCTTCCTCCAAGGTACGTAGAGTACAGCAGATTGCCGCTTGCATCAAATACGGCAACAAAATAATCCGACTCTCCGTTGTTCTGCGTTTGAAAAGCGTTCATGGTTGGAAATGCCCCCGATGCATCCGAGCTTGTCAGGCCGGCCACGGCAACCCCGCCGTCCGGCATGACGGCAACCCCCACTCCCAGGCTTTGCTGATTGCCGCCCAAATAGGTGCACCAGAGCAGATTGCCGGCGGGGTCGTACTTGGCCACGAACGCCGACAGCGTGCTGCCTGCCAGTGGTGCTGGTTGCCAGGCATTCAGTACGGGAAGATCGGAAACCTGGGTGGCACCTGTCACATAGGTGTTCCCCTGGTTATCGCTGGCGGTATTCTGAGCGAAGGTCAGGGCACTGCCGCCGGGCACAAAGGGCGTCGAGCCTCCGAGGTAAGTCGAAAAGATGAGTTGCGAAGTCTCCTGAGCAACCATGTTCCGGTTGTCCTGCGATTTGCCGCAACTCCCCAGAATCACGTTGCTCACGAGCAATATTGTCACAGCGACGCTTTTGGAAAAACAATTAAGGCTCTTAAATAATTGCATAATCTTACCTCCATTCTTTTGTTAAATAAAAAAGTGGCTCTAGGGGCCGTAGCGGAGAATAACTCCGTTTATCCCCACGACGAAAACATCCCCGCCGGCAAAACCCCAGAGAGCGTAGAGGGGATATAAAGTGTGGCTGTTCAGTTGGGTCAGGGTGGTGCCGTCATAATGGAAGGTAGCGCCCTGGGCCCCGCTCAGGAAGAGATCCGTGCCCGACGTCCCCCAGATCCCCGTCAGGGAGACATTGAAAATAAGCCCGGTGTTTTTCCAGGAAGTGCCGTCGTAATGATAGAGCCCAAAATCCCCGGCGGCAAAGACGTCCCGTCCCGAGAAACCTCTCACGGCGCGGAGGTTGTCCGTGGTTCCGCTTGACATGGCCGTCCAGCTCGTGCCATCGTAATGAAGGATGGTTCCGGCCGTTCCAACGGCAAAAACATCATTTCCCGATGTCCCCCAGAGACCTAGAATGATCCGGGAAGTTCCGGTAGTCATCTTGGTCCAGGAGGGGCCACGGAGGATGGTGCCTCCATCTCCCGCGGCAAAAACCTCGGTCGAGGAGGCTCCCCAGACGGCCTCGAGGCATTGGGGGTAGCCGCTCAGGAGGGTCAGCCAGGAAGCCCCGTTATAGTGGAGGATGGCCCCGTCCTTACCGGTTATAAGATTTCCTCCCGCGGCAAAGACATCGTTCCCGGAGGTCCCCCAGATCCCGACTAGGTCGCTTTGGGTTCCGGAGATCATGGAAGTGACGGTGGAGCCGTCATAGTGAAGAATTGTCCCGAATTCGCCCACGGCGAAGAGGTCATTCCCTGAGGGACCCCAAATGTTATACAGATAGTTAGTGTAGGTGGAACTCATCGGACTCCAGGAAGTCCCATCGAAGTGCAGGATGGTGCCGTTTTCTCCAACGGCGTAAATGTTGGTGGCGGAGGAGCCCCAGATGCCGTAGAGGTAGACCGAGCCAGCCCGCGATGAAGTCCAGGAAGTTCCGTCGTAGTGCAGGATGGCGCCATTCTGTCCGACCGCATAGACATTGTCTGGAGAGGTGCCCCAGACCCCTGACAGGCCCTCTTGGCTGGTCAACATGGGACTCCAGGCGGCGCCGTTAAAGTGGATGATATTGGGTTGTATGCTTGTCAGATCAGCCCCCACGGCAAAGAGGTCGTTGTTGGAGGATCCCCAGATCGCGCACAGCCAGGCCGTAGTGCCGCTCTGCATCTTCTGCCAGGAAGTTCCGTCGTAGTTAAGGACGTCCCCGCCGTTGGAGACGGCGTAAACATTGCTGGAGGAGAACCCCCAGATGCCGTAAATATAGTCGGTGACGCCGCTTGGCATCGGCTGCCAGGAGGTCCCGTTGTAATGGAGAATAGTCCCCCCGCTTCCGGTGACGAAGACGTCGGTGGCGGAAGAGCCCCAGATGGCCTCCAGAATCTGAGTCGTGCCGCTGTTCAGAGGCGTCCACTGGCGGCCGTCATAGTGGAGAAGAGTGCCACTTTCTCCCGCGGCGTAGACGTCGCTCGAAGAGCTGCCCCAGACCGCGAAGAGGTCGTTGTCAGTCGGCGATTCCATATTTCTCCAGGATGACCCATCGTAGTGAAGGATGGAACCGGTCTCTCCAACCGCAAAGACGTCCGAGGCAGAACTTCCCCAGACGGAATGGAGCGTATTTCCCTGGGGCGAGGGGTTGATCCAGTGCCAGCTTTTTGCGACGGGAGAGGGGGTCGGCGTTGGATTCCAGGAGGAGCTGCTTGAAGTGCACCCGGAGAGGATCAGGCCGATCAGAAGGAAGAAAACTGCACCCAGAATTGTTTTTTTCATGGTTAAGACCTCCATTTTTCTTGATTCCTTATTATTTATTTAGCAAAGTGGGGGTTATTTCCTTTAAAACAAGGAAAACAAGGAAATAACTTTGAAGCGTTGATCTTCCTCATTTCCATGAACCAATCCAGCACATCCGGGAGACTTGTCATCCAAGAAAATAAAGCAGAGGAATTACCAGAGGGATGTGGAAATTATTGCCATATATAAGGTTAAGGAGGCCACCCGAATGAAAAAAACCAGGAATCCCCTGCTTTGTCTTATGTTAGCTGCTGTTTTACTTTTCATTCTCTCGGGGTGTGCCCATTCTGGTGGGAATTCCCTCCCTCCGCCGTTAACCTTGTCCGGAAGTGCCTTGTCCGGAAGTACCTGGATGGGACAGTCACAGGACGTCATCGGAGACAGAATGCTCAACGAAATCGCCCTCCCCGGAACCCACGACTCCGGCACCTACAGCATCACCTCGTCCGGCGATTATGCAGACGACGGCAATATGGACCCGGTTGCCAAATGGGTAAATGGACATGAAGGCCATTGGTACACCCCCATCATCAAGCCGGTCCTGAACTATATTACCAACTTAGACAAACAGGTAGTGGCTTCCTGGGCGCACGTCCAACAGGCCAATTTTCTCCAGCAGCTTACGGACGGCATCAGGTATATAGATCTTCGGGTGCAGGACAAGAACGGCCAGTATGTCATCGTGCACTCGCTGACAGGCGGGAATCTCACCGACCTGATGACAGCCATCAAGACGTTCTACGCCATGCCGGGCACCGACAAGGAAATCCTCCTCCTGGACTTCAACCACACCTTTGACATGGACGACACGGCTTTCATCGCCTGGCTCAAGGCGTCCCTGGTGGATGCGAACGGCAACAGCCTCCTTATCCCGCGGGGTTCGGATCTTCACCTGAACAACATCTGGGCCACGAACCAGCGCATTATTCTCTTCTATGACGACGATACCACGGTCAGCAACGACCCCGACCTCTGGTACAGTTACGCTTGTTCTACGCCGCAGATAGACTCGGACTGGCCGAATGACAATAATCAGAGCGATCTTGCGAACTACTGGAACGCCAAGCTGAACGACCGGGATATCCAGCATTATCAGTGGAGCGGCAATTTCTTCGTGTGGCAGGCCATCGGCACCGAGCAGGAATCCGACGTCATAGCCTGTATTGAAACCCTGGCCGTCAAAGGCCACTCCGGCCTCGCCCATTTTCTGGAAAAAACCCTTCACTTCCACACGAGCAGCCCGACCGATTTCCTGGACTGGAACGCGCAGATAGCCAGGCCGCTTCTTGAGTCCTGGGCCAATGACAGCGGCGACAAGGCTCTGATCATCAATCGGGCCAACATTATTATCATAGACGATTACCAGAATTTCACTTACTCCGGAGGCGGCTACCTGAACCTCATCCAGGAAATAAACACCGCCAGAAACGCTCAGATCCCGTTGTGTGCAATTGTGAAATCTCAATCCAATGTCAACTTGGAGAACTTCACCGGAACAGCCAGGATTGTTTTCACGAACAAGGGCACCTCCTCCTGGGATCCGCAGACGCTCCACCTTGGAACTTCAAGTCCCCACGACCGGATGACCGACCTCTACACCAACGACGGCAACTGGATTTCGTACAATCGCATCAAGATGCAGAACACGGCGCCGGTTGCGCCCGGCCAGGACGCCGTCTTCGAATTCACTTTGACCGCCGACTCCGACTTCACCACCTCCTACCAGACTTTTGAGCTCGTGATTGATCAGGGGGCCGGGTGGTTTGGGGAATACCAGGGGAGCGCCAGCATCCTGGTCACCCTGGACCTCACCACTTACCAGGCCCAGCTAAAATCCCAAAGCCCGGACACCACCATCACCCGGTTCAGCAACCAGACATTGCAGGTCGTCTTCACAAATGTCGGCAATGTTCCGTGGCTCCCGGACATCGTGATGCTTGGCTCGTCGAATCCCCAGGACCGCTACACCGGCATCTATTCAAACGACGGCAACTGGGTGTCCCAGACGCGCATCAGGATGCAGAACACGGACCCCGTGCAGCCCGGCCAGGACGCCGTCTTCGAATTCGCCGCCAGTCCCACCATCGGCACCGCCTCCATGGAGCAAACTTTTGAGCTTGTCGCGGACAGGGCCTTTGAAAGAGCGCCCGCGCAATGGGTCGGCGCCGAGGGAACGGCTTCCATTAACGTGAACGTAGCGGAGCCGTCCACCTCCGTCCAGTTGGATTACAAGAGCCCCGACGCCACCATCCCGCGCGGCCAGGGCCAGCTACTCACAATAGCCTTCAAGAACACCGGCAGCACCCCGCTGGACCCGAGCGTCCTCCTTCTGTCGCCATCGAACCCGCAATACCGCGACTCGCACCTCTTTACCAACGACGGCAACTGGATTTCAACCGAATACATCCAGCCGCAGAACATGAACCAGTTGGTCCAACCCGGTGATGACGTGGTCTTCGAGTTCACGGCGACACCGGACAGCGACTGCCAGACGCAAGACCAGACTTTTGAGATGCTCATTCTCCTTCCGTATGTGTACTTGTACTGGTACGGAGATCCTGGCACGGCCACGATCCACGTCACCGTGACGGATTGAAGGTAAATACCAGCCCAGCCAAACAAAAGGAGGTAGTCCGCATGAAAAAAACCATGAACTGCCTGCTCTGTCTGCTCCTCCTGTCCGCATTTCTTATCTCCGGCTGCGGAGGGAGCAGCTCGAGTCCCTCGCGCTTCTCCCCCACCCCTACCCCCACCCCTACCCCCACCCCAAACCTGGATTTTTACGGCATCCCCTATAAACTCACGGTCCACGAAGTGGACAAGAACGAGGTGAATGTCAACTTCGGAATCATCAGCGACACGCATGTGGATATCCCCACCTCCCAGGAAGCTCCCACCAACTACGCGCGGCGCAGCTATACCATCATCGATAACACCAACAATGATTGCAGGGACAACAAATGTCTAGGCGTCGTGCATATAGGCGACATGGTGAACGCCAATAACACCCAGTATCTGGTGGCGTTCAGGCAGATGTTTGAAAACGACTATCCGGGCGCCAACGGCGGCACCATCGCCGGAAGTTCTGACTCAGATTATGAGGCTTATAGTAAGGGGCACAGAATCAGCCTTCCCGTCTTTCCGACCATGGGCAACCACGACGACCCTCCCTTCGGCACCGGCGTGAAGGATTGGTACAGGGCCCGGGACTACCTGAACGACCGTCTCCTCGGCGCACCGGGAATCCTGACCCAATATGATGCAAACAGCTATATGTGGCGATGGGGGCGGTATGTCTTCATCCAGCTCGGGGAATGGGCCGGCTGCTACGAACATGAAAACCCCGCGGACATAGACCCGAACAAGCTCAAATGGCTGAAGGACTCGCTGGCCGCGAATGTCGGGGACAGCAATCTGGGCGTGTTCGTTTTTCAGCATTACGGGTGGGACGCGTTCAGCACGGAAGACAGGTGGTGGACCCAGGCCGAGCGGGACATGGAGTTGAACATCTTCTGCCGCCGGGACAATAGCGACGAACCGTGCAGACCCTACAACGTGCTTGGCATTTTCACCGGACACTTGCATTCCAGGCAGCACATTGTTGTGCCTGTCGGATTGGACCCCGACGGCAACCAGGTTAATTTCGACAACTTTGTGGTCTCTGACGCCGGCCCTGATTCCTTCTCCCAAATGGGGCATACCATTGTCAACCTCAATGGTACGGTGATGGATGTGAACTCCAAGAACGATTACACCGGCGAGTGGTTCAAGGAGTCCAAGTCGATCAATATCGTCGGCAACGAGCCCAACTTCCGCAGTCGAGTGCCAATAAGGCGCTGAAACTGGACGCTGGGGGCGTCGTGCACTGGCTGAACGGCAATTCCGGTTCCGTCTCGGATGAAGAGGCCGGCAACAACGAATGGACTCTCTGGACAATTCACGGGGACACCGCCACGGCTCAGCTTATTGACGACGCAGGAACGGTTACCTACACCCGCGTCATTCAGAGCTCCCAGCCGTAATAAGGTCAGAAAGGCAAAGGAGGCCGCCCGAATGAAAAAAATTATGAGCCTGGTAATTATTGTTATCTTATTTTATCTTTCAGGGTGCTCTAACACCAGCACGACTGTTAATAGATCTACGCCGTCTCCGTCAGCATCACCGGCGCCGGTAGAGATGTCGGCGGAGGATGTTTTTGGTCCGATCGTTCAGACGCCCGGCAATCAGGGGTCATTGGTTGTAATAATAAGCGACCTTCATATCGGCGATCAGAGGAGCATTGATAACGGTTATGGATGGCTCATAAAGAACAGGGATATACTGGCGGCTTTTTTAAATCAGCTGGCAAGCCATCCCTCCGTGAAAGAGCTCGTCATTGCAGGAGACATGTTCGATGAGTGGGTTGTGCCGATGGAATACGATACATTCAACGGATTCGGCCCCGATCAGGAAGGGGAGTCAAAATTTCTGGATTCCATCGCTGCTGCCAATCCCGCCGTGATAAGCGCCGTCAATAACATTATCGCCTCGGGAGTAAAGGTGACTTATGTGCCCGGAAATCATGATATGCTTGTCACCGAAGATGACATGAACAGGCTCTTCCCGGGAATAAACCAGAAAAGAGAGGCTCCCGGGATGGGAGCATATTCACCAGATGGGCTGCCCGAAGTCGTCATTGAACACGCTCATCGCTATGATTTCTATAATGCGCCCGACATGATTTCCAATAGAATCCCCTATTCCCCGGAGGACTACACGACCAATCCCCAAGCAATAATCCCTCCCGGCTTTTTTGTTACAAAAATAGCCACCAGCCACGGAGTCTCCACCCTCCCGGCGCCCGCACTGGATGCGACCGTTCAGGGGAGCGAGCTCTTCCTTTACTGGCTTTCATGGCAACTCATCCTGGCCAAGATTCATATCACCGAGGACCCCAATGCCAAGATCATAAAAACGGGGATTGATGGTTATACGGCCGATTATGCGATTAATGACCTTGTCCCGCAAACCCAGGGCCCCGATATCCTGGAGCCGTTGCTGTATCAAAAGATAGGAAACAACTGGTCCGCAAGGCAGGCCGGAAACCTGGTAAAAGTACCAATAGATGTATATACGGGAATTATTAACGCTTACAGTTTGTTTTGCGATTTACAGTCATCCACTCAATACTTTTCCCACGATTTAAGCACGAGAATTGTAGTGTTCGGCCATACCCATCACGCGACGTTGTGCTATAGATTGAATAAAAGCAGGCAGGAATGTATTTATGCCAATTCCGGAACATGGATTGACAGCGGTAATCCCGCTCGCACCTGTGTTGTGATTAAGACCAATCCGCAGGAGGACGGAACAGTAGATGAAAATGTGTGTGTATATCAGTTCACTGAAAAGCAAAGCCTGTTAAAACTGTACGATGGTACGATAACTAAATAGCAGCGCTATCGTTGCCGCTGAAATACTTTCCGGAACACCCGTGGTTTACATCCTGTTACGCCTCCGCCTCGGGGACCGTAGCGGAGGATTATGAACCAATTCAGCATGTCCGGGAGGCCTACCGCAGGAACCAAGCGAGGAAAGTCAGGCTCCAATTAAAAAAGGGAGACAGACGATGTGCCCTGTCTCCCCAAAACAAAAGACTTTCTAAAACTTAGAAACTGGCGGCGCTGCCCTCTGCAGACTGCGGGATGAGCTCCTCGGATCTCACATAGATGGGCTCGTTGGATGTGTCGTGAATATTCTGGCCGATGGGAAGGAACCCGACCGACGCCGTCTGAACTGCCGCCACTTCGGTCCTCTCCGGCGCCTTCGTATCGGAGAGGGAATTGGAGGCCTTGTTGTTGATCGGATCT
>JAZDOK010000092.1:0-25804 GCA_043798715.1 bacterium
CCGGATCCGAGACAGCGGATTGAAGTCCATTTTTTCAACCTCGCAAAGGGGTGATCGGGAAGAATGGAATCGGTGATCGGATCGTGGAATGTGTGATCGGATAACTCTGGAATCGGCGATCGAATGCCGTGGAATACGTAAGGAGGCGGTCCATGGTTTGCCTGCTCATTCGCAGCAGTTTGGTCTTGACGTCCCCCGACAATAGTTGTTCTTTTTTGTACCAGGGGAGAAACAGAGGGATAGCCGCTTTCAACCGCTTCGAGCAAGGCCAGCCAGCAGCCCTCCAGATATCCTGTAAGGCTTGAATGAGTTCCTGTTCCGCATAGGTGGGTTTGGGACCCTTTCTTCTTCTGGGAGGCTTGAACTTTGCACTCAGGAGCCTGATTGCGTGCTTGCGATGATAACCACAGACGGCGCAGAATTCGTCCAAGATGTGCTTTTTCTCTTTTCGGGTGGCTTTCTTGTAGCGAGACCGAATACAGGTAAGATACTCGCGTCTGGATTTCTGGCTCACGGAATATCACCTCACTTTTCGGTAACATTTCCCGTGAGGCAACGACTCCTTTTTCGGTAACATTTTACTTGGGCCAATGCGGCCCGTTGACAGATGGGTTTTTTGTGGTTATAATATTAATGTAGTCATTGTAGTTACATAGAGGTGAGATGATGTTGCAGCCCAGAAGAGTCGGGGTCAGAGATGCCAAGATGAACTTGAGCAGATTGCTCAAGGAAGTGCAGAAAGGGACTGAGGTCGTTATCACGGAGAGGGGAAAGCCGGTGGGCAGGATAACCGCTGTTCCAAGTGATTCCCTGACTTTTCAGGACCGCATTGAAAACCTTGAGAGGCTTGGTTGGGTCGAACCGTCCAGGAAGAAAGCAGCCGGGTGTCTGCCTCCGCCTCTTCCACTCCAGAACGGAAAGGCCCAGGCATTTCTTCAGGAGCATAGGAACACATGAAGACTCCCCAACCCGTGGTCATCTATTGGGATTCCTCGGCTGTTCTTTCAGTTCTTTTCAAGGATCAGCACAGCGGAAAGGCCCTGGCTTTCGCCAAAAAGGAGGGGTTGCACCTCATCTCCTCTCTTGCTTTTGCCGAGGTTTATGCCGTCATAGCCCGCCTGGGGAGGGAGAAATTTCTTTCCGATATTCTTATCCAGGCCGCCTGTGAAGTTCTGGAGACCGGCCCCTGGAGGAGAATTTTTGTTTCACCGCAATGGGAGTTATTGAAAGGCCTTTCAAGACGATGGCCTTTGCGAGGGGCCGATCTCTGGCACCTCGCGATGGCAGTGACTCTGAAAAAAGAAATACCCGAGCTTTTTCTCCTCTCCTTTGACAACAGGCTGAATGCCGCTGGAACGGGAGAGAAGCTGTCCTAGAAAAGGGAGAAAAGGGGGACATAATACTATTTACCGAAACCCGGCAGAGCGAGGTAGAGGAACCTCGGGCGGTAGAGGGAAGCGTCGGTGAGGCGGGCGAAGTTTGTTGAATTGGCGGCATAGGTTATGACGAGGCCGTTTCCTCCGGATAGCTCGGGGTGGGCCTTGGCCGCGTAGCAGAAGATATCCTTGCCGCCTTTTATTTCCGGGCAACGGTAAATGAGTCGGTTTTTTCCCCAGGGCCCCCAGGGGTAGGGGGCGGTGCGGGCTAATATTTCGCCGGAGAAAGCGTCTCCGCTGGTAATGAGCAGATACTGCCTTTCCTCCTGAAGGTAAGTCACTGAATATTCCGTGGCAATCCCTGAGCATAACTCTTCGGCATCTCTGTAATCTTTCACCCATTTTCCGGCGGAATAAAAACGCCAGGTTCCGAAATATCCCAAAGAGCCTTCAGGTGCCTTGGCCAGGATCATCGCTTTAGACTGATTGTCTTTTCCGCTATCCTCCGAGATGCCGTAGATATAGACATCTTTTCCCTCTCTGAGGAGGCTGGCGCCGAAGAAGAGGTTTTTACCCGGCAAAAAAACGGCCCAGGGGATTTTTTTCTGATCGATCCGCCATTGATCAGGCGGTTCATCCGGGTTTTTGATAACGGCCAGCCAGGAGCCGATGTGTCGGAAGCCGAAAACGGAAGAATCCCCGGTGGCCTCCATCTGCATCAGGAAGAGGTAGAGAGCCTTTTGGGTGCGGAGGCCGTGAGCGGGCCAGAACCAGCCCTTCCCGTCTGCGGGGGCAAAGAAGGGAGCCGGCTTTCCCTCCGGGGTGATCGGGTAATGGAATTTAACAATGGCTTTCCCGGGCTGAATTCCTTCCTGGATGGCGATGGAGTTGTTGATGAGAACGCAGTTTCCCCGCTTCCCCTCAGAAACGCTTCCGATCAGGGTATCGCCGAAGAGCCAGAGGATCCGGTTTTCGGAAAGCGGGATGGAGCAAACACCATCCGCCCCGGTCCATCCATTTCCGCCCGTAAAAAGCCGGTCGTACTCCGTAAGGGGCTTAACATCAGCCCCCCACGCACCTGCGGCACTGAGGGCCAGGAAGAGCAACATGCAGGAAATCATTCTTTTCATAGAGCCCAATTTCGAGAAAATTATTATTACTCCCTTCTCAGAACAAAGAAAAAGGGCAGCTATTACGGCTGCCCTTCGCATTCAGTGGATGATTTTTTCTAATTACCTCATTGTGAGGGCCATGATGGCCTTCTGGACGTGAATCCTGTTTTCAGCCTCGTCGTTGACGATGGAGATCTTCGGATCGTCAATTAGAGCATCGGTGACTTCCTGGTTCCGCTTGGCCGGCAGGCAGTGCATGTAGACGGCGTTGTTGGCGGCCTTTTCGAAGTGTTTGTGAGAGATGCACCAGTCTTCTTTGAACTTATCCCGGTTCTTCTCGTGAGCGTCAGGCTGCCGCGCCCAGCTCTTGCAGTAGATGACGTCCGCGTCCTTGCTGGCCTTCCAGATATCGTGCTCAACGGTGATGGAGCCGCCGGACTTCTTCGCAGCGTCCACTGCGAAGTTGAAGTAATCCGGGTCTATGTCGTAGCAGCCCTTGAGATCCGGGTAGGCGAGAGTGATGTTCATTCCGAGGATGCCGCCGGCTATGGCCATTGTCTGCGGCACTCCGGCCGACTTGGCCCGCTCGTCGTAGGCCCAGCCCATGACGATCTTTTTCTTCTTGTAGTCCGCGCCGAACTTCTCGATCATGGTCAGGATGTCGGCCATGATCTGGCAGGGGTGCTCCATGTCGTCCAGGGCGTTGATGACCGGGATGGAGGCATACTCGGCAATCCCCCGGAGGACCTTGCGGGCGTCGCCGTATTCGTATGATTCGGCGCCCATCTGAGTCTTGAGGTTGTAGAGGCGGATCATGAAGCCGTCAATGAAGCGGCTGATCATCTCGGCGGTGTCTCTCCAGGATTCCTTGTTTTTAAGCTGGAGCTGTTCGGGGGAGTAGTACTGGCCGTGCCCGCCAAGCTGGGTAATGCCCGTTTCAAAGGAAATCCTGGTCCTGGTCGAAGGGGAGGCGAAGAGCATCCCCAGGGTTTTTCCGGGGAGAACCTGGTGGATCTGCCCGATGGCCTGCTGCCTCTTGAGATGGAGAGCGATCTCAAATATCGTCTCCAGTTCCTCCTTGTTATAGTCCATGATGCTGATGAAGTCCCGTCCCTTGAGATTTGATTTCATATCGCGCTTTCACTCCTTTTTTGGATTTTAGTCTTTAGTAATTCTGCCAGGAGGCAATTTCTCCTTTTGGGCTTATGTTATTACTGTGTATTCGGATAGCGAGGTTTCAGGCGGCCGCTCCGCTCCCGGCGGGCGGCGGGGGAACAAAGACCCTCAGGGCCAGTTCCCGGTCGATCATGAAAAGCCCGGCCCCGTCGGATCCGATCAGTTTAAGCTTCAAAACAACGTCGGAGGTGTTGGCCTCCTCCTCCACCTGCTCGGTGACGAACCACTGGAGCATGGCGGTGGATGCATGGTCCTTCTCGGCTGCTGCCAGGTTGACCTGGTCGTTGATGAGGGAAGTAACCTTTAATTCATGGTTGTAGGCGTCTTCAAAGGCGGCCAGAGGCGAGGCCCACTCGGTGGGAGGGCCTTCAATGGCGGCCAGGCGCACAATGCCACCTTTTGAGTTGACATAGTCGTAGAATCTCATGGCATGAACGAGTTCCTCCTGGGTTTGGACTCGCATCCAGTTGGCGAAACCCTTCAGATTTTTTGACTCAAACCAGGCGCACATCGAGAGGTAAAGGTAAGAGGAGTAAAGTTCGGCGTTAATCTGCCTGTTGATGGCTTCCTCAAGTTTTTTATTAAGCATGTAAGATTCCTCCTTAATCAGCTTTTCCAGAGTCCGTGAAGATTGCAGTATTCCCGGGCGGTGAAAGCCTCGGGATGAACTTTGAACAGGGCCTGGGGTTCTTCCCCGGGATTCAGGAATTGCCGGCAGACCTTTCCGTCGGCGATAAGCTCGATCCACTCGATGTGGTGCTTTTCCTCCATGGGGTGGGGCACACTGCCCACCTTGACCAGGATCCCCTCTGCTGTTTTTTCGATGACCGGGACGTGCTTCTCGCGGGAGGCGTCGACCGTGTTCTCCTGGAGCAGGTTCATGTTCTGTCCGCAGCAGACTAGCTGCCCCCCACCCACATGCAGGACTTCCACCATGTTGCCGCAGACACCGCATTTGTAGACCTGTAACCGCTCTATCATCCCTTTTACCTCCTTTTGTCAGCTTAAGTATCTCGCCAATCAGTATTCAGCGAAGATGGCATGAGATCCTCTGCATAATTTTCCCGCAATGGGGCAGGATTTATCCGGGAAATACGGGAAATAGGGGCAGTTGTATAAGACAAAGGGTACGGTCAACTTAAAACCAAGATGACAGCTGAAAAAACAGAGGGCACTAAAAATCCTGCCGTAAATAGGATCATTTCTGTAGATGTCATGAGGACATTGGCCATCGCATTGATGGTGATGTGCCATTTTCCTATTTATCTCTCCGGCAACGCGGGAAGTATTGCAAATCTATGGACTTATTTTATTGCGAATCATGTGCTGGGTGATTTCCCGGCTGCATGGTTTCTCTTCTTAATGGGCGTCAGCCAGGTACTTTCTGCCAGGAAGCGGGAAGGTATTCAAAATTTCGTTGCCCGGCGCGCAATTTCCAGAGGGGTGTTCCTTTTCATTACAGGGTTGGTTTTGGCAGGCCTTACTTACGGACCTTCTGAAATTTGGGCATGGGATATACTTCCGTTAATTGGCATAGGTTTAGTCGTGTGCTTTTTCTGCCGCAAAGTCAGCTCGCCGGTATTGCTCATCGCGTGTATATTCATCGTCTTCATCACTCCCAGCCTCAGAGGATTGGTTGATTTCACCCGGCAATGGGGGGGAGCCTTACAGCAAGTTTCTGTTATCTCTGATTACTTTCCGGGTATTTTATACGATCCTGTTGCAGATTATCAGGTTGTCTGGTCTTTTAAAGCAATTATCACCGGCCTCTTCCTGACCGGAGAGTTCCCGATTTTGCCTTGGCTGATTTTTCCACTGATCGGTATTATTGTGGGAAGAAGAATCGTGACCGGCCGTATCAACGACGATCTGCCGTTGATATCTTTACTGGCTATGGTTTTGGCGGTATTCGGCATTACTGTAGCCTATGCCAGCACTTTCAGGCCGGGTATCCTCCCGATTACATTTCACATAGCTCCGCTTTCTTTCTATCCCAACTCCACTACCATGATTGCTTTGCAGATGGGTTGTACTTTGCTGGCGTTTTCAATCCTGTATTGGTGTTTTGATAAGTCAAGTACTCAAGCTGATGCGGGATCGCCGTTTATTCTTTACTGCAAGCGAATGAGTCGGTTTTCGCTGTCTTTTTATGTGATTCATTACTTTGCCATTTTTTGGCCGCTCTGGCTATGGAAATTCTATTCCGGGAACTTTCTTTACGAAAAAGTCATGTCACCAATGAGGGCGGCGATGTTGAGTATTTTATTTGTAGTCCTGTTTTCAGTCTTTCTTTACTATTGGGACAAAAAAGGCGGAAAATTCGGTTTGGAGTGGCTGCAAACCCGTATAGTCGGCTAAGGAGAAATTAACGAGAATCATGGGGTTATATATGCTCACTAATTAGGTAACTCTTTTGGCAAGGGAGGCTGCTGCATCGTGCTTAAGAAAACGGGTGGCGTAATAGTTATACTGCTGGCTGTCCTGGTTGGGGCGGTGGTCTTTCTGAATTCATGGAAACAACCCACATTAAATGGACCCTGGGTGACTATCAATTCCGGGGGGCACCATATAGAGGGTGTTCTCACAAAGTACTCCACATTTCAATTTCTTCTGAAGGATAAAGGGGTTTCGGTGGGGACGTTTTCGGGAGATGCCTTTGTCACCATGCTTCCGTTTAATATGGCTGAGCAACTCCGGGCGAAGTATGGAGATTTCTTCAAATGCAATGAACCGGGGGCGGTTCAGGCGATCCAGAATTTACAGTCGGCGATTTTGGTAGCTGCTACAGGGAAAACCAGGAAAGACGTAGCAAAAGCGATGGCCTTGGTTCGACAATCGCGTATCCCGGTTGTGAGCTTCACGGGTGCGAGGCTCCAAGTGGCTAAACATACATACATTGGCATGGAAGTGGATGACGAGAGCGGTATCCCGATCTATTTTTTTACGGACTTTAAAATCGTCAAGCCCGATTATCTGAAATAGAATCACCAAGCTCCATAATAATAATATTCTGGAGGATATAATGAATCTACTTGCAATTGTTGGAAGTGCGCGAAAGGGTAAAGCCACAGATATGTTAGTCGACAAGGCAATTGAAGGGGCTAAATCCAAGTTCCCGGATTGCAATGTTAACAAGATATATTTAATTGATAAAGACATTAAATTCTGTAGAAATTGCCTTGCCTGCAGAGACAGTCAGACAAAAGAGCCGGTGGCAAAATGTTCGGTACGTGATGATATGGATCATATAACCAATGATGTTCTCGAATCTGATTCCATTATTTTTGGGACACCTGTACACATGGGGTATGCCACCGCCATCATGATGACATTTCTTGAAAGAATCTGCTGGACATTTGCAAAGCCTGAGAAAAAAATATTGACGATTTCCGGATGTCCTCTTCCCAGATCAGATAAGAAAAGGAAGGCTGTTATTATTGTGACTTCAGGGGCCGTTCCACCCCTTTTCAGAAGACTCTGTGACAATGCAACCCCGCTTATCAGGGTAACTATTCAAGATTCGTTAAATGCAAGAACCGCAGGTGATATGTATGCGGGAGATATTGAGCATAGAGGTGCGGAGTATTACTTTGATAAAGCATTTAATCTCGGCAAGAAACTTGTATAAACCATATGCCGATTTGGAATTCGTCAAGGCTCATTGATCGGTATAGCTGACAATATCTTAAAATGGACGGCTCGAATTGGCCGCCACTGAATTTAATGTCGGCCTTTGAAGACAAATGAATGAAATCCAAGACATTATCATCCGCGAAGCCTACAAGGACTACCAGCCGCATATCAAAGTGCGAAAGGTGGTTGAGCGGCTCATTGCCGCTGTCCCGGCGAAACACCTATGCGGAATCAAAACGATTGTCCTTACCAATTCCGGTAATCTCAACCACGACCAGCGGCACAGAAAGACTTGGTCACGATGTAAGAAGGTTAAGATTCGCGAGTGCTTAGGGCTCTATCACCGCAAAACCGCACAGTCTGAAGCATGGATTGAGATATTCGTGGACAACATCCTGGCCTGCTGGACCCGCCCTCTGTACTACATCCCTTTTCTGTGCGACACTATCTTTGCAAAGACACTTTATCATGAAATTGGTCACCACATTCACGCAACGCAACGGCCTGAACACAAGGAATCCGAAGATGTTGCCGACGAGTGGAAAGGAAAGCTCGCCCGTCCCTATTTCAGACGGAGATATTGGTATCTAATTCCGTTTGGGTGGATCGCAATGGCGATTCGGAAAAAAGGCAAGATGTTGAGGAAGAGGAAGGGCAACCACACATCGGAGGGTATTCGTCAACCCGCGGACGGGACGCCTAAACCCTCAATGTGAAAGTTAGTGGCGGCAGGAGAGGGGCTACGATGCTCTTACCCCGGCGACGGGGTGGAAGAGCAGGTAACCGCCGTGAATTTTTTGTTTTGGTCCATACAGGGTAAAAGGAAAACCAGACAAGACGTTGAAATCTCCCCTTTGGAACAGGTTTGACGCCACTACAAGCAGCTTCCTGGTCTGGAGTAAGAATATATGAAGATGTACCCAAAGATATTAGGAGTTAAGGCACTTCGAAGTAAGAAGCTGAAAGTCACTTTTCAAAGCGGTGACGTCAGAATCTACGATTGTCGCCCTCTTCTCAAAGAGGAACCATTTACTGCACTGAAAGATGAAGCATTATTTCGTGCTGTCAAGGCAGATAAACACGGTTATGCGGTCATGTGGAACGACGAACTTGACTTGGCCGAGTCTGAAATATGGATTCACGGCCGTACCGAACAAGGCGCTGCACACTGACGCAGCTGACTATGCCAGGCGATAATGGTTCGTTCAAGTTTCTACTGCGCCGGTCGAACAGTCGAAGCGCAGAGCCCAACATCATCCGTTCGCCCTGAGCCTGTCGAAGGGCAAGATCCATCCATTCATGGTTCGACCCTTCGGCCATTCGACAGGCTCACGGCTCAGGGCTCACCACGAACGGAAAAAACAATAGAGGCTGCGCCTATTTATCCCGTTTTGATCCATACAAGGTAAAAGGAAAACCGGGCAAGACGTTGAAATTTTCCCTTTGGAACAGGTTTGACGCTGTTTTGACTAATGATTATTGGGTCGCAGCAGCGCGAACCAACGCCGAGCTGCACTAACGCGCTTTTTCCTGATTTGTTAGAAGAGAGGTTTACTATGAAAAAGCGATTATTATGTTGGGTTATTATTATTTTATCTATTTTATTCATTGTTCCGAGTGTGAATTGTGCTGGGCCAATTAAATCTAAGGCAAAAATTACATGTTTCCCTAAAACACTCTATCAGGGAGATATGCTCACACTTAAAATGGAGACGCTACACGGTGGCTATTTGGGAATCTGTACTCCTGATGGTAAATTTTTTTTCGTAGTTTGCCCTCACCCTGGAGATGGGAGAAATTCTCTAGTGCCAAGTGAAGAATTTACAAACATGAGTGAATTAAAAATTATTACCAATGTTACAAAGGCGGCTTTGTGGGAGTATGGACATGGCATGGAATTGATATTTACTAAATCTGGAAACTATGAAATTTTACTTAGTGATAACCTGGAGACGGATGATGGCACTCCCGTCTATAAATGTAATGTAAAATATATTGATCGGCATAAAAAGTAATTTATTTCTAACAAATCGTTAGAGACGGACGTGGAATATGAACGGGCCAATAGTATAAATTGCGGCTCTGACTCGATTGTCTCTTCCTTTCATAATCCTCCCTCCGGAGCAGAGGAATTGAGTGGCAGGCGGCGAAGATCTCAAGGCTCCAAGGCCGGCAGGGATGCGGCGTAATATACCCACAGAGGAGGTTTTACCATGGACAAAGTAGCAGGTATCATGGAAAAATACGGGATTCCCGGAAGGGACGCCTACGATCTCCCATCTTCCCCCCTCACTTTCCCGGATGGAGCCCACTGCCGGATGGAGGTTTCGGGGATTGAACGCCCCTCCACCATGAAGGCGGCCCTCGACGAAATGAAGAAAAGGAAAGTACCTCTTCATAAGCTCATCTGCACGGTAATGGGGGCCAGCTTCCTGGATCGCGGGGAACTGCGGGAGATGGCGGCCATGGCGGCGGAGGAAAAAATAGAGCTGATAATGACGCCCGGTCCCAGGCCTCTCTGGGACATCAGCCGCCAGGTGGCCACCCCTGAGGGCGCTTTGAGCGGTCTTAGGATGCACGGCTCCGACCAGCTCAATCATCTGCTCCAGGACATTTACCGCTGCATCGAGGTGGGTCTCAGGGGTTTCCTGGTATGGGACGAAGGAGTTCTATATCTCCTGAACCAGATGAAACTTAAGGGAGATCTGCCGTCCGACGTGGTCTTCAAAGTCTCCGTTTTTGCCGGGCACGCCAATGCGGCCGGGGCTAAAGTATTGGAGAATCTCGGTGCTACCACCTTCAACCCGGTGGCCGATTTGACCCTGCCGCAACTGGCCTCCATCCGGAAGGCGGTCAAAATTCCGATGGACATTCACGTCTATCTTTTCGACTCCTTCGGCGGCTTTAACAGGCTTATGGAGGCTCCCGAGATGGCCCGGGTCTGTTCCCCCTGTTATTTCAAGATCGAGCCGGGCGTAAGCGTCGGCAGCATGTACAAGCCGTGGGTCTCGGAAGATTCCCTGGCCGGGGCCGTTCGTGAAAAGGTAAAATATGCCGCCCTCCTAATGGAACAGATGGAGAAGAACGCTCCCCAGCTCAAAATTTCAGCCCAGGGGGCCAAAGACCTGGCCGTGCCCCGCCCGGAGGTGGCCGTCGCATGAACGCTCTTTCCATGGTGGCGGAGCTCATGGCCCTCTCGGCCCGGACCGCTCCCAAGGGCGTGGGGCAGGATTTCCTTGAAATCCGGATACTTAACGAGGAGGAAATTGCCCGCTTGGCCGACCGGATGGTCCAATATGCCGAGGAGAGCGGGAACAAGGGCTTTGCGCGGGACGGAGAGAACGTCAGAAACTCCGGGGCGGTCCTGCTCCTGGGCTTAAAAGATGCCAAGCCCGCCGGCCTTAACTGCGGGGCCTGCGGCCTTGATTCCTGCTCCGCTCTGATGCCGGTCGAGAAGAAGGAATTTAAGGGCCCTCAATGCGCTCTCAGGATCCTGGACCTGGGAATTGCCCTGGGATCGGCGGTCAAGACCGCCAGCCTCCTCAATGCCGACAACCGGATCATGTACCGCATCGGAGTGGCCGCCAGGATGCTGGGGCTGGCAGAGTCTGATTTTGTAATGGGAATACCCCTTTCAGCCTCCGGCAAGAGCATTTACTTTGATCGGAAAAACTGAATTTTCACGCGAACTTTACCGGAAGCAAACTCAAGGAGGAAAACATGGATAGAAAGAAAGTGACCATCCAGACCCTGCGCCAGATGAAGGCCAAAGGGGAAAAGATTTCATTTCTCACCGCCTACGATTATCCCTTTTCTCTTCTTCAGGATCGGGCCGGAATAGAGATGATCCTGGTGGGGGATTCGCTCGGGATGACCGTCCTGGGCTATCCCACCACGCTTCCGGTCACCATGGAGGACATGATCAGTCATGCCAAGGCGGTCTCCCGGGGGGCCAAGCACTCCTTCCTGGTCGGAGACATGCCCTATATGAGCTACCAGATAAGCCTGGAAGAGGCGGTCCGGAATGCCGGCCGCTTCCTCTCCGAGTGCTCCATGGACGCGGTCAAGCTTGAGGGCGGCGTGAGCATGGCGCCGGTCATTGAAAAGCTGGTCAGATCGGGAATTCCCGTCATGGGACACATCGGAATGACTCCCCAGTTTGCTCTGCAGTGGGGGGGATACAAGACCCAGGGGACCGATGCCGAGACGGCCAGAAAGCTCATCTCGGACGCCAAGGCCATCCAGGAGGCGGGGGCCTTCGCCATTTTGCTGGAGTGCGTGCCCGCCAAGGTCACCGAGCTTATTTATAAGGAGCTGGACATCATCACCCTGGGGATCGGCGCCGGCCCTCACTGCGACGGCCAGCTTCTCATCATGCACGACGTGGTCGGCCTCTTCGAGGCCTTCCAGCCCAAGTTCGTCAAAAAGTATCTTAACCTTTCTCCCATGGTCGAGGATGCCTTCCGCCAGTATCACCAGGACGTTAAAACCAGCCAGTTTCCGGCTCCCGAGCACTTCTATCTCATTCAGAAGGAAGAACTGGCCAAGCTCGCAGGGTGAGGCTGGCCGCCGGCGTCGGGAGGCTCGGGGGTTTCATGAAAAAAGAAGCTTTTCAGCGCCGGGTTCTCGGCACCGTCAAGCGTTTCGGCATGCTGGCCGAAGGAGACTCGGTCCTCGTGGCGGTCTCCGGGGGCGCCGATTCGGTCGCCCTGGCGCATGTCTTAAATGCTCTTGCAGGCCGTCTTAAACTTTCTATTCAGATCGTCCATATAAATCACCGGACCCGCGGGGAAGATTCTGAATCCGACGCCCGCTTCGTCAAAGACTTCGCAGCCGAACTTCGCCTTCCCTTTCATCTGGTGACGGTGGATGTTCCCCGCCTGGCGGAGGCGGATAAGGCCGGCCTCGAAGAGAGCGGGCGCCGGGCCCGCTACCGGGCTTTTTTTGAAACAGCCCGCGAAATCGGCGCCAACAGGATCGCCACCGGCCATACCCGCGACGACCAGGCCGAGACGGTTCTCATGAGGCTCTTGAGGGGGGCCGGGACCGCAGGTCTGGAGGCGATTCTACCCTTAAGCGGGGAGGGAGTGATACGCCCTCTTCTCGATATGTCGCGCGAGGAAGTGGAGGACTATTGCCGGGCGGCCCGGCTGTCGTTTCGTGAAGATGCCACCAATCTTGATCCGGCTTTTCTCAGGAACAAAATCCGTCATCAGCTTCTTCCTCTCCTGGAGCGGGAATACAATCCGGCCCTGCGGGAGGTCCTGGCCGCGACCGCCCTTCTGTGCGGAGAGGATGAGCACTTCCTCAAAGAGGAAGCCCGTCGCTTTTTCGGAAAGGCAGTTTCGCGGAGTGAAGAAGCGCTTGAAATTGAAATCAATTCCCTTGAAAATATGCCTTTGGCGCTGGGTTCCAGGGTTCTGCGGGAGGCCATTCGGGAGATGAAGGGGGACCTCTGCGGTATAAACATGAGGCACATCCAGGCCGTTTTCTCGCTCCTCAAAGGAGGAAGCGGCCGGCGCTGCTTTCTGCCGGGCGGTCTTATGGCCGAACGGGAATATGAGGTACTGAAGCTGACCGGTGGCGTGTCCGAGGATGTGCCGGCGCCGGTTTCGCTTGAGCTGGCCATTCCTGGCCGCACGACTTTAGACCCATGGGGCCTGGTCGTGGAGGCCTCGATCCTTGATACGCCTCCTGGAATCTGCCAGAGCGGAGCGGATACGGCCTTCCTGGATCTCGATGCGGTATGCACGCCGCTCTTGGTGCGCCGGCGAATGGATGGAGACCGCTTCATCCCCTTCGGCATGAGCGATTTCAAGAAAGTCAAAAATTATCTCATTGATGAAAAGGTGCCGAGGCGACAGAGGGAGAAGATTCCTCTTCTTGTTGACCGGGAAAAAATCCTGTGGCTTATGGGCTGTCGCCTGGACGAGCGGGCGCGGGTGAGTGAAAAAACGCAAAAGGTATTATTTCTCAAGATTTTGCGTAAAGAGGTCCCGAAGGAGATGGATGATGCACGATAAAATCGAGGAAATTCTGTTTACTGAAGAAGATATCCGCAGGCGCATTGCGGAGTTGGGAAAAGAGATTTCCGCCGATTATGCCGGAAAAGATCTTGTTCTTCTGGCCGTGCTGAGGGGAGCCGTTATCTTTCTGGCCGACCTGGCCCGGGCCATCGATCTTCAGCTCGTCATAGACTATATGGTAGTGACCCGCTACGGGCGCCACGACCATCCGACGGATGTCAAGATTCTCAAGGATATGGACACCTCCATAGACGGGAAGCACGTCATCATCGTCGAGGACATCATCGACAACGGGAATACTCTGTATTTTTTGCAGAACAACCTGAAACTGAGAAATCCGGCGAGTCTTAAAATATGCACTTTGTTTAACAAACCCGCCGAGCGCTTGGTTCCCATTGAACCCGATTACAACGGCTTTGTGGTTCCCAACCGCTTCGTGGTTGGATTCGGGCTGGATTATCAGCAGAAATACCGCAACCTGCCCTACCTGGGCACGATCCGTTCGTAGGGGCAATCCCACGTGGTTGTCCAGAGTAGCCCCGGAAAATTAGAGCAATAAGCCAAGGTCTGACCCCGGGCTTTCTGATTTACCATATCTGGACAGATATGGTATAATGAACAGGCAATGAAGGCGATCGCAATCAAGCTCCTGAAGGGGCTATTTTGTGTTTTTCTTTTTGTCCTGGTCGCGGTGGGCGCTCTCGGGCTTCTCTTCTCCTTTTTCCCCTCCCAGGTCGGCGGCTGGGTCGCCGAATCGATTCAAAAAAATCTCAACGGGAGCCTGTCAATTGACCACCTGAGGATCTCCCCCCGCTCCATCCGGGCCCAAAATATTGTCCTTAAGGATTCGAATGAGACCGTTCTGGCGGAGGTTCAGGATCTCGCTCTCGATCTGAGCCTTAAGGATTGCCTGTCCTCCAGGAGCCTTCTGGGTGGAATCCAAAAGATCTCCCTGCACAAGCCATACCTTCTATGGGAGCGCGATAAAAAAGGCGCCGTGAACTGGAGCGGGGTGATTCGCCCCTCAGCGGGTGCGGCGCCATCGAGGGAGGGCCCTCCGGCCTGGCTCAAGTTCCAGGGAAACGTGGAGATGGAGAACGGCCTCCTCGCCTTCTCTGATGCCGCCGGTAATAAGCATCTCAGCGGCGCGTTTCATGGAATAGGCGGCTCCCTGGACTTTTCCGGGCGGGATGCCGCCGACATGGCTTTCAGGTGGGCCGAGAAGGATGCGAAAACCACCTGCAATTACAGTTGCCGGGGCCGGCTTAAGAAGGATTTATCCTCCTGGAACCTCTCTCTGAAGGGCGATCGGCTGAATGCGAGTAAGTGGGGCAATTATCTTCTGAACAATCCGGATTTACTTGTCCGGGGCGGTACCGCAGAAGTCGCCCTTCTCATGAATGGGAATTTCGGCTCGGAAGCCCAGGGAGGCTCTCCCGTAGGGGACCTGCAGGGCGATGTGACTCTGAACAAGGTGTCTCTTAAACTTAAGGGGTTGCCCCAGGAGTTTTCGAAGATCGATGGAGCGCTCTTACTTACCAACGATTTTGTCTCTATAGATTCTCTCAGGGGCTTCTGGGGCTCGATTCCATTTGCTGTTTCCGGTGATGTCTGTAATTTTATCTCCCCGAAGCTCAGCCTCTTATTAAAGGCGCCCCGGATTTCCCTGGAGGATCTTTCCGGCTATCTGGGCCTCAATAAGGGAGACCTGCTTAAAGGAGAGGCTTCAGCCGTAATAAAAATCCGGGGTGACGCCATGAATCCCCTCATTGAGGGGACCCTGACATCCTCCAGGTGCCGGATTTTTTCGCAGCCGATCTCCGGCGTCTCTCTTGATTTTTTCAATCAGTTCGATCTGTGGCATTTCAAGGATTTCAGGGCGAACTGGCTGGGAAGTTCCATCTCCGGCTCCGGCCTGGCCCTGGCGGATAAGTCTCCCGTGTTCCTCTTTGACATTAAAGCACATTCCTTTGACCCGTTGGCGGGTATGGTCTCCATGCCGATGAAAGCGCTTTCGGGGAAAGGGGAGGTGGAACTCTCCGTCATGGGCGAGGGGACCGACCCGATCATTCTTGGGAATGCCCACTTGAGCGGCCTTGAGAGCCGTTTTGTGTATGGGGGAAGAAACCTGTGGCTTGACGGCCGGCTCGGGCGCCGGGGAAGCGTCGTGGCCAGGGGTCTGGTGGATCCCTTTAAGGACAGGTTGAATCTAAGTTTCCTGGCCTTCGGACGGGGCATTCCCGCTCTTAAAATGCCGGGATGGGGCACGCTTTCCTGCTCGGCCGACGTTAAGGGTCAGGTGCAGGGCTCCTTCTCCTCCCCCTTCGCCTGGGGGGAAATCTCCCGCGGGGAATTGTCCCTGGGCCGTTTTTTTGCCGGCGATATAAAGGGGAGCCTGCTCTATAAAGAGCGCTCGCTTCTTACGGCGGGAATGCATGTCAAGCTGGGAGGAAACCCTGTTTTTCTCCAGGGCTTCAAGAATTTCGGGGCGGGTGAAGAGCTTTACCTTAGCGCTATCTCTCCCCGCCTTTCACTGGCTCCTGCCGGAAGTTCCACCGGACTTTCCGTGAAGGCGCCAGCCGGAGATACGGTCTCGGTGGAGACGGAGATTTCCGGCCGGGGGGGGAGCTATGCCCTCCAGGGCTCCCTTAAGAGGCGCTCCGGCGGGCGCCTGGGGTTGTCCGCCCGGTACGGGAGAGATGGAGTCTGGTGGGCTCTGGGGAAGCTTAATGAGGTGGAACTGGGCGGCCTTCTGTCTCCCGGAGAGAGTGTTCCGGGGCCCGCCGGGAAGGTGAACGGGACGGTATTTCTGGGCGGGGGTAAAAAGCGGGGGATTTTCCTGGTGGACGGGGCTTTCAAGAATTTTTCGCCCTCGGGAATTTCCCTTGAGACGGTGCGGGCCGATGGCTCCTGGGATGGAGGGAAGCTGTCCATTGCGGACTTATACCTGGCGGGAGATGCGGCCGCTCTCTCTCTTAGCGGCAGCCTGGTTCCGGCGCGCCGCCTGGTGGATCTCAAGTGGGAAGTCCCCAGGCTGGAAATTTCGAAAATAACTGACGGACTTTCCCTGCCTGCCTGGAAAAAGTACAGGGAGAGTTGGGGACAGCCGCTTGTAGGAGGGACGGCTTCCGGAAATGGAGTCATCCGGGGAACTTTTCCCGATCTTGAGCTCGTGGGCGACCTGGATGTCTATGACGGCTTTGCGGGGTATTCTCCCTTTGCTCTTAAGGCGGCGTTCGCCGTCTCTCCGGATGAAATCACCCTCGAGCCTCTACGTTTCAGCCAGTCGAGCGGCCAATACCAGTTGTCCGGGAAAGTGGGTCTCGGCAAAAGCGGGAAGCTGAATCTCTTTCTTGAGGCGGAGCAGGGCAGCCTTTCCACTCTGCTGGCGCTTACTCCATGGGCCGGGTGGAACCTTCGAGGCTCGGTTGACAGCAATCTGAGGATCCAGGGGACACTGAAAGGACCGCTTTTAAGCGGTAGTTTGAATTTGAGGAATCTATATGTAGGAAATCACAGGATAAGAAGAGTCAAGGCTTCCTTTGCCCCGGATTCGGCGAAAGTCGGCACTGATATTGATTTTTCCGCTTCTATTATGCAGGGACGCCGGTTGCTCGGAAGTCTTAATGTGAATCCGCTGGGCTCTCTTAAAGGCCGCCTGGCGGCCGGGGATTTTCCCCTGGAAGTCCTGGCAGATTTGAACCCCTCCCTGACGGGTCTCAGCGGCGTGGGAAACCTGGAACTCGCACTCTCCGGGACTTATGCGGATCCGGAAGCCCATGCCTCTTTTAACATCCAGGCCCCGCACTTCCGCAGGCTCATCTTTGACTCTCTGAAGGGTATTTTTACCTACGATAAAAAGGGATTTTCCATCGATTCTCTCTCTTTAGTCAAAGGGGCGGGGCAGTACGATTTTTCAGGTTTTCTTCCCAACGGATTATCTATTCTTCCCTTGACCTGGAAAAGGCTCTCCGGGAAGGGGGCAAGTCCTCAGTCGAAAGGCGTGTCGCTCCGGGCGGAGGTTCGCCATGGTCGCCTGGAGGATGTCCTGGCTTTTTCCGGTTATTCCCAGGCGAAAGAATTCAGCGGGGAGTTAAACGGCACCCTGACTGCGGAGGGCCTTTATGCGGCCCCGGCTATGGTCGTAAAGCTCTCCCTGGATAAGGGAAATTTCGGATCGGTCCCCGTCTCCAATACCGCACTCGATTCAAAGTTTTCCGGGACGACGCTGACGGTTGATAATTTTGCTTTTCAGGGAGGAGGGGGGAGCGCCTCCGCCCAGGGGATCGTAGATTTACAAGGGAAGACAGCCTTAACCGTCGGTCTTCAATCCATGGACATGAGGCTTCTGGGGCTTTTCCTACCCCAGGCCAGGCAGCTTGGGGGCCTTCTGGACCTTCAGTTCGAGGCCGGCGGCTTGACGGCCATGCCGGAAATAACCGCTAGTTTCGACGTAAAGAAAGGTTTTTTGGGCTGGCTTTCTTTTGACAGTTTCAACGGTTACGGGGGCGCCTCCGGAGGCATAGTTTCTCTCAAGGAACTTCGGCTCATCAAGGGCAAGCACCAGGCCCGGGCTGCAGGAAGTTTGCCCCTGGCCATGAAGGATGGAAAGCTCGTCAGCGAAGGGCCTCTTATTCTCAAGGCGAGCCTGGATGAGGATGACCTGGACAGTCTTAACGCTTTAGGGAATATTGTCAGTCGCTCCAGCGGTAAGATGCGCGGGGATGTAAGCATCTCCGGGACTGCTTCCGATATCAGGATGGAGGGGAGCCTTGAGGTGAAAAACGGCTCCCTGACCCTGGCGCGCCTTAAAAATCCCATCAAAGACCTCTGGGTGCGAATTTTTCTAAAGGGGGAGCGCCTGGCCATTGAAGAATTTAAAGGAAAGATGGGGGCGGGTTCCTTCAGTCTCCAGGGAACCGCTGATTTTGATAAGTCACACCTGGCTGAAGTCGATCTCGGCTTTGTCGCCAAGGCAATCCAGATTCTTCGCAATGATTTTTCAGCTACCCTCACGACGCCGCATGGGGTGACCCTTAAAGGGCAGAGAGGCGCCCGCCCCCTCCTGAGCGGGGAACTCTCGGTGTCGGACGCCACGATCAAAATTCCGACGGCTCAACCCACCAGGGAGGGCGAATCTCAAAGCCTCTCCGCTGCGACCGCATCCATCCCGGCCGACATTGACGTGGCTTTGACGCTGGAAAAAAATGTCTGGTTGAGCCTCAACGTCGCCAGGCTCATCAGCAGTTCGTTGAACAGTAAAGGCTCCGTCGTCTTCCGCAAGAAATCGGATAAGACCCAGCTCGGCGGGGACATTCACTTTAACAGTGGTACGGTCACTCTTTTTAGCAGGCCGTTTCGCCTGGTCAGCGGGCTGGCTCACTTTGACGGCTCGGAGTCGGCAGTTCCGGAACTGGACATCAACCTGGAGACCAAGGCCGGGGATTCAAAAGTCTTTGCGGATGTGTCCGGCCGGCCGCCGAACCTCTCCGTAAGGCTGACCTCCGACCCTCCCATCTCCCAGGCGAAGATAGAGGGAAAACTTATAAGCGGTATGGCGGATTCCGCCCTGGTGGGCCTGATGGATACGGGATTTCTTCAGCCGATAACCCTGGCCATTCAGAGGAGCTTCGGCTTAAGCGACGTCTCTTACGATTACACGATGAGCGGAGCGCAGTCCCTTCGGGTTGCCAAGGCTTTCGGGCCGGATGAACGCCTCCTGCTTTCATTCACGCGGCTCTTCAGCGGCCTCGGAGAGATCCAGCGAATCTGGGGGCTGGAGTATCTTCTTTTCAAAAGGACGATCCTTAAGTTTACCCAGGATGACAAGGGGGTAAATACTTTCGGGATACAAAGTCGCTTTTACTTTTGATGGGGAAGGATTTGCCCGGCGCCTGTCGAAAATTCCGTTTAGAAGGGTCTTTTTTTTTATCCTTCAGGACTTTAAGGAGGGGAAAATGCAACCCAGGCGGGTTATAATATTAAAAGTACTTATTATATTCTTCACGCTTTTCTGTATCTATCAGTTTTCTGCTCCTTCCCGCGCGAGCAATCAGGCCGAGGGGCCGGTTCAGCCATTGGAGTCGCCTTCCCCTGTTCCTTCTCCTCTGCCCCAGGGGACAGAGGAGAACCCCCCGCTGGCAGCGCCTTCCCCTCCCGCCCCGGTGGAATCGGAGAGCCCGGCTGAAAGCCCTCTTCCCCCTGATATACCTCAGGAGCAAAGCGCTCCACCCGAGGAGGCGGCCCTCCCCAGGGTGACGGCCGTCCTGCTCGAGGGAAATACCGCGGTCAGCGCCGATGAGATCCTGAAAGTCCTTAACGTAAAGGTCGGGGATCCTTATCTGGAGCCCAAGTTGAATCGCGATATCCGGGCCATCTATGAGATGGGCTGCTTTACCGATGTCAGGGTCGGTTCGACTCCTTATGCGGGCGGTGTCAGGGTCACTTTCAGGGTCATCGAAAATCCGGTGGTGACGGAAATTACGATCTCGGGCAACCAGATTGTTGATACGGAGACGCTGAAGAATCTTCTGGGGACCAAGGTGGGCAAGATTCTAAATAAAACGGCGCTGGGCGATGACATCTCGGCTATTAACAATTACTACAGTGAAAATCTCGGCTATGTGATGAAAACCTCACACGTCACCGGCATTGATTTTTCGCCCGAGGGAAAACTCAGCCTGACGATTCAGGACGGGGTCGAGGTGAAGGGTATCCGGATTGAGGGCTCCAGCCTCTATGCCGATTCCGTTTTGCGGCCGATGGTCAAGGTCAAACCGGGGGACCTTTTCAACAGAAAGGCCATGCAGGGGGATTACGATACCCTGAATAAATATTACGAAGAACATGATTATGTCTTGAATACCATCCGGGGCAATATTGATGATGACGGCGTGGTCACCATCAATATCGTGGAAGCCGTCGTGGAGGATGTCCGGGTAGAGGGGAACACGAAGACCAAGACCTATGTAATCATTAGAAATCTGCGCACCCGGACGGGACAGGTCATAAGAAAGAAGAAGATCAAAAGGGACATGGAGCGACTCAATAACCTGGGGTATTTTGAGACGGTAAATGTGGATGTAGAGCCTGGAAGCGCGCCCGGCAAAGTGGTGCTGGCCTGGAAAGTCAAGGAGCAGAAAACCGGTCTGGCGACCCTGGGCTTCGGCTATTCAGGCGGCGGCGGCGGTGCTTTACAGCCGGGGCTGACCGGCGCCGTCTCCTACAGCGAGAAGAACCTCGGGGGGAGGGGACAGACGGCATCCACGCAATGGCAGCGAGGGGTCAACATTGATACGCTGAGTCTCAGTTTTTATGATCCGGCTATCAACAAGCTACAGGATTCCCTGGGCTTTTCATTCTACAACAGTTCCTTCCAGGAATTGAGGCAGCCGGTTTACGGGGTCCAGCCCCTGCAGTACGCCTATTACAATGACAAGCGGGCCGGGGGAAGCGTAACCTACGGGAAGCTCTTAAATGATGACCTGAGGCTTTTTCTGACCCTTAAGCACGAAGAAATCACCATCGAGCAGAGCGCCGATTCGTCCTTCCCGGTCACTGGAATAACCCACGGGATGCGCGCGGTCAACAGCACGGCGCTGGGGGCCATTTATGACACCCGCGACGATGTCTTCAATCCTTACGAGGGAAACTATCTTAATGCCTCCGTCGAACTGGCCGGCGGTCTGTTGAGGGGAGATTTTGATTACACCAAGTCGGTGCTGGAGTGGCGCAAGTATTTCCCCCTGCGCCATGACAAGACTATTGCCTTCAGGGCCTGGGGGGGGAACATCAGCGGTTCCGCTCCAATTACCGAGAATTTTTATGTTGGAGGGACCGACACTATCCGGGGTTACCAGGATAATTCATTCTACGGATCGAGCATGCTCGTCTTTAATCTGGAATTCCGCTTCCCAATCGCCGATATCAAGATGCTGAAGGGCGCAATCTTCGCCGACGCCGGGAATGCCTGGATGCCGGGTCAGGCCGACATGTCGCTTAAAAAGGATTTCGGGATGGGACTTCGAATTGTCTTTCCCACGCTGGGACTCGGGGTGATCCGGGTTGATTATGCTTTTGGGGAGCAGGACAAGAGGTTTTCCATCGGGATAGGTCAGACGTTTTAATCATGTGAACACCGAGGGAGGAGACAGGGTGAAGAAATTGAAGTTTAAAAATGTCATGGGGGTAGTTCTGCCGCTGCTGGCTCTTGGCATCCTGATTGTCGGGCTCTGGTATGGCTGGCAGTATTTCAGTCTGAAACGGGCGCTGTATTGTCCCTCCGTCGGACAGATTGATCGCGCTCAGATCATGAATCTGAGAGAGTTCCAGGAGGCGGATAAGGCTCTTAAAGCCTATGAAGAGGAGCTTCAGAAGCATTTTGTGAATGAGGCCAGGAAACTGGAACCCGCCAGGCAGACGGAGCTTTTCATGAAGCTGAAGGAGCAGCTCGATCAGCGGAGAGTCAAGATCTCAAATCCCTTGTTTCAGAGGGCTGAGGCGGCGGTCGCCCAGGTCGCCAGGGAGAAGGCGATGACGGTTATTCTGGACAAGAAGATCGTCGTCTGCGGGCCGGAGGACATCACGCAGGACGTCATCAAGAAATTTCAGAGCGCCGAAAAGCTGGTCGAACCCGTGAATACACCTCAGGACAAAAGTGGAATCGGCTATTTTGACCAGGAAGTCATCCGGAGCCTGAAACCCTTTCTGACGGTGGACGTTCAACTGGTCAGAATTTATCAGGACATGGAAAAGGAGCTGAAAGACAGGGCCGGCAAAAGCTCTCCGGCCCAGAGGGAAGAGTTGCTGAGGCAGTACACTGAAAGGTTCGAAGCCCAGAAAAACCAGATGCTGAAACCCCTTTTTAAAAAAGTATCGGACACAGTGGATATAATCGCAAGGGGAAAAGGGCTGAAACTGATTCTGGACAAGGAAGAGGTCATGTACGGAGGAACCAACGTGACCGATGACGTAGTCAAAGGATTTCTGGCCGGGGAAGATTTCCGCCGGTGAAGAAGAGATATCTTCTGCTGATACCCCTGCTTCTGATCATTTCAGGGGTGGTCTTTCTGGGTTTGCGCCACCAGGCACTCTTCAAGTTCGCCTCTCCGGAGGACACTCTTCCGATTGGAGTCGTTGATTTTCAGAAGCTGCTCAGGCTGTCTCCCTCCTGGGATCGCCTCATGGAGCTTGACCGGAAGGTGACGGAGATGGAGGGAGTTCTTTCTTCTTCTTCCGCGGGAGTCATGGACACTCTGCTGGGGGAGCATATGCTTGGATTGAAGCGGGAGAGAGTCAAGGCCGCCGAAGAGATGGAAAAAGAGATGCTTCGCATCAAAAAACAACTGGAGAAGGAACTGACGGAAAACAAAAAACAAGCGGTGGAAACGATCAGGGCGATTGAGGAAAAATTTACACGGATGCAGAAGGCCAGGAATACTGACTCTCAGAATGTGGATCAGGGCGGCTTTCCATCCTCTGAGGAGGAAATCCGGGGTCCTCATGCCGCTGAGAAAAAAATGGTCTATGCCGAAATCCGTGACTCCGTGGATGATCTCTATCTTCTCAGCAAGCGCCAGGTTGCAGCCAAGACGCTGGAACTTGAACAGAAGGCTAAAGCGCGCATCGAGGAGTTGCAGAAGAAGCAGGATGCGGAATTAAACAGTTTCGAGATGAAAATGCTGCAGGCCAATCAGGCCCAAAAACTGAATCTTCAGCTCAAGATGCAGGTGGCCGCGACGGCCGAGGAGCGGAATAAAATCCAGGACGATCTGAACAAGCTCGCTGAGGATGAAACTGCCCAAAAAGAGACCATGGTGGCCGGAATGCACCAGGAGAGCGAGAGGCTTCGCTCTTTTGAGACGGTAGCTCTCCGAAAGGAAATTTTTGCTTTTAAAGTGAGATTGGATGCGGAGTTGTCGCAAAAGGTGAACGCTATACAGGATAGAGCCTCCGTGAAAATTTCAGGGAAAACAGGAGTCCCGCCGGCTCAACTGGCCCTGGGTAATTTCAATCAACCCCAGGATTTAAAGCGCGAGTACAACGAGAAGATGTTCAAACTCCAGGCGGAGCAGAAGAAAGCGATGGAGCAGGCCGGGCAGCAGTATGAGAAGAAGAAGAAAGAACTGGCGGAGAGGCTGAAAAAAATTGAGCAGGATATGTTCAAGAGAGTGATGGAAAAAAGGAAACTGATCGAGAAATCCCAGAAGGAAGAATATGCCAAAAAAGAAGAGGCCCTGTCGTCTCTGAAAAAACAAAGGGAGCGCCTCTTTCTCTCCATGGTGGATGAGTTGAAAGGGATGGTGGGAAAAGTTGCCCGTAAAAAGCGTGTCCCTCTTGTCCTGGCCGGCTATATCAGCTCCCTGGAATGCGAAGATCTCACAGAGATTTCCGCACGGGCAATAAAGGAGGAGAAACCCAGGTGAGAAAGACTTTATTCTTTTTGGCGGCCATAATTTTATGCCTGGCATCATGGGGATGTTCCAGGCCCAGGCAGAACCTTTTGCCGGGGACGGTTATGACTGAAAAAATTGCGGCCGAGTGGCCCAAATTCAGGGAATCCTGGCATAAATATCGGGCGGAGAGATACCAGATTTTCATGGAATTTCGCCAAAAAAAGGACTTCGGGAGAAAAATTGAAAGCCGGATCACTGAGAGCGGGGAACGGTGGCAGAAAGTTAACGAGGTTCTCAAGGAAGAGGTGAAGGAATCCGTGCAGGCTGTCGCCAGGGAAAAGAAATTGAACCTGGTCATCGTCAACAGCGGGGTGGAATACGGCGGGCTGGATATCACGGAGGATGTATTAAAATCACTCAAGAGCCAGGGACAATGAAGATAAAACTTTCGAAGATTGCATCGCTTCTGGGGGCGGAACTTCTGGGAGACGATCCGGACATCTCCGGAATTGCCGGGATTGAAGAGGCTCGCGAAGGCGAACTCACCTGGGTCAAGGACGAGAGGATGCTCTCCATGGCTGAAAATGCCGCGGCATCGGCTCTCATTGTCCCCCTTTCGGTCGGCCTTTCAAAAAAACCGGTTCTCAGGGTGAGTCATCCCCGCCTGGCTTTTGCCATGGCTCTTAAGCTTTTTCATCCGGGGAAGGCTTTCTCCCCGGGAATCCACCCCACGGCCGTTATGGGCCGGGCCGTCGTCATCGGGGAAGGGGCCCATGTAGGTCCTTATGCGGTTCTGGGAGACGAAGTGGTAGTGGGCCGGGGGGCCGTGATTCAGGCAGGTGTCTATCTGGGAGATAAGGTGGTCGTCGGGGAAGACGCTATGATTTACCCCGGAGTCGTGATTCTGGATCGAATTACCATCGGCGCCCGCACCGTTATCCACGCCAATTCCGTCATCGGGGCCGACGGATTCGGCTATGTAAAAGAAGGTCATCGCCATGTCAAGATTCCCCAGATCGGAAGTGTGGTCATCGGGGAGGACGTCGAGATTGGGGCCTGTGTGACCATCGATCGAGCGACGACCGGAAATACGCTCATAGGTCGGGGATCCAAAATAGATAATCTGGTTCAGGTTGCGCACAATGTGCAGGTTGGGGAGGATACCATCATTATATCCCAGTCCGGTGTCGCCGGGAGCACCATAATTGGCGATCGCGTCCTGATTGCAGCCCAGGCCGGCGTCAGCCAGCATCTTAAAATCGGCTCCGACACGATTGTCGCCAGCCGCTCCGGGGTGGACAAGGACATTGCGCCCGGCAGCATGGTGTCCGGCTATCCCATTCAGAATCACCGTCAGGAGTTGCGGTTTCAGGCCGCCTTGAGACAGGTCCCGAAACTCCTGGAGAGGGTCAAGAGACTTGAGACCGTTTTGGATGAAATTAAAGAGGGAACGAGTACCGGGGATGCGCCGTCCAGGGATTAGAATTAAGAGTATTTCTCTTCTTCTTCTGATTATGCTGGCGAGCTCCGGAATAAAGGCGCTGCCGGTTCCTGCCATGGGTGAGGTTCAGTTGGGAAACCGGGTGGTGATGAAAATTTCCTCTGCTGGAAAACTCAGCGCCGAAGAGAGGGCTGAGCTCATCACCGGGCGTCTCATGACGCTCATTGGGAAAAACTGGCCTGTCTCCGATATTCATCTGGAGAAAGAGGGAGCGGTTTATTCGATTTTATGGAAGGATCATCTCATTATCGCCGTAGATCCGGAGCTGGCCAGGATGAATCACAGTCTTCCGGAAGATCTGGGGAACCTGTGGGTTAAGAATCTGCGCGAAGCGATCCTGGAGTATGCCCTTAAAGTCTCGAAAAAGAGTTTGACTCTTCCAGTCGGCGGCTTTGACAACATTGAGCTCTCCGGCCTGGTACAGGGTGAAATTGTGGTCTCCTATGATTCTTCCCTTCTTTCGGCTTCGGCGGATCAGGAGAAGTCCATAATTACGGTAACCGCTAAAAAGGCCGGGAGAACCGTGATCCTCATAGAACGCGGCGCGAGCAGGGTGAATGTCCCCGTCGTCGTCAAGGAGTGGGCC
>JAZDOK010000001.1:0-75273 GCA_043798715.1 bacterium
GTTATCCTCTTTTGGGAAGTTTTCATTTTTCTATTCGAACCATTGATCTAAAACTATTTATCTCAATTTGATCATATCTTGTAACACATCATATTATTAAGACGCGGCGTTGGGGTCTTAGGATGTAATGACTTGTTATACGTTTTTTACCTTGTAGGTCAACCAAATTTTATTATCACTTAATTTTTTAGTGGCAATCAATTCAAGCTTTATATTACCATTTACCTGGCTGAATAGTGTGTATTGATTTTTGCCGACAATAACAGGGTGCACAAGCAAACTTATCTCATCAACCAGCCCATTATTAATCAGAATGCAATTTAATATTTTACCGGTATCCGTAAGTACGCTTTTTGCGTTATATTGCTTCACCATGAGCTTCAGGGCTTGCTTGTAATCAATGTGATTTTCTCCGACAATATGATAATCGTAATTTCGTTCTTTCAGATAATTAAGATAGTTTTTGGGTGTTTTTCGCGATACTAATACGACAATATCTCTACATAAATCGAATCTTCTGTAAATATGGTGCAGTCCTTTTAATTTTCCTTTTGTGTCTGGAATAATCCATAGCGGTAAATTTCTATTTCTTTTGGGTTTTATAAAATCATTTTTTTCTTCTTTGGGAATCTGCGGGCAAAACATTTTGATTCCCGCTTCTATTGTATTTGAACCAATAAGATGTATATCTGCTTTATAACTTCCAACTATTTGGTAATGTTTTTCCATGTCAACGTCAAACCCAAGAACTGAACCATCCAAGCTTATTGAACTATGTAGAATCACTTTTGGTTTTTTCATTTTTTATATCCTTTCATGCAGAACGCTCCGGTTCAGCGGCGACGCGTAGCGGCGACCGCAGACGGCGCGTTTTTACGAACGCCGGCGTTCGCGTATTCGCGCCGGCAAGGATTCCTGCTGAAAATTCAACAACCAGAGGTCATTCATCGCTATCCTCTGCATTTTATCATATTCCCTATCTCCTGGCAACGAAAAGCGTATTTTATTCGTCTATCCTTTGACCGCGCCGGCGGTGAGGCCAGAGACGATGCGCCTCTGGAAGAGGAGGACCAGAACGATGAGGGGGATGGTTACCAGTGCGGCGGCGGCGAAGATGGTGCCCCAGGGCATCTCGTACTCGCCCGGGTACATCGTGATCCCGACGGGGACGGTGCGCATGAGGTTGCTGGTGGTGAAGGTGAGGGCGAAGAGGAACTCGTTCCAGGACGAGATGAATACCAGGATGGCGCAGGTGAAGACGCCGGGCGCCGCCAGCGGCAGGAGAATCTTCGAGAAAGTCACCATGGGCGAACAGCCGTCCACCCGGGCCGCCTCCTCGAGCTCGGCGGGGAGCTGTTTGAAGAAGCTGGTCAGGATCCAGATGGTGAGCGGCATGGCGAAAGTGGTATAGGGAAAGATGAGAGCCGGATAGGTGTTCAGGAGATGGAAGTGCTTGAGCATGAGGAAAAGGGGGCTCACGATGGCGATGGGCGGAAACATCGAGACGGCCAGGACGATGGATAAGATAAGGCCCTTACCCTTGAAGCGCAGGCGGGCCAGGGCATAGGCCGCCAGGCTCCCCAGCAGGAGGCAGAAGAGAGTGGTCAAACCCGCCACGATGAAGCTGTTCTTAAGGTATATGTGAAACGGCTGGCGGGTGAAGACCGAGAGGTAGTTGGCCCAGTTGAGTCCCTTAGGAAAAAGCGCGGGGGGGAAGGAGAAAATCTCGCCCGAGGTCTTGAGCGAGGTAACCAGAATCCAGTAGAAGGGAAAGAGCATGAGGATAAGGACAAAGCCGATGAGAAGGTAGAGCAGGCCCCTGGCCGACAGCTTCACGCTACACCTCCCCCGCCCTGGCGCCCAGGACCTTTATGAAAACATAGCTGATTAAGACGACGCAGATAAAAGTGATGACCGCCAGCGCCGAGCCGACCCCGAAGTCGAACTCACGAAAGAGCTTGATGTAGGTGAGAAGCGAGAGCGTCTCGGTGCTGTTGCCGGGGCCGCCCCCCGTCAGGACGAAGATGAGGTCGAAGACCCGGAAGGCGTCCAGCGCGCGGAAAAGCAGGGCCACCAGGATGGCTGGCTTGAGGAGCGGGAGAGTGATGCGGAAGAACGCCTGGAGGGGCGTGGTGCCGTCTATGCGGGCCGCCTCGTAGATGTCGGCCGGAATGACCTGGAGCCCCGCCAGGAGGAGGAGCGCCATGAAGGGCGTCGTCTTCCAGATGTCGGCTATCATGGCGGAGATGAGGGCCAGGGACGGCTTTCCTAGCCAGATGACCGGCTCAGCAATGAGATGAAACCTGAGAAGCAGGGCGTTGACTATGCCGTACTGATCGTTGTACATGAACTGCCACATGATGGCCGAGACCACGGTGGTGAGCGCCCAGGGAATGAGGACCGAGGCCCGAAGAACTCCGCGCCCCTTAAGCGGGATATTCATCAGGACCGCCAGCAGAAGCCCCAGCAGGAATTCGAAGAGGACCGTGACAAACGTAAAGAGGCCGGTGTTCCCCAGAGCGTTCCAGAAGCGGTCGTCCGAGAGAACCTGCGCGTAATTTCCCAGGCCGACGAAAGACTGGCCGAACTTCAAGAACTGCAGCTGGACCTGCTGCAGGCTGATTAGAAAGGCCCTGAAGACGGGATAGAAGGCTATCAGAGCGATGACAAAAAGCGCCGGAGAGACAAGAAGCCACGCCAGACGGGCCTCGGCTCTCAGCATCCCTACCCGCCTCTTCTTTTGGGTCATGTCCTCACCTCTCCTTCTCTCCTGAAGTATGAATTATGAAATATGAATGATGTATTCTGTTTACTTGAATCCCGCTATCTTTCGAATTTCCTCCGCCGCTTCATTCAGGGCCTCTTCAGGCGACTTGCTCCCGGTGATCGCCCGGTTGACCTCAATCTGTAGAATATCTGAAATCTTTGAGTAATACGGAGTCACGGGGCGCGGCCTGGCCCCGATAAACACATCATAAAATTGAGCAAAATATGGATTTTTGGCAAGCACCTCCGGGTCGCGGTAGAGCTTTTTGCGGGTCGGAAGGTGGGTTCCCATGACGGCGGTAATCTTCTGCCCCTCCTCCCCGGTGACGAATCTGACAAACTCCCAGGCCTCCCGCGGATGTTTAGAGAATTTTGAGATCATGAGGTTCCATCCACCCAGGCAGCCCGCGCTTTTGTGTCCCGGCGCATGAGGCAGAGGCGCGACGCCGACCTTCCCGGCCACCAGGGAGCCCTTGGCTGGATCCTGCGCCAGCGCCCACACGTAGGGCCAGTTCCGCATGAAGACGGCCTTTCCCCGGGTAAAAAGGGTGCGGGTGTCCTCCTCCCGGTAGGTGGGTGTTCCGGCCGGCGCGACCTTGTATTTGAAGATGAGATCCCGCATGAATTGAAGGGCCTCCACGGCCGGTTCGCTGTCAATGGCGACGGTGTTGTCCCCGGTGAAGCAGTCCCCGCCGTTTCCCCAGACGTACTCAAAAAAGTTACAGACGAGCCCCTCGTACTGCGCCGCCTGGAAGAGAACGCCTGAGATCCCCTCCTTTTCCTGGATGACCTTCGCCTGCCGCAGCAAATCGCTCCAGGTTTCAGGCGGTTTAAAGCCGTACTTCTTAAGAAGGTCTTTGCGATAATAGAGCAGCCCGGCGTCGGTGTACCAGGGGACGGCATAGAGGCGCCCCTCGCAGGTGCAGGCAGCCAGCGGTCCCGGCAGAAACTGCACCCGCTCCCGGAGCGGCAGAAAACCATCCAGCGGAAGGGCCCACCCCGCCGAGCCGAATTCGGCGGGCCAGACTACGTCCAGGGTGTATATGTCTATGGCGGAGTCCTCGGAGATGAGATAGGTGGCATACTGATTGTGCTGGGTATCGGAGGACATGGGCATGACCTGGAGCTTGACCTTGATGCCGGGGTGGCGCTCGTTGAAGGTCTTGATGAGGTACTCGTTGGTGCCGGAGGCGTCAAAGCCGGTGATGAAGGTCAGCTCTACCGGGCCGCCGGCTTTTTGAGATGCACAACCGCCCATAAAGATCAGGGCGAGAAGGAGGGCAAGGGCGCGGAGCGCCACTTGTTATTTCACCTTCGCCTGGCAGTAGGGGCAATAGAGGGCGTTCTTCGGTATTGATTTGCCGCACCCGGAGCAGGAGGCATATTCCACCCCGCAGGGTTTGCACTCCGACCCATCGGCTGGGGGAACCTGGGAGGAGCAGAAGGGACAACTGCAGGAATCCGCCTTCTCCTCACCGGCGGCGTGAACCCCCGGCAGCTTTTCCTGTTCCGTGAGTTTCTGGCGGTAGTTTTCTATCGCCTTATGAAGCGCATCGGCGCCCAGATTGGAGCAGTGCAGCTTGTTTGGAGGGAGGCCGTCCAGTTCTTCGGCCACCATCATGTTGGTTATCTGCATGGCCTCGTCGAGGGTCTTGCCGACGGCCATGTCGGCCACCATGCTGGAGACGGCAATTGCCGCTCCGCATCCAAAAGTTTTGAACTTGACGTCCTCGATGCGGCCATCCTTAACCTTTATCTGAAAAGTCATCATATCGCCGCAGACGGGGTTGCCAACCTCGCCGATCCCGTCGGCATCGGGTATCTCCCCTACGTGGCGGGGGTTCATGAAATGATCCATGACTTTCTGGCTGTACATCTTCTTCCACCTCTTGGGTTATATTTTCAAGGACTCCCGGGGAAATTCCTCTAAAAGTTGATTTTTCGGACCAGCTTTCCGGAGCCTGCGTCCCACAGTCGAATGACATTATCCAGGCTACCGCAGGCCAGGGTCTTCCCATCAGGGCTGAAGGACAGGCATTTAACATCGTCCATCTCGTCGTTGTCCAGTACCCGGAGGAGCCGCCCGGTGTCGGCGTCCCACAGCCGGATAGTCTGATCCGCGCTCCCGCTGGCCAAAATCTTTCCATCGGGACTGAAAGCGAGGCACAGCACGGCATCCAGATGCCCTTTCATCGAACGGATTGGCTGCCAGGAAGCGGCATCCCAGAGCCTTACGGCATTGTCGTCTCCGCCGCTGGCCAGCATCATGCCCAGGGGATCAAAGCAGACGCTGTTGACGTCGCCAACCTGCATCGGAAGAGTCACGGCGTTGCCGCCCGTGGAAACATCCCAGATCCTGATGGCGTTATCCTCCCCGCCGCTGGCCAGTGTTTTCCCGTCAGGATTGAAAGACAGGCTGTTGACGTCGGAGGTATGCCCGGACAGCGTTCTTATAGGCTGGCCGGTGGCTGCGTCCCAGAAGCGGATGGTATTGTCGGCGCTCCCGCTTGCCAGGATGTTTCCGGATGGGCTGAAAGAGATACAACTGACCCAGACCGTATGCCCTTCCATGGTCCTGATGAGAGAGCCGTTTGAAACGTCCCACAGGCGGACACTCTGATCGGCGCCGCCGCCGGCCAGAGTCTGCCCCAGGGGATCGAATGAGACGTCCGTCACGGAAGCGGCATTTCCTTTCAGCTCCCGGAGCAGCTTCCCGCTGGAAAAATCCAGCAGGTGCACGACATTGAGATTCCCTCCTGCGGCCAGGAGCTTTCCGTCAGGGCTGAAAGCGATACTGTTCACCCATCTGGTTTGCGGGGAATCCTGGCTCATTAATTTCCCGGTCGCCGTGTCCCACTGTCTGGAAGATTCGTCCCGGCTGGTGCTGGTCAGTGTCCTCCCATCCCGGCTGAAAGCGACGCTTTTGATCAGGCTCTCATGCCCCTCCATGGTTCTTAGAAGCGTCCCGGAAGAAATATCCCAGAGCCTCACGGTCCGGTCATCACTTCCGCTTACCAGGAGCTTTCCATCGGGACTGAAAGAGAGGCATTTAACCTCGTCCGTATGCCCCTCCAGGCTGCTGACCAGTGTCCCGGTGTTTATGTCCATTATTTTAATTACATTCCCCTCCACGCCGGCCAACAGCTTCCCGTTGGGACTGAAAGCAAATGTCTCCAGCGCGCCCCCCATATTGGAAATCGCCTTCTCCTCCTGTCCGGCAAAAGCCCCTGAAGAAAAAGCGACCGACAGAAATGCGGCGATCAAAAACAAAAAAACTTTTTTAATCATATATGATTCCTCTTTCTGCAACAGGTACAGATTTTAGCCCCTTAAGATTGCACTAGTTCTTCTCAATGGCCACCTAACCGAACGGCTAAGCATCACGGATTAGCGGCGGCCTATTACCCTATGTTTGAGTAATAATCACGGTTTCACAGTCTCAATAATTTTCACGTCTGATGGAGGCTTAAAGAGCTTTATTTTTGGGCTGAGACCCTTTTGGTACGCATCATATTCGTACTCACAGACAATCCTCTCTCCTCGCTTGACCCTGACTCGGTAGGGTGTCTTGGTCCCAATGTGGCTCAACAGGGTGATATCGTAACCTTCCCTGGTTACTCTGAGACAATCATATTTCTTCCCCTGAACAATCGTTCGAGTCTGAACAGCTTTATTCGATCGCAGAAAATCGTATTCAGTTCCGAATTCGAAATCCTCGAGTGGCGGTTTCATTCCTCTTTCTTCCGAAGGGATGATGGATGCCCGAAAAACGTATGTTGGGCCTGGATCAATAATAAGTTTACCGGTCTTATCCCATAGGTTGATCATCCATACATTCGGTTCACTAACCACTACCAGTAAGTGGAGCTTCATGCCGGGATCCGGCAATTCTTCGCTTCTTCCGTATTTCTCCCCCATTCTGTAAAGAATTTTCGGCTTTGCGCCAAATGAGTGTGGGTCAATACCGGGAGTAACATTTCTTGTAATGATTTTCATCATCGTGTTTGAAGACAGCTGTGCCTGCGCGGCAACAGCTACCAATGCCAGTAGGCAGACTAAAATCAACGACTTTTTCATTTCTCTTCCTTTCTGTCGATTAAAAAATAGAGGTGGTCATTCCCCCCGAAATAGACGCCAGGCCATATTCTGCAGCCCCTGACTTCCTTTATTTATCAGCACCTTGCCCTGTTGATAGCATATAAAGCCCCCCCTTGCCCCTCAAGAAATGCTCCATGACTTTAGGCTGTACATCTTCCCCACCTCAGCTTTTTCTTCAATATACTCTGGAAAATTCCTCCAAGCTCGAATACATTGCCCTTCGTGAAGGAAAAGTAATCGGCTTGCAGAAATTCTCCCTGAATCTTTTGGAACCTGTTTTGCCCGTAAGGGGATTTTTTTGAAACTAACAGACGGAAGATGCGGCCTTCTTAAGGGCCGTTTTGCCTCCTTCCCTGCCTGGAAGCGGGAGGGCCAGTATTTTGCTTCCACCGCGAAGGCCCTCGGCCCAAAGCCTTGCCTGGACGAGGAGACCGCCCGCCATTTCGATGAGTTCCGCATCCTCTACGACACCGTCGTCAAAATACTCTTCAACTTTCGCCAGAGCGGGCACCCCGGAGGGGCCATCTCGGTGGGGCCTCAGCTCATCGGGCTTTTCCTGGACACCCTGCGCTATGACATCAGCCGCCCTGAAAGCGAGGAGAACGACGTGGTGGGCCTGGCCTCGGGACACAAGGCCAACGGTCTCTATGCCATTCTCAGCCTCCTCTTCGAGGCGGTCAGGATGCGCGAGCCTTCGCTCCTCCCTGCGAATGCCATTTTCTTTCACGACCTTCTGGGTTTCCGCCGCAACCGGACCTATCGCTCCCGCTTGGCGGACGCCCTCCACCCTTGCCCTCTTGACGGCCACCCCACTCCCGAGACTCCCTTTGTCAGGATAGCCTCCGGAGCCTCCGGCTACGCCGTCTCCCAGCTCCTGGGCCTGGCCCTGGCCTTAAGGGAGCGTTTCTCGGGGGAGCGCCCGCCATACGTATTCATTCTCGAAGGCGACGGCGCCTCGACCACGGGGCGCTTCCAGGAGGCCTGGCAGATCGCCCACAACCTGCGCTTGGGCAACGTTCTCTTCCTGTACGATTACAACAACGCCTGTATAGATGAGGACCGGGTCGTCGGGACCTGCGACGGCGCCCGCCTTTTGGATGGGCACGTGGCCTCCTGGATTCCGGAGGAGCTGGCCCGGACGCACGGGGGAAACGTCGTCACCGTTGACGACGGCCATGATTTTGATCATGTCATCGCCGGCTTTGATCTTATGGGCCGCCTCCTCAAAAAAAGTCCGCGCTTCCCGGTCGGCGTCTTCCACACTATAAAAGGGAAAGGCTATGACCCGGCGGGCGGCGCCACCGGCCGCAAGTTCCACGGGGCCGGGCACATGATGGACAGCCCCGAATACTTCGCCTCGCAAAAAAAGTTCGAGAATTATTTCAATGCCACGCTCCCCCGGATGCCTGGAAATCCCGATCGGGACACCGTCGAGGAGTATTTCTTAAAAAGCCTCGATGCCGTGCGCGATACCCTTTGCAAAAGATCCGACCTCACCGATTTCGTCTTCGGTCGAATAAGGCAGGCCAAGAGACGCCTCCCCGGGAAGAGAAAAATTTCCTTGGCCGACGCCCGTCCACTCGTCGAATTCGTCCGGGAAAAGCCGCTTGATCCTCTCAATCCCTCTCAAGAGATCCTTGTTACGCCCGGCAAGGCCTCCTTCCGCAAGCAGTACGTCGAGATCCTCGGATATCTCCACCGCCTCACCAACGGCGCCCTCTGGGTCATCTCGGCCGATCTCCTCTCCTCTACCCTCCCCGACATCGCCGCGCACCTCGGCGGAGTGCCGGAGGGTGAACAGACCTCCCCCGAATTTTTTTACGGACCTGAGAGTTTCTACTACGGCGAGAAAAACCGCCAATCCCGCATCCTCCACGGCGGAGGAATAACCGAGGACGCCAATTCGGGCCTGGCGCTCGGGATCGGAGCTGAAGGTCATTATGCCGCCCTGGCCACCTCCTACGGCGCCTTCCAGTCCCTGGCCCACACGCATGTGCGCGTCGCCAACGGCCCCCTGGGATCCCCGGAAAGGCAGAAGCGCATCCCCGCGCAGATAGGCGCCTTCCACGCATCGCTCTGGACGGGGCCGGACGGGGTGCGCACTCATGCCGACCCGCAGGCCCTCTCCACCTGGCGGGAAAATTTTCCCTACGGTGGAGTCGTGACTATCCTCCCGATTGACCCGGCGGAGATATTCCCCCTGCTCCTGGCCGCTTACCGGGCCCGCCCCACCGCCATCATTCCCTTTATTCCCAGGCCTGACGGAATCTGTTTTGACCGGGAAAAGCTGGGATTTGCCCCGGCCGGCAACGCCGCCCGGGGAGGCTACGTCCTGCGCCCCGCGAAGGAAGGTGAAGTCCACGGGACGGTCGTGCTGCAGGGAGCCGGTGCGTCCAAAATCTTCATCGAGAGCGTCCTTCCGGAACTCGACCGCCGGTGGAACCTTTCCATCACCGCCATCACCAGCCACGAGCTCTTTCGGATGCAGCCGCCGGAGGAGCGGGACCGCGTCCTTCCCTTCCTGGACAAAGAGCGCGTACGGCGCAGTTGCGTGGCCATCACCGAGTTCACCGAGGGGACGATCCGCCCCTACGTGGATGAAATCGGCCTCCGCTACTCCCTTTTTTCCTACAAGCCGCCGGATCAACTAGGAAAAGACGCCGACGAGCGAGAGAGCGTGGGACCCTACGGGAGCGGGGAGCCGGAGGAAATTTTCCGGGAGGCCCACCTCGATGCCGAGGAACAGTTGCGAGCGGTGAATGCCTATCTGGAGAATATCAACGCAGGAAAAAATCTCTGAAAGTCTAATTCTCAGGAAAAATGAAAGGAGAAATAAAGATGGGTAAAATCGTAAAGACTATTGTACTGGGGGTTCTTCTTGTAATTGCGGCGGGAGTTCTGCTTCCGGCGCCGGCCAGCACAAAAGGAAAGGGGACAAAGATGAAAAACAGAATCGCGGTCTTTGAGACCAACATGGGAACGTTTGAGGCGGAACTTTTTGAGGACAAGGCGCCCGTCACGACCGGAAACTTTATTTCGCTTATTGGGAAAGGCTTCTACAACGGAGTCATTTTTCATCGGGTGATTGACGGTTTTATGATCCAGGGCGGAGATCCCACCGGCACCGGCATGGGCGGCCCCGGCTACACCATCAAGGACGAATTCGGGCCGGGCCTCAAACATGATTCGAAGGGCATCCTCTCGATGGCCAACGCCGGCCCCGATACAGGCGGCAGCCAGTTTTTCATCACCCTGGCCCCCACCCCACATCTGAACGGGAAGCACGCCATCTTCGGAAAGGTCATCTCGGGGATGAACGTGGTTGAGACGATAGGCAAGGTCAAGACCGGACCCAATGACCGCCCCGTCAAGGACGTGGTGATGAAAAAAGTCACCCTCAAGTAAATATAAAAAAATCCCTTCATAAACCGCAGATTGCGCAGAACAAAAGGGGAGGAGGGGGACACCCCCTCCTCCCCTTTTGTTTTACAGAGTTTGGATCGCCCGGGATGCCCTCCGGGAACTTTCAAGAGGCGACTTGTTTCTCCACCAGCGCCAGGAATCGATCCACCAGTTCGGGATCAAATTGGCTGCCGGCGCCCTTCCTCAATTCTCTGGCGGCCATGTTAAGGGGAATCCCCTTGCGATACGACCGATCGGAAATCATAGCATCCCAGGTATCCGTAATGCTGATGATGCGGGCAGCCAGTGGAATGTTTTCTCCGCTGAGCCCGTCCGGGTAGCCCTCTCCATCCCAGCGTTCGTGGTGACCCCGCACCGTCGGCAGGATAGGCCGAAGCGATGGGATTGGCCGGAGTATCTCTTCCCCTATAATCGGGTGCTGCTTGATAATCCCGTATTCTTCCTCGGTGAGCACGGTAGTCTTATTCAGAATTTCTTTGGGGATCTCCAACTTTCCGATATCATGAAAAGCACTGCACTGGGTCAGATCGACGTCCTCCAGGAAGAGAGCCAGCCGGTCCTGCTCCTCAGAGGAGTAGCGGGAGGGGGCTACCTGGGTTTCACCGATATCGTGCAGTAGTGCGCCTTCCTCAATCAGGCGCAGATCCTTTTCGTCCGTGACGCCGATCTCCGCCGCCAGGGAGACCGATAGATCGCTCACCCGGGTGGAGTGTTCAAAGGCGTCGTCATTGTTGGCCTTGAGCATGAGGGCCAACATCTTGGCTGCGGACCGCTCACCGGTCACATCGTCCTTGTAGGATTTGCGGAGTATCACTTCAATGCAGGTAGTGGCCAGACGGGAGGCCTGCTGACTGTGCTTTAATGGAGCCTGCCTGCTGAAATACTCCAACTGCGCGGCATCTTTCATGCACTTCTGGATCGTGGCTTCCTTGGCGGTTTCCAAAATATTCTGGTGTGGGCTCTCCCCCAACTGCTGCTTTTTAAGTTGATTGAGGATGTATTCCGATTGGAAAGTGTAATACCGATCGCGGCCGCTCCCCTGGCCGAAGCCGCTATGCCCGCCTTTTTCGTCAGCCGGTGTCTCCGAAGTTCTTGAAACCTCGACGATGAGGGAGCGGCTCTGAGAAAAATCGAGCGTCCTGGCATTGGACTTGGAGGTGATTTTCTCGGCTAAAGTATCCATCTCCCCCACGGAGAAGGAGACATAACGAAAGTCCCGCGTACCGGTACGGACAGGTTCCTTCTGGCCGGCCTGAAGCACGTGAGCCCGGGCGGCCGCCTCACCGGAGCGTCCTTCCTTTTCATAGGAAGAATCGGATGAAACCATGCTCTTTTTGACGAAGGCAGTCTGAACTATTGGAGGAGGCGGGGCCTCCTGAAATGAAGAAAAAGGCGGAGTCCGAGAGCTCTCATGGGCCGCCAGGAGCACCGCTCCAATACTTCCCGCCTCGGCGACCGGCGCCTTCTGAGCCTGAAAAGAAGCCTGGGTAAGACCTTCTATATCATGAGTTTCGACATCCGCGATGTTCAAGACGCCAAAGTTCGACTGGGCGCCCTCCGCCTCCGCGGAAGGAGCCCCATCCGATTCTTCCCCGACTGCGGCCCAATTTAACTCTGCATCCCGCTCCCTGCTTTTTTTGGCGTCCTTTGGGACGTATTCAGCGGCGAGCTGAGCCATCATCGGGAGATGAAGATCCGGCTTTGCGCGGGCCTCCTCATGATGCTGGATGACCGTTGAAACAAAAGCCTGTTCCTCGGCCTGCCGCGCATCTTCCACGACAGACGAAGAAGGCTGAGTGCTTTCCGCCTGAAAAGCCTGAACCTCGCTCCCGGCGGCGGGGGAAAGATAGCGGGAAATATCCCGGCGATTGAGGGAAGGGGAAGCCGAACCTGCCTCCTCAGCTTTGTCGGGCGCCTCCTTCTTGAGCGGCTTGTCGGTTTTTTCCTCCATGGAAGAAGAGGATATCACTCTGGCCTGCTGGTTAGCCTGGGGCTTAAGCAAAAGCTGGGCTTCCAGGGTCTCCCTGGCTGAAAGGCTCTGAGGTTCCTGCTTTGGAGGAGGTTCTGATTTCGCAGTTTCCTGGGGTTTGGGCGCCTCATCCCTGAGCGGCTTCGGCGGCTCCGGAAGAGCAGGCCGGGCCTGGATCTTAGGCGGTGATATTTCGGCATCACCTGTTTTGAGATTTTTCTCCCCGACTGCCGGCGGGGGAGCGGATGCGGCCCGGGTTACGGATCTGTTCAGCGACATTCCCCCCCCGGGCGATGCAGGAGGCGTCGGCCTTGTGCCTAAAACATTCGCCCGCAGAGGCGACTGAACCTGATTCCTGTTAAGTGGCTGGAACAGATCCTGTCCGGATTCTCCTTTTGAGGAAGCGTTAGTATCCTTCCCGTCTCTGGTCGCAAGAGATTCCTTTTCCATATTAATTTTATTGAGGCTGGCCAGGAGAACCTGTGAAACCTCCGGCTGAAAATTCATCGGAAAGCCGGACTTGGCCGGTGACGCCTGTACCGGGGTGGACGATAGAGATGCATTCGCGACGGAACCGCCATCCGCCGCCGGTTTCCCGGGCGGGGGAGAAGACGCTGTGGTCCTGGACCCAGTCAATGGAGGAGAAGACATCTTTGGGGTTGTCGGCAAGGCGGCGCCAGAGGAAAAAGCGGAGCTTGTCATGGACAACGGTTTCTGAGGCGAAGACTCCGCCCTGGATGAAGACTCCCCGCTTAAAACAGGTGGGCTTCTTTTCGCGGGGGACGCCTCGGCCTTGTCCATCTTTATATCAGGACGGCGCGCAGGGAGTGAATCCGAGCCTGCTTTGCTTAAGACAGGGGGCTCCTTCTTAGCCGGCGAAGCGCTCTTTTCCGCCGGAGGAGCCTCGGCTTTGCTCATCTTTATTTCAGAACGGAGGGAAGGAACTTCCTTCCCTGTCTTGACTTCCGCCTTTTTTGAAGAAGTTCCGTCTTCCCTGGCAATTTCAGCCGCGCTTTTTGCCTTCTCCGGAGAGCTCTTCGCCTCCGGAGCGGAAAAGCCGAAAGTCCTCGAAAGGGATTGGAAGCGATCAGCAATCTTCTGATTGATGGCGATGAGATAGGGAAGTTTTCCGACGTCCACCCGGTCTCTGGAGGACGAGGAAAGCGACTTCCCATCTGAGACACCTTTCAAGCCATTTCTTCCGGAGACGCTCTCCTGACCCTGGGCGGGCAGGGTTCCGCTTCTTCCGACGGGCTTTAACGGGCCAAACAGGTTCCAGAATTGTTCCATCCGGTCGAGCTCCTCTTACATTTCTTCACTTGTGTATCACGACCGGGGCGGCAAAAGTAAAGGAAGCAAGAGGTCGTTCCCGGCTAAAGGGCCAGGAGTTCTTTTATCTTCTCCTTGTCAAAGCCGACGACGATCTGTCCGTCAAAGTCCAGCACCGGGACCCCTCTCTGCTGGCTCAGCTCGATCATCTTCTGGGCCTGCGCCCGATCCGAGGAGACGTCTATGTCCTCAAATTCGACGCCGTTCTCCCGAAGAAACTCTTTCGCCCGAATGCAATAGGGGCAGGTCGGAGTGGAGTAAACCGTCAATTTTTTCTTCATGGCAAACATTCCTTTCCAAGTTATCCTTCGCGAAAAAATTCTTCTTCCGGGTTTCGGGTTCCTGCATCATGCCCCCCGTCCGAGCTCCAGGTAAATTCCGTCGTCAAGGACGAGTTCCGAAGTGATGAAAGGTCCCAGGCTGTCAAAAACCATTTTTTTAAACTCCGGATTCCCGGGCGGTCCGTCCGGCGAAGTTCCAAAGAATGAAAATTGGACTCTATCAGGCCTCAGGCGCCTGACAAACCCGATGGTCTCAAGAACTGAGGAGGGGCTGTCGCCGGGACAGCCCAGGCGCAACCTGAGTTGAACCTGAATTCCGACGTTCTTGCAGGCACTCACCACCTGTTCGATTTTATCAAGATCAATCCGGCGAAAATGTCGTTCAAGAACCTCTGCGGAGCCGGATTCCACGTTAAAACTCAGATAACGACACCCGCTCCTCTTCATCAGGCCCAGAAGCTCCACTTCCAGATTTATCGGGTTGGTGTCGGCGATCCCCCACTCCCTATCGAGCTTTCTTTCGATAGCCAGGTTGCAGATGCCCTCCAGGTGATCCCTGACAGAGACAATGTTGTCATCCTCAAACCGGAATTCCCTCACCTCGAACTCATCCCTGAGATAGATCATTTCGGCGATGACGGCACCCGGGCTCCTCAGGCGAAAACCCTTTCCCCACATGGAGGCGCCGGAGCACCCCCGGCAGTCATTCAAACAGCCACGGCTTGAAATGATATGTATGGCCGGAAAATTTTCCCCCGTGCCGGAGGGCACCTTGTACTTCCGCGGATCCATCTGTTGCCAGTCGGGAATCGGCAGGGAGTCGAGAACCTCTATATTCCTTCTTTTCTTCAGAAACCTGGTCTTCGGCGTGAGAAGGCCCTCCATGCCCTCCGGGTCCCTCCCTTCCTCCAGCGCCCGAACGAGTTCCAGAAAAGTCAATTCTCCCTCGCCGACGACGGCGAAATCGGCCCCAGCCTCCCGGAGGGTCCATAGCGCCATGGCCGCCAGGTGCGGCCCTCCCAGGACGACGGTGTGGCCCCGGGCCTTGAGCTTCCTGGATAAACCAAGGGCCTCCGGGAAATATGCGGACATCACGTTAATACCCACCAGATCGGCACCCGCGCAACCTTCGACCAGTCTCTCATTGGAAAGGCCGTCCCTGAGGCCGTCGAGGATGGTGGGCCGCTCGCCATGGGCCGCCATGAAAGAAGAAAGATAGCCGAGCCCGAGGGGAGGGGCGATGAGGAACCCCCGGTAATTGGGGCGCACCAGCATGATTTTCATGCCTTCATAATAAAGGAAAAAATCCTCCTTGTCCAGAGCCCCCCATTTATAAAGTATTTCAGAGGAGAGGGATTAACAGGTATAAACGAGAATCCATGCCCGTCTGGAATGGAGGAAACATGAGCCAAAAACGCCTCGTCGTGGTCGGGGGAAACGCCGCGGGCCTGGCGGCCGCCTCGCAGGCGCGCCGCAGGAACCCCGACCTTTCCATCCTCGTCCTGGAACAATCTCCATTCATCAGTTTTTCAGCCTGCGGATTCCCCTATTTTCTCTCGGGGGACATCCCCGACTTAAATAGTCTCTTTATCCATCCTCCCGATTATTTCCGCCGGGAGAGAAAAATAGAAGTCTTAATCCGCCAACGGGTCGTCTCTCTTGACCCTTCGGCCCACCTGGTCACGGCACACGACCAGGAAAAAGGCGAGGAGCGGACATTCGAATACGACCGACTGATCCTGGCTACAGGGGCCAGGCCGCTCTCGGAAGATTTTTTTAAAGGGAGCCTGCCCGGAATCTTCGCCATCCGCCGGGCGGAAGACGCCCTGGCACTGGCTGGATTTCTCCTGGCCAGAAAGCCAACCCGGGCCCTTGTCGTCGGAGGATCCTTCCTGGGCCTTACGATGGCCGAAGGACTCAGAAAAAGGGGGATTGAGGTCACCCTGTCCGAACGCTCAACCCGCCTGCTTCCTGAATTCTCAGAGCCTTTCGGCGAAGAGGTTAAAAAAGAGATAAAGAGCCGGGGAATACAGATTACCCTTAACTCCGCCGTATCCTGCTTTGCTGGAGAGCCTGAAAGTTCCCTTCGGGAGGCCGTGCTTTCGGACGGACGCCGACTCCCCTGCGATCTGGCCGTGCTGGCCCTGGGTGTTGCACCTGATGCAGACCTGGCCCAAAAGGCCGGGATCGCCCTCGGGGCCGGGGGAGCTATCGCCACCGATCGCTTCCTCCGCACTTCCGCCAGTCATATCTACGCCGCCGGGGACTGCGCGGCCCTGAACAACTTGGTAAGCGGGCGGGAGACCTACTTCCCGCGCGGCACCTCCGCCAATCGCAGCGGCCGCGCGGCCGGTGAGGCAGCCGCAGGTGGAGAGGCTGATTTTCCCGGCGTCGCGCGCACCATGGCCGCCCGATTCTTCGATCTTATGGTGGCCCGGACGGGCCTTAACGAAAAGGAAGCGCGGGATTTTACTTCTTCTCTTAAAGCCACGGATTCCCACTCCCGGTCGCGGGCCGGATATTTCCCGGGAAGCGAACCCGTCTTCACCCGGATTCTCTTCGACGGAAAAAGCGGCCTCCTCCTGGGAGCCGAGATGATGGGGCGGGAAGGGATCGCAACCCGCATCAATACGTACGCGGCCGCTCTCTCAGCCCGGATGACGGTGGATGATGTATCCCGCCTCGACCTGGCCTACTCCCCACCCCTCTCTCCTGTCTGGGACCCTGTCCTCCTGGCCACGGGCCTGGCCGCCCTGGAGAAATAAAAGGGGCGACCTTGCGGCCGTCCCTTCTGAAAAACACTCGAGTCGATGCTTGTGTTAAGCGAGCTTGCTCGTCGGGCTGGTTGTGGTCGTCGGGCTGGTTGTGGTCGTTGGGCTGGTTGTGGTCGTTGGGCTGGTCGTGGTCGTCGGGCTGGTCGTGGTCGTCGAACTGCTCGTGGTCGTCGGGCTGCTTATAGTCGTCGGACTGCTTACGCCAAGCGAGCTGGTCATGTTAAGCGGGCTGTTCATGTTAAGCAGTTTCCCCAAGCCGGTGTCACTGGTAGATTTACCTGCAGATTTACCGGTGGAATCACCGCCTGTGGAAGTACCGGCCGACTGCATGTTGATGGGGGATCCCAGAGAACTGGTGTTCAATGAGTCCGTCCCGGGGACATGATCTCCGCCCTTTTCAGCCTTGACTTGCTCCAGCTCGGCGGTCTTCTTCTTGATTGCGTCAATCTTGACGTCCACCTGGGAGATCTGCGCCGTGAGGTCGGCGGTCTTTTTCTTGAGATCGATGATCTTCTGATCCAGTTCCTGCAGCTGCTTGTTAATAGTCTCCAGTTCCTTGGCCAGCTTATCTTTTTCTTCCTGAAGTTTCTTAAGCTTGGCCTCTGCCTCCTTGACTTCCTTCTGCAACTGGGTCTTCTTCTGGGTCAACTTCTGTAATTGCTGCTTCAACTGCTGAAGCTTGGTATTTTCCTGCTGTTTCTGGGACTCAAGCGGCTTCTTCTGGCCCTCGAGACTCTGGGCCTTCGCCCTCAACTGCTGGGCCTGGGCGTCCTGTTGCGCCGCCTGGGCGTCCTGCTGGGCCGCCTGAGCTTCCTGGGAGGCCGCCTGAGCATCCATCGTCGCCGCCTGGGCCTCCATGGCCGCGCCGGCCGCCGCCGTGTAAGGACAGGCCATGAGGCCGGCCGCAGTGCCGTGCATCGCGGCTGCCGCCGCCTGGGTGGCCCCCGCCGTGGCGTGACCCGCCGCCGCCATGGCCTTCGTGGCCGTAGCCTGCGCCTGGACGCTGGTCGCCTGTGCGTTCGTACTCTGTATCTGGGCGGAGAGGCTCTGGATCTGCGTGCCGAGCTGCTGAACCTTGGCCTGACCAGCCTTCTCCTGAGTCTTGACCTGCTTCTCCTGGGCATCGGCCTGCTGGAGATCCGTATCAGCTTTCTTCTTACTGGTCTCCTGCTTGGTAATCTCGCTATCTTTGGACTTGACGTCAGTATCTGTTTTCTTCTGCTTGCCCTGAACGTCTTTCTGATCGCCCTCCGCCTTCTTGAGATCGGCGTCCACGGTCTTTTTCTGAGACTGAAGATCCGCCTTCTCCGACTCGGCTTTGGAGAGCTCGCCGCCTAAGGTCGCCAGCCGTTCGTTGACCGTGCCGGTCAGGGGCAGGCCCCCTCCCAGGGCGGTCTGGGCAGCCTGGGCGCCGCCGGTTCCGGCCAAAGCAGCCCCCGCAACCATGCCGGCCGCACAGCCAAGACCGGCTGCGGCACCAAGTCCGGCTGTGGCTGCTGTCGCCTGGTTCATACTCTGATTAGCCTTGTTGGTCATATTTAGAAGAGAATTCGAATCCATCTTATTCATGTACGCCTGGAACTTGGTCAAGAACTCGGAAAATTTCGCGGGATCCTTGAGCAGCTCCAGGAGTTTCTGGGCCTCCGGATCACCTTGCTTTTGCTTAAGATACTGCTCAATGTTCTGTTTGAGAAAAATCTGGGCCGTGTTGTCCGAGCTCGTGAACTGGTCTACCGGGGTTCCGCCGGACTGAGACACGGAACTCGTCGTCGCAGCCGCAGTCCCGGAAGCGGCGGTGCCTGCCTGCGATGTGACAGCCTGTACACTCTGGGCCGGGAGACTCCCTCCCTTTGCCTGGATCGGATCGACTTCATTAGCCATATCATCATCCCCTTTATGCATTCTTTAGTGACTATATCACGACAACGGAAGAAAATGTAAAGCGGTTAAAAAAGCTTTCAGCTGTCAGCTACCCAATATAATGGCCGGCACCCTTCGTGGCTGGTTGGACTATTGATTTTTCGCCTCCGGCTCCTGACAGAAATGAGATTCGTAGAGGCGGCTGAAGAGGCCGCCTTTTTCAAGGAGCTCCTGGTGGGTGCCCTCTTCCTCTATGCGCCCCTGGTCCAGGACGATGATGCGATCGGCGTTCCTTATGGTGCTGAGACGGTGCGCAATGACGAAGCAGGTACGCCCCTTGATGAGATGTTCGATGGCCTCCTGGATGAGGTTCTCCGACTCGCTGTCAATCCCGGAGGTGAATTCATCGAGAATGAGAATGCGTGGATTCATGAGAAGCGCCCTGGCTATGGCCAGGCGCTGGCGCTGTCCTCCGGAGAGATTGACCCCCCGCTCCACGACGCTGGTGTCGTAACCGTTGGGCAACTGCATAATGAATTCATGGGCGTTGGCGGCCTTCGAAGCGGCCAGAACTTCCTCTTCGGACGCCCCGGGCCGGCCGTAGGCTATGTTTTCCCGGATGGTGCCCAGGAAGATAACGGTCTCCTGTGGAACCAGGCTGATCTGCCGGCGCAGGGACCTTATTTTTACCTTCGATATATCATAACCGTCAACGCTGACGACGCCCTTCTGGTTTTCGTAGAAACGGGAAATCATATTGACCAGGGTGGACTTCCCGGCTCCGTTGGGTCCTACCAGGGCGACGACCTCGCCGGGCCTGACCTTGAGACAGATGTCGCTGAGAACATAATTTTCGTCGTCATAGGCGAAGGAGACGTGGTCGAACTCAACCTCACCGGCCAGTTCAGGGAGATCAATGGAGTCTTCAGACTCCGGGGCCTCCGGCGGAAGATCCATTACATCGAAGATCCGCTTCCCCGCAGCGATGGCCTGCTGGAAATTGGTGTAGGTGGAGGCGATGCGGTTTAGTGGCTGGGTGGCCAGTACCATGAAACCCCAATAGGCCATCATCTCGCCCATGGTGAACCGGCCCAGGATGATCTGAAGCGCGCCGTACCAGACCACCACCACTATCCCCAGGGCGGCCAGAAACTCCACCACCGGGGTCTGCGTCAGGGTAAACTGGGCCAGCTTCATCTGGGAGCCGAAGTACTCCTCATTCTTGTCCCGGAAGCGACTGATGACATGCTCCTCTCGGTTGAAGGACTTGACCACTTTAACGCTGGCGATCGCCTCGTAGAGAACGCTGTAGAGATCGGCTATCTTGGTTTGCAGCTTCTCGGTTATATCCCGAATCAACTTCCCGAAATTATGGACCGCCATGGCCAGCAGGGGGCTCACCACCAGGTTGAGGAGGGTCATCTTCCAGTCCTTGTAAAACATCCAGCCCAGGGAGCCGGCCAGAATGATGGTGTCGTTGATAAAGCCTACCAGGCTCGAATAGAGGAGACTGGCGACCTGGATATCGTTCGTGGCCCGCGATTGAATCTCCCCCAGCCGCATTTTTTCATAGAATTTAAGCGGCAGGGCCTGCAGGTGTCTGAAAAAATCCAGGCGCAGAGAATTGACGGCCCGCTGAATGGCATAGGTCATTATGTATCCCTGGAAATAGGCCGTGGCCCCTTTGAAAATGACCAGCAGAAGAAACCCCCCGACGATCAGGTTGAGATAAAAAAAACTTTTTCCGACGAGCACTTTATCCGTGAGTAATTTTAATAAAACCGGCTGGAGCAGGGTTGAGCCGTTCAGAAGCAGAGTAATGGCAAAAGCCCCCAGCATATGCTTCCAGTATGGTTTCAAAAAGACAACAAGTCGTTTAAAGATGATCATTTGTTTCCTTTAATCAGACGGCCGGTATTTGCAGGCCGGATTTTTCTCTGAGAACTTCCAGTACCCTGTCCATCCCGACGGTCTCCTGCTCCCCGGTGGCCAGGCGTTTGAGCGTTACCGTGCGGGCTGCAAGTTCGTCTTCCCCGATAAGGAGCGCATAGGCGGCGCCCGCCCGGTCGGCCGCCTTCATCTGGACTTTGAGGCCCTTCCGGCTGTAATCGCGGTCGGCCGCGATGCCGCCCTCGCGCAGTTGGTAGAGAAGTTTCTGGGCCTCCTCCTGCGCTTCCTCCCCGATGGGCACCAGGAAGGCCATGACTCCGGAAGACGCCTCGGGAGCGCCTTTCTGGGCCGCCAACACCATGAGCGCCCGCTCGATTCCGGACGCAAAACCCACCGCCGGAGTCGGGCCTCCGCCCACCTCCTCGATCAATCCGTCATAGCGCCCGCCTCCGCAGAGAGTGTTCTGGGCGCCCAGGCTCTCGGAGAGCACCTCGAAGACCGTCCGGGTGTAGTAGTCAAGACCCCGCACGATGAGAGGATTGACGCGGTAAGGATGGTTCAGAAGCTCTAAATTTTTCTTGACCTTCTCGAAATGATCCAGGCACTCCTCGCAGAGGAAGGGGAATATTTCGGGCGCGCCGGAGACCACCTGCCGACAGGTCTCTTTCTTGCAGTCCAGGATGCGGAGGATATTCCGCTCGAAGCGGCGCCGGCACTCGGGGCAGACCTCGCCGATTCTGCTTTCAAGGTAGGCCCGCAGGGCCTCCCGGTAGCGGGGGCGGCAGGCGGGACATCCGAGGGAGTTTATCTCCGCCATGAGGCCCTTGAGCCCCAGCCTCCGGTAAAATTCCATGGCCAGCATTATTACTTCGGCGTCCAGGGCGGGATCGGCTGAGCCGATGGCCTCAATTCCGTACTGGTGAAACTGCCGGAAACGCCCCCCCTGGGGCCGCTCGCAGCGGAACATGGGGCCCAGGTAATATACCTTCCAGAAAGTTCCCGGCATCGGCTTCATCTCGACGAAGGAGCGCGCCACCGAGGCCGTGCCCTCGGGGCGCAACGTCAGGCTTCGCCCGGAGCGGTCGGGGAAGGTGTACATCTCCTTCTCCACCACCTCGGTCTCCTCTCCGATCCCCCGCTGGAAAAGTTCGGTGTGTTCAAAGATCGGAAAGCGGATCTCGCGATAGCCGTAAAGTTCAGAGACTTCCCGCGCCTGTTCTTCCAGGCGCTGCCAGCCGGAGACATCGGCGGGAAGAATGACCTGCGTGCCCTTGACCGCCGGAATAATATTAGGCATCTGACTTATTCCCCCCGATGATTTCCTCCGCCTTTTTCAGGGCCAGCTCAAGGCCGGCGGGATTCTTCCCTCCGGCCTGGGCCATGTCGGGCCGGCCCCCGCCCCGTCCTTCGATGAGGGGAGCGATTTCGGAGATAATCTTTCCGGCGCTCAGTTTCTTTCCGGCCAGATCCGGAGTGACCATCGCCAATAAAGCCGCCTTGCCCTCGTGCTCTCCTCCCAGTATAACGACGCCGGATTTCATCTTCTCCCGGAGGCGGTCGCCCAGTTCCCGGAGGGCCTGGGGCGCCACCCCGGAAATTTTGGCGGAGAGGAACGGGATTCCCCCTATTTCCCGCGTCTTTTTCAAGAGCTCCTCAGCCCGGTGAAGAGAGACTTCCTTTTCAAGTTCCGCGGCCTTTCTGGCGCTCTCGCGGACCTGCTGTTTCAGGCGATCTAACGCCTGCGGGATCTCCTCGATGGAGACCTTGAAATCCTGTGAAAAATCCCGGAGCATCTCGTGGGAATCCTGGAAAAAACGTAGGGCGCTCAGAGCGGCCAGACCCTCGATCCTCCTGATGCCCGAGGAGATGGCCCCCTCGGAGATAATCTTGACGCAGCCGATCTCCCCCGTCGCCTGAACATGGGTGCCGCCGCACAGCTCATTACTGAAAGAGCCCATCGAAACCAGGCGCACCACGGATCCGTACTTCTCCCCGAAGAAGGCCAGGGCCCCCCGGCCCAGGGCCTCCTCGTGGGAAAGCTCATCGGTTTTAACCGGCAGATTTTCCAGGATCCGGGAATTGACCAGATCCTCAACCTGTTTTATTTCCTCCCGGCTTAAGGCCTTGAAATGAGAAAAATCAAAACGGAAGGACTCCGGCCCCACCAGGGATCCGGCCTGGGAGACGTGCTTTCCGAGCACCTCGCGCAGGGCCGCCTGGAGAAGGTGGGTCGCCGAGTGGTGACGGGCCGTCCCGCGACGCCGGGCGCTTTCCACTTCCACTTGAACTTCGTCCCCCACCGAAATTTTCCCGGATGAAATCATTCCCCGGTGCACCACCAGACCCTCTGGGGTCTTCAGGGTATCGTTGATAACGGCCGAGCCCGAGGCTCCCTCTATTTTTCCGCAGTCGCCCAACTGGCCCCCGCTCTCGCCGTAGAAGGAAGTCCGATTCAGCACCAGGTCCACCGCCTCGCCCTCCAGTGCCTCGGAAAAACTGTCTCCGTTTTTAAGAATGGCCAGAATTTCGGCGGTGGAACGAAGTTCATTGTAGCCAACAAAATCTGTCTTCTCGGCCTTCAGTATAAAGGAGGCGCCCGCTAAAGAGGCCAGCTTGGCCTCCTGATCGGCCCGGGCCCGCTCCTTCTGCTCCTCCAGGAACTGTTTAAAACCGGCCTCATCCACGTCCAGGCCGCGCTCCTGGGCCATCTCGCGGGTGAGCTCCCAGGGGAAACCGTAAGTGTCGTATAGCCTGAAGACCTCCCCGCCGGGAAGTATCTTTTCTCCTTTTTTAAGAAGACTCTCCAGTTTTTCAGAAAGAAGGGCCGAACCCTGCTCCAAAGTCCGCTCGAAGTTCTCCTCCTCCTGACGGACGATACTTTGGATGTATTCCCGCCGCTCCATAAGTTCGGGATAGACCTTGCCCATGACCGAGGAGACCGGCTCCACCAACGACGAGAGAAAATTGGTCTCCATCCCCAGTACCTTGCCCAGGCGGGCCGCCCGTCGCAGAATCCGGCGCAGAACGTAACCCCGTCCCTCGTTGGAGGGGCCTATTCCGTCGGCGATCATGAAGGAGATGGCCCGGATGTGATCGGCGACGATTTTCATGGGAACCTCGGAGGCGCCTTCCATCTTCTTTCCGCTGAGTTCCTCAATGGATCGGATGAGAGGCGTAAACAAATCCGTCTCAAAGGGGGATTTTTTGTCCTGCATCAGCATGAGCAGCCGCTCAAAGCCCAGGCCCGTATCAATGCACCTGGCGGGCAGAGTCAGAAATTCCCCGCTCTCTATCTTGTTAAGACCTGTAAATACCAGGTTCCAGACTTCCATGTAGCGGTCGCAGTCACAGCCCGGCAGGCAGGATTTTTCACCGCAGCCCGAGGCGACCCCCCGGTCGTAGTAAAGTTCCGAGCAGGGACCGCACGGTCCCGTGAGCCCGATCGGCCCCCAGAAATTATCTTCCAGGCGCACGATGCGCCCGGAGGGCACCCCCACGACGTTCTTCCATACCTCGAAAGCCTCGTCGTCATCGGAGTGAATGGAGACCCAGAGGCGCTCCGGATCAAGCTTCAGGACTTTTGAAAGATATTCCCAGCCCCAGAGGGCGGCCTCTTTTTTAAAATAATCCCCGAAAGAAAAATTCCCCAGCATCTCGAAGAAAGTGTGGTGACGGGATGTTCGGCCCACCCGCTCGATATCGCCGGCCCGGACGCATTTCTGACAGGTGGTCACCCGCTTTGACGGCGGCTCCTCATCCCCCCTGAAATAGGGCTTAAGAGGAGCCATGCCGGCCCCAATAAGAAGCAGGGTCGGATCGCCGACGGGAATCATCGAAAAACTGGGAAGGCGCAGATGCCCCTTTCCCTCAAAAAATTCAAGAAAGCTCTCCCTCAGGTTTTCACTGGACCACATTGTTCCTGTTCCTTTCCTTCCCTTCCGGAATGAAGTGAATTACTTCGAGAGGCCCCTCCGCAATCCTTCCTGGGAAATCACTCTGGCAAAGCCTGACTCTAATAGACATTTTAACTTTTCGCGGACGTCTTTATTGCCCATACTCTGCGAGAAAATTCTTGATGCTCATAATTCGAATGCTCTTGTATTTTTCGATAACCAGAAGATCCCGGTCCCCACTGACAATCACATCGGCCTTTCCGGCGATGGCGCATTCAATGAACTTATCGTCGTCGGGGTCGCGACAGATACTAAGCGCGGGGTCGGACTTGACAAGTTTGCCCCTTTGACGAAGAAGGCGCATCACTCTGAGGACCTGCCGACTTGAAGCTCCCAGGCGACTCAAAACCCGTGCGATCTCTTCTGCAATCGGAGCTGAGATGAGGAGAACGAACTTCCCTTTCTGCCAGAGCCTGATGATTTTTTCGCAGTCGCCGCCGGTTAGAAATGCCGAGACAAAAACATTGGTGTCGAGAACGACTCTCAATGCATCTGCCTCACTTCCCGAATGGCCCGGCGGATGTCGTCGTGTTTAATGCATTTGGCTTTGCCGAAATTTTGCATCTCGACGAGAATTCCATCGAGTTCCTCATCCCAGGAAGGTTGCGGCGCCAACCACTGCTCCAGGGCTTGCTTGCTGAACCTCCAGCAGCGGCCGACCTTTTTGGCGGGGATCTTGCCGAGCTTGGCCAGACGGTAAATGGTCATCTCACTCAAACTTAGCATTTTGGCAACATCCGGAACGCCTAATACATCCATATTCAGACTCTCCTTATCTCTAATTAACTCTATTATACTCTTTTTCCCAAAATAATCAATTAGGAAAGGGGTGGTCGGGGGTATCCCCCGACAGCCCCGAACCAGACGCTCACAATGTCTTTCATCTGTAGTCCCCTATCACCTCGAAGGCGGCCCAGTAGAAGGGATTGGCATATTTTTTATCCTTATGAAGAAGCGAAAGCTGGGCGTTGCGAAGGGCTTCGGCCTTGCTCCCTTTCCCGCTTGCCAGCTCCTTGTAGAACTCCACCATGATCTCCTTTGTCTCGCGGGAGGGAACGCTCCAGAGGGAAAGACACACACTAGATGTTCCCGCGTAAAAAAGTGCCGTCGAAAAGCCAACCATCCCTTCCCCGCCTTTCACCCGGCCCAAACCCGTCTGGCAGGCGGACAGGGTTATGAGATCCGCATCAAGATCCATCGAAAGAAAGTCCTCGACTTTAAGAAAGCCCGGGGAGTTCTCCCCCGTCAGGGCGATGCACGAAAGCCAGGGATTTACCGCATCCACCAGACCGTGGGTGGAGAAGAGGATATAACGGTAAGACTTCATATCGGGTGATTTGGCCCTCTCCTCAGTGGCCGCCGGACCGGCATAAACAACGGACGGCTTGTCTGGCGATTTCAAGGAAGGGCTTTCCACCAGGGCGTAATCCGGGAATAACGTGGCAATGCTCTCCGCCTCAGCTTTCGTATCGGGCAGAGGCACCAGGTTAAGGCCGCTGTCTTTGTAATAGGCGGAAAGATTAAATCCGCCCCGAGTGACGAGTTCCGAATCCTCCACCGCGACAGCTTTCCCTTTTTCTTTCTGGTCAGCAGGACCGAATACGGGATCGGCAAAGGCGACGAGTTTCTTTTCCCGCTTCCAGCGGGATCCCGCCGTTGGCGGCTGAGTGGCGCTTCTTTCTGCGTCTCTTCCCTTGGCCTGGAGCCGGATGGTATCCAGAAGCGCCAGGGAGGGAACATAACTTACTGCATAATCCTCCACCAGGAAGCGGCAGTCGCTGTAATCCGCTGGAGTTCCGGCTCCGGAACGGGAGCCGAGAATAAGGGCGTTGAAGGGAAGATAGGATAAAGTCCCATCCGGGACGACGAGAAGATGCTTGACGCCCTTCAGCAGGCTCCTTGCTTCTTTCGGGATGAGTAAATCGGCGAGAAAATTGCCCACTTTGATGTTGATCTCAGGAGACGAAGAAAGGTCTCCCTTCTCCATCGGCGCTCTATATAGGCGGATTAACCCTTCCAGCCCGATTGATGATTTATCCTTGTCAAAACGGGCTGGCAATATTTTGTTGGCCACCTCTTCATCCATCCCGGCCATATCCCTGGGGAGCTTAGACGCAACAGCGATACGGAAAGCCTGAATGGTATCCGACTTCAGGACAAAGAGAATGCTTTCTTCCGGCAGGACTACATATTCCAAAACAGCAGTATCCACAGGAATGTCTTTCTGGATTTCACTGGCTTTCTTGAAATTCGGCTTCTGATATTTCCCGATGAGGGATTTTTTTATCTCGTATTCTATCTGGTTTCTCCGAAGCTCAAGCTCCTCTATTTTCTTCCTGATTTCCTCTTTTTGGGCGCCTGTCAATGATAATTCCCTGGCGTGTAAATCAGAGATCTGCTTTTGCAGGCTCCCATCTTCAACTAAAAGTCCAGCCGGGGCTTTTTCCTTCAGATTCGCATTTCTCTCCGAAAGCAGATCCAGGGTTGTCCGGGCCTTTCCCGCTTCGGAGAAATGGAAGGCCGCTTCGAGATCCGCCTTTTCAGGCTCTTTGGCAGAGGCCCAGGCTGATATTTCGGGTTGAGAAAGAGCCTCCTTTTTTAGTGAAAGGCTGACAAGAAATCTTGAAAGGTAGGAATAAACCTGGGAAGGCTCCTCGAATACCCCCATTTGGGCCTCTTTCCCCAGAACAAGTCCTCCTTTTTCTTCTGCTAATTCCATTGCTTTCAAATAATTAGAACTCGCGTTCTTTGTGTTTCCCTGTTCTTCCCTGGCTCTGGCAAGGCCGAGAGAAAGCCACCAGGCTTCTGCCAACTGCAACGCAAGGTTATAAGATTCAATTGCTTTATCGTAATTTTTTAAATTTCTCAAGGCCCCGCCAATATTTCCATAACAGGTCGCCTGCTCATTTTCCATGCCAGATATTTTTTTAAATATTTCCAGGACCAGATTCTGATATTTTATTTCTTCCTCGTATTTGCCCATATTCCACATCGCCACGCCAATATTATTATAGCAGCCGGCCTGGTCTCTTTCTGACCCGGGCATTTCCTTATACATCTTAAGAGCGATATTTTGATGTTTTATTGCCTCCTCATATTTGCCCATATTCAATAATGCCGCACCGATATTATTATAGCAGCCAGCCTGGGCTCTTTCTGTTCCGGGTATTTTATTGAGCATTTCCAGGGCGAGATTCTGATGTTTCATTGCCTCTTCATATTTGCCCATATCATTCAATGCATTGCCAATATTATTATAACTGTTAGCCTGATTTCTTTCTGTCCCTTTTATTTCCTTACGCATTTCCAGAGCAAGTTTCTGATGCTTTATTGCTTCCTCATATTTGCCCATGTTCCATAATGCCACGCCAATATTCGCATAGCAGTCAGCCAAGTCTCTTTCGGTCCCGGGTATTTCCTTATACATTTCAAGAGCAATATTATGGTGTTTTATATCCTCCTCATACTTGCCCATATTGTCTAATGCCACGCCAATGTTTTTATAGCAGTCAGCCTGGGCTCTTTCGGTCCCGGGTATTTCCTTATACATTTCAAGGGCAAGATTGTAGTGTTTTAAAGCTTCTTCGTATTTTCCCAGCTCATCTAATGTTACGCCAATATTTTGATAGCAGCCAGCCTGACCTCTTTCAGTCCCGGGAATTTTCTTGAGCATTTCAAGAGCAAGATTCTGAGACTTTATACACTCCTCATATTTGCCCATATTCCCTAATGCTACGCCAATATTTTGATAGCAGCCAGCTTGGTTTCGTTCGGTCCCGGGAATTTTCTTGAGCATTTCCAGGGCTTGAAGAAAGCATTGAAGAGCCCCCTTCATATCGCCGTTATCATCAAGTTCACGACCTTGATTAAATAGTGAATCCGCTTTTTCATAATCACTTTGGGCGAAAGCAAGGTGAGTCAAACTCATGAGAAAAAAGCTTGTCAGAAAGAGAACCAGCATAATCCGCGCCTTGAATCTTTTCTCCATTATTATCCCTCCATATTAAAACCACGCGGCTAGAGAATTATCCCTTTACGACAACTTGTTACATCCCTGAACGGCAGTCTTAGCAGTCTTAGATGCTACTTATAATCCCCTATAACCTCGAAGGCCGCCCAGTAAAACGGATTGGCATATTTTTTATCCTTGCGGATGAGCGAAAGCTGGGCGTTCTGAAGGGCCTCGGCCTTGTTTGATTTACCGGAAGCCAGCTCCCTGTAAAACTCCACCATGATCTCTTTCGTCTCGCGGGAAGGAACGCTCCAGAGAGAAAGACATACGCTCGATGTTCCCGCGTAAAATAGAGCCGTCGAAAAGCCGACCATCCCTTCCCCGCCTTTCACCCGGCCCAGGCCCGTCTGGCAGGCGGACAGGGTGATGAGATCTGCGTCAAGATCCATCGAAAGAAAATCCTCTACCTTGAGAAAGCCCGGAGATACCTCCCCCGCCTGCTTCTCCCCCGTCAACGCGATGCACGAAAGCCAGGGATTTACCGCGTCCACCAGCCCGTGGGTGGAGAATAAAATATAACGGTAAGACTTCATATCGGGAGATTTGGCTTTTTCGGTCGTGGCCGCCGGACCGGCGTAAACCACGGATGGCTTGTCTGGTGATTTCAAGGAAGGGCTCTCCACCAAGACGTAATCCGGAAATAACGCGGCGATGCTTTCCGCCTCATCTTTCGTATCGGGCAGGGGCACCAGGGCCAGGCCGCTGTCTTTGTAATAGGCGGAAAGATCAAACCCGCCCCTGGTGACGAGTTCTCCTGTCTCCATTCCCGCTTCCAGCGGGATCCCGCCGTTGGCGGCCGACGCGACTGCTTTCCCTTTTTCTTTCTGGTCGGCAGGCCCGAATACGGGGTCGGCAAAGGCGACGAGTTTCTTTCCGGGACTTCTGTCTTTGGCCTGTAGGCGAATCGTATCCAGTAGCGCCAGCGAGGGGACATAGCTCACGGCATAATCTTCCACCAGGAAGTGGCAGTCATTGTAATCCGCCGGAGTTCCGGCTCCGGCGCGGGAGCCCAGAATCAAGGCGTTGAAGGGCAGGTAGGATAAAGTCCCATCCGGGACGATGAGAAGATGCTTGACACCCTTCAGCAGAATCCTCGCTTCTTTCGGGATGAGTAAATCGGCGAGGTATTTGCCCACTTTGACGTTCACCTCAGATGGGGAAGAAAGGTCTCCCTTCTCCATCGGCGCTCTATAGAGGCGGATAAGCCCTTCGAGCCCAATGGAGGATTTGTCCTTGTCAAAACGGGCAGGCAATATTTTGTTGGCCACCTCTTCATCCATCCCGGCCATATCCCTGGGGAGTTTAGACGCAACAGCGATGCGAAAAGCCTGAATAGTATCCGACTTCAAGACAAAGAGAATGCTTTCTTCAGGCAGAACCACGTATTCCAAAACAGCAGTATCCGGAGGAATGTCTTTTTGAATTTCACTTGCTTTCTTGAAATTCGGCTTCTGGTATTTCCCGATGAGTGATTTTTTTATTTCGTATTCTATCTGGCTGCGCTTGAGCTCAAGCTCCTCGATTTTCTTCCTGATTTCTTCCCTTTGAGCGCCCATTACAGATAATTCCCTTGCGTGCAAATCAGAGATCTGTTTTTGCAGGCTCCCGTCTTCAACTAAAAGTCCGGCCGGGGCTTTTTCCTTCAGATTCGCATTTCTCTCGGAAAGCAGATCCAGGGTTGTCCTGGCCTTTCCCGCTTCGGCGAAGTGAAAAGCCGCCTCAAGCTCCGCCTTTTCAGGCTCTTTGGAAGAGGCCCAGGCTGAAAGTTCGGATTTTGGAAGAGGCTTCTTCTGACCGGCAAGATTCACCAGAAAGCGGGCCGTATATGAATAAACCTGGGAAGGCTCCTCGAACACACCCATCCTGGCCTCTCTTCCCAGGGCCATTTCTCTTTTTTCTTCCGAGACCGCGATGGCTTTGACATAAGTCGAATTCGCTCCCTGAAAATTGCCTTTTCCTTCGTAGGCCCTGGCCAGGCCGAGGGAAATCCACCAACCTCTTATCTGCTGCAGGGCGCGATTATAAAATTCAATCGCCTGGTCATAATTTTTCAGGCCTCTTTGGGCGTCTCCCATATTAGCATAACAGATAGCCTCGTCGCTTTCTCTTCCTTTGACTTTCCCGTACATCTCCAGGGCCAGATTCTGGTACTTTATCGCCTCGTCATATTTCCCGATGTTTTCCATCTTTACGCCTATGTTCTTATAACAGTCAGCCTGTTCCCGTTCGGTCCCTTTTACTTTTTTGTATATTTCCAGGGCCATGTTCTGGTATTTCAGTTCCTCTTCGTCTTTGCCCATGTCACCCAGTACGTCGCCGATATTTATATAGCAGTCAGCCTGTTCCCGTTCGGTCCCTTCCGACTTTTTATATATTTCCAGAGCCATCTTCTGGCATTTCAATTCCTCTTCGTGTTTACTCATATCACCCAGTATCACGCCGATATTCACATAACAGCCGGCCTGCTTGTTTTCCGTCCCCTTTATTTTTTTAAACATTTCCAGGGCCAGGCTCTGATTTTTTATCGCTTCCTCGTATCTGTTCTCCTCATATAACACATTGCCGATGTTCTTGTAACAGGCGGCCTGCTCTTCTTCCGTACCGGGGAGTTTCCTGAACATTTCCAGCGCGAGATTCTGGTGTTTTATCGATTCCTCATGTTTTTCCAGGTTTCTCAGAGCTATGCCGATATTCTGGTGGCAGCCGGCCTGGCCTCCTTCGGTTCCTTTTATTTTTTTCAACATTTCCAGGGCCATGTTCTGATATTTTATTCCTTCCTCGTATCTTCCCATTCTGTCCAATGCCACGCCGATTTTGATGAAGCAGCCGGCCTGTTCTCCTTCGCTCCCGGGTATTTTCTTGAGCAATTCCAGGGCCAGATTCTGATGCTCGATCTCCTCGTCATATTTTCCGATATTCCCCAGAGCCGAGCCGATGTTTTTATGGCAGTCCACCTGTTGCGCTCCCGTTCCGGGCATTTTCTCGTACAATTCCAGCGCGAGACGTTCGTTTTTAATACCTTCCTCATATCTGCCCATATTGCTTAATGCCACGCCAAGAAACCCAAGACAGGTGGCCTGCAGGCTTTCCATCCCGGAAATTTTCTTTAACAATTCCAGGGCCATATTCTCGTTTTGTATACTCTCCTCAAATTTGCCCGTCTGGCTTTGTATCCCGCCTATAAATCCATGGCAAATAGCCTGTAGTTTTTCCGTCCCGGGAATTTTCTTTAGAATTTCATTGGCCTTTTCCAATGATTGAAGCGCTTCAGCCAGATTCCCCTTCTCAAAAAGTCCCATTCCCTGCATGCACAAATTTTGTGCTTCTTCGAAATTCTGGGCAAAACCGACCCCGAAAATCATGAAAACCAGGACAAAAGTTATTACACCCATTTTTACCGTTTTCATTCCTGAACACCTCCCGAGTAATACTTATCGCCGTCCTCAACAGGCATAGCTTTTTTCTTCCCCGTCTTAACTATCTCCTCCTGTTTATTTTTCCTTCGGAAAATGTTATCATATCAAATAAGAGGAGGTCGGCAAAATGAAGATTATCAATAAATATTTTTTTCTATACATTGCTCTCTTGATTTCCCTTTTTCTTCCCGCTCCCGCATTTTCAAAGGAAACAGCAAAGAAAACCCTGGCGGTCAACAACCTCTCCAATATTTCCGGGGACCACGGTTCGGATTATCTCGGCGTGGCCCTGGCGGAATCCATTTCCTCCCGTCTCGGCAATCTGAGCGGCATCATCCTGGTGGAAAGAAGCCAGCTCACTTCCCTGCTCAAGGAATTGAAACTGAATCTCACCGGAGTCGTGAGCAAATCCGCCGCTCTCCAGGTGGGGCAGATGAGCGGCGCTTCATATTTGCTCCTGGGGAGCTACGAGAAACAGGGAGACATGCTCGCCGTGAATCTCAGGCTGGTGAACACGGCGACGGGGGAAGTAGCCCTGGCCGTGAGGGAACAGGAAAAAAACAGGGATCTGCTGGAAGAAAAACTTTTTACCCGCCTGGCCAAGTACCTCCAGATGGATGTAAAAGACACGAAGTCTTTGACGTCCATAAATGAAGCCGCCCGCAAGGATTTCGAGGAAGGATTGCTGTCCTTGCAGAGAGAGCAATACGAGACGGCTTTTTCAAGTTTCTGCGCGGCTTCCGAAAAGGATCCTTTAAATCTTCAGATTCACCGAAAAATCGAGGAAGCGGCAAAGCTGGGAAAGCTGGAAGAAAAATTCCTGAACAGATACTCCGGCTTGGCTGCAAAAAACCCCGATTCCGCCATATTTCATAATTATCTTGGGAATGCCTATCTGCTTCTGGATCTCAAGGATACGGGAGGCAAGGCTCAATTTGAGTATGAACAATCACTTAAATGCGATAAGAACTTCGCCCCGCCTTATAACAACCTGGCCATCATCCTCTCCAGATGCGGGAAATTCAAAGAGGCCGGGGAAAAAATGCAAAAATACACGGAACTAAAGCCCGGGGACCCCTTCGGCTATGTCAACAGATCGCTCATCGAGGTGGCGTCTCTCAAGCGGGAAGGAAGTAATAAGCTGAAGGAGCGAAAATCCGACATCGAGAGCCTCTACAAAAAGGCGCTTGAGCTCGATCCCCTGTGCGGCCCCGCTTTCCGGGGGCTGGCCTCATATTATTCCGCCATCGGGCTTGATTCCGAAGCCCTCGGCCTGTATCAGGCATATCTTAAGATAAACCCTGAAGATGAAAAAATTAAAAAGCGCGCGGCCGAACTTTCACAAAAGTCGGGAGGCGTTGAAACGGAACCTCAGGAAGAACTGATCACCCGGGCCGGAGGCGATATGTCCGTCCTGCGCCAGGCCTCTCCCATGAAATTCTATGCGGCTGCTCTTTCTTCCATTAAGGAAAACAGGCTGGAAGATGCGCTAGTGCTGTGTAAAGAGGCCCTGGCTCTTCAACCGGACAATGGATTCGGCCTGACAATCCTCGGGAAAATATATCTGGCTCTCAACAGGCCTGACGAGGCGAAAGCGGCGCTTGAAGAAGCCGTTAAATCAGCTTCGAACCCTCTGGCCGAAGAGCTTTTATCCACACTCCTAAAGAAGCAATAACGCCACAAATTTCCACGGCAGAAATATATCAGCCCGTGAAGCTGGCGGCTGCCTCACGGGCTGACACTTGAATACTAAAAAAGTTATTTCAGCCGTTTACTTTATGGTAGAGCCACTTGGCGGCCATGGTCCCGACCACGCCGATGGCCCCTCCAATCGCCAGGAATGGCGCCACCACCGGCACCAGGAACGAGGCGGCGCTCACGGTGGCAAATAAGGCGGTAGTGGCGCTGAAGGCCTTGTCCGCCTTGGAAACTTCGGGATTCTTGATGTCCTTGGCCGCGGTGTAGATGGCGTCGGCGGCCAGAAGCATGCCCACTCCGGGGATCAGCGTCTTAAGGACGGCCGAGGTCGTGCCCAGGGCCGCGGTTCTGGCTGCTCCGGTCAGGAGTTTACCGGCGACGGCCGATCCGGCCTCAACCCCGCCAATAACCAGCCCGCCTCCGAGGCCCGCCGTCTTGAGGACGGTTCCCAGGGTATCCTTCTTGAAGGACGTCTTGTAATCAGTGACCATCTTCTCCATGGATTCCTTGAAAGTGAGCTTTGTCTGGGGCGGAAGGTTTTTCTTCTCCGCCTCGACTTTAGCGCGATTCTCGTCGATCATGTAATCCATGAATTTCCCGTATTCCTTCTGGAAACCCTGGGTCGAGGAAATCAGGTCCTTGCGGGTTCCCGGCTCTCCAAGAGCGGTTGCGGGCATGGAGAGCAGCATATCCAGTTTGGATTGAGCCGCATTCAGACCCTCTTTCTTTTCGTATTTTTCAAGATAACTCTTAATCTGGTCCTCGGAGATCGCGCCTTTCTGCACGAGCTGGCCGAAGGCCATCTTGTCTTCCACTTTTCTCTGGGTCAGCTTCTCAATGCCCTTGAGAACGAGGTATTCGGCGGGCAGAAGCATGGCGAAGACACCGGCGACGAGGCCGGGGGAGATCCCCGTGTTCCGGGCAATCTGAGCGAAGTCATGACCCTCGGAGGCCGCTTTATTAAGGGCCTCGCCGGTCATCCCGACCGCGGAAAGAGGGTAGATCGTGTTGGTGAAATGATTGATGGTGGAGGTGGCCATTAAAGTGTAGCCCAATACCGGGTGGTTTTTCCTCAGAGCGAAACCGGCGGCGAAGGAGAGGAGCTGAGGGGCCTCTATGGCCGCCTGTCCTGCCGCCGCCACGATGGTCAGACCCTTGTTGGTCCCGAGCTGCTTGGCCAGCGGAGTTTCCTTGAGATTGTCGAACTGGGTTACGCCCGCGGCGCCGTCCTGGTTGACGTCGTAACTGGAGGCAAGCTTTTTCCATGTGTCCCCGGAGGGATCAGCCAGGAAACTCTTCAAGTTATCAATTCCGTCAACCTGAACAGTCGTATCCGCGTTGAAAATCGCCTTGGCCGCAGTGGCGTGGGCCTGTTCGTGGACATAGGCCACGGCGCCCAGGGGATCGCTGGGATACATCATAAAATCGGCTACAATGCCGACCCCGGCCAACATACCACCGATGGTGCCGGCTTTGCCCCCATCATGAGGAGCAAGGTTGGCGGAAAGCGGACCCGAAATCTCCCTGGAGCTCTTTTCCGAGAGAGTCACCCGGTCAACCGGGGACGGCGTCTGCTTTTCATCAGCAGCCTTCCGCCCTTCGGCGGCGACCATCCCTTCCTTAAGCTTCCTGAGCTCGACGGGGCCGAGTTTTCCGATTGCATCCATTAGCTCAATTCCTCCTAAAGCCGACAAAACACACATGGCGTTCCACCGGACCGCCATGCACAGTATAACAGTGCAAAAAGCCAAAAGCAATACAAAAATGTTAACGATTTGTTAAATTCCTGAACGGTCACCTCTTTATGGAAACCGATAAAATTCATGCGTCCGGCCCGGAGGCGATAGTCAACTTCGGATTTGAAGGATGCCCCGGGGTTTTTCTCGAAAGCATTCCTGAAACAAAAGAGACGGTTTTAACCGGATCTCATGAAAGGGCGTGAACTTCGTCGAACGGATCCTTCTGATCGAAGATAATCCACTGGTACTCAGGCTGTGGAAGGCCCAGCTCCGAAAAATGCACTTTGAGGTCAGCACGGCCATCAACGGCTACGACGGGCTGAACAAAGCGCTGCTCGAAAAGCCGGCCCTCATCCTGCTCGACTCGGTGATGCCCGAACTGGACGGTTTCGACTTCCTCATGAAACTCCGCGCCAATCCGGCCCTGGCCGCCATCCCCGTAATTATCCTCTCTAATTTTAACTTTTCGGAGGACATCGAGCGCGCCCGGGAACTCGGGGCCGCCGATTATCTTCTGAAATACGAGCTGACCCCGGCGAAACTTTTCGATACTATCAACACCGTCCTGAACCTGAAAAAAGAGGCGCCATCTTGTCCCCCCGGAGATCCCCTTGACCAGATGCTCCTGGACGCCGCCATCCTGGACCCGCAGGAATTGCAGGAGGCCCTGAAGGCCTCCAGTGCCCAACCTCTGCCCATGATCGAAACCATCGCGACCCTGGACTTTTTGGAACCCCCGGATAAATACCATTTCCTTGAACTTGCCTACCGGACGGATTTCGTCAGAATATCGGACTACACCGTCTCCCCCGAAGCGCTGGCCCTTATCCCCAAGAAGGCGGCGCTCGAGTGGAAGATCATACCGATCTCTTTAAAATCCTCCCGCCTCATGGTCGCCATGGTGGATCCAGGCGACATAGCCGCCCTTGACTTCGTGCGGCAGCTCACGGGAAAGGAAGTGCGGGCGGTCTATGCCACCCGGGAGGACATAGACAAATCCCTTATCCTCTACTACGGCTCCCCCGACCTTCTGAACCAGCTCCGGAAGAACCTCATGATAGAGACCGCGGAGGACGAGAGCTGCCGGACTTTCAGCGACGCCTCTAAAATAATCCAGGACCAGGCCCCCGTGGTGGAACTCATGGACGTGCTAATCGTCAAGGCCCTTGATGAGCTGGCCAGCGACATCCACCTCGAGCCGGCGGAGGAGGGGGAGATCATCCGCCTCAGGGTGGACGGTGTGCTTCACGACGTACAGACCCTTCCCAGGAGTATAGAGCCGGCCCTGGCCACCAGAGTGAAGATTATGGCCGGGATGAACATATCCGAGCGCCGCCTGCCTCAGGACGGCCGCTTCCAGATCCGGATGAACGAGGAGACGGTGGATTTCAGGGTCTCCAGCATCCCGACTATCTACGGGGAAAAAATCGTGCTTCGGCTCCTCCGCCACCAGGGAGCGCTGGCAACCCTCGAGGGCCTCGGCTTCGATGACGCGGCCCTCGCCGAATACCGCGCGATGGTCCGCCGGCCCTATGGCATGGTCATCCTGACCGGTCCCACCGGCAGCGGCAAGACTACAACCCTCTACTCCACCCTCAATTATCTGAAGTCCCGCGACGTCAATATTATCAGCATCGAAGACCCGGTGGAATACCGCATCAGCGGTATAAACCAGATTCAGGTGCACCCCAGGATCGGCCTCACCTTCGCCACCGCCCTCCGCTCCATCCTGCGCCAGGATCCCAATATCATCCTGGTGGGGGAAATCCGGGACTATGAGACCGCAATACTGGCCGTCCAGGCCGCCCTCACCGGACACCTGGTGCTGACCACCCTTCATACCAATGACGCCCCGAGCGCTTTCATCCGCCTGGTGGACCTGGGGGTACCGCCATTCCTGGTCGCCTCCACCATTAACGGGGTGGTCGCCCAGCGCCTCATGCGCTGCATCTGCTCCGATTGCCGCCGGGAACAGGATTTGAGCGATGAGGAGATTGCGCGTCTGGGGGCGGAATACACGCCGGGAATCCGCTTCCAGAATGGAGCCGGCTGCACCTCCTGCCACCGCACCGGCTACCTGGGAAGAACGGCTGTCTTTGAGGTGCTGCCGCTCTCCAAAAATATCCGGACTTCCATCCAGGATCGTATGAACGCCGACTCCATGCGCGAAACAGCCCGCATTGAGGGCATGAAGACCCTGCGGGAGGCGGCCTGGGAAAAGGTCAAGGCGGGATTGAGCACCCTGGAGGAAATGTGGCGGGTGACGCTGGAGGAGGATAATTGATATGGAACCAAAGATTTTTTTTCTGATCGTCTGCCGGGAGGTCCTGCAGAGCGTGGACGACGCGAGGCAAATCGGCTGCATTCATATCTATGATACCCTCTATGCCTCAAATTTTCCTCATACCATTCCCAAGATGACCTTCGTGGCCCGCTACGGCCTGGGGCAGGGCACCTTCACCCACCACTTCGAGATCCACGACCAGGGGCGCCTTCTCTATAAAGCGCCCCCCACGGAATTTATCCTGCCCAGCGAATTCGATTCTGCAACCGACGTTTTCACCCTGGACGACATAGCCATCGAAAGCGCCGGAATCTACTGGATAAAATCCTGCATCAACGGGGTCGAGGCTGCCCGAACTCCCCTCCTGGTAACCTTCCTTCCGGAATCCGGTGAAGATCGTGCCTGAGGCCGGACCCATTTTCGAAAGTTGGGACTTTCCGCCTTGCCTGACCGGCAGATAAGCGCGCGGAGCGCCTTCGATTCAGAGCGCGTCACCAAGCGCTTCTACAACCGCTTCAAGACGGAACACGGCGTCTTCCTCGGGTTCATTCGGGGCATCCCGGATGAGGAGTTTTCCCGCCGGTATGCCTCCATTCTGCTCAACCGCCTCATGTTCATCTACTTCATCCAGCAGAAGGGCTTCCTGAACGGCGACGTCCACTACCTGCGCACCCGCCTGGAAGAGTGCCGGAAAAAGAAAAAGAATGTCTTTTACTCCTCCTTTCTACTGCCGCTTTTCTTCGATGGTTTCGCCAGAAGAGAAGCGGAGCGCCCGGCTGAGACCAACCGCCTCCTCGGGCGGGTGCCATATTTGAACGGAGGCCTCTTTCTGCGCCACACGATCGAAGAAGAATACGGCTCCAACATCCGAATCGAGGATGCGGCTTTCGGGAAGCTCTTTGAATTCTTCGATCAATACCGGTGGCGCCTGGACGAGCGGCCGCCCGGGCAAGATGACGAGCTCAACCCCGACGTGCTCGGCTGCATCTTCGAGAAATATATCAGCCAGAAACAGATGGGGGCCTATTACACCGGGGAGGACATCACCGGTTACATCGGCAGGAACACCATCGTTCCTCATCTTTTCGACGCCGCCCGAAAAAAATATCCGGCCGCTTTCGAAGGAGAGGCATCCGTTTTAAGGCATCTCCGGGCCGACCCCGACCGCTACCTCTTCGACGCCTTCAAATTCGGCGCGGACCTTCCCCTTCCCGAAGAGATCGCGGCGGGACTTTCGGATGTCTCCAGGCGCACGGGATGGAACCGCCCGGCACCCGAAGCATACGCCCTCCCCACCGAGATCTGGCGCGAGGCGGCCGCCAGAAGGAAGCGCTGCGAAGAGGTGCGGGGAAAACTCGCCGGAGGCGAAGTCCGCTCCATCAACGATCTCATCACCTGCAACCTGGACCTCCGCCGTTTTGCGCAGGATGCCATCGAGCGTTGCGAGGGGCCCGAAATTTTACGCGCCTTCTGGCACGCCATCCGGGAAGTCACCGTTCTCGATCCCGCCTGCGGCTCCGGCGCCTTCCTCTTTGCGGCCCTCAATATCCTGGAGCCCTTATACGAGGCGTGCCTCGGCCGCATGCAGTTTTTCGTGGAGGAAGATGCGCATTCCGGGAAAAAGAGCCGACCCGAAAAAACAAGCGACTTCAAGAAAATACTCGATCTGGTCAAAACCCATCCCAACCGGCACTGTTTTATTCTAAAATCCATCATCACCGGCAACCTCTTCGGCGTGGACATCATGGATGAGGCGGTGGAAACCTGCAAACTGCGCCTCTTCCTGAAACTCGCGGCCCAGGCGGAGCGGGCGGAGGATATCGGGCCCCTGCCCGACGTTGATTTTAACATCCGCGCCGGAAACTCGCTGGTGGGATTTGCCGCCCCGGAGGGACTCAAACAATCTCCTAAAGAGGATCTCGACAGGCGTTTGAGGGGGCTTAAAGACGAGCTGAACCGGGACCTGGCGAAAGAATACCAAGTGGATCTTTCAAAGCCCGAGGCCTATGAGGCGTGGCTGGCCTCCCACAAGCCTTTTCATTGGGTTGCCGAATTTTACGGCGTCCTGAAATCCGGCGGATTCGACGTCATAATAGGAAACCCGCCGTACGTGGAAACCGGGAATGTTCCCGATTACAACGTGCGTGGGTTTGCCACGGAGGATTGCGGGGATCTTTATGCCCTTATGATGGAGCGGTCAAGTCAATTGCTGTCCCCTGGCGGTTTCATGGGGATGATCGTCCCCGTTTCCATAACGAGTACCGACGGATTCGACAGCCTTCGCCGATGCCTCATAAAAACGGAACACGCCTGCTGGTGCCTAAGTTTCGCCGAACGCCCCTCGAAGCTCTTCACCGGAGTTGAGAAGCGGCTGACAATCTGGTTGATGAGCAACAGGCCGGCAGATGAACGGCTGTTTTTGTCGAATTATCGCCGTTGGTTTTCTGAAGAGCGGGGCAACCTGTTTTCAAACATCCTTTTCATTGCCGGGAAAAATTTGCCGCATCTGGCGGGATCTTCCATCCCCAAGGTTGCGCGACCGGCTGAGATTCGGATTCTCGGGAAGCTCTCAAAACAGGCCCGGCTGGGCTCGTTTCTCCTTAAGGACTCGCCCAATATCATTTACTATACGCGGAAAGTACGCTACTTCGTCCAATTCCTTGATTTCATACCCGGGATTGCCGATGCTGAAGGTCATCGCCTGGAACCCTCTGAACTTAAGATGCTCCGCTTCTCTTCTCCCGAACAGCGGGATGCCGCCCTGGCTTTACTTAACTCCGGGCTTTTCTACTGGTTTTTCTCGGCCTACTCCGATGTGCGAAATGTCAACCGGCGCGAGATCGGGGCCTTTCCATGCTCCCTTGATAAAATGAACCGCAACGTCGTCAAAGAGCTTCGGCATTTGTGCCAAACACTGATGGCGGACTTCAGGAAGCATTCGAAGATGCTGACGAACAACTATGGAAGTCATGGTCAACTCACCATCCAGACCTTCCAGCCAAGATTGAGCAAGCCGATCATGGACGAGATCGATCGGGTCCTGGCGAGACACTACGGCCTCACTGACGAGGAACTCGATTTCATCATCAACTGCGACATCAAATACCGCATGGGGGACGCCATTTTTTCCTGAAAATCGGATCCAAACGTTAACAATTTGGAAACACAACACCCTTTACAGCGACCCCGGCCTGTGGCATAATACGATCAAGTTATCGGTGTTGGTAAGGTGTTGGCTAAATTGGGAGACCACGGCAATTTGCCGTGGTTTTTCAATTTTATGGAAGGTTGAGCACGCAGAATTAGAATTATGCCTAACAGGGTAAAAACTCTCACGTCAGATGGATCAAAAACGGGGAGCACTCCAAGGCGGAGTGATTGACTTTTCTTTTCTCATCATGATAAAATGCCTACGGGTGCGCGGAATCTTTTTATGGCGCCGCAGCATCCTCTAAAAAATGTCAAAGCACGAAAAAAGCGATAAAATACGTTGTCTTCTGATCCACGGATTCGCCGGGAGTGTCCGGGAGGTATCTCCCCTCGCCGAGTACCTTTCCGGGAGGGGCTATGCGACTTCCTGCATCCGGCTGAGCGGCCACACCGGGAAGAAGAGCGACCTGGCCGGGAGCGATAATGAGAGCTGGATCCGCTCCGCTGAAGAGGCCCTTCTCGATCGCGGGTGCTCCAGTGAACGCCTTTTTCTCATCGGCTTTTCCATGGGAGGCCTGATCGCCGTTCAACTGGCACAGAAATATCGGTTGGAAGGAATTGTCACCCTTAACATGCCTATTTATTACTGGGACGTCCGGAAGTTCCTGAAACATCTCGGCAAGGATTTCAGGACGGGGCGGTTTGAGACGCTGAAACGCTATTTCCGCTCCTCGATCGACATGCCTTTTGAGGCCGTCTTTAACTTCAGGATCCTCCTGGAGAAGACCAAGCCCCTGCTGAAGAAAACAACCTGCCCCCTCTCCATCCACCAGTCCCTCGAAGACGATGTCGTGCACTCCAGAAGCGCCGAGTTCATTTATCAGAACGCGGGGTCAACGAAAAAGGAAGTGAAATACTACCCCGGCGCCGGGCACATGATTTGTCACAGCCCCGCCTCCGGCGAGGTCTTCAGGGACGTCGAAGCGTTCCTCCGATCCGCGGATTAAGAAAATCCGGGGTCTTCCGGCTCCGCCTGTATTTCCTCCCGGTGCGCCGATAAAATCAGCACCGAAAGCATAGATTACTGATCGCCGGCGGCTTTTTTCCCGATATGAAACCAGTAGAAAAACGGCAGACCTATCAGGATCAGGGCCAGCCCCTTGAGGGAATTGATGGGATCCCCCTGTAGAATGAAGACTACGAAGGCCAGGGCGATCAAAATATAGATGGCGGGAATCCAGGGGTAGCCGTGCGTTTTATACGGGCGATGGAGGTCGGGCTGCTTCTTCCTCAGGATGAAGAGCCCAAATACGGTGAGGGCGTTGAAGAGGACGGAGGCAAAGGTCACATAAGTCAGAAGGTCGCTGTAGGTGCCGGTGAGAGTGAGCAGGCAGGCCCAAGCCCCCTGCCAGATCAGGGCGTTTACCGGCGTCCGGGATGTTGAGTGCAGGCGGGCAAGGGGCTTAAAGAAAAGTCCGTCCTTGGCCATGGCGAAATAGACCCGCGGACCGCCCAGGATAAGGCCGTTGTTGCATCCGAAGGTGGAGACGAGGATGGCGGCGGCGATGAAGATGAGGCCCGGCTCTCCGAAGATGATTTTGGCGGCGGCCGCCGCAATGCGGTTGTCCGGGATGGCGGCGGCGGCGGCGGCCGGGATGAGATAGAAATAGACGGCCGTGACCAGCGTGTAAATAAGCATCGTGACGAGCGCGCCCAGGATGAGTGCCCGGGGCAGGTTTTTAGGGGCTTCCTTTACCTCCTCGGCGGTGAAGGTGACGGTGTTCCAGGCATCATAGGCGAAGAGGGCCTTGGATAAGGCCACCGCCATCGCGGCAAAAAGGCCCATCTTGAGGCCGGCCGGAAGAACCGGTTGGAAAAAATTGGCGAAGTTGGTGAAGCTTCCCTTCCCTATGGTGAAGCCCAGTATGATTAGCAGGATGACCGCCAACACCTTGAGGAAGGTGAAGACGTTCTGCACCATGGCGCCGGTGTGTATGCCGAAGCAGTTGATGACGGAGAGTAAGATGATGCTGGCGATCCCCACCAGTTGGGCCGAATTGAGGGCAAAAGTGTGTCCGCCCAGAGCGAGGCTGAAAAGGATTACATTTTCCGAGAGCGAGGGAATGAAGACTCCGAGGTACTTGGCAAAGGCGACCGCCACAGCGGCAATGAATCCCGTCTGAATCACGAAGAAGACCGTCCAACCGTAGAGGAAACCCAGCATGGGCGAGTAGGCCTCCCTGAGAAAGACGTACTGCCCCCCGGCCCTGGGCAGCATGGCGGAAAGCTCCCCGTAGCTCACAGCGCCAAAGAGGGTGAAGAGACCGGCCAGCAGCCAGAGGGAGAGGATGATCCCGGGGCTCTGTATTATCCCCGCCATGATGGAGGGAGCGATGAAGATGCCGGAGCCGATCATCGAGCCGACGACAATGGTGGTGGCGCTGGTGAGAGTCAGTCCCTTGAGAAGTCCGCTCTCGGAAGTATCATGTTTCATCGTGTTTCCTCCGCTTAAAATCGCCCGTTTCCGCTACTGCGGCAAAGCGCTTCTGATTATTGGAAAGTATTAAACCGGGGCCCTTAAAATCCCTGTCTGATCACGTGTGATCGTTTAAGCATTTTTAGATGGTAAAAAATTCAGGGCCCAAAGGGATGCCCCTTGTCAATGAAAAGGAAATACGCTATACTTTATTTCGCTATGAAATGCGCGCGATGTCATGGAATCTTGTTTCGAGACAGGATTTTCGACCTGCCTCGCCTTGTTGAAGAGTATTTCTGCCTCAACTGCGGGGAGCGTTTATGGATTCATCATACAGGCCTGGTGGAGTTTTTTTCACTTAATTAACTGGAGGGAATGTCATGGCTGCAAGAAAGGAACATGGAACGGAAACGGTCAAGCGGGGCATGGCCCGAATGCAAAAAGGCGGGGTGATCATGGACGTGACCACTCCGGAGCAGGCCATTATCGCTCAAACGGCCGGAGCGGTGGCCGTGATGGCCCTTGAGCGGGTCCCGGCCGACATCCGCGCCGAAGGTGGCGTGGCCCGCATGGCCGATCCCGAAAAAATACGGAGAATCATGGACGCTGTAACCATCCCGGTCATGGCCAAGTGCCGGATCGGGCACTTCGTGGAAGCCCAAATTATCGAAGCGCTGGGTGTGGATTACATTGACGAGAGCGAGGTGCTCACCCCGGCGGATGAGGAAAACCACGTCTGGAAGCACGCCTTCAAGGTCCCCTTCGTCTGCGGGGCCCGGGATCTCGGAGAGGCCCTCCGCCGCATCGGGGAAGGCGCCTCCATGATCCGCACCAAGGGGGAGGCCGGAACCGGCAACGTCGTAGAGGCGGTGCGCCACATGCGCAAGATCATGGGGCAGATCCGCCATCTTATAAACCTGGGCGAAGACGAAGTCATGGCTTTCGCCCGCGATCTCAAGGCGCCGATGGAGCTCGTTCTTGAGGTAAAAAAACTGGGCCGCCTCCCGGTGGTTAATTTCGCCGCCGGCGGCATCGCCACCCCGGCGGACGCCGCCCTCATGATGCAGCTCGGAGCCGACGGCATCTTCGTGGGCTCGGGCGTCTTCAAGTCAGACGACGCGCCCCGACGGGCCAAGGCCATCGTGGACGCCACCACTTACTATGACAAACCCGAAATACTGGCCGATATATCAGCCGGCATCGGGGAGCCGATGAAAGGCATAGACATTCGCTCTCTCGACGAAAAACAGCTTCTCCAGGTGCGGGGCTGGTAGCATGCTAATCGGGGTCCTGGCCCTCCAGGGGGCCGTAAGCGAACACCTGGAAATGCTGCGCCGCCTGGGATGCGAAGCTCTTCCCGTGCGAGACAGAGAGACGCTGTCTTCCGTATCCGGCCTCATCCTTCCCGGCGGGGAATCCACCACCGTGGGTATGCTTCTCAACCGCTGGGAACTCCTCGACAGCTTAAGGGCCCGGGCACATGGAGGAATGCCTGTCTTCGGAACCTGCACCGGAATGATTATCCTGGCCAGGGAGATCCTGGACGGCCTCTCAAACCAACCGGTGCTGGGCCTCATGGACATTTCCGTTCGCAGAAACGCCTTCGGCCGTCAGCAGGAGAGTTTCGAGGCACCCATACAAATGGGCGCACTCGGCAAGACGCCCTTCCCCGGGGTCTTTATCCGGGCTCCCTACATCGAAAAGACGGGAAAAAAAGTTGAAATCCTGGCCGCTTACGAAGAGAAGATCGTCGCCGCCAGGGAGAAGAACTTTTTAGTCTCCGCCTTCCACCCTGAATTGACGGCAGATTGCCGACTCCACGACTACTTCATAAGTATGTGCGCTCAAGAACCAGCAGCAAAAAAGGAGATGAGCATATGCCGGTCGTGAGTTTGAGGCTGGATTTTTCCACCCAGGGCCGGAGTGAAGTCATAGACATCACCGAGCAGGTGGCCGAAGGCGTTATGCAATCCGGTATCGCCAACGGCGTCGTCACGATCTTTATCCCGGGCTCAACCGCCGCCTTGACGACGGTCGAGTTTGAAGGAGGGCTGATAGAAGACTTCCAGGTACTCTGGGAACTTCTCATCCCCCAGGATCGGGAATACGGACACAATGAAAAGTGGCATGACGGAAACGCCCACTCCCATCTCAGGGCCTCTCTTCTGGGCCCATCCCTCTCAGTCCCGTTCAACGACCGGCGGCTCAACCTGGGCACATGGCAGCAGATCGTCCTCGTGGACTTCGACAACCGCCCCCGCTCAAGAAAGGTGATCTGCCAGATCATCGGCGAATAATCACCCTGATCACCAATTTTGGAAAGCCGGCGCAGGAAGGAACAGCATATTGAAGAGGGACCAAGACAGGACTCCCTACCTGGATGCCATTTTGAAATACGTAAAGGACGGGACGCTCACTTTTCACTGTCCGGGACACCAGCAGGGCAAGGGCGCCCATAAGCGCCTCCGCGACCTCATCGGGAAGAGCGCCCTTCAGGCCGATATCACCCAGGTACTCGGGCTGGATGACATTCACCAGCCCTTCGGCCCGGTGCTGGAAGCCCAGGAACTGGCGGCCAGGGCCTACGGGGCCGATTATACGCACTTTCTGATCAATGGCTCCTCCTCCGGAAACCAGGCCATGATCATGGCGGCCTGCAACCCGGGCGAAGAGATTATCATTCCCAGGAACGCCCACAAATCAACGATCTCGGCCCTGATCTTAAGCGGCGCCATCCCCGCGTACGTCATGCCTGAATTCGATTACCTCATGCACGTGGATCACTCCGTCACTCTGGAGAGCGTTAAAAAATCTCTTTTGGAGCACCCCGCCGCCAGGGCGGTCCTCCTTGTCAGTCCCACCTACTATGGTTTTTCAGCCGATCTCGAGCGTATCGAAAAACTGGTGCACGGTCTCGGCAAGATGCTCCTGGTGGATGAGGCCTGGGGCCCGCACCTTCACTTTCACCCCGACCTCCCGCTTTCCGCCACGGCGGCCGGCGCCGACCTCTGCGTCAACTCCACTCACAAGATCATCGGGGGCCTATCCCAGACCTCGATGCTGCATCAGAGTGGAAACCGCGTTGACCGGGGCCGCCTCCAGAGCGTGCTTCGCATCTTCCTCAGTACCAGCCCCAATTCGCTCCTCATCGCCTCCATGGACGTGGCCCGGATGCAGATGGCGACGGAGGGGAAAAAACTTCTCAGCCGGGCCATCCGCCTGGGGAATTATCTGCGCGAGAAGATCAATGCCATCCCCGGCTTCCGCTGCTACGGGGAGGAGATCGTCGGAAAGCCCGGCGCCTTCGATATGGATCCGACGAGAATCACCTTCACGGCGAGAGAGTTGGGCCTGACCGGCTATGAAATCGAACGCCACCTTCGCTACCGGCACAATATTCAGATTGAGATGGCCGAACTTTTCAATATCGTCGTCCTGATCACGATCGGACACTCCCGGAAGGACGTGGACACCTTGGTGGCGGCTCTCCGATCCATCTCGCGGGAATACCAAAAGCAGGCTCCCCTCCCCTCCCCATCCATTTTCTTCGACCGCAGGCGGGGAAGACCCGTGGAACTTCCCGACTGGCCCCCCCAGCGCCTGGCCCCGCGCGAGGCCTTCACGGCCGGGTTTGCGACTATCCCGCTTAAAAGCTCCGCCGGACGGATCTGCACGGAGCTGGTGACCCCTTATCCTCCGGGCATTCCGATTCTATGCCCCGGAGAGGAAATCACTCAGGATATCATAGACTACCTCGACGTCGAGATGGCGGCGGGAGTCCACATCCAGGGTCCGGTCGATCCGCTCCTGGAAACAATACGGGTGGTGAAATAAAAAAGATGGTGACAGAGTTCAAGGATGAAAGCATCCAGATCACCGACGATCTGGACTCCCTTATACACATTCTTCCCCCGGGCATCAAGGGTCGCCTCGAAAGCCTGCCGTCCCTGGAGAACCTTCTTGAGATAGTGATGGACCTAGGCAGAAAACCCGAAGCCCGCTTCCCCGAGCAGATACACCTCCTTGGGGAGGAAACGGTCACGCGGGACGAGCTGGATTATGCGGTCTCAAGGGTCAGCGTCTTCGGAAAGGACAACCGGGCCGGAATCGAGCGGACCCTCCACCGCATCTCGGCCATCCGCAACCGGACAGGCCTGATCGTTGGACTCACCTGCCGGGTGGGCCGCGCCGTGTACGGCACCATCGCCATCATCCGCGACATCATCGAAAGCGGAAAAAGCATCCTCCTGCTGGGACGTCCCGGCGTGGGCAAGACCACCATGCTCCGGGAAGTCGCCCGTGTTCTCTCTGACGAGTTCCACAAGCGGGTCATCATCGTGGACACCTCCAATGAAATCGCCGGGGACGGGGACATCCCCCACCCCGCGATCGGCGGGGCCCGCCGGATGCAGGTCCCTGTTCCCGAACAGCAGCACGCCGTCATGATCGAGGCCGTGGAAAACCACATGCCGGAAGTCATCGTGGTGGACGAAATCGGAATCGAGGAAGAGGCTTATGCAGCCCGTACCATCGCCGAGCGCGGCGTGCAGCTCGTGGCCACCGCCCACGGGAACACACTTGAGAACCTCCTTATGAACCCCACCCTGTCCGACCTGGTGGGCGGCATTCAGGCGGTCACCCTCGGAGACGAGGAGGCCCGCCGGAGAAAGTCCCAGAAGACCGTCCTGGAGCGGAAGGCGCCCCCCACCTTCGAGGTGGTCATAGAAATACACTCGGTCGGCAACCTGGTCCTGCACCAGAACGTGGCGGAAGTGGTCGATCTGATTCTCAGGGGACTTCCTCCCATGCCTGAAATACGCGTCCGCGATGACTCGGGACGCATGGAGGTTCTCCAGACCTCCAACATCGAAGAAGTAAAAGTCATGGCCGGGCAGATAAACGGCTTTCACCGTCCGGGCGAAAAATATTCCGGCATCGTCAGAATTTATCCCTACGCCGTCAGCCGCAACCGCCTGGAAAAATCCATCCGGGAACTGGGCGTCCCGGCGAGAATCGTGAGAAACCTGGAAGAGGCCGACGTCATCCTGGCCGTCAAGGGGCACGACCGGAGAGCCGCCTTGAAGCTCAAGGAAACCGGAACCGCCACCATCCGGGACATAAAGAGCAACACGGAAAAACAGATTCGTGCCTTCCTGCAGGAACTCTTTGACCTGCCCTCCGGCGACATCGAGGAGGCGGCCATCAAAGAAACGGAAGAGGCCATCCGCGAAGTGCTCCGCACCTCGCAGGCCCGCGAGATCTCCCCGCAGAATTCATACATCAGGAGTCTGCAGCACAAGCTGGTGGAATCTCACCACCTGTGCTCCCGCTCCACCGGCGAGGAGCCTAACCGGAGACTGAGGATTTATTTAAATAATGAGTAAAGAAGCCATAATTCAGAAGCCAGAAGCCAGAAGTCCCGGCAGAGGGCTGTTCATCACTTTAGAGGGGGTCGAAGGATGCGGCAAGACGACCCAGGCCGCCAGGCTGAAAAGGTATCTTGAAGAACGGAATATTCCCGTCCTCTTGACCCGGGAGCCGGGGGGGACGGCGGTTGGGGAAAAAATAAGGAAGATTCTCATAGACCCTGAAAACAAGGATCTCCTGCCCCTGACGGAGGTACTTCTTTTTTCCGCCGCCCGCCACCAGCACGTCATGGAGGTTATTCGTCCCGCCCTCGAGAGGGGATTTGTCGTCCTCAGTGATCGTTTTTATGACGCCACCCTCGCCTACCAGGGATTCGGCCGCGGCATCGAGAAGACGACTCTGAAAGCACTGACCCGCCTGGCCACCGGCGGATTAAAGCCCGATCTCACGCTCATTCTGGATCTTGATCCGCAAGAGGGCTTTAAACGCCTCTTGAAAAGCCGGCCGTTTGCTGATAGAATTGAGAAGGAAACTTTGGAATTTTTCCTCCGGGTGCGGGAGGGCTACCTGGCCATCGCCTCCCGGGAAAAGAAGCGTTGCAGGGTTTTTGACGCGTCTGCGGAAGAAGAGACCCTTCACCGGAAGATCGCCGGGGTCGTGATGAGCCGGTGGAGCCGGCTTAAGAAAGGATGACTGAGAGCCCATGGACGAGACGGGAAACAGGAAAAGAAAATTCAAGAGAGACTTTTCGGCTCGCGAGTGCAAGCCTTTTAATTTTCACTTGCTGACCGGGGAGCGGAGCGGCAGGAAATCCCCGCTTAAGCTTTCCGCCGTATTGGAGAGCCTGGAAAAAACACTTTTAAAGTCCATCCTCTCCCTCCCCCCCGAGGAGCAGTTGGAATCGCTCAATTTCGTGCGCACCTTTGAAGGTAAGGATCGCTATGTAATCAGTATCTGGTACGCCGAAATGAAAGGAAACACGAGCTACTCCTCCATGCTTATAAGGGCCTGCGGAATCCGCAAGAATTAAATGATCCATCTATTGGGGCAGGAAAAAGTCCTGCAGCTCCTACAGCGCTTTATCTTGCGGGACGAGCTTCCCCAATCCCTCCTCTTTACCGGCCCCGAGGGCGTCGGCAGAAAAACAGCGGCCCTCTGGTTCGCCAAGGCGCTCAACTGCCCCTCTCTTTCCAGTGAGGGATCGCCCTGCGGGCACTGCCTCTCCTGCGATAAAATCGCCCGGGGTATTCACCCCGACGTCCGCCCGATCGAGCCAATGAACGATAAGCTGCGCCGGGAACTTCAAGGAAAAACTGATAATGAGAAACAATCATCGAATATTAAATCCATAAAGATCGATGATATTCGGCATCTTCAACAAGAATTTTTCCGAAAACCTCTCGAAGGGCGGCGCAAGGTTTACATTGTTACTGATGCCATGAAAATGCACAGCGAAGCGGCCAGCAGTTTTCTGAAGATACTTGAAGAGCCCCCACCCAACGTGACTTTCATCCTGGTTGCGGAATCTCCCTCAGCCCTCCTGCCCACGATCGTCTCGCGGTGCCAGCTAGTGATGTTTTCCCTGCTCCCCAAAGACCTCATCGTGCACCATCTCATGGAGAAGTTCGGCATTTCTCCCGAAAAAGCCGCGAAGGTCGCCTCCATCTCCGAGGGCAGCCTGGGAAATGCCATAAAGCTCCTTGAAAACGATAAAAAATGGGACCTGCGGGAGGAAGCTCTGAACTTTGCCGACAAAATCCCCTCCACTTCTCTTTTCGAGATGATCGAATCAACCTCCCGCTGGGCGCCTGAGGCCAAAAAGAAGAGACTGAACGGCACAGTAGAACCGGCCTCCCGTTTGGCTGAAGAAGAGAGCCCCGAGGAAGAAAAAAACGAGACTCTCCTTGCCTTCCTGGAACATCTGGTGAGTTGGTTTAGAGATGTCCTCATACTGGAGGAGGGGGCTCCGGAAAGCCTGCTCATCAACCAGGATCGATTGCCGATCCTGATGAAGTGGCGCGGGATTCTTAACCGGAACCTCCTCCAGGAGATCATTTATCTTCTTCTCGAGTCCGCCAGGCAAATCAACAGAAATGCCAACGGCCGTCTCGTCCTTCAGAACGTTTTTGTCCAGATGAATAACAAACTCCGGATCCTTGAAGAAATGTGAGGAAACCATGGATAAAGTTGTAGGAATTTCCTTCAGGCGGGCGGGAAAAGTTTATCTTTTCACTACCGGCGGCCTGGAACTGTCCGAGGAAGAATGGGTCATTGTCGAAACGGCCCGCGGACGCGAAATCGGGCAGGTGGTAGCCGGTCCCCGGGATATGCAGGAAGAAGACTCTTCCACAACCCTGAAGGGCGTCATGCGGAAAGCCACCCAGAAGGATTTCATCGCCGCCAGGGAACTGGAGATGAAGGCGATGGAGGCCTTCCGCATCGGGGAGGCCAAGATCAAATTTCACAAGCTCCCCATGAAACTTCTTGAAGTGGAGTATACCCTGGATGGCGGCAAGATCATCTTTTGTTTCAGCGCCGAGGGAAGAGTGGACTTCAGGGACCTGGTCAAGGACCTGGCCTCGGTCTTCAGAAAACGGATCGAACTGCATCAAATCGGGGTGCGCGATGAGGCTAAAATGCTGGGAGGTCTCGGCTGCTGCGGGAGATCTTTATGTTGCGCGACGTTTCTCACCGAATTCGCCCCTGTTTCCATCAAGATGGCCAAAGAGCAGAACCTCTCCTTAAACCCCGTCAAAATATCGGGGACCTGCGGACGCTTGATGTGCTGCCTGAAATACGAACATGATTTCTACCATGAGGCCCGCAAACGCCTTCCCTCCATCGGGAGCGAGGTTCAGATGGACGATGAAGGAATCGGCGTGGTCGTGGATGTCAACGTCCCCAAGGATACGGTCATCGTGGAATTACCCAGCAAGGCCCGCCTGGAGATGCCGGGCGGCCAGGCCCGCGTCATTTCCAAAAAGGAAGGCAAGAGCAAGCCGAAGGCGGAGAAGGAAAAATAGAGAACCGCTTCTTAGGTATTTTCCAAATCAGGAGGAATTTTTCTCTGCGGGGGATAATAAGTCATACATACCACATGCGCAGGGAGGACGACGATGGCGACTAAAGAGGAAAAACTGGAAAAGGCCATGAGCATCATCGGTGAGGCCATGAAGGAACTCACCCCGGAGGAAAACAAGTACCTTGTCTGGCTGAAAGAGCAGATTGATGAGGCCGCTGAGGCCATGGGCGGCGAGGAATTCGACCACCGCTCTGAATTCTGCTATGGAATCATCACCAGCGGCGAGAAGATCCATAACGAAAAACTTTTGAAAGCCTGTAAAAATTATATCGAAGCCAAGGAAAAATAAACCAAAAAAGATTTCTTGTTTTTTTACGGAGGCGCCAAGGCGCCTCTTTTCATAAGGTGCAAACCTCGCTTACGAGTCAGACCCCGGCGTACTTCAGAGCTTCTCCGCAGGCGCAGGATCTCTCCGCAGGCATGGAGGCTATCATCTTCTTAATCAATTCTTTGACCAGTTCGTTGTTCCGATTGAAGACCTTTACGACTTCGCTGGAGGAAACGGGCTCGATGCCATCAGCCCCCTCCAGACCGGCGTCATAATCTGTGATGAGTGATATATTCACGAAGCACATCTCCAGCTCCCGGGCCAGGGCCGCTTCGGGATAACCGGTCATGTTGATGACGGACCAGCCCATTCTGTTAAACCATCGGCTCTCGGCCCGGGTGGAGAACCTGGGACCCTGAATGACAACCATTGTTCCTTCCCGGTGCAGGGTAACCGAAAGTTTCGCCGCCGCCTCGGCCGCAATCCGCCCCAGGCGGGAGCAGTAGGGATCGGCGGTGCTCACGTGAGTGGTGCACGGCCCGTCAAAGTAGGTGTCTTTTCTTCCCCGCGTGCGATCCACGAACTGGTCGCAGAGGACGAAATCTCCCGGCTTTAATTGCTTCTGAAGGCTTCCGGCGGCGCAAGGCGAGATTATCTGGGTAACCCCCAGCTCCTTGAATGCCCACAGGTTGGCGCGGTAGGGTATGCAGTGAGGCGGCAGGCGGTGCCCCCGCCCGTGGCGGGGGAGAAAGGCCACCTGTCTGCCTTCCAGGGTTCCGACCGTAAAATTGTCGCTCGGAGGGCCGTAGGGCGTGTGAATTTTTATCTCCTCCGCCTCCTCCAGAAAGGAGTAAAAACCGGAGCCGCCGATAATCCCGATTTGAGCAGACTTATTCATGCGTCAAGACTCTCCTGACTTTTCATCGGATGCATCCGGTGGTTTAAAAAAGTCACTCGGCTTAAGGTTCTCAATGAACTTCTTGAATTTCTTGGCCTCCCGGTCTTCGGCCGATTTGTCCAGGATGGTCTCCTCCAGCACAATCCGCTCGGAGACATAGATCGGCGCATTGGCCCTCAGCGCCAGTGCTATGCTGTCGCTGGGACGCGCATCCACCTCGATGCTGGCGCCGTTATTTTCCAGTACGACCTTGGCGTAAAAAGTGTTTTCCTGAATGTCATGGATGACGATCCGGCTGACTTTGGCTTTCAGTGCGTCGATGATGGATTTCATTAAATCATGCGAAAGGGGCCTGGGAACGGGAGCCCCCTCAAGAGCCAGGGCGATGGCCGTGGCCTCAAACGGCCCGATCAGGATGGGAAGGTATCGCTTCCCGTCCACATCCTTGAGGATGACGACCGGATCGTGAGTAAGCAGATCGATCCCCAGCTTATCCACTTTCATTTTTCGCATCGGAGCCACTCTCTTTCCGCAGATGGCACGGAAATCAGCCTTGACTGACCCGCAGGATGACCTTGAAGTCATTCCCATTATATCAGAAAGGATTGTAAAAATCCAGTCCTTTGGACCCGGACCCTGTAACGCGAAGTATTTGGATTTCGCGGGCTCTTTGACGCTGCCACCATTCATAATCCGAAAAATCAACTGGAAGGGAGGAAAACACATCCTCCGGCAGAACTTAGAAAAATGAGTAAAAAAAGAGGTTATTTCTACATCTACCTTTGTTTCTTTTTCTCCGGCCTGACCAGCCTCGTCTACGAGACCATCTGGACCAGAATGCTCAGCCTGATCTTTGGCCACACCGTCCTGGCCATCAGTACGGTCCTGGCAGTCTTCATGGGAGGCCTGGCCCTCGGAAGCTACCTCCTGGGCCGATGGGTGGATGACAGCCGGCGACGCCCCATGGAAGGCCTCTGGCAGTGGCTTGGGAAGGGGAACTCCTCAGTCCCCCTCCGCCTCTACGGCATCCTGGAGGGAATCATCGGCCTCTACGTCCTCCTCACCCCCGCCCTGCTCGGGGCTATTGAAAAAACCTACGTCATGATCGCCTCCCGGGGAAGCTTTTCGTACAACGCCCTCAGCCTGGCCTGCTTCTTCATGAGCTTTCTGGCTCTCATCATACCGACCACCTGCATGGGAGCGACCCTCCCCGTCATAAGCAAGTTTCTCATCCACTCCCGCGAGGAACTCGGCGGAAAGCTGGGAGGCATCTATGCGCTCAACACGGCGGGAGCGGTCACCGGTTCCGCCCTGGCCGGATTCGTGCTCCTCCCGGTCTTCGGAGCCAGAACCTCCCTCCTGGCGGGAGCCCTCATCAATATCTGGATTTTTTTCCTTATCTTTTATGCAGCTCACGTCTTCGCCGGTGAAAAAGAAGACGACAAAGGCTCCACCTCCCCGGCGGAGGAAGAATCCCCAGCCGCCAAAAAGGCGCCAGCTCCCCTCCCCCCCTGGATCTTTCGCTGGATCATCCTCTCATTTGGATTTGTCGGCTTTTCCTCCATGGTTTACGAGGTGGCCTGGACGCGGGCCATCTGCCTGGCTATCGGAAGTTCCATTTACGCCTTCTCCATCATTCTGACCACGTTTCTTCTGGGCATCGCCCTCGGCAGCGCCGTCTTCTCGCTCTTTTTCGCCCGGAGGCAGAACTCCATAATTCTTCTGGCCTGGGTCGAGGCGGCCGTTGGAGCATCCAGCCTGCTTCTCACCTTTTTTTTCGGAAACCTGCCCTTCTTTTTCTATAAAATTTTTCCCGTCATTCAGGGCTCTCACTTCTCTTTAGTCCTGGGCGATTTTCTGCTCTGTTTTGCCGCCATGATCGTCCCCACCGCCCTTATGGGCTTCGCCTTTCCCCTGGTCGCGCAGATCTGCACCACCAGCCTTTCCAGCCTGGGGAAGAGCATCGGGACGGTCTATTCGGCCAACACCCTGGGTTGTATCACCGGCTCATTCCTGGCCGGATTTGTTTTCATACCTCTCCTCGGGGTCCTGAACACCATGAAAACCGGCATCCTGGCGAACCTGGTCGTGGCCCTCGCTCTTTTTCTCTGCGCCTGTTCGATCCTCTCTTGGCGGCGTATTCTCGTCCAGAGCCTGTCTTGTCTCATACTCATCGGTGCCACCGTCGCCCTTCCCGCCTGGAACACGGGGGTCATGAGCTGCGGACCGGCCATATATGCCGGGATGTGGGAACAGATGGATCGGGTCGAATTTCTTAATAAAATCGCCCAGAAGCCCGTCTTCTACAAGGATGGGCTGAGCTGCACCGTCTCCGTCCACCAGGCGGTCTATCCTGACATTGAACCCCTGAAAGATTACGCGGTCCGGAAAAATTTCGTCGCCCTCCGGGTCAACGGGAAGGCGGACGCATCCACCATCAGCGCCAACATGCAGACCCAGATACTACTCGGATACCTCCCGGCCCTCCTTCACCCATCCCCCAAAAAAGTGGCCGTTATCGGCCTCGGGAGCGGCATTACACTTGATACCATACGGCAGGCCCCCGAAGTTAAAAGGGTGGACTGCGCCGAACTTGAGCCGGCAGTGGTGGAGGCCGCCGGCTATTTCTCAAAATATAACCACCGGGTCCTCACGGACAGCCGGGTGCGTCTCTTCACGACCGACGGCCGCCTCCTGCTCCTGGCCTCGCCCGAGCGCTACGACTTAATCATCTCCGAACCCTCCAACCCCTGGATAGCCGGGATCACCAACCTTTTCAGCGTGGAATTCTACCGCATCTGCGCAGAGCGCCTGGCCCCCGGCGGGCTTGTCTGCCAGTGGTTTCATCTAAACAATCTGGACCCCTCGGATATAAAAATGATTTTGAATTCTTTCTACTCGGTCTTCCCCTTCGGGAGCCTCTGGTCGAGTGGAGATGGGAGGGATCTCATCCTGATCGGCCAGAAGGAAGATCGGTTGATCGACCCGGCCCGCCTGAAGCGCCTCTATGAGATACCGGTTCTGCGCCAGGCTCTTCGGAAACTGGGCTTTCTCTCCCCGGAAAGCCTCCTGGCCTCCTACCTGATGGATGCCGCAACTGCCCGGAAAATTGCCGCCCTCGCTCCACTCAACACGGATGACCTGCCGCTTCTGGAATTTTCCGCCCCCCGCTCTTTATACCAGGACACCACCCTGATAAACCTGGAGGGCCTCAGGCAATTCAAGGAAGAGCCCCGCCTTTTAAAGGACGAAGTGGCCTCCGATTCTCCCGCCTGCTCCCACTTCCATCTGGGAGTCGCCTATATGGCGGCCAGGCAGAAGGAGGATGCCCTCCGGGAATTCGAGATGGCCCTCTCCCTCGAACCGACGCTGACGGAAGCCCGTATACAGCAGGGACGGATCCTGATGGACATGGGAAGGAATTCCGATGCCGAACGCTCACTTCTCCAGGCTTTCAGAGAAAAACAGAAGGAGGCCCGTACGGCCTACCTCCTGGGCCTGCTCAGCCAGAGGAAGAACAAGTGGAGTGAGGCTGAGTCTTTCTTTCGGAGAGCTCTTGCCGCCTGCGCCGGAGAGGAAGCGGCCTTTAAATACGTTCTCCTCCTCGAATCCGGGCGCTCCCTGGCAAAGCTGGGACGCACCAGGGAAGCTGAAAACGCCCTTCTTAAGGCATCCTCCACGCAGAAAGAGAACCTGGAAGCCCTCCGGGAGCTGGCCCTTCTTAAATACCGGAGTAACCGCCGGAAGGAGGCTCAACTCCTCTTCCAAAAAGTCCTGTTATCCTCTCCGGGAGACTTAGAGGCCCTGCAGGGCCTTGGGAACATCCTGCTTGCGGAGAATCGCTGCCATGAAGCCGCTATAAGATTTCGGGAGATTCTGACTGCGGCACCCAGCAATACCCACGTCCGCTTCAACTTGGCTTTCTGCCTCCTAAGAATGGGGAAGGCGGAGGAGGCCATGGAGCAATACCGGCAGATTCTCAGGGATGACCCCTACAATATGCAAGTGCTCAAGTTTATCCAGGCGCTGATGAAAAAAAATTGACATTTCGTGGTATAATGTATTTAAGAAGAAGTCTCGGAAGGAATGATACGAAAAGACCGGCGGCACCTCTAAACCTATTAGATAAACGGAGGGATTGTTGTGGATGTACCTAATGTAAATATTTCGTTCCCGGAAATTAAAAGACATCCATTGGCTGATGGTCCCAGCCGCTCCAATCATGATGATGTCGAGCCCCGCGACACCTACGAACCGCGCAAAGCCGATTCAAAACGGAGAACGCAGAAAGCGGACAAACAAAAGCCCTCGCCTTCGGAAGGAGCCTCCTTAAACCCTGAATCGCATCCGTCTCTCGATGGCCGGAAACTGACAAAAATAACCATCCTGCATACCAACGACATTCATGGAAACCTGAAAAACCTGCCGGCCCTCTCCGCGGCGATCGCCGCGATGATAAAAGAGAATCCCAACGCCATTCTGGTGGACTGCGGAGATCTGGCCTACAATTTTCCTTATTCCGAAACCAATCATTTCGAGCCGATGCCGGAATTCGTGAACGCGAACCTCTACAACGTCACCGCTCTTGGAAATCACGAATTCCAGTGGCCCAATACGACTCTCCAAAAGGAATTGCTAAGCCAGTTGAAACCCGACGTCCTGTGCGCCAACGTCCTTGATAAAAATACCGGCCAGCCGATACACGGCCTTAAGCCTTACGTAATAAAGGAAATAGACGGCGTCAAAGTGGCCTTTATCGGTATCGTCACTGAAGACATGGCGACCCCGGCGCATCCCGAAGTCGGCAAAGATCTGATCAAGCTGGGAGAGAATGAATCTCTGAAGAAATACGTGGCCGAGGTCAAGGAAAAGGGGGCCGACATCGTTATCGGACTCACGCACCAGGGCCTTGCAGACGACAGAAAATCCGCGGCCGCCGTCCCGGGGGTGGACCTCATCATCGGAGGCCACGACCACTTCGTAACCGAGGAACCTATCGTCGTCGGCAAATATCCCAGCCAGACCTATATCGTGGAAGCCGGTCAATCCGCTAAATACCTGGGGGAAACGACCCTTACTTTTGATACTGAGGCCCGGGAAGTCCTTACCGCAACCATGAGGCCAATCCCTACCGGCCGATACCTGATCAATTGCAATGGCGCTCAGAAAGCTTCCTGACTGCTGATTTGAATCGGGACGGGAATCGTCCCGGTCGTCAACCGGCAGTGGTCTTGGCCTGGATATAGAGAGCGCATTCGGTGCGCTTCTGCTGGAGGCGGCAGGCGACTAAGTCCGGCTTTAGGATGTCCCCATTGACCAGGTGGGCGTTAGCGTGACAGCCCCCGCTGCAGTAATACTTGGCCCAGCATTCGGGGCATCGCTCCTTGGCGAAAAGATGGGCCGCCGCAAATTTTTCCTTAAGATCCGCCTGGACCTCACCGCTTAAAACATTTCCCATCAGGAAGCCGTCCCTTCCTATGAACTGGTGGCAGGGGAAGACCTGCCCGCCGGGGGTCACCGCCAGGTACTCCACCCCGGCTCCGCATCCCGAGAGCCTCCTGGCCACGCAGAGCGGGGTATCAAGGGAGATCATAAAATGAAAAAAGGTGAAGGGCCGACCCTCTCTCCAGCGCTCAAGGTAAAGCCCGGTCAGTTTTTCATACTCTTCCTCAAGCACCGGCAGGTCCTCCTGGCGGATTGAAAGGGGAGACTCGGGCCTGGCGATAACCGGCTCCAAAGAGAAATTTTCTATCCCCTGATCCAGAAAATGCCGGGCCGTCTCCGAGAAGCGAAGACTCTCCCGGGTATATGTTCCCCGCACGTAATAGTTTTCACCACGGCGCGAGCGGACGGCTTTAAGGATCCCGGGAAGCACCTTCGCGTAGGAGCCATCCTGATTGGGAAAACGGCGCATCCGGTCGTTGATCTCCGGCGGCCCGTCCAGGCTGAGAATAAGGCTCAGGCCGTTCTGGTTCAGAAAATTCAGGACCTCGTCATTGAGAAGAATGGCAGTGGTAGTAAGGGTGAAAGCGATGATTTTCCCGGCCTTTTCGGCGGCTGATCGGCCATAGGCAAGCGTCTCCTTGACTACGGAGAAATTCAGCAGAGGTTCCCCCCCGAAAAAATCCACCTGCAGTTTTTTTCGATCTCCGGAACGGCTGAGCAAAAAATCAATGGCGGCCCGGGCCACCTCAAAGGGCATATCGCCTTCTTCGGCGGCAGGAGAGGCATAAGAGGCAAAGCAATACCCGCAGGAGAGGTTGCACCGGTGGGAGACGTTGAGGCAGAGTGCCTTGAGCGGCCTCGAGGGCGAAGGGAGAGGGGGTGCGGTCCGGATTTCTTCCCGGCTTCGGATAAATTCGAGTTCTTTTATAACCTCGTCTTTCGCCCCGCTTAAGCCGCTCAGAGCCTGCCAGGCCTCATCATCCAAAAGGTAGAGTCCCCCGCGTTCGCCGGCCAGCAGATGCTCCGAGCCCACGCTGAAAGGATGAAAATCGGGTTCCGAAAACAAATTAAGCCTCCAGGATGAAAAAAATAAAGGGAAATTCTCCCGCCAACGAGAATTTCACTCAATCAAAATTCGAGGGGGAATGAAGATGTCCCTTTTTGACAAAGTCGGTCAGCAGGCAAAAAAAGGACTTGACATGGCCATCCGCTCATCCGAGAAGATGATGCGGATCGAGCGTCTCAAGCTTGATGTTGCGGAATTCAAGCGGAAGAAGACCAGTTTCATGAAGGAACTGGCCAACAAGGTCTATGAAGAGTATACCAAAAACATGATTCAGGACCCCGAACTCATCCGTATATGCCAGGAAATCAAGGCCCAGCAGTGGCAGATAGACGAACGCTGGACTGAAATCAACAACATGAAGAATGATAAGAGTCCTTCTGGCAACGGCTAACCAGCATAAGGTCCGAGAAATCTCGGAGCTTCTTGCCGGCCTGCCCCTGGACATCCGGACCCTTTCCGATTATCCCGATCTTCCTCCTTTAAGTGAAGACGGGAACAGTTACGAGGAAAACTCCCGGAAAAAAGCGCTGTGCGTCCTGGACGCGACCTCCGTGCTCACCCTGGCGGACGATTCAGGCCTTGAGGTGGACGCCCTGGACGGAGCTCCGGGGATTTTTTCGGCCCGTTTCGGGGGAGAGAACCTCTCTTTTGCAGAGAAAAACAGGATGATTCTCTCGCTTCTTAAAGAAATCCCCGAGAATAAACGAACCGCCCGTTTCATCTGCACCGCCACCCTGGCCTTCCCCGGAGGCCGGATCGAGACCTTCAGCGGCATATGCGAAGGCGTGATTGCCCACGAACCCAGCGGCGAACACGGCTTCGGCTACGACCCCATCTTTTTTCTTCCCGAATTCGGCAAGACCATGGCCGAGCTTTCTTCAGAGGAGAAAAACAGGATCAGCCACCGCGCCAGAGCCTTTCAGAAAGTCCGATCCTGTCTCCAAGACTGCCTGAGACGGCCTTTTGAACCGGCGACAGAGGCCCCCATACGAGATCTATAATTGAAAGAAAGGGGAGGAGGGGGTGTTTCCCTAAGAAAGGCGTTGCGGAGGCCGAGCGGGCACGGTGTCCCGCCAAAGGCGGGACGAGCGAGGCTGAGCACCGAATCGCGATTTTCACGCTGGGAAAATCGACGGTGTACTTTCGTGGGGAATACCCCCGACAGCCCCGTATTGGAGAATGCTTACGTTCATGCATGAAAGAAAATCATAAAAAAAGAATAATGCTTTTGTAATACATAAAAATATGATATAATACAAATGAAGGCAAGACGATGAAGTTAATAAAGCTCCTATGGGATGAAGAAAATCGCGCCCATATCGCCCGACATGAGGTAACTCCGGAGGAGGTCGAGGAAATATGCACCTGCGAAGACCCCAAGCCGCGGATTGAAAAGGGGAAGAAGTCAAGAAATCGGCCGGGCCTTAATTTGTACTATGTGCTTGGCAAAACGGCGGGCGGCCGCTATATCTTTATCGTCTTCCGCCCAAAGAGGAAAGGCGAAGCGCGGGTCATCACGGCCCGGGAGATGGATTCAAAAGAGCGAAGCCGTTATGGAAGAAGGTGATTGAAATGGCAAAAATTCCGTCTTTCAAGAAGGACGAGGAGGCCGCTGCTTTCTGGGAGACTCATTCCCTGGCTGACTTTGATGAGGATCTGGAGCTTGCCTCTGAGGTTGCATTTGAATTACCCCAGAAGCAGACCTTATCGGTAAGGCTGGACGCCCGGGACGTCCAGTTGCTGAAAAAATTAGCCCGGTATAAGGGCATCGGTCATTCCACTCTGGCCCGTATTTGGGTCAAAGAAAAGCTGGATGAAGTGACCCATCGCCCAAAGCACCGCGCCTGAGTGTCCCTGCCCATTGACCGCGGCGACAGAGGCCCCCTGAGTGACTTTCGTATGAGATCTGATCGCTGTCAGCCGACAGCCGGCAGCTCACGGGATAAAATCGAGTTGTCAAGTCAAAAGCTTTGTGCTATAATGAGCCCCGTCATTATTTTGGGCGAGGTGTAACCATGAAAGAGAAGATTCATCCTGCGTGGCACGAAGTGACGGTGACCTGCAGTTGCGGGTCCAGCTTCAAGAGTTTTTCCACCATTAAGGAGCTCAAGACCGAACACTGCTCCCAATGCCATCCCTTTTATACGGGCAAGCAGAAACAATTATCGACCAAGGAGGGCCAGGTCGAAAAATTCCGTCAGCGTTACGGAATAAAGGAAGAGGCCTAGCCATAATTTTTTTCCGGAGGCCCCCGCGCCTCCGGGCGCCTAGAGAGCCGGGGCTCTCTATTTTTTTGGGGGGAAATATATGAAAGTTTCCCTGATCGGCCATACCGGAAGTCCCGAGGAGATTGTGGCTGCAGCGGCCTTTCAATGCTATGCAGCGGCGGGAGCGGAACAGCTTCTTAAGGATCTTGACAGGAAAAAAGCTTCCCGGCGCATCAGCGATTGTCTTTCCGCCGGGCACCACTCGGTCCTCGAACATGCCTCCTTTACTTTCGCCGTAGAGGGCATCTCCCGCGTCACCAGCCACCAGCTCGTCCGCCACCGCCTGGCCTCCTACTCCCAGCAGAGCCAGCGGCACGTGCGGATGGGGGCCGGAGGAGAATACGTGGTTCCACCCGGCATCGGGAAGCGGCCGGATCTTAAAGCGCGCGTCGAGAAACTCTTCCGGGATGCCTCCGATCTCTACTCCCAACTGATTGAGTCGGACGTCCCGCCCGAGGACGCCCGCTACGTCATCCCATCCGCGGCCATGACCAAGATAGTCCTCACCATGAACGCACGGGAACTTCTGCATTTTTTTTCCCTCCGCTTATGCCGGAAGGCGCAGTGGGAAATAAGGGAACTGGCCGGACTGATGTTGAAAGAGGTGCGCCCGGCGGCGGCGGAACTCTTCAAATCGGCGGGGCCGCCGTGCCGGGAAGGTACCTGTCCCGAGGGCGACGCGGCCTGTGAAAAAAAGATGAAATCCGACAGGGTGAAAAGAGGACGGCCATGATGCAATTTTCAGGCGGATGGATCGAGGCCATCTGCGGCAGCATGTTCAGCGGTAAAAGCGAGGAATTAATCCGCCGGGTCCGCCGCGCGGAGATAGCCCGCCAGAAGGTGCAGGTCTTCAAGCCGACCCTGGACACCCGCTCGGGAAATATCTGCTCGCACAGCGGCCTGGCGACCGACTGCGTTCTGGTTGATGAAAAAAATCCTTCCCTCATCCTCAAGCAAATTCGCCCGGAAACGCACGTAGTGGCCATTGACGAAATCCAGTTTTTCTCGGATGAGGTCGTCCCGGTCTGTCAGAAACTGGCCGACCGGGGCATCCGCGTGATCGTAGCCGGCCTGGATCAGGACTTCAGGGGCCGGCCATTCGGCCCGATGCCCACTCTTCTGGCCGTCGCCGAAGTTGCGGACAAGCTCCAGGCAATCTGCTCCGTCTGCGGAAGCACCGCGAGCCGCTCCCAGCGCCTCATAGACGGCGCCCCCGCCCGTTTTGACAGCCCCACCATCGCTATCGGAGCCAGTGAAAAATACGAGGCCCGATGCCGCACCTGCCACCAGGTTCCCGGTTCCGAGCCTTCCTCTTCAGATGTGGAAGTACCGTGAACGCTTTGCGCCTCGCCCTGGCATTTCTTAAAATCGGAACATTGAGCTTCGGCGGGGGCTATGCCGGGATCACCTTCATCGAGCAGGAGATCGTGAAGGTCCGCGGATGGATGCCCCAGGATGAGTTTCTTCGCGGCCTGGCCCTGGCGCAACTGGCTCCGGGCCCGGTCATGACGAACCTGGCCGCCTTCATCGGCTACCGTCTCAAGGGAGTCCCGGGAGGAGCGCTGGCAATACTCAGCCTCCTTTTTCCATCCTTCTGCCTGGTGCTCCTGATCGCAGCTCTTTTCGGCAGATTCTCCGCTTCTTCTTCCTTCCAGGCCATTCTGAATGGAGTCACCCCGGCGATCCTGGGAATTCTGGCGGCGGTCACCGCCAGGCTCGCCATGGCCCACCTTCGAAGCGCCCTTCCCCTCCTTCTGGCCCTGGCCTCTTTCACCCTCATCTTCTTCCTGAATATTCACTCTCTCTACGTAATGCTGGGAGCCGTCCTGATTGCCGTCGTCGTCTCAGTTCTTAAAGGGAGAATAAAAACGTGCTGAACCTCTTTCTGGTTTTTCTCAAGCTCGGCACCTGCGTCTTCGGGGGCGGTTATGCCGCCATTCCTCTAATGAAAAGCGAGATCGTGGACCATCTGGGATGGCTGACCAACGATGCCTTTTTGAATGCCATCGCCGTGGGGCAGGTCACCCCGGGGCCGGTGGCGATCAGCGCGACTTTCATCGGATATCGGGTGGGAGGATTAGGAGGAGCCCTGGCCGCAACCGCGGGGATGTTTCTTCCTTCCTTCCTGATCATGCTTCTTCTCTCGGCTTTCTACTGCCGATATTGCCGGGAACAGGATCTAAAGAGTTTCTCAAGAGTTGTCCTGCCGGTTGTCATCGGCCTACTGCTGGCTGTCCTCCTGGATCTCGGAGTCCCTGCCTTCCCCTCCCTTACGGCCTGGGCCATCGGGGGAGCGGCCTTCCTCCTTACCCTGTGGGGAAAGGTGGATTACAGTCTGACCGTCATCCTTTCAGGATTTGCCGGATTTATGATGTTGAAATAAGAGGTGGTTTCCTTGATAGAAAAACTGTTGAGCTATGAAAAAAAATATGATGAACTGACGAAAAGACTCTGTGACCAGGAGTTGATCAGCAATATTCACGAGTATCATAAAGTCGCCAAGGAGAGGGCCTCCATCGAAGAGGTGGTCCACCGTTTCAATAATTACAGGAAGCTCCTGGGGGAACTGGAAGAGGCTCAGAAAATGCTTCGGGCGGAACAGGACCCCGATTTCAGAGTCTTCCTGGAACAGGAAATCGAGAAATTTCAGAAAAGCAAAAACGAACAGGAACAATCGCTCCAGCTCCTTCTCCTGCCGAAGGATCCTTACGCCGACCGGAACATCATCATGGAAATACGCGGCGGCGCCGGCGGAGAAGAGGCGGCTCTCTTCGCCGGAGAGCTCTTCCGCATGTACACGAGGTATGCAGAGCGGCGGGGCTGGAAGTACGAGGTCATGAACTCGAACCCGACCGAACTGGGGGGGTTCAAGGAGGTCGTTTTTTCCATCGCCGGCTCCGGCGTCTGGTCCGAGATGAAATTCGAAAGCGGCGTCCACCGCGTTCAGCGCGTACCGGCCACCGAGGCCAGCGGCCGGATCCATACCTCCACGGTGACCGTGGCCGTCCTCGCGGAGGCGGAAGATGTGGACGTGCAGATAAACCCGCAGGAGCTCAGGATTGACACCTACCGCTCATCAGGAGCCGGGGGCCAGCACGTGAACAAGACCGACTCGGCAATCCGCATCACCCACCTTCCCACCGGCATCGTAGTGGCCTGCCAGGACGAACGCTCACAGCACCAGAACCGTGAAAAGGCCATGAGGATTTTGCGCTCCACGATCCTGGAGCGCCTCATGGCCCAGCAGGAGCAGGAAATCGCCCAGGCCCGCCGCTCGCAGGTCGGGCGGGGGGACCGGAGCGAGAAAATCCGCACCTACAATTTCCCCCAGAGCCGGGTGACCGATCACCGTATCGGCCTGACTGTGCACAGTATCGAGAGATTCCTGGCCGGGGAACTGGATGAGATGCTCCAGGCGCTCGTCCTATCCGAACAGGAGGAACTCTTAAAAGAGCTTATTTAATGATGCCTGAAAGATCCCCGAATTTCCAAACTCCCGTCAAAGACCTCTCCATAGGCAAAACCCTGGAGCGCGCCGCCTCTCTCCTGGAAGGCCAGGGCTTCCGCACCCCCTCCCTGGACGCCGAAGTCCTGCTCGGCGAGGCGCTGGGTAAAACACGGACCGAGCTTTATGCTCACCGGGAGCTGCAGATATCCTCCCATGAGACAGCGCTGTTCGAACGTCTGATTTCTATGCGCCTCAGGAAAATGCCGGTCGCCTACATAACGGGTAAAAAGGAATTCATGTCCCTTTCTTTCAAGGTGAATCCTTCCGTACTCATTCCCCGCCCCGAGACGGAGACACTGGTCGAGGGAGCACTCTCCATCATCCATGAGCTCTCGCTGAGAGCCCCTTTGCTCCTGGATCTCGGCACGGGCTGTGGGGCCATCGCGGCAAGCATGGCCAACTACCTCCCTGATGCCCGAATCACGGCCGTAGATATTTCCGAAGAGGCTCTTACGACGGCCCGTCTTAACGCGGAGTTTCACGAAGTGCAGGGACGGATCACTTTTATAAAAAGCGACCTTTTTTCCGCTCTGCCTGCCGGTTCTCTTCCCTTTGACGGCATTATTTCCAACCCGCCGTACGTGCCGGATGAAGAATGGGAGCGCCTCGAAGACAATGTCCGCCTCTTCGAGCCCGAAATTGCGCTCCGGGCAGGCAGGGATGGAATGGATTTTTACAGAAGAATACTTTTTGAATATGCCCCGTATCTGAGCGAAGGGGGTTTTTTAGTATTTGAGATGGGCCTTAATCAGGAAAACGGCTTAAGGAAGCTCTTTAAGGAGACGGGGGCCTTCCGGGAGATTCGCGTCTTAAATGACCTCTCCGGCAGAGCCCGCGTAATCGCAGGGATCGGCAGGAAATAGAAAACATGGGAAAACGCAGAAAAGCCAGGGAAATTATTTTAAAAACCCTCTTCCAGATGGACGTGGGAAAATGCGGTTTGGAAGAATCGCTTCAGTACGCCCTGGGGCGGGTGCAAAACCCGAAGATCGTTGACTATGCCGGGAGCGTGGTGCGGACGACCTGTGAAAATCTGACCGAGATTGACCGGATTATCTCTGAAAAATCAAAAAATTGGCGCCTGGAGCGCATCGCCCACGTTGACAAGAACATTCTGAGAATGGCCGTCTGCGAAATTCTCTACCGGGAGGACATACCCGCCTCCGTTACCATCAACGAGGCCGTTGAGCTTTCCAAGATTTACGGCACGGAAGATTCCGGAAAATTCATCAACGGCATCCTTGGGAGCCTGGCGGAGACGAGGGAAGAAGAAGTTTGATGACCGAACAAAACGCTTCAGAGGTTAACGAGCCGCGGAATCCCGCCCCGAAAAAGAAAAAACGGCGCTGGCTGATCGCCATTTTTCTGCTCCTGATGCTCTTCTGCCTTTCATTCCTGGGATTTGCCCTGGGCCTGATCAGCAGCGCCTCTCAAAACCTGCCGAACATCGAGCAGTTGAAGTTTTTTCAGCCCAGCGAATCCACCCAGATTTTCGCCTCGGATGGAACTCTGATCGGGAGTATCTACAAGGAAAACAGGACCTGGGTCCCCATCTCCAAGATGCCCCAGGTGCTCAAAGATTCTATAATTTCCATTGAAGACGAACGCTTTTATCACCACTTCGGCATAGACTTCAAGGGCATACTGCGAGCCATCCGGGCCAACCTGCGCCATGAGCCCCTCCAGGGCGCCAGCACCATAACCCAGCAGCTCGCCCGGGGCATATTCCTCTCTCCGCAGGTCTCAATCCAGAGAAAAATTCAGGAGGCACTTCTGGCCATTCAGATTGAGCGCCGGTTCACCAAGGAGGAAATCCTGGAGCTTTACCTCAACCAGATCTACTTCGGATCCTCCGCCTATGGCGTCGAATCCGCCGCCCACACTTACTTCGGAAAAAACGCCGGTTCCCTGAACCTGGCTGAGGCCTCCATGCTGGCGGGTCTCCCCCAGGCCCCCTCCCTTTATTCTCCCAAGGTCAATTTCAAGCTGGCCAAGGAACGCCAGGCCCTGGTACTCCAGCGCATGGTCGCCAACGGCTACATCAGCTTTAAGAAGGCCAGGGAGGCCCTTCATGCGCCACTGAAGCTGGCACAGACGAAAGAAGAATTTCACACCTACAAGTACCCCTACTTTACCACCTACGTTGTCCATTACCTTTTTTCAAAGTACGAACCGGAGGTGATCTTCCGGGGAGGCCTCAAAGTTTATACGACCATGAACGTCTCCATGCAGGAAACAGCCCAGAAAGCCTTGGCCGAGGGTGTAAAAAGAGGCCTCATGGCGGGGTACAACTGTCACCAGGGCGCTCTGGCGGCCCTGGAGCCCAAGACCGGCTATATCCGGGCCATGGTGGGAGGCGTGAAATTCGACACGAAAAGCCAGTTCAACAGGGCCTGGCAGGCCAGAAGACAGCCCGGTTCAGCCTTCAAGGTCTTCGTCTATACGGCCGCCATTGACAGCGGTTTTACCCCGACTACCATCATACAGGATTCCCCAATCAGCTATCCGATGGTGGACGGCACCACCTGGAGCCCTCGTAATTCGGATGGTGGTTACTGGGGCTCCATCACCCTGACCCAGGCCCTCCAGTTTTCCCGAAACGTGTGTGCCGTTCGGATGATCGAAAAACTGGGACCCGGCAAAGTCATTGACTACGCCTATAGAATGGGCATCAAAGAAAAGCTGGAACCCAATCTTTCCCTGGCCTTGGGCTCCTCAGTAGTCACCCCCCTCCAGATGGCCTCCGCCTTCGGAGTGCTGGCACACGGCGGCATAAAAGTCGAACCCATACCGGTCAAGCTGATAAAGGATTTTGAGGGCAACGTCATTGAGGACAACACCAACCCCTACCAGGAAGCGGTCATTCCCTTCTCAACCGCCTCGACTATGACCGGGATTCTCCAGAAAGTCATCGAGGCCGGGACCGGAACTGCGGCCCAAATCGGGCGACCCGCCGCAGGCAAGACCGGGACCACCAACGATTTCAGGGACGCCTGGTTCATCGGCTACACCCCCCAGATGGCTGCGGCTGTCTGGATCGGCAATGACGATTACAGCCCCATGGTACACTCCTATGGAGGAGACATCCCCGCCGGCATCTGGGCCAAGTTCATGAAGTCCGCCCTGGCCAAAGAAAAAATCATGGCTTTTGAAACACAGAAATCAGACCTCGATGAAGTCATGATCTGCGACGAAAGCGGCCTTCGGGCATCCCCCGGCTGTCCCAGTACCCACAAGGAAATGTTCAAGGCCGGAACAGTTCCTAAAAAGTTCTGCCAGTTGCACCCGACCGAACCGCAATATAACAAACAGAACATCCCGGCGACCGAGAATACCAGGGCCAGACCCCAGCCAGAGCCGACTACTCCCGAAGAAGAGGTCGTCGTCCCCCAGGAGCCCCAGACGGAGGAAGAAAACGAACTGGACTTTGAGGATGAAAAGCCGCCAACCCTGCTTACTCCTCAACCTCCTCCTATCCCCCCGCCTCAGCCGGAAGCGACTGCTCCGCCGCCGCCGCCGCCCCCGGCTCCCCCCATCCCTTCCGGGAATGGCAGCACCCAATGATGCAGTCCGAACTTCCCCGCATGGCCGATCGCGCGCTTCATATAAAAATCGAGGGGCAGGTTCAGGGAGTCGGGTATCGCTTTTTCGCCATGCGAATGGCCGAAAGGCTCAACCTGAAAGGATATGTCAGAAATCTGCCGGATGGGAATGTGGAAGTACTGGCGGAGGGCAAGGAGGAAAGACTTATGGAATTTCTTGAAGACCTGAGGCGCGGTCCCTCCTACTCCGACGTGAGAGGGGTTCGGGTCACCTGGAAGGAACCCGAGAGTAAATTTAATTCCTTCATTGTCATGTATTGACGATGGAGTTGCCATGAAACAAAAAGGAGGCCCAATAATGAAAACGGAAGATTTTCTCAATCTCATGGATGCCATGAAAGTGTACGATCTGACCCAGCCCCTGAGTGTTCACACCCCTCCCTGGCCGAGCTATGTCCCTCTGAGCGTGCAGTACTTCAAGCGGCTTGCCGGGGCCCATATGGGTCAAGGCGCCAATGGTCAGATTATCACTATGAGCCACCATGTGGGCACTCATATGGACGGTGAGATTCACTTCTACGGGCACGGGAGAACCATAGGGCAGGTGCCTCTCCCTGAGTGGATCGGGCCTGGCGTCGTAGTGGATATTTCTGACGAAGTTGGTGATTATGACCTCTACACTCCGGAGATGCTCATGAAAAAAGCAAAAGTAAAGAAAGGGGACATCCTGATCATCAACACCGGCTATCACCGTTATGCCTGGTATGAGCCGGAAGCCGACGAAGTGCGTTATTTTGTCAAACACCCGGGGCCCGGCCCCGATTTTCATTCCTGGGCCCTGGATATGAAACTGAAATGGATAGGAGTGGATTGCGGGAGCGCCGATCACCCCATGAACACGATCATCCGGCAGTGGCATCCCAAGCTATTTGAGGAGGCAGAAAAAAAGATCAAGAAAAGCTATAAAAAAAGCTGGGATGAACTCTTCCCTCAGGAAGAATACTACCAGGTAATGCACCTGAAACTCTTTCCAAAAGGCCTGGTTCATGCGGAAAATCTGGGAGGAGACATCGATCTGGTGAAAAACCAGAGGCTGTGGATCGGCTGTTTTCCACTGAAAGCGATGGAATTTGAATCTTCGCAATGCCGAATCGTCGCTTTTGGCCCCCCAAAAATGTAATCCGCGTGATATTAAGCAGGACAAGTTCCTAATAAAGAAGAATTTTGGGGATTAAATAAAGTACAGGAAAAAAGATCCTATGTGGTTAAAAGGAACAATAGGACCGGTAATGAAGAGGCAGAACCCGAGAAATTAAAATAAAAATTCGGAGGTCTTGATGTTGGGTTCGAGTTCGAAGAAAATAAAGTTTTTCTCCCTTATCGCAATCAGCATTCTCATGCTTGCAGGAAGCCATTCCTGGGCAGGAAACAGGGGGAAAACACTCAATTTACTCTCAGGAAAGTCAGCCCGGCCTTTCCTTCTGGCGATGACAAATCCTGAGGAAACTTCAACTCCCGCGCCAACAATCACACCTGAACCGGGCCAATTTTTTATCCCTCAAATCACAATTGCTCCGATACCTATCAGAACGCCCAGAACAAGAAGAACTCCTCCTCCTGTTGCAACACCGAAAATAACTAAAGTACCCATACAAACGATTGTTCCTCGACCTGTGCCGACGCCCGAAATAATCTTACCTTCGCCTTCAACTCCACTCCCAACAATTATTCCCAAACCGGCCATTCCGAAACCGACTATTGCACCACCAGGCGCACGACCTGCGCTAAAACACAAACCCAAACCTACGCCCAAGCCCACGGTGAGGCCTACGCCCAAGCCCACGGTGAGGCCTACGCCCAAGCCCACGGTGAAACCTACACCCAAGCCAACGGTGAAACCTACACCCAAGCCAACGGTGAGGCCTACGCCCAAGCCAACGGTGAAACCTACGCCCAAGCCGACGGTGAAACCTACGCCCAGGCCGACGGTGAAACCTACGCCCAGGCCGACGGTGAAACCTACGCCCAGGCCCACGGTGAAACCTACTCCCAGGCCCACGGTGAAACCTACGCCCAGGCCCACGCTTAAACCTACACCCAGGCCCACGGTGAAGCCTACGCCTAAGCCCACGGTGAAACCTACGCCCAGGCCGACGGTGAAACCTACGCCCAAGCCCACGCTTAAACCTACACCCAGGCCCACGGTGAAACCTACACCCAGGCCCACGGTGAAACCTACACCCAGGCCCACGGTGAAACCTACACCCAAGCCAACGGTGAAACCTACACCCAAGCCCACGGTGAGGCCTACACCTATACCGACGGCGAAGCCTACCCCGACACCTATGAAGGCGCTTCCACCGACGCCCTCGCAAATAGCCACCCCTGAACCGGGCCAATTTTTAATCCCTCAAATCACAATTGCTCCGATACCTATCAGAACGCACAAGGCAAGAAAAACTCCTCCACCTGCAGTAACGCCGAGGCCAGGTGAAATACCCATACAAATAATTAGCCCTAAACCCGCGCCGACGCCCAAAATGACCTTGCCTTCAACTTCACTGCCAACAATTATCCCAAAACCGATTATTTCACCACCAAGCGCGATGCCTGTGCCTAAACCGACACTTAAGCCTACGTCCAGGCCGACACTTAAGCCTACGCCCAAGCCTAAGGCGTCAGCAACTTCAACGCCGAGTATTGTACCCAAACCAACGATCGCTCCTATACCGACTTTAATTCCGACACCTAAGCCGACGCTTAAGCCGACACCTAAGCCGACGGTGAAGCCCACGCCCAAGCCGACGCTTAAGCCTACGCCCAAGCCGACGCTTAAGCCTACGCCCAAGCCGACACCTAAGCCGACGCTTAAGCCGACGCCCAAGCCGACACCCAAGCCGACGCTTAAGCCTGTGTCCAAGCCTAATGCAAAGCAAATGGTGGAAAGAGGGAAAAAATTCTTCGAAGATGAAAATTACAAAGAAGCGATCAATTCCTTCAAGGAAGCTGCCAGCCTGAATCCAAGAAATGCAGAAGCTCATTTGGGGATGGGCGTAATCTATGTAGTCCTTAAGGACAAAGCTTCAGCCCAGAAGGAATACGAAAAGCTTCAAACTCTGGACAAAACAAAGGCGAGAAAACTTCTCTCCCTGATCCGTACCCTTGAACTTGAGAAAACCCGGCAGAAAGCCAGGGAGGCCCAGACATACATCGAAAAGGGGAAAGCCGCTTTCAAAAATTACCAGTACGCTGAGGCTATCGCTGACTTCCAAGAGGCCATCCGCCTGACACCGAAGAGCGCCGAGGCCCATTTGAACATTGCGCTGGCCTACAGCGTCCTTGGCCGCTATCAAGACGCGGCTTCAGCCTATAGAAAGGCCCTCAGTTTCCGGCCGGCGGAGCCTCTGGCTTACACCGGATTGGCTTGGGCCTATGAACAGCTTGGCCGCCATCAGGAAGCGATCAATGCCGCAAGAGAGGCCATCCGTCTGAGATATGATTTTGCTCAAGCTCATTATTGCGCCGGAACCGCCTACGCGAAACTAGGACTTTACCAGAAAGCGGCAGAGTCCCTCAAAAGCGCCGTCCACTACAAATCGAACCTGCCTGAAGCTTTCCTGGAACTTGGAAATTGCAATGAGAAACTGGGCCGACACCAGGAAGCTGCTGATGCGTTTAAACACGCTGTCGCTCTCAAACCTGATGACCCGGATGCACATTTAAAACTGGGACTGCTGTATTTGAAACTTCACAACCTGGCCTCCGCCATTCAGGAATATGACGCTCTGAAGGGGCTCAACAAAGAAAAAGCGAACAGACTGCTCAAGGGCATCTCAGCGGTCCAGGATGCCAAGATCTTCGTTGAAAAGGGCAAGGCCTATTTCAAGAGCAATCGCTTCCAGGATGCTCTGTCGGCCTTCAAGCAGGCGATAGCCATCAATCCCAACGAGGCTGAAGCATACAAAGGGCTGGCGGTCGTTTACACCGTCCTCAAAGACAAGACTTCCGCTTTAAAGGCATTTGAAAAATACCGGAGGCTGAATTATGGGAAAGCATTGAGATTCTACAAACTCATCGACACCCTCAAAAAGAATGAAGAACAGCCAAAGCGACCAGCTTGGACCCCAGCGCCGCCCAAATCCGTCGCTGATCTTAAAGAGGCCAATAAATATGTCGGGCGGGCCAAGGCTTATTTTGTAAACAATCGCTATGACGACGCCCTTGCATCCTATAAACAAGCCCTACAAATAGACCCGAATAACGCTGATGCTCACCTCGGGCTGGGCATCATCTATGCCCTGAGGAAAAATAAGGCTGCCGCCTGGAATGAGTTCAACCTGCTCAAGTCTCTTGACAGCGCAAAAGCCGCCAAACTATATCCTCTCATCGAAAAAACGCGACCTCCAGAGGATCAGAAACCCACTTCGCCGACAACCATGCCGGCAGGATCTCAAGAATCCGCCAAGCCGCCAGACCAACAGCCGGCTCCATCTCTTGCCTCGCCCACGCCTGCGGACGCAAAAGCCTGCTTGGAAGAGGGAAAATCCTATTTCAAGGACAACCGCCACCTGGAGGCCATTTCAGCCTTCCAGAGAGCTATTGCCGCCAAGCCCGACGAGAAAGAAGCCTACATGGGACTCGGCTTGGCTTATGGTGTTCTCGGGCGCAATCAGGAAGCCGTGGACGCTTATAAGGCAGCCATCCGTATCAATCCTAATGATGCCATGGCCTATACGGGACTGGGCTGTGCCTACGGCCTTATGGGCCGTTCCCAGGACTCCATTGATGCATTGCGAGTGGCCATTTATCTCAACCCGAGGTATGCGGAAGCCCACTACTACCTTGGTACGACTTATGAAAAGACTGAACGCCTGCAGGAGGCTGTTGAATCCTACAAGCAGGCTATCCACTTCAAGCCGAACTTCACGACAGCCTACTTGAGTCTTGCCGGCACCTATGAGAAGCTCGAAAGTAACCTGGAAGCCGTTGAGATTCTAAGACAGGCTGTGATCGTAAAACCGGATGATGCGGATGTCCAGTTGAAGCTGGGCCTTGTATACGTAAAAACGGGCGATAAAAAACAAGCATTGGGCGTCCTAAAGATTCTCAAAACCCTGGACAAGGACAAAGCCGCTGAATTACAGGCTTCTATCGAAGGAAAGAAAATACCCAAAAAGAAAGCGGCGAAAAAACAGCCGCCCAAGGCCGCTTTGGCCATTCCCGCAAAGGCCAAAGGAACCCCCGCGCCGGAAATCCCCAAGAGTTCCCCCGCGCCCGCCGGCGTTTTAGCTAAACCGGACAGAAGTTACCTTGAGAAAGCCGAATACTACGTGAAAAATGAACTCTACCAGGACGCGATAAACGTCTATCAGGAGGCCTCCAAAACAAATCCCAATGATGCAGAAATTCACCTGCGTCTGGGTGCGGTTTATGACAAGCTGGGCCGTTATCAGGATGAGATCGACTCCTATAAAGACGCTATCAGCATTCATCCTTACTATCTGGAAGCATATGTAAAACTTGGTATCACATACAGTATTGTCGGCCGTGACGAAGAATCCATTGCCGCGCTGGAAAAAGCCATCACCCTTAAACCAGGCACTGAGGAAGCACAGCGCTCGCTGGCCGATGCCCACCTGACTCTGGGCCGGATGTATGCCAATCAAGGTCGCTTCAGAAAAGCCATCGATTCCTACAGACAGGCTATCGCTATCAGGCCCGACTTCGCCGAATCTTACCTCAAAATGGGCATCGCCTATACCGCTATCAACTATTACAAAGAAGCGATCTCGAGTTTCAATCAAGTGATCCGGATCGAACCGGACAACGCAGACGCCCATTTGAATCTCGGCGCCGTGTATGTGTCAGAAAACCAGGAGGAAGAGGCCTTGAAAGAGCACGATAAGCTCAAGAATATCAACAGCAGCAAGGCAGATAAGCTTTTGAGTATCATAAACAAACGCTTCCACCCATGAACTTGCATAAAAAACAGGGATATTTGCCGCCGATTTGCAGGATTTCACGCGAAAAAGCAGAATTGTAGATTGGATGCCTTATGTTTGATTTAGTGAAAAGTAAAACAAGCTTATTAGCCTTCATTCTTTGTGCTTTTTTGTTCGCCTCTGGAACGGGAGCATGGGCCGCGGCTTCAGAAAAGTCCGGCGGAAATCCGGTTGTCAGAACTCTTTATTTAAGCCTCGCTTCAAATTCCAATGCTTCTCCGAATACTACTGCTTCTCCCGTGGCTTCTGCCATGCCCTCGTCGACGGATTTCTCTCCCCTTCCTTCCGATGAACCCGGAACCGTCGAAGTTCCCAAGCCCACCATCGCACCCATGCCAAATAAAATTTTCAAACCAAATGTGAAACTGAAAACGAAAGCAACGACCAAGCCCACGGCAAAGCCGACGCCTAAACCAACGGTGAAGCCTACGCCTAAACCTACGCCCAAGCCGACGGTGAAACCTACGCCTAAGCCCACACCTAAGCCCACGCCAATACCGACGCTTAAGCCTACACCCAAGCCTACGGTGAAACCTACGCCTAAGCCCACGGCAAAGCCGACGCTTAAACCAACGGTGAAGCCTACGCCTAAACCTACGCCCAAGCCGACGGTGAAACCTACGCCCAAGCCCACACCTAAGCCGACACCAATACCGACGCCTAAGCCTACACCCAAGCCGACGGTGAAACCTACGCCAATACCGACACTG